>NZ_LMTS01000128.1:1576-39741 GCF_001541225.1 Variovorax sp. WDL1 | reverse complement strand
GGGGAGCCGATCGCGGGCAGGAATGTGACAGGCTCGCCGAAGACGCCGTGCAGCGGCCCCAGCACCAGCGAATCCCAGTCGACCATCAGGCGCCCGCTTTGCCGGAGAGCAGCACCTCGGGGCGGGTGCAGATCAGCAGCGGGTAGGCGTACGCCTCCATCTTCCACCACATGCGGCGCTGGGTGTCGAAGATGGGCAGCACGTAGACCGGCTTGCCCGGGGTGTTGACCCAGTCGACGGTCTCGCCGGGCGCCATCGCTTCACGGAAGACGCCAGGGGCGCCCACCGGGAAGAACTTGACCTTGTCGTCGGCCAGTTTCACCGTGCTGTTGTCGTCGGAGCCACGGTAGTTCATCCAGGTGATGCCACCGAACTCGAACTCGTCGAAGGCCGCGCCGGCATTGCCACCGCGGATCTCGCGCGCGTCGTTCCAGTTGACGAAGGTGCGGATCACGTCCGGATGGTTCACAAAGCTGTCGTAGAACGTGTCACCGCACAGGCCGTAGACCTTGGTCGTCGGCATGAAGGCGCCCTGCGCCTTGCGGGCCATGGTGCGCTTGATTGCGTTGCAGATCGGGCGGAGGCTGTTGGCAGTGCCGGCCGCCAGGTTGAACGCGATCTCGGCTGCTTGGGTGATCTGGAACTCGTCGAACCAGTTGTACAGCGTGCTGCCGTCCTTCGGGTCGAGCATCAGGCCCTGGATGGCACCGAGGCGGAGATACTCCTTCGTGTACTCGACGCTGGCCAAGAGGCCCGTGGGGCCGCTCAGGCGCCGCGCTACCTCGGTCTCCACCTGCATGAGGATCGACTCGGTGCCGAACTCGCGGATGCCCTGCAACTCGTTCGCGTAGAGCGTGTCGTCATGCATCAGGCGCGGCACCTCGAAGTAGCGCATCTTGCGCTTCTCGGTCTGCCGTTGGGTGCCCTCGGCGCCGCGCTCGCTCAGCGGGATCAGCACCAGCTTGCCGGTGCGCTCTTCGATGGCCAGGGCCGTGGTGCGGATCGGGTCCGGGTCGAACAGATCCAGGTTGCCCAGCCCAACGGGCTGGTAGGGGTTGCGTTGGACAGCTTCCGTGAGCGCAATCGCTTTGAACGGGTCCTGATTGAAGATGTCGAGGATATCGCCAGCCATGATGTTTCCTTTCGGGAATGAAGAAAGGCGCCCTCAGGCGCCCTTGGCGGGTGTTGTTGGGATGGACCTGATCAGCGGGCGAGGATGCCCAGCGTCTTCAGCTGCGCGAGCGCACTGGTGACCTGTGCGGCGCTCGTGCCAGTCGGGTAGATCAGCTCGGACGCATTGACCTCCGCGTGCCGGGTGATCGCGAGAGCCGGCTTGTCGCCGCTCGTCACGTTCTTGCCGTTGAACAGGATGCCGGCGACGAACTGCGACCCGTCGGCGTTGGCCGGATCCCAGGGTTTCATCTTGTTGGTGCCCGCGGCGACGGTCACTGTGAAGCTGTCGCCCGGCACGAACGCGGTGCCACCCGCCGTGATGGTGAAGCCGAGGCCACCAGCAGCGAACGCCACACCAGTCGTACCGTGGCCGACCTCGGAGCCCAGCGGGTCGTTCACGACGAAGTGCGTCGCGTCGTTGAACTCGACGGTGTAGGCACCGGCGACGGGCGCGTAGCCCTTTGCCGACAGCGTACCCAGCGTGCCATTGCCGGTGTTCGTGCCAGGCGCCGAGCTGATGCCCGGGGTTCCCACGTTCTGCACCGTGGTCACGGTGAACGAGTCGCCTGCGACGAACGCGGTGCCACCGGCAGTGATGGTGAACACCACGCCGAGGTTGCTGAAGGCCACGCCGGTCGTGCCAGCCGCAACAGCACCGTTCGGCGCCGTCACATTGAACGTGGTGGCACCGGTGAACAGGATGCTGTACACGCCGATCATGGTCGGCTGCGACACGGTCGTGATCGCGCCGAAGGTGCCATTGCCGGTGTTGGTGCCGAGCGCGGCAGCCACGGCCGCGGCGCCGGCCGTCAGCTGGCCCAGCAACGTGCCGGGCAGCACGTTGGCGCCGCCGGTCAGCACGATGGAGTCACGCGAGATGTGCCCATTGGCCTCGCTGACCATGAAGCCGCCGTCGTGGTAGTTCTCGACGAGCGGGGTAACGGTGGGGTTTCCCATGATGAATTCCTTTCGGGGTTCGGTGGATTACTTGCGCTTGGGATTGGCCTTGGCGAAGGCGCGGTCCCAGCCCGCAGCGGTTGCCTGCGGGCCGCTCGGGGCCGCAGCGTTGCCAGCGGCAATGCCGGGATTTCGTGCGGCACGGTTGGCGTTCACGTGGGCACCGGCCGCCGCAGGCGTCGCCTCGAGCACGGCCAGGGCTTCGGTGCGGCTCACGCGGGTCTTGAAGGCCAGGTTCGCGGCCAGCACCGGGTTGGACGCGGCAGCCTTGTGGCTGAAGATCGCGGCGCAGCGCGCCTGCTCGCGCAGCCGGGCCTGGGCCACGGCGGACTTGCCACGCATCTCCTCGTCCTTGTCGTCGTCGCCCGCCTTGGCGCTGGGCTTCTCGTCCTCGTCGTCGTCCTTCTTCTCGGGATCGTCGCCTTCGGCCGATTCGTCCTCGTCCATGGCCTCCATGCGGGCCGCGTACTCGTCGTCGGATTCGTCGTCGCGCTTCTTGCGATCGTCGTCGCCTTCGGCCTTGGCTTTCGCCTTGTCTTCGTCCTCGTCCTTCTTTTCCGGATCGTCGCCTTCGGCGGAGGCCTTGGCGGATTTGCGGGCGAGGCCGCCCAAATGGGCGAACGAGAGGGCGCTCGCCACCTTGCTGGAGAGTTTCATGTGTGTTCCAGGTGGATGGTTGATCAGCCCAGCTCGGCGAGCAGGGACCGGAATGCCTCGTCCGGTGCCATGACGGCATCGGCGAAGCCAATCTGGACGCCGGCGGCGCCCAAATACGTTGCGGCCTGGGTGTTGCGCACCTGGGCCGTGGAAATGTTGCGGTTGCGCGCGACGGTCTCGACGAAGAGCTCGCCCATCGCATCGACATCGGCTTGGAAGCGCTCCAGCGTGGCCTTTTCCAACGGGCTGTATTCGTTGCCGTCAGCCTTGCGCGCACCGTAGGTGATCAGCGTCACCGCGATCCCGGCCTGCGACAGCGCCTTGCTGAAGTCGACGTGCGCGCAGATCACGCCCACCGAGCCGGTGCCGCCGGTGCGCGGGACCACGATGCGGTCTGAGGCGCTCGCGATGGCGTAGGCGGCCGAATAGGCCGACTCGGTCAGGATCGACCAGATGGGCTTCACGCCGCGCGCGGTGTAGATTGCGTCGACCAGGTCGAAGCAGCCAGAGACCTCGCCGCCAGGGCTGTCGATATCGAGCACGATCGCGTGCACCGAATCGTCCTCGAGCGCCATGCTCACCATGGCCCGGATGCCGTCGTAACCCATCATGCCGCTGTAGGGCCGCAGGGTTCCCAGCTTCTGGACCAGCGTTCCCGTGACGGGAATGATCGCCACTCCGGCGACCACCTCGTAGCCGCGGTCGGTCTCGGCCGGCCCGGAGAACTCGTCGTCATCGCTCCAGGCGCCCAGGCTCACCTGGACGCCGTCGGCGCGGAACAGCTTGGCGATGCCGAAGCGATCGGCAAGGGCCGACATCACGATCTCGATCTTGCCGGGCGTGATGGCCAGGGGCGTGTTGAAGAGCCGCTGCGCGAGGTGCGGATAGTTGGGGACCATGGTTTCCTTCTCAGCGCGCCTGCGGCGCTTCTTCGGGCCGACCCGCCTCGGCCGCGGCGACGGCGCCGGCCCATTCCGGCAGCTGCAGCCCGAGAGCCTTGAACTTCTTCACCTCGATCGCGCGCTGGTCGAGCACCTCTTCCCAGTCGTTGCCCTGCTCTGCAGCCTCGGACATCAGGGTGGACAGGCCGGCGTCCATGCCCATGACGGCACCAGCCTTCTCCTTGACGGGGTCGATCCAGCCGCGGGCCGGGCCGAGCCAACCGCAGCGCGCGTAGGCGGTCGCCGCTTCGACGAAGTCAGGCGCCCCGCTCGGCAGCGGCAGCTCGCCCTTATCCATGGCCTCCTGCAGCCACACGGCATACATCGGCGAGGCGAAGTTCGCGGCGAACTCAGTGCGGCGGCGGACCAGCGTCTTCCACGACTCCATGAGCGCGGCGCGCGCGCTGCTGTAGTTGGTCTTGCTCCAGTCCTGGGTGACCTGCTCGGCACTGATGCCCGCGGCCGCGGCGAACGTGCGCAGCATCTCGTGAGCGAAGTCAGCGAAGCCCGTGTGCGGGTGCGCCGAGCTCACCGATTCGATCTTCTCGCCAGGCGCCAGCGTCGGCACGCGCGCGCCGTCGAGCATGGCCGGCCGCTCCTTGTGGAAATCGCTGCGCAGCTGCTGGTACCGACTCAGCTCGTCATCGCTCGCAAGCGCGTCACCGACCTGGGCCGGGTCGTACGGGCTCACCACGTAGGTGCCGAAGGCAGAGGCAATGGTCGCGGCCTGCAGCTCGACGCCGTAGTAGCGCGCGAGCATCCTGAAACGCGCGAGCACCGGCGTGAAGATGCCGACGCCGCGGTGCTGGCCCGCGCGGTCGCGCTCGAAGTCCAGAATCACGCGGCGCCACCCGTCCTCGTCCTCGCACTCGATGCGCTCCCATGTGTTGGCCTCGATCGCGTTGTACCAGTCGTTCGGCTCCGCCTTGCGCACATGGATCGCCTGCGACACGCCGTGGTCATCGATCTCGACACCGCCGCGCATGTACTTGGTGTCGAGCATGCCGAACGGGTTCGACAGCCGATCCGGGTCCACCAGCAGGAAGGAAGTCGCGTAGTCGCTGCCGCCGTAGCCAACACGCTCGGGCATCCAGTACGACACCGCCAGCGCGTCGCCATCGATCAGCTTGTGGCGCATGCCCAGGCGGAACATCTGCCCCACGGTCAGCTGACGGTTCACATCGTTGAATCGGCCGATATGCTCGGAGAAACCGCGCCACAGGGCCTCGGCCGCCCGCTGGTATTCGTCCGCCCACACGGCATCGAACTTCTTGCCGAAGCGAATCCGCAGCGCGCGATAGTCCGGCTTCGCGGCCAGCCGCAGATGCGTGCCGACCGTGTTGTCCAGGATCCGCATGATCCCGCCACTGGCCCAGCCGTCATTGCGCGCAAGGTCCCGGCTGCGAGCGACCATGCGGTCGCGGAACTGGTTGATCTCGGCGTCGGGCGACCGGATGACGGGCAGCCAGTCGCCCATCTCCTGCGTCTGCCAGTTCGAGGACTCGTAGGGGAACGAGCTGGAACCCATGCTCAGCAGCTGGCCAGGCACCGGGCCATAGCCGGATGCGCGGCGGTTCGGCGACGATGGCGCCATCGGGCGCCCTTGTGCATCAAGGATGGTCATCAGAAGAACGGGCGCAGGGGCGCGCGACGATTGATGCGCTGGGCGCCAGTGAGCTGGTCGATCTGCGTCTGCACGCCGAGGATCGCCTGCGTCAGATCGGCGATGTTCGCCTGGGTGTACGTCACCGCGCGCGCGCCATCCCCCTGGGTGTACGACGCAGTCACGACCTTGGCGCCCGCCATCAGGTCGAGGTATGCCTGCTGCAGCGCCGCCAGGCGCAGCTGCAGGACCCCGACGTCGATGCCGTCGAGGATGCTGGTGCGGCGGAACATCAGGCGAGCTTCGAGATGAGTTCGGAGGGCTTCGCGCGCTCCAGGGCCTCGATGCGGTTTGCACGCACCTTCTCGGCCACCACGCGCACGAGCGCCTCCATCGGCACCCTCATGACCACATCGCCCTTGGTGATCTCGACGTCGCCCGTGAAGTTGTCGGCGACCGCGAAGGCCACCTGACCGACTTTGATTTGTGCCATTCGTTTCTCCTACGCCAGCTTGCTGACGATCGATTTCTTTTCGGGGCGCTTCGCTGCGCTCGGTGGCGGGGCATCGGAGCCGGTCACCAGCTCGAGCTCATCGTCCTCTTCCGCCGGTGCATCCATCACCAGCGAGTTCTTGTCCCACTCCGCGGCCCAGGCCGGCGGCCGCTCCCAATTGATGCGGCTGAGACCATGGAGGTGCGCGATCGCATGCGCCATCACCATCAAGTCCAGCTTCTCGTTCCTCGCGGAGGGCTGCGCCTTCTCCCAGCGGCCATTGGCCAGCCGGTGCTCGGACACGACCTGCTCGAACCAGGGATGCGGCGCTTCCTTCGCGCGCAGAGCCCAGGGGAAGTGCACGTACCAATCGCCGGGCTCGCCGCGCTGCAGCTGGCCGGCCAAGTCGTCCTTGAACATGTTCGGGTTGAACTGCGCCTGCGGCACCGTGCCGCCGCCAGCCTTCACGTTCGCGGCGCGCGAGGTGTCGGGGTAGACCACCGCCAGCCGCGGCGCATTCAGCGTGTTCGCACCTTTCATCGGGATGATCGACCAGGCATCGCGGCCGGCGATCTTCCCGAACAGCTTCACCAGCTTCTTGCTGCGCCAGCGGGCCCAGGCCGCGTAGGCCTGCTGCGTCACACCGGGCTGGCCCATCGAGTCGAACCCGCTGGCCTTGATCGACATGCGGCGCCCGCTGCCGTCGGCCAGGGGGTAGGTTTTCTCCATCACCTGCCGGCGCATCTCGTCCCAATCCTCCGGCGATGTCGCCGGGTCGGCCGGGATCCGGCCGCCGTCGATGACCCAGCTCTCGCCCTTCACGCCCCAGCCGCGCACCAGCCATTCGAAGTGCGCCAGCTGGCAGTCCACGGTGGCGGTCAGGAACCGCACACCCTCGGGCACCACCTGCAGCCGCAGATCGTGCTCGGCGCGATCAGCCAGGTCGTTCGCATCGATCGAGCCGACGCTGCGCGGCGGCGTGTACGGGATGCCCCACTGCTTGACCAGCACCTGGCGCAGCGTCAGGTCCTCGCCCGACACCTCGAGCTCGCGCTGCGCCTTCACTCGGGCCCTGGCCAGGCCACCGATGCCGCCCATGATGAAGGGGCTCATTGCACCGACGATCCAGAAGCCGGCGGTCTTGCGCTTCACCAGCTCACCGGTCACGGTGCCGTCCTGCGCGATCTCTTGGCCATCACCGATCCAGCCTCGGAACGGCGAATTGAAGGCCGCGCGATTCATCGCCCGGCGGTGGTGATCCTCGATCAGGCAGCCATTCACCGGGCACACCAGCCGGGCCTCAGCCTCGATCTCGTCGAGCGTGCCCTCCTCCGGGTACTGCAGCGGCATGAAGCGCGACGCGATCGGCACCGGGCTCGACCAAGCGCCGCAGTGCGGGCAGGGCCAGTACCAGACGCGGCGGTCGCTGTCGCCGTAGATCGCCATGATCCCGGCCGACCAGTCGCGCTCGGGGATGAGCCCGCGCGCCAGGTCAGGGTGGCTCAGCGCCAGCAGCGTCGACTGCCGTCCGAAGGTCTGGCGCCGCACATCGAGCAGCGCCTTCACGTCTCCCAGGGACGCCGCGTAGGCGTCCACCTCGTCTGCCACGATCCGCGGCGCCGACTTGTTGATCAGGTTGCTGTGGGCAGCTGACAGGAACTCGACCCGCATGCCCTGGAACTGCTTGAAGTGCAAGCTGTCGTCGACCGGCCGGCTGCCCAAGCGCACGCTCATCACCTCGTGCGCGTCGATCATGGGATTGATCCGGCCCTTCACGAAGGCCTCCAATCCCGGATCGGTCTGCATGTACCAGAGCATGTCGCCCGGATCTGTTGCCACTGACTTCAGCAGCCAGTTCTGCGCGATCTCCGTTTTGCCGCTCTGCCCGGGCCCGACCACTCCGACGGTCTGGTAGTCCAGCGAGTTGAGCACGTCCATGGGCTCGACCAGGTATGGCGCCATGTCGTGCGTCCAGCGGCCGACGTAGCCGCCACCCTGGTTCGACAGCTGGCGGTGCACCAGCGCGTAGTCGCTGACCGACTGCCGCGGCGGGGGCAGCAGCAGATCCAGCGCGCCGATCGCTACCTCGGCGGCTGACCCATAAGAGCTCTCCCTCATTTCGCCTTGGCCAGCAGCATCTTCAGGTCGGTGACCATGTTCTGCCGCAGCTCATCGACCATCGCGCGCACCACGTCGCTCGCCTCCTCCTGCAGGCCCAGGCGCTTCGTCACCATGTCCGAGAGGCTGTCGAGTCCCTTGCCCAGGCGGGCCAGCATGGTGCCCAGCACCAGCCGCATCTCCTCGGCCTCGACCAGCTCGCGCCGATCCTTCCGCAGGCTGTCCTCGACGCGCGCGGCCTGCGCATTCTTCAGGCGCTGGCTCGCCGTGCTCTCGCCGCGGTGGGCTGCACCTGGGGCATCGGCAACGTCGCCGGCGTACGGCACCTCTGTCTGCGCAGGCACCGCGGGCGCAGGCACCGGGGCTGGCGCTGGCTTGGCCACGGCGTTCCCATCCAGATAGGCGACCACCGCGTCGAGATCGAACTCCCAGCCACCTGCGCGCGTGCCGCGCCGGCGCACCGGAAACGCCGCATCGTTCTCCAGCCGGCGATCCAGCCGCGGGCGGGTCCAAGCGAGCGCGGCGACCAGCTCCGCCTTGCCGACAACCGAGGTGCCGGCCTCCTTGTTCTTCTGCATGTCCGCCTCCTCCGAGCGTGTAACGCGGGCCATCGCGCCGCGTCGTCGCCCAGCCGTCGGATTGCCGCTCCTCATTCGAGAACCGGCCGTGTAACGCGACCGTGTAACGCTGTTTTTTTCGTTACACGGTCCCGAAGATCGCGCGCGCGCAATGCCCGCGTTTGACAGGGGGCTGGGAAGGACCCGCCCCGATCGCCCTCAGGCCTCGCCTGCGCCCCGTCGTGGTGCACCCTGGTGGGGTCAGCGTGCGGTCGCGATGGCCCGCGCCAGGGCGATGCCCAGCTCGCGGTTGAAGTGCGTGCGGACCAGCAGCTCGGCACGCTTGCGGTAGTCCAGGTGCTGCGTCGCCTTGTGCGCATCGCCGAAGCGGATCAGCAGCTTCATGCTGGCGGGCTTGCCCTTGCCTGCAGGGATGCGCTGCCACACCCCGTTGATCTGCTGCCCGCCCTTGCCCTTCACCTTGCCCACGAAGGTATTGCCCTTAGCCTTGAGCTGCGACAGCTTCGTCTTGGCCAAGTTGCCGTACTGGTTGAGCGGTGCACCCACTGGCTTCAGCAGGGCTCGGCTGTTGAGCTTGTTGCTGCCCCCGAACTCGTAGGGCTCCAGGTAGGCAGCAGCGATGTCCTTCACGAACACCAGCGCCTCGAGGTTGTCCTTGCGCGCAGCGCGCACGCCAACCGCATTCACGGTGAAGGGCGTGGGCCGGTCAAACACCGAGCCCATCGCCACCTGCTCGCCCTTCTGCACGATCTTGGCCAGGGCCGTGAGCGCCTTGGCCGTAGCGAAGGGCATCTGCTGGTAGGCCAGATTGGACAGGGAGCGCTCGATGCGCTTCACGTCGACGCGCACCGAGATGTTGATCATCAGGCAGGCGGGTTGTCGATCAGCCGCAGGATGACGGTCGCCTCCAGCGCGGGGTTGTACGCGTTGGTGCCGTCGACTGTGGTCACCAGCAAAGGCCGAAGCGTGCACAGCAGCCAAGGCCGGCCGGCAGGAATCGCGCCGCCGCTGATCTGCACCTGCACGACCTTGCCGATCGCGGCCACACGGCCATCCGGATAGGCGATCGGCGCTGCGTTGATGGCAGGCAGGCCGAAGGAGACGCCGCCCTGGTCAGCAGTGATGCCGGTGACCGACTGGATGGTCTCGGTGGGCGCCAAGAGCCGCGTGCAATCGATGTCGAACCACCGAGCCTCCGCAGTGCGCTTGTCGAGCACCTCGGTCATCAGCTGCCCAGCTTGAACGAGAGCGCCGCGGCCGCGATGGTGGGCGCCGGGTCGCCGGTGCTGATCGAGGTCTTGAGCGCGCTGAGCGGTGCCCACGACCACATGTTTCCGGCAGAGCTCGCGTCATAGACTGCGACGCCCCAGATCGCACCGCCCGCCGGCACCCACTGGCCAGTCGGCGTCGGGAAGGTGATCACCCCGTTGTTCGAGGTCTGCCCGCCCGTGCCGCTCGAGGCCGTGGTGCTGCCAGCGGCCTGGGTGCCGGCGTAGTTGGCCAGGGATGCCGTGACGGAGGCGCGCGCATAGCTGCCGCCCGTGCATTCGACCACGGTGCCTGCGTCCACGGCCGCGCTCTGTTCCGTCAGCACGGCCGTCCCATCGGTGATCGCCTCGCCCAGCGCGCCCGGGTAGAGCGTGCTCTGCGCTGCAGCCGTGGTGCCCGCGGTGGTCACCTTGTAGAGGTGAATGATCCCGTCGTTCGCCGTGACGGCGACGGTGTCGTTCAGCGCGTAGGCCGTCGAGTTGGCGCGCGCGCCCTTCGTGCAGGTGAGCAGCGCGTGATACAGCGTTGCCGGCGCGCCGAGCGCCTGCCCACGGTAGAGGGCGTCGGTCGCCTTGTTCTGAGCGAAATCGGAGAGTCCGGACATGGGTTACCTCTTTTCAATGAACCAGGTGGCGGGTCGCGCGTCGGACCTGACGTCTTGCCTGCGCGCGTCAACCGTCCAGCGCCATGGCCTCGGATCGACCAGCCAGCGATCACCTGGTGCAGGCGGCGGCGGAGGCGTGGTGGTCAGCGTGCATGCGCCGGCCGATGCTGTGTGCGCACTGGCACGGATGTAGATCTGCGTCGAGAGCGCAGCAGTTGCTGATGCGAAGGTCCTGGCGCTGGCCGCGAAGCTGATGCCAGTGCTGAGCGCCGCGCTACCGGCCGACCTCGAGGCGCCAGCTGCAGCGATCGGAAGGGCTGTCGTCAGCGTGGCCGAGGCCTGCGTGGGCGAGTTGGCCGCCGCCGAGATCCGAATGCCCGTCGTGAGCGTGGCGGCCGCACTGGTCTTGGTAACACCGGCAGCCGAGATGCCCACGCTGGGCGTGGTCAGCGTTGCAGCACCAGCGGACGGGGTCATCCCGGCCGCCTGGATCGCAATGCCTGTGGTGAGCGTCGCAGCGGCACTCGATGGCGTCAGGCCCGCCGCGCTGATCGCGCCGCTCAAGGCCAGTGCGCCGGCGCCCGAGCTCGGCGTCACGCCGGCCGCCTGGATGGCAATGGTAGTCGTCAGCGACGCGGCACCTGTTGATCGGCTGACCGCTGCGGCCTGCACACCCAGGCCTGTGGTCAGCGTGCCAGCGCCTGAGCTCCTGCTCACTGCAGCCGCTGCCAATGACAGGCCCGTGCTCAGGACGGCAGCGCCAGTCGACCGAGACACGCCCGCGCCAGCGAGGCCGATCTGCGTCGTGAGGGTTGCAGCGCCTGTGCTCGAGGTTCGCCCTGCGCCGGCGACCGCCAGCGTTGAGGTCAGGGTCGCAGCGCCCGAGCTGCGCGAGGCACCAGCACCAGCAACAGCAAGGCCGGTCGTCAGCGCTGCGGCGGCGCTGCTGCGCGTAGCTCCGGCACCGGCAATATCGATCGAGCCTCCGCCGCCCGCCGACTCGAAGAGAACGATGGTTCCCGAGAACGCGACATCGGCGCCGCCAGTCCAGGTCCAGGAAGCACTTTGCGAGCCCGTCGCGCTCAGACTCTTGTAAGCGAAGTCGTAAGAGGCGTCGGCCGAGTTGTTGTCGGAGCGATCGGCGTCCGTGTAGCCAGCAGGCGCCGAGAGGCCCGAAACTCCGCCGCTATCCGGATGCCCGATGACGAGGGCGATGGCATCGGCAACGGTGTTCGAAACTGATGGCGTCGAGCCCGGCGAGGCCTGCGAAACCGATGTAGCCGTGCTGTGCGCGCCGAGCGTGCAAGGCGGAAGCTCGAAAAGAGTGATCGCCCCGTAGCTGTCGCTGGGCAGCGCAGCTGCGCCTGAAAAGTCCGCCGTGTGTGAACCGGCCGAAGCTCCCGTCTTGTAGAAAACCGCGTTGACAGGTCGATAGGACGTGATCGCCGGGCCGGGGCCACTAGGCGTCTCTGCAGCAGTCCACCCGGCGGGCGTGGGCAGCGCCGGCGGCAAGCCGGGGTTTGGCGCCGATGCAGCCGTGATGAGGCAGACGAGCGTGTTGCCCGCCGTGACCCCGGTGATCGTGCGCGAGGTCGTTGTGACCCCGCTGAACTTCTGCTGAGCGGTCTTCTGAACGACAGCAACCATTTAGAACCCTTTCACAGGGCCGGACACGCCCCCGGCGTCCTGGGAGGAGGAGCTATGCCGGGGGCGGACACGGGGCGCACCGTTTACCCACGGGGAAGCGCTGGGGCCAGAGCGGGTGCAACAGAGCCGCCAGGGAGGGAAAGGCGGGGCTGCGGGGGGGATGGCGCTGGATTTATTTCCGGGACTACACTCCGATCCAACTCGGAGGCTGAGGGATTCAGTCGAAAAGCCAGGGTGCTGATACCGCCCGTTGCCGCCCCATCAGGTGGCTCAAGGTGCGTCGGCGGAAGCCCCCGGATGGGACAAGCCGAAACCGGCAAGCCGAACGCTCGATGCCATCCTAGGCAGGCTGAAAGCTAGTGCCCGGCAAGGCACGATAAAAATGCCGACCCTCATGAAGTTGGCGGGCCCGCCAGCGAGAACTACAGGTGCGAACCAATATGTTCAAGCTGACGTTGCAGTGTGGAAAGCTGAAGATCGCGATAACCGTTCCGGCGGCCGTGATTGTGGCGATCCTGATCAAGCTGCTTTGATGGAGGGGGGCGGGGAGCAATCCCCGCCCTCATCTATTGGTTGCGGTGGTCGGCTTCGATCCGACGACCTCAGGGTTATGAGCCCCGCGCGCTACCTGGCTGCGCTACACCGCTGAAGAGAAGCGCCCCGGCCGCGAGCGGCTAGGGCCAAAAGGCCCGAAGTGAGGGGCCTTGGAGACAATCGTCGCGGCGCCGGGATTCGAACCCGGAAGCCCTGGGGCACTGGCGCCTCATACCGTAGTAGTAGGAGGGCTGCGCGTTTACCGATTTCGCCACACCGCAGCTCTCAGTCTAGAGTGCGCGGGCCGCTGTGAGAGGCAGCTGAGGCAAAGGAAAGGCCCGCCGAGCAACGCCGGGCGGGCCTACGAATTCGAAGGGGGACTCGAACCCCCAAGAGCCGAAGCTCGGCAGGTTGACAGCCTGCTGCGTTTACCAATTTCGCCAGTCGATGAGCCCCTATTTTACAGGGGCCGGGGTGCCGAATGCAAAATTACTTCCGTCGCAGAGGCACCTGTCCAATCGAGGGCGAACGCGCTGTGTTCCAAGCGTGACGGGCGATGTAGGCTGGTGCCGTTGTACGGGGCTCGACAGCTTCAGCAAGCAGTGAGGTCCCCGATGGGCGCGCGATTGTATGTAGAAGTTCGCATGCGTCAAGCGATCGGCTATTTGACCTGCTGCTGCTCGTGCATCCATCGCTTCCGCTCGCGAACAGTGAACGCCTCGGAGCCGAGCCCACAGCGCGCCGCGTTCACGCTGCTCTCGATCTCGCCGACCATGCGCCGGCCGTCATAGCCGTGTGGGATCAGCACCTCGCCGCGGCCATCACACTCTTCGCAGAGCCGGCTCGATTTCCGGTTCGTGCCCGGGATCAGCTGGTACTGTCGGCCGCCGCAGACAGGGCACGTGTGATCGAGCCACCAAGCGATGGCCCTGGCGGCCTTCGCGTGCGCGGAATGGATGTTGTGCAGGATGCCGAACTCCGCCAGCATGTCTCGCGCCTCGGGCAGCGTCTTCAAGCGCAGCAGCTGCAGGCCGAGCTCCTGCTTGAACCAATCGTCCGCCTGCTGTCGCGCGGCCTTCTCGCGTGCAGCTACGTCCGGCTGGAAGTGATCGCGTAGCCCGCGCTCTCGCAGGCCCTGCTCGCTCAGCACGAGCGGAACCATGCGAGGCAGCTTCTTCGCGAGAATGCGCTCGGCAGCTTCGGAGAGCCGCCGCGGCTTGGCTGTGCTGTCCCATTCCGACTGCAGCCGCAGCAGCGCCGAGCCAAACCTCGCCCGGTTCCAGCCGGCCGCCACAAGGACATCGGCGATGTTGGGGCGGTCGAGCTCCATCTTCAGCGTGCTGGTGTTCGTCGCAGTCATGTATCGCTCTTCGATGGTGGGTGGCGGGTTCTCTTCGCTCATTCGGTGGGATCTCGGTAGTAGTCGATAACGACGATGGGGGTCAGGTGTGCCGCGTCGTCGGCGCGGTGGTCGATCACGATGGCAGCGGCCAGCGCGGGCTGCGCGTCGACGTAGGGCAACCCGAGGTCAACCCAGAAGGTGCGCTTCACGTGCCTCTCCTCGAATGGGGTCATGGCTGGCCGCCCTCCTCGTCTGGCCGCGCCAGCACGCTCTCCAGCATCTCCGCTCGCTTCGGCGCTGACAGATGCGGCCAGAGGTAGCGCTGCGCGTGCGGCGTGCGCAGGAAGGTCAGCATCGCCTCGTGCACCTCGCGGATCTCGTCGTCGCTGCAGCTCTCGTAGTCTTCGGAGCGCGGCACGGGCACGATGCCGCCGCGCGCGCCCGGGGCCCAGTCGCACCAGCCGGCGCCGATCTTGAGCCAATCGCGCATGCCCTTGAGGTGAGGCCAGCGCTCCTGCCGATCGAAGAGCGTCTGCTCGAACTTCATGTGCATGCGATGGAACGGACCGAGGCGATTGGTCAGGTGCATGAAGCCGAACACCTCGCCGGGCTCGGAGCGCAGCAGCCGGTTCACCCAGCGGCGCCAGCGGCTGTGATGCTGCTGGTTCAAGCCCTGGATGGCGTCGAGCAGCACGTGGCGCACGACGCGGCGCTCCGGCTCGGGCATGCCGGTGAGCGACATCTGCTTGGCCACGAGGATGGGGCTGTGCTTCGTCATGCTTGCGTTCCCAGGCGCTGCTCGCGGGCCGCGATCACTCCCGGCATGGCCTTCATGAAGCTGCCGATGCGGCAGACGTTCTGGGCGACGGTCGAGATCCCCGCACGGTGCGCAGGGTCCTTGCGGGCGTCGCAGGTGCCGAAGCCCATCTTCCCGAGCTCGTGCTCGAGGTTCCAGTGCTTGCACGTGCCGCAATTCATCGCGATCTCCACTGAAGCAAGGCGCCGCGCACGTACACCACGCTGTACGCCAGCGACAGCGCGAGCAGACCCCAGGCCGCGGCTTGCACCGAGAACACGATCCAGAACGGCTGCCCGCACAGGCCGACGAGCGGCGCCCAGCGGCGCGCGCGCGGATTGTGGCCAGTGGCCATGTATAGCGCGGTCAGGCCAAAGAATGCGAGGGCGAGCTGGATCACGCGACCCCCGCAAACAGATCGACGGCCACCGGCACCGCCAGCGCCTCGATCGTCATCTCGACGCGCGCGCCCTTTTCATCCGGCTCCATACGGTCGCAGTGCAGTCTGCGCACCCAGCGGTCATCCTCAATCGCCACGCCCTTGAGGCTGTCGAGCAGCACCTTGTTGGCGTTGTCGAGGTCGATGCACCGCACCGTGTCATCCCAGGTCTGGCCCTGCGTGCGCTGGCGCTTGGCCCAGTCCTGCGGTCTTGCCGGGTAGAGGCGGATGGTGATAGCGACGCGGCCGGCGATCGGCGCTTTGATACCTGCGGCCTTGCAGAGCCATCCGACCTGTTCCTTGTACTCCTTCGCTTCACGCGTCGGCACAAGCATCGTGCGGCCGGGGATGGTGACGTTGCGCCAGTAGCGATTCGCCGAGATGGGGTACGGCAAGGTCAGGCGGATCACGCGCGGCGCTCCATGCCGATCTTCCCGGGCTCCGTGGGCATGAAGACGAACTTGACGCCCTTCTGCCCGCGGCGAAAGCGCTTTAGGTGAACGAGCATCGCGGCATGCCAGCTCTCGTCGAACTCAGCGCTGTCGCCGACCTCGAAGCTGCCGAACAGCGCGTCGAACTTCTCCTCCAGCTGCTCTTCCGGCGTCTTCAGCCGCACGCCCTTGCGCACCTTGATCGCGAGTGGATCGACAGCGACGCCCTGCGGCAGCACGACGACGGGTGCTGCCGGAGCGACTTCCGTCCGCTCGAGCACGATGCGCCTCGCGCCCAGCTTCCAGATCGCCTCGCCATCTTCATTGCGGCCGCGCTCAAGGAGGCTGCTGCGCATCGCATCGCCGAGCAGCATCTCGAGGGACGAGCCCGAGCATTCGAACTTGAAGGCGATATCGGCACGCGTCAGGTACTCGCCTGGATTGCGCAGCAGAAAGTCGATCACGCGGTAGGCGACGCTGCCGGCGCGGGGGGTGTAGGTGATGCTGGTCATTCGTATCCTTCTTTCGAACGTTCCTCTTTGGCTTGCAGGTTGGTCGCCGTGGTCACCATCCGGACGCCGCACATGACGCCCGCGACATAGCCCGCGACGGCTGAGCCCAGCGCGATGCCGAGCACTTGGAGAAAACTGAGGCTCACAGGTCACCGCCCTTCGGTTTGTTGGAGCGCGCCACGCGCACCTGGTTGGTGGGGATCGGCGTCTCTTCGGGCCAATCCATGAAGCGGGTGTTCTCGCCCACGTACATCAGGTCGAGAAAGCCGGGCTCCGCATCGCGCGCCTTGGCGACGGAAACCTTGGCGTAGTACTTCCACTCTGGATCGAGGTCCGGCTTCGCCTTGATCGGCCGGTGCACGAAGACGACGATGTCCGCGTCCTGTTCGATCGAGCCGGAGTCGCGCAGGTCCGCCAGGATCGGCATCGGGTCAGGCCGCTCGTCGACCTTGCGGTTGACCTGGGCCAGCAGCAGGATCGGCGTGGCCAGCTCCTTGGCCAACGCCTTGAGCCCCTTGGTCACCTCCTCGAGCTGGTAGACCCGCGGCATCTTCGGGTCGGTGCCGTCCATCAGCCCCAGGTAGTCCACGATCAGGCAGCCGAGCTTCCCGTGCTTCCGCCGCAGGCCTCGGGCCCGGGCGCGCAGCTGGTTGATGTTCACGCCGCTGCGATCGCTCACGTGGAAGTTGATCTGGCGCAGCTTCTCGACGGAGCCGGTGATGGCTGGCCAGTCGTAATCCTTGAGCCGCTCTGGACGCTTGATGCGGCTGAGGTGAATGTGCGAGACCAGGGACATCGCACGGTTCATCACCTGCGCCTTGGGCATCTCCATCGAGAACATGCCGACCACGAGCCCCTCGTTCAGGGCCACGTTGATTCCGATGGTCAGCGCCAGCGCGCTCTTGCCCATGCTCGGCCGCGCGCCGAGCACCCACAGCTCGCCGGGCCGCATGCCGCCGTCCAGCTGCTCGTCCAGGTCCTTGAGGCCGGTCGGGATGAAGTCCGGCTGTGCAGTGCCGTCGGCCGCAGCCTGGATGCGGTCCAGCAGTTCGACCATGCCGCTGTCCATGCCCTCCCAGTCGTCTCCGGAGGCATCGGGGCTGATCCCCATCACCTTCTGCATCGCGGCGTCGAGCACCACGTCGACACCCTTCCCCTGTGTGTTGAAGGCAGTGGTGGCGATCTCGTCCGCGGCCGAGATCAGCTTGCGCAGGATCGAGCGCTCGCGGACGATTTCGGCGTAGCGGCGCAGGTTCCCTGCGGCCGGCGTGTACTGGGCCAGCGAATGCAGGTACACCAGCCCGCCGACCGCTTCGGCCTTGCCGAGGTCCTGCAAATGCTCGAAGACGGTGATCACGTCGGCCGGCTTGCTGGCGTTGACCAGGCTGCTGATCGCTGCGAAGACCAGCTTGTGCTCGTGGCGGTAGAAGTCGCCATCGACCAGCACGTCGCCCACGCGGTCCCACCCGCCGTTGTCGAGCAGCAGGCCGCCCAGCACGCTCGACTCGGCCTCGATGGAGTGCGGCGGCACGCGCAGCTGCGAAATCTGGCTGTCGAGGTCGAAGTCGGGGATGTTGGCGCGGTCGTTCATTCGCCCTCCGCCGTGGTCTCTTCGACCACCTTCTTGACGCCCTTGCTCGACAGCAGGAACTCGATGCTGCAGCGCCAGTTCTTGTGCTCGGGCGAGCGCGGCCCGCGACCCATGATGAAGTCGTTATGCCGGGCACGCTCGAAGTAGTCGCGGGCCCAGGCAAGCAGCTCCTCGTCGGTGGTCGCACGCGGTCGACCGTCCGGCCGCTTGCTGGTCATGACCCAGTCGCGGAAGTCGCGCAGCGCCTGCTCGCGACCGGCATCCATGACGCGGACCCCGGGCAGTTCAGGCAGGACATCGTGGTATAGCGCGACGAGCTGGCCCATCCATGTCGGCAGGTCGTCTGCCGACGTAGGAGCTTTAGCTCCTTTCTTTCTTCTCTTCTCTACTCTTCTCTTCTCTGTGGTGACGGTGTCACGTGACGCGTCACTTTTTTCTGTGACGCCGTCTGTGACGCTTTCAAGGGCTTCCAGGCGCTTGCGCTCCCGGTACTCTTTGGACCGTTCGGCGCCGGTTTTTGCGGAGGTCGATCGCTCCTTCCCGACGGTGTTGTGCTCAGTGAAATTCGGGAACTCAATGCCCGCCGAAGCGGGCATGACGTGCAGCCAGTGGACGGCCTCCATGGCACGCCCAAAGCCCGGCACACCGGCCATTTCTTCCACTTCGAAAAGTGACGCGTCGGGCAACACAAAGTCAGTTCCAGCGCACTCATTGACCTGCGCCCACAGCGGCGTTAGCGCACCAACAACAACGCGCGTGACGATAGGAACGTGACGGCGCGTGACGGCCTGTGACGCATCGAGCGTGACAGCATCGTTTCCGTACCACTCCAGGAATTCCGGGTCCTGGAGCAGCAGCCGCGCCATCTTGATGACCTTCGGGTTGGTCATCAGGCTGCCGCGCATCTTGATCCAGCTTTCAGCCACCAGCAGCCCCCCGAGCCTCGGACGCCTGCTTGGCGAGATCTCCCTGCTCTACGAAGTAGCAGCCCTCCATGCGCGCGATCTGCCGCGGCGTGCGCGCCTTGATCGCCTCGTTCTGCAGCGCCAGCCAGTACTTGGCGCCCTCGACATCACCCTCCCGGTGCGCCTTGAGCAGCAGCAGGCCGCAGCTCTTGATGTGCTCTTCACGCTCTTGATCGGTCATGCGGCGAGCTCCTCAAGGTCGAACAGGCTGGGCATGCCCACCTCGCGCGCCGCGGCCTCGCAGTACATGACGCCGTCAGCAAAGTAGCTCGGGCTGAGCTCACAGCCGCGGCCGCGCCGGCCCAGCTTCAGGGCCCGGTAGGGCACGGTCATCAGGCCGCAGAAGGGGTCGAACACCTCCTCGCCTGGCATCGAGTACTGGTTGATCGCCCGATCGGCGATATCGAACTGCATCGGGCACAGGTGCATCTCGCGCCCGGCCGCCGACTGCGCGCCATTGAGCGTGCGCATGCGGGTGATGTCGGTCCACACGTCGTCATGCCAGGACTGCGGCTGCAGCAGCATGAAGCTGGGCGGCAGGCTTCCCTTCTCGGCCAAGGCCTCGCCCAGCGCCACGTCGTGCTCGAAATCGAAGATCTCGGTCAGCGAGTGCTGGCGGAACAGCTTGTAGATCGCGTCGGCCGGCAGGTTGATCAGGTCCTCGGGCTGCAGCAGCCGGTCGCCGCTGGAGCGGGTGAACCCGTGGGCGTCGAACTGCCAGCGCGAGCGCGAGTACTTCGCCTTGTCCTTGGCCACTGGCACATCGGCGTAGCCGCGGCTGGCGTCCGTCGGCGCCTTGCGGAACAGCAGCAGGTACTCGTTCATGCCGAAGCCCATGCGCGAGCCGTCCTTGCACTGCTCTGTCCAGCCGAGCCGATAGGTCTGTGCGTTCTCGCGAACCACGTCCGTCACGATGGTCTTGCGGCCGACGAAGTGGAAGCCGTGCTTGCGAAAGCACGCCACGGTGTCCAGGTCGAACGGGTACTCGGTCTGGAAGCCAACGCCGGGAACCATGCCGCTGGGCACGATCCGGTTCTTCACGTGGATGGCCGCCACCCGCCCGGGCTGCAGCACGCGCAGCAGCTGGGGCACCAAGAAGTCCATCTGCTGCCAGAAATGCTCGTTGGTGTCGGTGTGGCCGAAGTCAGCGTAGTTCGGCGAGTATTCGTACTGCGTGCTGAACGGGATCGAGGTCAGGATCAGCCCGACGCTGTCGCTGGCCATGCGCTGCGTCTCCAGCACGCAGTCCTCGTTCACCAGGGTGTAGCCCTCCCCCGTCACCTCCACGCGCTCGACGCCCATGGCGCGCTGCAGGGTCTGCGCCATCGCGATGCGCGACAGCCCGTAGGTCTTGATGATCTCGCTCATCTTTTGCCTCAATTCGATGTCTTGTGCCCACTTCCGCTCGAGGTTGCGGCGCACCTCCCGCTCGGCTTCGGTGTAGATCAGGTCGACGCGCACCGTGTGCTCCTGCAAGAAGCGCTGGAGCCGGTGGATCGCCTGGATGAAGTCTTTGAACTTGTGGCCGATGCCGAGGAACACCGACCAGTGGCAGTGCCGCTGGAAATTGACGCCCGACCCCAGCATCACGGGCTTGCCCGCGAGCTCCTGGATCTGGCCGTCGGAGAAACCGATGACCGAGGCCTCGCGCTCCTCCAGGTCCTGGGCCCCGTAGACCGTGACGATGCCCGGCACCTCTCGCTCAATCGCGTGCCGCTCGGCCTCGAGGTCATGCCAGATCACGCGGTGGGCACCTGGGTCCTCGGCACGGATCTCCTGCAGCTTGGCGATGCGAGCCGACAGGCTCTCGCGCTTCTCGCGCGCGGCGTCGACCACGCCGATCGCCTGGTGCTTGAACATCAACGACTGGCCGCTCGAGTCGGCCCCGGCCTCGCTGTGGTCCGACGGGATCTCGTGCCAGCGCACATCGATCTCGGGTAGCACGTAGCCCTCGTCGGAGAAGCTCGGGTCGAGGTCCGACGGCAGCTGCACGACCAGCGCCCAGCTGGCCAGCCAGAGCCAGAACTCGCGCTCCTTGTGCGGGTGGATGGTGAGCTGGTCGGCCTTCTCGCTGTTGCGCTTGAAGAACCGGGTCTTGGCCTGGCCAACGTCCATCACGCCGAGGTAGGCGCAGTAGGCGAGCAGCTCGACATACTCGTTCGGGCTGGGAGTGGCCGTGGCCACGAAGCGATACGGCACGCCGCCGCTGCGCACGCGCTCGTGCATGTTGCGGCGGTCATCGCCGGCGCACAGCGCCATGAACTCGCGGAAGGTCTTGCTGCCGCCGAAGCCGCGCAGGCAGTCGGCCTCGTCCAGGCTGACCACCACGAAATGCTTCGGGTCGAGCTTGCCCTCGCGCACCGTCTCGTAGTTCGTCAGGTAGATGCCATCGGGGTCATCGCACTCCTCGATGGAGCGGACGAACTTCAGCTTGGGGACGCGATCGGGGCGACCGGCCTGCCAGGCGCGCAGCTGGGCCCGCTGCTCGTCGGTGAACTTCGGGTCGTCGCCCGTGGCCAGCTTGTAGGCGTCACGGATGAATTCCTGGCGCACGCCCAGTGGCAGCACGATCAGGCCCATGCCGCCGGCATGCGCGCGCACGATGCGGGTGATCTCGATCTGGCCGAAGGTCTTGCCCAGGCCGAAGCGGGCGAAGATCGCGCGCCGGCCGCCGGCGACAGCCCAGCGCACGATCGCGTTCTGGAACGGCGCCAGCAGCGGGTTGACCTCCGATGCGTCGATCTCGAACCCGTGCGACTGCGCGAGCTGGACCTTGGCGTTGAGGAAGCTGGCGTAGTCCATCAGATCTTGCTCCGCCGCAGAGCCGCGTGCTTGTCGCGCGACCGCTGGCCGGCTGCGGCGCCCTCGACCGGCGCCGAGTACCTGCGGCGCTCGCGAATCTGCGCATCTGACTTCTTCGAGATGCCGTGCAGCGTTGACCAGTCGGTGCCTTCGGCGCGGGCCTGCTCGACCTTGCGCGTGCTGGCCGCGCGCATCTCGGCCTTGGCCTGCAGGTCGCGGAAGATGCTCGGCTCGCCGGTGTTCCAGTAGAAGGCGCTGTGACGCGCAGCAGGTAGGTGCTTCTTCATGCAGATGCCCTCACCTGGAAGGTCTCCATCAGCACGCGGACCTTGAGCTCCGCCTCCTCCGCCCTCCTCTCCGCGGCCTCCGCCCGGCGCTCGGCCTCCGTCTGGATCTGCACCAGCGTGCAGCCCACTTGATAGGCAAGCCACTCCGGATAGACCGTGTTGCCGACTACCTTGCAAAACTCCCTTAGCAAGTCGCCCTGCAGCGTGGCCTTTCCCTTCTTGATGTTGGAGAAGTAGCCAGCATCGATGCCGAGCGCCAGATAGATCTCCTTGTCCTCGAGGCCGGACGAATCGCAAGCCAGCGTGATGGCGGCGCCTGCGGACTTCTTACTGCGGATAAGTTCGATGGGGATCGTCATGTGCTTGGGCTCCCTTGAGAGGGCGAGTTCGCCCTGGTCAACAACTGCGCTCATGCTTTTTGAATCCGGTTGAGTACCTAGTACCTACAAAAAAACGAGACCATCGGTCCCATGCTGAAAACGCTCTACGAATCAACCGTCCAGGTGCGCATCTCCTTGCTGCTTGCGCCGCACACGCTCGCGCCAATCGGCGGCGAACGCGAAGCTCTCAAGGGCCTGGAAGAACCCGATGGCGCAGCACAAGGCCATGCCGGCCCAGCCCAGCGCGCCGATGCGCACCAGGTAAACCGCGCCGTAGACGCTGATGAGGAAGAGCACGCCGGTCGTCACCTGCTCCCAGTTGCGTGCGATGGCTCGCATGGGTCAGCTCCACAGGCCGAGGGCCGCGCCGGTTGGCACGCGGGCTGGCTGCTGGATCGGTGGGAGGGCGCAATGCGCGCATGCGCGGTTCACGCAGCGGAACTGCACTGGTCCCGGATAGCGCGTCATGTTCCGCAGCTCTTGCCTGCAGTTGGTGCAGACGTGCTCGGGATTCGTGCGGATGATGCCGCCGGCCGGTGTGAGCATCTAGGCCGCCTTGGCTTCGAGCTCGGGGAGCGATTTTTCGCCGCGTTCAACTGCACCGAAGTAGTCGAGCAGCGGCTGGATCGTCTGCACGCCAGGGTTGTCGCGATCGTCGTACGCGATCTTGCGCGGCAGCGTTTTCGCGACCCCGCACTCAACGGCGATGGCTTCCCAGCGCCCTGCCCCGGCCTCGCGCAACTTCCGCTTGAGGTAGTCGATGATTGATTCCATGGGTCGGGATCTTAATCCCGTTGATGGGATTTTATCAATCCCACGCGCGGGACTCGGGATTGGCAACACTTCCTGGATGAGCACTAAGGCCGTCCTCGCGAACAACCTCAAGGCGCTGATGAAGCGCCCGAGCCTCAACACGCTGCCCAAGATCACGAAGGCCAGCGACGGCCGGCTGAGCAATGGAAAGCTCGATCGCGTGCGGCGCGCGGCCGCGGCCACGGACATCGACACGCTCGAGCAGCTCGCCGAGGTCTTCGGCCTGCAACCATGGCAATTGCTGCAGGGCGACCTCGGCGCCTCGGTGCCAGATTTGGCCCCTCAGGTCGTGCCGTCGGCAGGCGAGTTGGGCGATGCGATGCGCCTGGTGGCGGCCGCGGTGGTCAAGGTGAACGACGACGACACGCGCACCGCCCTAGCACGAATGTTTTCATTGTTGGTACAGCAGCCAGCCAAAGCTGGCACTACTGCACAGAGCATCGCGTTATTGCTCTCGGGCGCCGCGAGCGGCGACGTTCCGGCCGAAACTCAGACACCCACGGCACCCATTCTGGAGGCCGAGTTGGACATCGGAGATGAAGAGCATGGGTCGGGTGATAGCGTTCAAGAACAACACAACCGTCGTGGTTCCAGAGGTCGTTGAGTACTTTGAAAGCATGGCCGCAAAGGCGAGATGCGGAACCGTCCAGGGATGGGTAGGCATCGCAGACATGGAGAGCGGCAAGCCGCGTAGCGTGGCGCTCGGCACCTTCGCCGAGGATCCTGCGAGGGCCGCGAGGGGATTAGAAGTCTTGCGCGCCAAGCTCAGCGCCGGGGAAAAAAATCAGGTGTCGGTGCAGGACTATGTGCCGGCGCGCCTGCGTACTGCGATGCGTGGTCGATGAGGAGTAGGTAGCAAACATCGCGTCGTGAGGTGCCGACGCCAGGCGGCCAGATCTCGCTAAGCACCTACTGCACGAACCCCAAGCCCGCTTAGGCGGGCTTTTTTGCGCCCGCGAATACCCCTACGCCGCCGTCGGAATCCCATCGCTGGGATTGCTTTTATCCCATCCATGGGATTAGAGTCCGCTCCAAGCCCTGCAATCCCGCAGCGGCCACTGGAGAGAAACCATGGCAACTCGCAAGTCGAAGAGCCCGCCCGAGGCGACTAGGCCCGCCTTCGTGGTCGGGGATGCGCAGCATACCGACTTCCTCGGTCTGACGAAGATCGAAGTGTTCGCAGCGGTGATCGCGATGGGCATCTATGCGGGTCCGTCGGGCCGCGTGATGCTCGACTCCACTGACGATTCGATGCTCGAGCTCGCTGCCGAGACCGCCTTCCGTCAGGGCGCCATCCTGGCCGCGCACGGCGCCCGAGTCCTTGCCTCGATGGGATCGCAGCCGTGAGCGCCGCCATCCTCACCCGCGCTGAGCGGCAAGCGTTGATCGCCTACCTGATCGCGCACCACGAACGGCCGGACAGCTACTGCCAGTTCCCGAGGGCTGCATCGTGAACGGCGCGACCTATCACGTTACGACGCCGGCGCAGCTCGATCGCTACCGCGAAGAGCAACGGCGCGCCGAAGAGCGCCTGGCGCGCTCCGTCGAACGCACGGGCCAGCTGGGCCGCGCGATGTGCGCCAAGCCGTCGCCGGCGCGCATGAAGCGCGCTCTGTCGGTGCTGGCCCTGTCAGCCCTCGCGGCTTGTGGCGGCGGTGGAGGAGGTGGCGGCGGAGGCGGTGGATTCGCTCCGATCGCTGCTGCACCGGCCTCAGCACCCGTAGACGAAGCCCCTGCTGCGCATTTCGTCGCAGAGCCTCTGAAGCTGAACCCGGTCAATCCCGGCTGCACGAGTGCGCTCGATACGCATGTGGAGTGCCCGCTGATCGCGAACGACGAGCCGATCGGCGTTGGTGTTCCTGCTGGAACCTACGTCAAGTTCACCAACAAGACCGATGGTTACCTGCAGATAGACAGCATCCAGGCGGCGACTGCTGAAACACGGTTGTGGAGCGAGTACTGCGCCTACGTGGGCGAGCTCGTCACAGGCCAGCACAGGCCGGGCGTCGGCGAGGTCGGGTGTTCCTCCAAGCAAATCGGCGAGAACTACCCGACCATCCGCTGGGGCGCGAACACTGGACTGTCGATCGCCCCTGGTGAGGTGATTTATCTCAACTCGCACACCGAGCCTGGATATACGGGCCACACCTACGCAATGAGCGTGCGTGCCCAGACGACCGGCCTGCACGCGTGGAGGCAGCCGCAGCAGGACGCCGTCATCTATTGCGACGGCCAGCAGCAGAGCACCGCGGGGACGCCGTGGCGCAATGAGACGGATCGCGACCTACACCTGTCGGGCGCTTCCATCTACAGCGAATCAGCCAATAGCTCCGCTGGTCCGAACACGCTGAACGGCCCGGCCTGCATCTACGTGATGACTGCCGATGGTTCGACGAAGTATCAGAACTGCGATGCCGCTCTTCGCTCGCGCGGTGAGGTGAGCTTCCCGGCCGTGACGATTGCTCCAGGCGAGTACGTGTCGGCACAAGGCGTCAATTCCTGCTCTGCCCCTGCTGTGTGGGACTGGGCTGCTTTCCTGAGGGTGTGGTGATCATGAGCGCGCTGACCCTCGCACCAGTAAGCCCCAAGGCCGCCGAGCTGCTGCACGCGCTCTACGCTGAAGCACTCGCCCAGGCCGAGCCTGCACCGGGCACGGCTTTACTGCCGCCCACAGGCGCGCTCAAGGCTTCGAGCGCTTGTGACGGCACGTACCTCTCTGCCTACTGCGCGACGAGCTTCCGCAACTCCATCACGCTGTTCCAGAACCATGCCCGTGAGCGGCAAGCAAAGTGGGCGGGCGAGGAGGTGCGTTACGACACCGATGGCAGGCGCTGGGAGCGAGCCATCTGCGGCGTGATCAACGACTTCGGCGACCTGGTCGAGGTGCCGCGATGACGCCCGAACAGAAATCGCGTTTGCGCAACGCGTCGCTGTGCTCGAAGCCCATCAGCGCTGGCCCGGTGCCGCGGCAGTGGGCAGCCGCCCGCACCGACGTGCTGCGGGCTCTCAAGGGTCGCAATCTCGACGCCGGCCTGCGCGGTGCGGTCTTCATCGAATCTTGCCGCGAGTCGGATCGCCACCTGGTGCGCAACTCGACCGGGAAAGCAGCATGAAGCAAGCCCATCTACCGGTCCACGTGGCCACCATCGCAGCGCTTGTGGCCATCGCCCGCGCGCGCCACGCGTCGAGAGTTCCGAAGGTGACGCCTCCCAGGGTTCGAAGAGATCTGCATCGCATCGGGCTGTTGCGCCAGACACTTTCGCGAACAGACATCCGCAATGCCGCGGCCTACTTGGACCGAGAGCGCGAGCTGATCGGGCGCCTGTGGAATCACGGATTCCTTCTGATGGTCCGGCCGGAGATCGGAACGTGAGCACGCCGACCTTCCCCGAGGCCTACCGGCCGCCGCGCGTGGTGAACGGCCGCCTCATCACCTGCCGCCTGGTGGAAATCGGCTGCGCGCACGAGCTCAGGCCGCCAGCCCTCAGCCGCGACGCCGAGGCCATCCAAGGCGCGCTGCTCGAGCCGCGCACCGCACGTCCCCTCCCTCTCATCAACCGCATTGCCGGCGCCGTCTGGCGCTGGTGCTGAAAGGCGTGGCCATGCCCGACGAGTTCCCGTGCTCCGACTCTGAAGACATCGACTTCTTGGCCGCCGCGGCGCTGCTCTCGATCGCCGCCGCCGTCTTTCTCCTGTGGGGAGACGACATCGCCCGCTTCCTCAACACCCTCTTGCTCAACCTCTGAAAGTGTCCATGGATCCCAACAACGAAGAACCGCTGGCGGTCGTGCGCGCCAGCTCCTGGCCCAGCCTCTTCGACTGCGCCTACAAGTGGTACTGGCAGAACCTCATGGGCCTGCGCAGCCCTTCCGGCGGTGCGGCAGCGCTCGGCACCGCCGTCCATGCCGGCACCGCGGCGTACGACCAGCAGATCCTCGACGGCAAGTTCGCCCAGATCATCGATGCGGTCGACGTGGCGCGCGATGCGCTGGCGAATCCTCGCGATGAAGTGCTGTGGGATGACGGTCTCACGCCGAACGAGGCCGACGCCCTGGCCGTGAAGCTCACGTCCCGCTATTGCGCCGAGGTCGCGCCGACGCGCACCTACACCGCGGTCGAGCTGCAATGCACGGCGCTCGACATCGCCACACAGCACGGCGTGGTGCGCGTCACGGGCACCACCGATCGCGTGCGCCAGCTTGAGGACGGTCGCAAGGGCATCTCCGATGTGAAGACCGGCGGCCGCGCGACCGAGAAGACCGCTACCGGCGGCCGGCGCGCGGTGACGAAGGGCCACCACATCCAGCTCGGCATCTACACCCTGATGGCCGAGCAGGCCTCGGGCGAGCGCATGGAAGGGCCGGCCGAAATCATCGGCCTGCAGACCACCAAGGACACGCCTTGCGCGACCGGCGAGATCTCCGACGTGAAGACCCCGCTGCTCGGCGACGGCAAGTTCCCCGGCCTCATCGAGATCGCCGCCGGCATGTTGAAGAGCGGCGTGTTCCCCCCGAACCCGAAGTCGATGTTGTGCAGCGCCAAGTACTGCCCGGCGCACGCCTCGCACTGCAAGTACCACGACTGATCACCACCCCAGCCCGAAAGGAAATCAATGTCTGCAACCGCGACGGCCCAGGCCGCCAACCACACCAGCATCGAGCAGCTGCGCCATCACCAGCTCGCGCGCATGCCCGAGCCCGACGATCAGACCGTCGATCTGTTCTCCGCGCGCGGCTTCGCCCTCGCGCAGCGCGTTGGACAAGCCTTCTCGACCTCCAATGCGGTACCGCCTCCCTTCCGGCAGTGGAACGAGAAGAGGGACAAGAACGGCAACGTCACGATGGTCGAGAACCCCGCGGCGCTCGGCAACTGCCTGGTGGCGATCGAGACGGCGCGCTCGGTGGGCATGAGCATCACGGCAGTCATGCAGAACGCCAACGTGATCGAGAACCGGCTGACGTGGTCTGGCCAATACAAGATCGCCGCGATCAACGCGAGCCGCCGCTTCACACCGCTGCGCTTCGACATCCGGAACAAGGGGCTGATCAAGGCCACTTACAAGGAAAAGCAGGGCTGGAACAACGAGCTGCGGCGGTACAACTTCAAGGACGTGACCGTCGAGGTCGAGAACCTGGAGTGCATCGCGTGGGCGCTCCCGGGCAACGTGGCATTCCCCCCGCAGATCCGCACGCTTGACCAGGCGAAGGCGGCGAACCTGCCAGTGATCGAGTCGGCGCCGGTGAGCATGAAGCTCGCCGTAGAGGAGGGCTGGTACGGCAAGTCTGGCTCGAAGTGGCAGACCGAAATGAAGCACCTGATGCTCCAGTACCGGGCCGGCAGCTTCTTCGGGAACATCCACGCCCCCGACATCGTGATGGGCATGGGCCGCACCACGGAAGAGGCGGTGGACGCCATCGTGCTCGATGTCGACCAGGACGGGCGGGTTACCAACGTCTCCACCGAGGAGGTGCGCACCAGCTCACCCGCGCTGGCTGCCGAGGTCGTCACGACCGACACCCAGGACGAAACGCCGCCCGAGCAGCAGGCACAGGCGAAGGCAGCAGGCGCGCCCGAGGAGAAGCCGGCCGCCGCGGCCAACGCCGCCGAGCAGGCCAGCACCGCGCCGACCGTCGACGTCGAAGGCATCGCGGACCGCCTTGCAGCGGCCACCAGCATCGACGCGCTCGACCAGCTGGCCGACCAGCTGCTGCGCCCCCTCGCCAATGCCGACGTGAAGGCCACGCTGGACGGCGTCTACAGCACGCGCCGCGAGGAACTGGCCAGCGCCGCCGAACCCAAGCCGGCCGCGGCCACCAGCCGCCGCGCCCGCGCCTCTTCCACCTCGATGGAGTGACCACCATGAAGTTGACATACATCCATGCCGAGAACTTCCTCGGCATCCGCAGCGCCGAGGTGCGCATCAGCAAGCCGGTGACGCTTTTCGCCGGCGGCAACTATGCGGGCAAGAGCAGCCTGCAGGAGGCGGTACGCATGGCCCTCACCGGCGAGGCCGTCCGCGTCGACCTGAAGAAGGAATACGGCGCACTGGTGACGGAAGGCCAGAAGGCCGGCTTCGCCGAGGTGGGCATCGCCGGCGCCGACGGCGAGGAGAAGACGACGATCCTGCTGCCCAGCGGCAAGGCCGTAGCCTCGGCAGGCTTCAGCGCGTTCCCTGCGCTTCCCTACGTGCTGAATGCCCAGCGCTTCGCCACGATGGATGCGAACGCGCGCCGCTCGTTTCTGTTCGGGCTGATGGGCATCCGCATCACGCCAGAGACGGTGTCGACGCGTCTGCTCGCGAAGGGCCTGGACAAGGCGAAGATCGATCGCGTCGTGCCCATGCTGCGCGCTGGCTTCGAAGCCGCATGCACTGAGGCCAAGAACAAGGCGACCGAGGAGAAGGGCGCTTGGCGCGCGCTGACCGGCGAGACCTATGGCTCGGTCAAGGCGGGGACCTGGAAGGCTCAGAAGCCCGCGGTCGATCAGGCGGCGCACACAGCCGCGCAGCAGCGCCTGGCCAGCCTCGATCAGCAGATTGCCAACGCGAACCAGAACATCGGCTCGCTGCAAGCCGGTATCAGGGCGCACGGCGTACGCGCGGCGCGCGTCGAAGCACTGAGCGGGTCGGCCGAGCGGGTCGAGCGCATCAGAACGAAGCTGGCCACCGACGAGCAGGAGTTGCAGCAGTGGGAAGACCGGCTGTCCGAAGCCGAGGCGAAGGCCGCCGGCGCGGCGCCGACGCAGCCTCTCACCTGCCCGCACTGCCAGGGGCTGGTGGAGCATGCGAGCCCCACCGAGCTGCGGGTCTACGTGGCGCCAGAGGCCGTGCGCGATGCCGACGCAGCCGCCGCGCTGCCGGAGCTGCGCCGTTCGCGCGATCTGCTGCGGAGCTCCGTCGCCAATGACAAGCGCGACCTGGCGCAGGCACAAGAGTCGGCTGCCGAGCTCAAGGCGCTGACGGAGGGCGAGCAGGAGGCAGCGCCCAAGCAATCCGACCTGGATGCCGAGGTGCTGGGGCATGCCGCCCTTAAGGTGAAGCGCAACGCCGCTGCAGCCGAGCTGGAGAAGCACGAGACCGCCGTGCGCGCCGCGAAGGAAGCGGACAAGAAGACCACCGGTGCCGCGGGCCACCACGCTGACGTAGCCGCATGGGATGCGATTGCGACGGCGCTGGCTCCGGACGGCATCCCGGGCGAGATGCTCGCGGAGGCTTTGGAGCCGATCAATGCGCGCCTGCTGCAGAGCTCGGCCGATGCCGAGTGGCTGCACGTGGGCATCGACGCCGACATGTCGCTGAGCTGTCTCATCCCCGGCGGCGAACTGCGCCCCTACGCACTGCTGAGCGAGTCGGAGCGCTGGCGCGTGGATGCGATGGTCGCGGAGGCCATCAGCTTCCAGTCCGGCTTGAAGCTGCTCGTGCTCGATCGCTTCGACGTGCTCGACATGCAGGGCCGCACCGACCTGCTCGCGTGGCTCGATGTGCTGGCCCAGCAGGGAGAGATCGAGACCGCCCTCCTCTTCGGCACCCTGAAGGCGCTGCCGAGCGGCCTGCCCGCGACCGTCGCGGCCGAATGGATTCACAACGGCCACGTCGGCCAGATCAAGGAAGCAGCATGAAGAACTTCGCCCTTTTCTACGACACCGAGACCTCGGGTCTGCCTCTGTTCTCGGAGCCGTCCGAGCACCCGGCCCAGCCGCACATCGTGCAGCTCGGCGCCATCCTGGTCGACCTGGACACGCGCGACGAGATCGCGAGCCTGGATGTCATCGTGCGCCCCGAAGGCTGGGTGATCCCCGACGAGGTGGCCAAGATCCACGGCATCACGACCGAGCGCGCGAGGGATGTCGGCATTCCCGAAGCCGTCGCGCTGGACATGCTGTTCGAGCTGTGGGCCGAACGCCAGCGCATTGGGCACAACGAGCAGTTCGATGCGCGCATCGTGCGCATCGCGGCGAAGCGCTTCCGCGACCCGAAGGACCCGGCACTCGCGATCCCGCCTTCCGACGAGTGGAAGAGCGGCCGCGCGCAGTGCACGCAGCGCCTCGCGACGCCGATCCTCAAGCTGCCGCCGACGCCGAAGATGCGCGCGGCTGGGCGCTTCCACCACAAGAGCGCCAATCTCAGCGAGGCCTACCAGCACTTCATGGGGAAGCCCTTGCAGAACGCCCACAGCGCGATGGCCGATGCGCGCGCGTGCATGGAAGTGTTCTTCGCTGCCACCGCGACCGCGCCGGCGCGAGCCGTCGCCGCCTGACCAGTTTCGGGCCGGAGCAGGGCGCAAGGAAGTAATTCAGCCGAGCGCCCGGCGTTTAGTAGTCGCCCCGGCCCACCTCTCACTCCCTCGAAGAAGCAACACCATGACGGGAACCATCATCACGCGCGACATCTTCCTGCGCCACACCACGGTCGACGGCAAGAGCTACGTCGCCTCGCATCGCGTCTGGGATGCCGAGCGCTACATCGCTGCCCAGAAGAAAGCCGCCACAGACGTGAACGCCAAGCAGGACGCCGACAAGCCGCGCCGGGCGTGCGTCGACCAGATCACCGAAGAGCAGTACCGCGCGGCCAGGGCCGCCCGCTGAGCTCGCCCATCACCACGACCGGAAGAACCATGCCGTTCCAACTTGAAAACCTGACCCAGGTGCTGATCACCAACGCCAACCCGCGCCGCGAGCTGCACGGCGATGAACGCGTGCGCGCCATCGACCTTGCCTTTTCATTGACGGGCGAGAACACGCTGCTCGACCTGATTGAGCCGGGCCTGCGCGCACACCACTACTTCAACAAGGCACTGACCGCCGGCCAGGAGCCGCTCCCCGGCATGGTGATTCCAATGCCGAACCTGCGGTACCCGAAGCTGCCTCTGGCCTACGCCTACGGCAAGGGCGAGAAGTTCCGCGGCTACCGCTTCATCTGGGACTGGGGCACCGATGGCGACCACGCGGACTTTACCGACGTGGTGCTGGCCAACCTGCACTACGAGCTCAGCGAGGGCGGCAGCGTCACGGTGATGGGCACCATCCAGTACAACGGCGAAGAGCTGCAGGACAACGATGTCTATGGCGAGCTGTCGGGCCTGGCGTCCGAGGGCGAGATCTACATGAAGCTGCTGGCGCCGGCCGAGCTCCTGCCGGTGAAGAAGGGCTACCGCGCGGGCAAGCCCGACACGCCAACCCCGCCGGCCGATGCAGAGCAGCAGAAGGACGCGGGCGACATCTTCGCGGCCCAGCACGGCGGCACCGAGGCCGATGGTCCGGATGCTGACGACGACTCCGACCCGGACAGCGACGGCGGCACGGAATGATCATGTCCAAGGACAAGGTACGCGCCGCGCTCGAGCTGGCTGGCCAGGACGCGGAGGGCACGACCGCATGAACACCGCGATCGACCTCTTCGCGGGAGCCGGCGGCTTCACCGAAGGCGCAGAGGACGCGGGCGTCCACGTCGTCTGGGCGGCCAACCACTGGCAAGCCGCGGTCGACGTGCACGCGGCGAATCATCCAGGCACGGCGCACGCCTGCCAGGACCTGCAGCAGGCAGATTGGCGCGAGGTGCCAACTCATGACCTGCTGCTGGCCTCCCCCGCGTGCCAGGGCCACAGTAAGGCCCGCGGCAAGGAGAAGCCGCACCACGACGCCCAGCGCAGCACGGCATGGGCCGTTGTATCTGCAGCTGAGTGCCATCGTCCGGCCGCGGTGCTGGTCGAAAACGTCATCGACTTCGCCAAGTGGACCCTATTCCCAGCCTGGTGCAGCGCGATGCAGGCACTCGGTTACGCGCTGGCGCCGCACGTGATCGACTCGGCCGACCATGGGGTGCCGCAACACCGCCGCCGCCTGTTCATTGTCTGCACGCGCAGCAAGCATCCTCTCCACCTGCAGATCGAGCCGCGCGCACACGTCGGCGCCGAGTCGTTCATCCGCTTCGACCGCGGCACCTGGTCGCCGATCAACCGGCCGGGCCGCTCCCCCGCCACGCTGGCCAGGGTGGCCGCGGGTCGCGCGCGCCACGGCCGCCAGTTCCTGATGCCCTACTACGGCAGCGGCTCCGGGCTGACCGGCCGGTGCCTATCCCGCCCGATCGGAACCATCACCACGCTTGACCGCTGGGCCGTGGTCGACGGTGACCGCATGCGCATGCTGACCGCAGAGGAGAACCGCGGCGCGATGGGCTTCCCCGACACCTACCGTCTGCCGGCGCAACACCGGCAGGCCGTGCACATGCTCGGCAATGCCGTGTGCCCGCCAGTGGCACGCGACGTGATCGCCGCACTGCAGAGGGCCGCGTGATGTCACCCGCGAGGAAACTCGAACTCTGCCTTGCAGGCGTCACACCGGACGGCGCCGAGCGCACCAGTGCGTTCAAGCGGCACCAGACGTTCCACACGGCCTTCGAGAAAGCAGTTCGGGCACGGAAGTGGCGCGTCCGGGACGTTGTGAGCCTGCCACCAGAGGTTCTCCCAGCAGTCGATTGCGAATTGCAGGGCCCCTTGTGCCTTCAGGTGATCCACCAAGACGTCGTGCATGTCTTCCAGTGCCATGTCCATCCCCATCAATCGGAGCCAGCAGTATGAGCGCGAACAGCAAGATCGAATGGACCGATGACACGTTCAATCCGTGGATCGGCCGCCCGAAGGTTTCCCCCGCCTGCGACCACTGCTACGCCGAGCGCGGCACCCCCTCGCGCACGCTGGGCGTTGCCATCCTGGTGAGAGCTGAAATCATGCCAGCTTCACTTGAGGGAGAAAGGTGGCAGCGCAATCTCTGGGTCTTCCCGAAACTCGGTGATCGCTTGTTCAATGTCTTGCAGAGCCCCAGCCGCATTGGCCGCGGCGTTCGCGGCTTCCGTGCTCCAGAAGCCATAGTCACTCGAGTCAGCAAGGCCATCGACGAGTGCCTCGTCCATCCTGATACATACGTCGACAGAAACGGCCAAGCGCCGAATGCCACGGACGAGGTGAAAGGACTCAAGGTCAGTGCTTCTCAGTGTTTCCAACTCGTCACGCGCCAGTTGGAGGAAATCGAGGTCAGACCGCCACACGAATTCCCCTTGCGCATCACAGAACAACTGCGCTGCCGCACAAACCCTTCTTACCGTTTTCTCTGCAAAGGCTCCGATTGCGGAGATCGCGTTGTGTCGCCGTATCAGGCGGCGGTGCTCGACTTCTATGGCCTGAGTGCGTGCGCTGCTCACTTGCAAGGTCGCCAAGAAGAACGCTCCGATGATGGCACCTATAGATCCGATCGCCTGCACCCAAGCAGCCCAGTCCGAGGCTTTCAAGTCCAGCAGCACACCGAGCGCGATCAGCGCGCCCAAGGTCACACCGACAGTGGCCGCCACCGCAACACGCTTCCACATCTCCACCTCCATTGTTTGGAGTTCGCAGTATGAGCGAAACGTTCGACCTCTTCGGCGAGGACGCCGCGCCGGTACCGCCGCAGCCGCAACAGGCCGCCCAGCCAGCCCAGACCGCCGACAGCTTCATGATGCAGCCCTGCGGGGTCAACCTGTGGACCTACCGCGGCGTGAAGATCCGGTGCGACATGAAGCTGCAGCGCCTGATCGGGCACTGGAGCACCGTCGAGCCGCTGGGCGCCAAGATCGCGCAGAGCGACCTCCGGGTGGCGCTGTGCCGCGCGATCGATGAGCACCTCGGGCCGAGGGAGGCAGCATGAAGGCGCTTTCTGTCCGCCAGCCCTGGGCTTGGCTCATCGTCAACGGCTTCAAGGACATCGAGAACCGCACGTGGAGCACCCGCCAGCGCGGGACGATCCTTGTGCACGCCAGCCAGGGCATGACCCGGCGCGAGTACCAGGAGGTGGTGATGTTCCTGGTGACCAGCCTGCCGGCCGCCACGCGGCCGCACCTTCCCCCGTTTGAAGACCTCGAGCGTGGAGGCATCGTCGGCCAGGTTGACATCGTCGACTGCGTCACCGACAGCACATCGCCCTGGTACATGGGCGCCGTAGGCTTCGTGCTGGCCAACGCCCAGACCCTCCCCTTCCGGCCGCTGAAGGGCGCGCTGGGCTTCTTCGAGGTCTCGCCATGAAGCGCTCCGCCCAGATCTCACCCTGCGGAAAGTTCCGGTACCGGCTCGGCCGCGCCTGGATGCACCCGGATACCCGCCCGCTGGTGTTCATCATGCTCAACCCGTCGACGGCCGATGCGAACGAGGATGACGCGACGATCCGCCGCTGCGTCCGGTTCGCGCAGGAGCATGCCTTCGGCGGCATCGAGGTCGTGAACCTCTTCGCCTTCCGCGCGACGAAGCCCGAGGACCTGCGGCGCGCGGGCTACCCCGTCGGCCCCGACAACGATGCTCACATCGTCGACGCCGTGCGCGGCGCCGGCGCGGTGTGCTTGGCATGGGGTTCGAACGTCGCGGGCCTGGAGCGGCCGCAGCTCGTGCTGCCGCTCATCCGGACCCAGGGCGTGCAGCCCATGTGCCTGCGCATCACGCGCAGCGGCTACCCGCAGCACCCGCTGATGCTGCCGAGCAGCTGCAGGCTGATGCCCTTCACGGCCGGCGCCATCCAGGAAGCGATGGAGGGCGCAGCTCAATGAGCACTCAACCCGAAGAGCGCGACCTGGCGCACGAAGCCGACATGGAACGCCTGCGCCGCGAGCAGCTGCGCGCCGACATCAGCCCGGAGGAAGCGGCCGAGGAGTTGGCGGAGCGAGATTACCGAGCCGAACTCGAAGATCGCGCTGCCTGGCGTGAAGGCGCGGACTTGGACGACGGCGAGGAACTCCTGGGCGATCCCGACGAGTACGACGAGTACTACTGCATCTGCGAATCGGTGCACAGCCCCGAGGAGCTCGGCACGAACCAGTGCGACTGCTGCGGGAAGGAGATCACGTGACGTTCGCCACGCTCGAGCAGTTGATCGACGGCGCCCGCCATCTCGCCGGCGAGGAAGGCCGCCTTCACGGTGGCCGGATCTGGCACTTCGAAGGCGGACGGCCGTGCCCGATCGGCTGGGCACTCTGTTCCCAAGCTGTCTACGTTGATCTGGCGTCTGGCGAGTACGACTACGGCGCGCCCGGTGGCCCTGGCCACGCCGACTGCCGCGAGAACTGCAGCCATGGCATGCAGCCGCCGCCGGAGGACGATCTGTGACGACACAGCACTTCTCCGCCCTGGCCAGCGCTACCGCGCGCGCCATGGCCGCGGTGCGCACCGAGCACTGCCCCGCCCCTGACTTCCGGCCCGCGGCGCCCGTGCGCAGCACCATGCACTGCACTAAGTGCCAGGGCGTCCTCAAGTTCAACGTGTCGGCCGATGGCCGCACAAGCGGCCGCTGCTCCAGCGCGGGCTGCATCACCTGGAGAGACCTATGAACTGGAACGACTTCCGGCAGGCCGTCGATGAAGCCAAAACCACGATCGACCAGGGCGACAACGCGGCCAGGCAACTGGCAAAGCTGATGCGAGGGCGCCTTCGCATTGCTGCCGTTGACCCGGGGATCCTCGCTGACCTCAAGCGCGAACTGCGCGACTTTGACATCACGACCGGCAAGTGGAAGGTACGCCCATGACCGCCCCCACTTTCGACCAGGTGATGGAGATCCTCCGCGGCGCAGCAGAGCACCTCGGGCGCGTCATGGTCGAGCACCCCTATTGCGACCACGTGCAGGTCGTGAAGGCCTACGGAGATGTCTGGCGAAAGATGTACGCCCCCACAGCTCAGTTCGTGGTTCCAGAGCTCGAGTCGCTGGAGACCGGCGAGGCCGACGCGATCGAGCCAGCAGCCGCACAATCCGACGCGAGGCCCACATGAGCAGCCACTCGCCATTCCTCTCCGACGCCGAGATCGCCGAGATCTGCGCGCCGCTCGAGCAGCCCGCCGCCCAGGTCCGCTTCCTGTGCCGGCAGGGCCTGATCGTGAAGCGCAAGCCCAATGGCCGCCCTCTGGTGGCCCGCGGCGAGTTCGAGCGCGTTCTGGTCGGGCGTCAGCCGGAGCAGGCGCAGAATGCCGGCTCCGGGCAGCCAGACCGCGCCGCCCTGCTGAAGCTCATCCGAGGAGGCAAGCGTGGGGCGCAAGCGCAAGGACGATAGCCAGGGCCTGGCCGGCACTCGCCTCTACCTGCGACGCGGCACGTTCTTCTACGTGCACCCGAACGGCAAGTGGGAGAACGTCGGCAAGGATCTCGGCGCCGCCAAGAAGCGGGCGGACCATTACAACGATCCGACCGGCGCTTACGGGACGATGACTTGGTTCCTCGACCAGTTCCTCATCCACTTCCGCCAGCTCGTCGCCGCGAAGGAGCGCTCAGCGCGCACGCTGGAGGACTACGAGGCCGATGTGATTCCGCTGAAGGCCTTCTTCGGCAGCATGCTCCCCACCGAAGTCGGCCCGCACCACGTGTCCGACTACCTGGATATCGGCGCCAAGGAAGGGCGCGCCGTACGGGCCAACCGCGAGCGGGCTTGCCTTTCCTCGTGCATGAGTTGGATGCTGCGAAGCAACATGGGCGCCTTGCAGGTCAATCCTTGCATGCGCGCCAGCGGCGTGCAGCGCAACGCGGAGACCGAGCGCGACCGATATGTTACGGACGAGGAGTACCTGGCCGTGTACGAGGCCGGAAACAGGCCGGTGCGCCTGATGATGGAGCTGGTGTACCGCACGCTGCAGCGCCCGGAGATTGATGTGCTCGCCTGGACGCCTGTCAATCTGGTCCACAAGGCCGGCGCGCCGGTCCTGCGCTTCATCCAAAGCAAAACGAAGCGGCAGATCGACATCGGGCTGGAAGGCCGACTGGCGGAGATCGTGGCCGAGGCCGTCGGCGAGGTCCCGGTCCTGCGGCAGCCGATCGTGCACACGCTGAAGGGCGAGGCCTACACGTATGACGGGATCAGCGCGATGCTGAAGCAGGCGCAGGACCGTGTGCGCGCTGCCGTGCCTAAGCTCAAGGACATGCCGTCGTTCGGGTTCCGGGATCTCAAGGGAAAGGGTGCCACGGACATGTGGCTGGCGAAGACGCCGATCGAGACCATCCAGCTGCTCTGCGGGCACAAGTCGAAGGCCACGACCGAGAAGTACATCAAGGCCCGCTGGCGCGAAACCGCAGCTCCGAACCAGCTGAAAATCGGCCGCTGACGTGTCCAATATCCAGCCTTTTGTCCGGCGTTCCCCAAGGGAGGAAGCGCAGCTCCGGACTCGAAAATATTGGACACCGGCGGAGCCGAACCACAGCATCCATGCGGGTTCCAATCTGATTCGACGTGGGGC
>NZ_LMTS01000128.1:0-1566 GCF_001541225.1 Variovorax sp. WDL1 | reverse complement strand
CGTAGGTCCCTGGTTCGAGCCCAGGTCGAGGAGCCACTACAAGCCGCAAGGCAACTGGAAAGCCCGCTATCACATCGATAGCGGGCTTTCTTCTTTGTTTGGCGTTATGGCAATCGCCAAATATCCAGCGGGCCTCGGACTTCGCACCGAACTCCCAGGCCTGTGACGTGCCAGTTCGAACCTGAGTTCTTAAGCTTGGCGTCCTTCACGCTGATGTCCTGCGTCTGGCGCTGGATGTGCTGCAGCATCTGCTGGGCGAGCGCCGTGACCGCCTCGGACGAGTGTGCCTGTGCAACCGGCTGCCAACCTCACGGTCCCGAGGCACACCCCCTGAACTTGCAGCTGCGAACACACCGTTTGCCGTCGCTTACCACTCCACAGTCATAGTTCCCCGGCCTGGCGACGGGTGGGTTTCCATACCAACCACATGCTCCCGGGGAGGGAAGTCGCGTAGGCATAGGTCTCCATATACAAGTATGTTTCGGCGCGGGTCCGATGGTCGGACCTTTCGACGGCGCCTGCGCCTGCGTCGGAGTGCCAAATCCAGCTGCAGCGCTTGCCAAGACGAAAGCAGCTAGAAGTCCTTTCATTGCGCTCTCCTTTTAGAAGCTTCCGATGAAGTCCAATTTAAGAGCGGAACGGAAGCAAGCCCGCCAAGCAAATCTGGATTGTTCGACGCTACCTGTCAAGCAGTTCGCCGCGCTGCTTGCTGGTGTCAGTGCGGGTAGAGCATGCACTGCTCGGATAGTGCTCGCCCGCGTTGCTCGCCGACGGGCTTGGCGTCCGCATTGCGCGGTTCATTTCAGACCAACATGGTCGCCGCAGCTACGGCCCCGCAGGCAAGGGCATCGTGGTCGACGAACTGCGCGGCTGCCTACTGTCGGGCACGCACATGGTGCCTGAGAACGCGCCCTGGCCTCCTGGATCCCCGCAGATGGCCGCGCCGTCTAGAACTGCGTCTGCCCTGTACCGGTGCGGTCATGGACCCAGCGCATCGCCTGCTGCTCTGCGTGCCGGATGGCCTCTGCCTCGGTGCCATAGACGATCTCTTCGGTGTCGCTCGGCAACTGCTTCTCTTCCTCATCGGCAGGGGTGCGCACAAGAACGACGACGGGCTGATAGCCGCCGCGCGCGGCGTCTGCGCGCAGCTCGAAGCGAAAGCCCCGGTATTCGAGGGCGTGGCCGTCGGTCATGGGAGTGCTGGGGTTTGTCATGCCTGTGGGCCTTTGGAGTTCCCGAGATTGTGCGCCGCTGCCCGGCCCGCGAGTGCAGGTTCGCGGAGCCAACCAATGAAGGACGGCACCCCATGGACGCACGCGCATGACGAACCCTTCCCTATCCGTTTCCGCCAGCTCGTGAAGTCAAGACTTTCCTCCAACTTGGAGGAGATTTCTCACTTGGACTATGGCACTTGGCGACTGGCGCAACCGCCCTGGCGCACGGACAATGAAGCCACGGTTTCGGCAACACCCTACGCGGCAATCCGAGACTGCGAGGGCCCTCCGCGCGAACGAAAGTTGGCGGAGTGAACCGCCCCGGATTTTGAGGAGGCTCCTTCGATTGAGA
>NZ_LMTS01000280.1 GCF_001541225.1 Variovorax sp. WDL1 | reverse complement strand
TGTCCGCCGGCAGATCGCCGTCGTCGATGTAGCGCGTGAGTGCCTGCCAGCGCTTCAAGCTGTAGTCGATCGCCTTGGCCGTGGCCGAGCCATCCGGCACTCTCTGGCGTTGCCCGGAGAGCCATTGCTGCAGGGCATCGGCCACCCTGCGCGACCTCTCCTGTCGTATTCGCCGTCGCTCGTCAGGCATCAACTCAGCGACCTCGCGTTCGATGGCGTAGAGCTCGCCGAAGAACTTCAATGCTTGCTCGCCAACCTGGCTGCCTTGATTGGCCCAGAGTTCGT
>NZ_LMTS01000332.1 GCF_001541225.1 Variovorax sp. WDL1 | reverse complement strand
GTCGAGGTGGGTCCTCTTACGCCGTCCGAGCCATGGTGAGTGGGGCCTGATACCCGAGGCACGCCGTACGAGGGGCCATTCCGGAACGGGCCGGGCGCGGATGCCACAATTCCGCTCCTATGCCTCTCCCCTACGAACTGCAACTCGGCTGGCGCTACACGCGCGCGGGCCGGGCCACGCGGCGCAACGGCTTCATCTCCTTCATCTCCGGCGTCTCCATGCTCGGCATCGCGCTGGGCGTGGCGGCGCTGATCATCGTGCTCTCGGTGATGAACGGCTTCCAGAAGGAGGTGACCGACCGGATGCTCGGCGTGATCTCGCACATCGAGATCCTCTCGCGCGACGGCCAGGCGCTCGCCGACATCGACGCCATCGCCGCGGCGGCGCGCAAGAACCCCAGTGTGGTGGGCGTCGCACCCTTCATCGCCGCGCAGGCGCTGATCGCGCGCGGCGAGGACATGAAGGGCACCCTGGTGCGCGGCATCGAGCCGTCTCTGGAGCCGCAGGTGACCGACATCTCCACCACGGCGCAGAAGGGCACGCTGCAGAAGCTGGTGCCGGGCGAGTTCGGCGTCGTGCTCGGCATCGAACTGGCGCGCTCGCTCTTCGTGCAGGTGGGCGACCAGGTCACGCTGATCGCACCCGGCGGGCAGGTCACGCCGGCCGGCGTGGTTCCGCGCTTGAAGCAGTTCACGGTGGTCGGCACCTTCGACTCGGGGCACTACGAGTACGACTCGGCGCTGGCGATGATCCACGAGCAAGATGCCGCGCGCGTGTTCCGGCTCGAAGGGCCGAGCGGCCTGCGCATCAAGCTCAAGGACCTGCACCGCGCGCGCGAGGTGGCGGAGGAACTGGCCGTCACGCTGCCCGGCGAGTTCCTGATCCGCGACTGGACGCGCCAGAACAGGACCTGGTTCGCGGCGGTGCAGGTCGAGAAGCGCATGATGTTCATCATCCTCACCCTGATCGTCGCGGTCGCGGCCTTCAACCTGGTGTCGACGCTGGTGATGACGGTGACCGACAAGCGCGCCGACATCGCGATCCTGCGCACGCTGGGCTCGAGCCCGAAGAGCATCATGAGCATCTTCGTGGTGCAGGGCGCGATGGTGGGCGTGATCGGCACGCTGGGCGGGCTCCTGCTGGGACTGGGCATCGCCTACAACATCGACGTGATCGTGCCGGCGCTGGAGCGGCTCTTCAACGCGCGCTTCCTGCCGCAGGACATCTACCTCATCAGCAAGATGCCCAGCGATCCGCAGCGCGGCGACATCCTGCCGATCGCGCTGATCTCGCTGGCGCTGTCCTTCGTGGCCACCTTGTATCCGAGCTGGCGCGCGAGCCGCGTCAATCCGGCGGAGGCGCTGCGCTATGAATAAAGCCGCGCCGCTGGGCACCGGCGTCGCCGCGGGGAGTGCCGAAGAGGCCGCTGTCGCCTCGGAGCGGCCGGTCGTGCTGCAGGTAAGGGGCCTGGCCAAGCGATTTCACGAGGGCCGCATCGACCTCACCGTGCTGCACGGAGTCGATCTCGATGTGCGCGCCGGCGAGACGCTGGCGATCGTCGGCGCTTCGGGCTCCGGCAAGAGCACGCTGCTGCACCTGATGGGCGGGCTCGATGCACCCACTGCCGGCAGCGTGGAACTGCACGGCAAGAACATCGCGCATGCCGACGCGGCCGAGCAGGGCCGGTTGCGCAACGCGCATCTGGGCTTCGTCTATCAGTTCCACCATCTGCTGCCCGAGTTCAGCGCCCTGGACAACGTGGCGATGCCGCTGAAGATCCGCCGCATGCCGCCGCAGCAGGCCGCCGAGGCTGCCGCCGCGATGCTGGCGGCCGTGGGGCTGGCCGAGCGGGTTCATCATCGCCCGGCCGAGCTCTCCGGCGGCGAGCGCCAGCGCGTGGCGATCGCGCGCGCGCTGGTGACGCAGCCCGACTGCGTGCTCGCCGACGAGCCCACCGGCAACCTCGACCGCAACACCGCCGACGGCGTGTTCGCGCTGATGCTGAAGTTGGCGCACGAGCGCTGCACCGCTTTCGTAGTGGTCACGCACGACGAGGGGCTGGCCAGGCGCTGCGACCGCGTGTTGCGGCTGGCGGCGGGTCGGCTGGACAACGGCCAGTAGGCTGCGGTGTTCCTGGTGGCCCCCCTTTGCCCGTCTGCTGGGTAAAGGGGGTTTACCAATGTGGCGGGTATTTCGCGTTTACTCATCATGTGGGTAATATGCGGACTGCTCGTCCCAAGGCCACTGCCATGCGCCAGGTCCTCTCCTCACCCTCTCAACTCGGCCCGCTGTTGAAATCCGGGCGCCGCGCTGCCGGTCTGCCACAGACCGAGCTGGCCCAGCGCATGGGTATCAGCCAGAGCCGCATCTCGCACATGGAGCTCCATCCGGAATCGGTGAACCTCGAGCAACTGCTCGCGCTCTTCGGCCTGCTCGGCATGGAGCTCATCGTCCAGTCCAGGTCCGACGCGCCCCCCGCGCAGGAATGGTGAGCCGTGGGCCGGAGGTCGCATTCGCAGGCCCTGTCGATATGGGCCAACGGCGAGCGGGTCGGAGCTTGGCGCATCCCCGCGCGCGGCGAGCCCGAGCTCGTCTACGACCCCTCATGGATGGCTTCGCCGGCCGGGCGCCCCCTGTCGCTGTCGCTTCCGCTGGCGGCGCACGGGCTCAAAGGCCAGGTCGTCAACAGCTACTTCGACAACCTGCTGCCAGACAGCCGCTCCATCCGCGAGCGTCTCGCCACGCGCTTCGGGACGGCGTCCACGGACGCCTTCGCGCTGCTGCAGGCCGTCGGACGCGATTGCGTCGGTGCCATCCAACTGCTCGCGGAAGACGAGGCGCCCACGGACCTTCGGCAGATCTCGGGCACCCCGATGTCGCCGGCCGAAGTCGAGGCCCTGCTTCTTCAGACCGTGACGCCGGGCCGCCTCGGTGGCTTGCCCGGCGAGGAAGACGTGCTGCGCATCTCGCTGGCAGGCGCGCAGGAGAAGACCGCGCTCCTGTGGCACGACCAGCAGTGGATGCGGCCGCACGGCGCGACGCCGACGACGCACATCCTGAAGCTTCCGCTGGGGCTCGTGGGGCATCGCCAGGCGGACTTCAGCACCTCGGTCGAGAACGAATGGCTCTGCCTGAACATCCTCCAGGCGTATGGACTTCCGGTGCCGCGCTGCGCCATCCTCGGCTTCGGCGCGCAGAAGGTGCTGGCCGTCGAGCGCTGCGACCGGCAGCTGCATTCCTCGGGAAGCTGGCTCATGCGCTTGCCGCAGGAAGACTTCTGCCAGGCGCTCGGCGTGCCCTCGCACCTGAAGTACGAGGCGGACGGCGGCCCTGGCCTGCTGGACCTGGCCACGATCCTGCGCCAATCGGTCAGAGCGCGCGAGGACCTGCGGACCCTGCTCGCTGCGCAGCTGATCTTCTGGATGCTCGCCGCACCCGACGGCCACGCCAAGAACTTCAGCATCCACCTGTTGCCGGAAGGGCGCTTGCGGCTCACGCCGCTCTATGACGTCATGTCCATCTGGCCGGTGGAGGGCGCGGGGCCCAACCAGTTCTCCCGCCATGACGCCACGCTGGCGATGGCCATGACCGGGAAGAACAAGCACTACCGGAGGTCGACGATCCGCAGGCGCCATTTCAATGTCACGGCGCGCCTGTGCGGTCATGGCGCGGACGCCGAGGACATCGTCGGCTTCCTGCTCGACAGCACGCCCGGCGTCCTCGCGCGCATGGAGGCACAGCTGCCGGCCGGTTTTCCGGCGAAGGTGGCGCAGCCCATCTTGCGCGGGCTCGCCGCGTCCGCGGCAGCGCTGGAGGCGATGCCCAGGGATTAGGGATCAGGCCTCGAGGAAGAGGGTTGGATCCACCATCGCCCGGTTCAGCATCACCGACCAGTGGAGATGCGGGCCCGTCACCCGTCCCGTGGCGCCCACCGCGCAGAAGCGCTCGCCGGCCTTCACCAGTTGCCCCACCTTCACATCGATGCCGCTCAGGTGGCAGTACATCGTGAGCAGTCCGCCTCCGTGGTCGAGCCACACCGTGCCGCCGTTGAAGAAGTAGTCGCCGGTGTCGATCACCCGTCCTGCCAGCGGCGCCTTCACCGGCGTGCCCGTGGCCGCCGCGATGTCCATGCCGCTGTGCGGATTGCGCTTCTCGCCATTGAACACGCGCCGCAGGCCGAAGGAACTGGAGCGGCGCCCCGGCACCGGTACCAACATGCGCAGCTCGCCCTGGGGCGGGGGCTCGCTGAAGGTGGCCATCACGCCTTGCAGGTGCGCGCGCTCGCGCTCGTAGCGCGCCATGTCCTCGGCCGAGAGATCGACCTGGCCCGGCGCGACCTTGAGTTGCTGCTCGAGGTAGCGCTTGGGCGCGATGACGTAGGGCAGCTCGCGGGCGCTGCCGTCCTCGCGCAGCACGCTGATGCGAGCCTCGCCCGGCTGCGCGGACAGCGGGATGCCCACCAGCGCGCTCCATTCGATGACATCCCCCAGCACCAGCAGCGGCACGTCCTCTAGGGTGCGGGCCTGCGGCCGGCGAGCGGCCGGGCCCAGCGAGAGCCGGGCCACGCCCCCGGGGACATGCAAGTCGCGGGGCCACACCGCTGCTTGTTCGGCAGAGCGGGCGGCCGGCAGGGCGATCAGACCGAGTGCGCCCAGCAGGGCATCGCGGCGCTTCATGTGCATGGGCTCAGGCCTTCGGCTTGCAGGCCACCCTCGCCGTTGGCATCGGCAGGCACCTGGCCCGAGACATGGACGAGGTCGCCTGCGCGCAAGGCGGGCGAGAGGGGGCGAATCCGGCGGTCCGACGCCTTGGGCAAGACGCCAGGGTATTCGAGCGGCATGGGAACTCCTGGGTTTGGAAATGGTGGCAAAGAATCGGGAGAGCCGATTTCACCGATCCTGGAAGAATCGGATGCCATCGCGGCCTTGGTCGCACCATCATGCAGCATGTTCACGAGCCTCTCTACACCTCGACGCCAACGCCAGGTCAAGCGTGGTGCCGATGAGCGATCGAGGGCCATTTCAACGCCAGCATCCGAGGGACCTGACCCATGACCACCACTGACGACCAGCTTTTCGATCCGCTCTTCGACACCCGCTTCAAGGGCTACCCGCATACCCAGCCGCCCAGGCGCCGCAGCGAGATCGGCCAAGCCGGCTGGCATGTGCTGGCCGGCAACCTGCCGCTGCCGCTGGCCGTGCTCAAGCGCGAGGCGCTCGAGCACAACCTGGCCTGGATGCAGGCGCGCGTGCGGGAATGGGGCATCGACCTCGCGCCGCACGGAAAGACCACCATGTCGCCGCAGCTCTTCCGCCGCCAGCTCGATGCCGGCGCCTGGGGGCTGACTTTCGCGACCGTCACGCAACTCGCGGTCGGCGTGGCGGCCGGCGCGCGCCGCACGCTGATCGCCAACCAGGTGGTGAACGACGAGGACCTGGCGGGCATCCAGCTGCTGCTGCATGAACACACGGATCTGCGGGTCGTGTTCCTGGTCGATTCGCTGGCGCAGCTCGCGCTCATCGAAGCGTGGCGCGAGCGCCATCACGAGAGCCTGCCCTTCGAGGTGATGCTGGAGGTCGGCGTCCAGGGCGGACGCACCGGCTGCCGCCACGAGGAGGAGGCCCTCGCGCTGGCCACCGCCCTGCACCGCAGCCCTGCGGTGCGCCTGGTGGGCATCGAGTGCTACGAGGGGCTGGCCGCCACAGGCGAGACCGGCCCCGACACCGCGTACGCCGATGCGCTGATGGACCGTGTCGAATCCGTGGCCCGCCATTGCGATGCGAAGGGATTGTTCGAGGGCGACGAGGTGATCGTCTCGGCCGGCGGCTCGGCCATCTTCGACCTGGTGGCCGGCCGGCTGAAGCCGGCGCTCAAGGGCAGCGTGCGCGGCATCCTGCGCTCGGGCTGCTACGTCACGCACGATCATGGCTTCTACAAGCGGATGCTCCGCGCGGTGGACCAGCGCCTGGGCTGCCAATGCGGCGAAGGTGAGGGCGGGAGCCTGCGCCCTGCCATGGAGGTCTGGGCAATGGTGCAGTCGCGCCCCGAGCCCGGGCTTGCGATCCTCGGGGTGGGCAAGCGCGACCTCTCCTTCGACCTCTCCCTGCCCGTACCCATCGCGCGCGCCGCGCGCGGCAGCCTGGTGCCCAAGGGCGTGCCCGCCGACTGGAAGATCACCGGCCTGAACGACCAGCACGCCTACCTGCGCTGGGACGATGCCGATTCGCGGCAGGCGCCCGTGGTCGGCGACCGCATCGGCCTGGGCATCTCGCACCCCTGCACCACCTTCGACAAGTGGCGCTGGATGCCGGTGGTGGAGGAGGACTACCGCGTGAGCGATGCGGTCTCGATCCATTTCTGATGGCCATGACGAACTCCCTGCCGCAGAAGGTGGCCGCCGGTGCCGGCGCGTGCGGGGCGCATGCTGAGCCGGGCGGGGTAGGGCCGCTGCCACGGCGGGCGTGCAGGGTTGCGAGTCTGCGCTGGGGCCAGAGCCGCCGGCCCGCTAAAGTGCCGGTCAGCATGCCTGCCGCGCCCCGCCTCCTCCCCGCGTTTCGACGATGGCTTGCAAGCGCGGCCGTCGCGCTGCTGGCCTTGTCCTGTGCGGCCGGCCGCGCTGGCCCCCTGTGCCTGGACACCGCGGTCCGGTCCGCGCCGCCGCCCCGCGCCTTGGCCCTGGCCGCGGCGGCCCGGCAGGAGCATGCAGCCTTCGGCGGCCAGGCACTCGATGCCGAAGGCCGGCTCATCGAATCCGGCTATTCCGAAGCCGAGGCGCGACGCAGGCCGTCGCGCGTTCCGGCGCCCTGGGAGCGCGTCATGGGCTACTGGCAGGCGGTCGATGCGCAGGACGGCCGGCTTCCCACCCAGGTGGCGTTCGGCGCATGGCTTCCGGCCGATCGCGGCCTGCTTCGGCAGGCGCTCGACCAGGCGACCGCGGCCCGCCTGCAAGGTCTGGGCGTGGGGCCCGACCAAGGCTTGGCATCGCACGAGCTGCGCGCGCTGCAGACCGCCGTGGACCGCGTCGCCGTGATCGACACGCCCTGGTCCGCCGCCTTCGTGAGCTGGCTCGCGCGCGAGGCCGGTCTCGCGCCGCGGGAGTTCGCTTTCTCCGAAGCGCATGCCGATTACGCGGGCGCCGCGTGGCAGGCCGGCCTCGACGAGGCGCAGGGCCTGGCGACGCCTTATGCGATGCGCGCCTGCGATCTCGCGCGCACGCCGCCGCGCGTCGGCGATCTGGTCTGCCATGCGCGCAGCGACGATGAAGGGCTCGCGGACTTCGAAGGCCTCGGCCGCATCCTGGCCACCCGCCGCACAGGCGGCGCTGCATTGCCCATGCATTGCGACGTGGTGGTGGGCGTGGATTCAGCGAGCTTCGACGCCATCGGCGGCAACGTGCTGCAGTCCGTCAGCCTGCGGCGCCTGGCTTTTGCGCCCGGCACCCGCTCGCTCGACCCGAGCTACCGGCGGGGCTGCGACGCCGTCGCGCCGGCCTGCGTCGATCGCCACATGAGCCGGCAGCCCTGGTCGTTGCTGCTGCAATGGCGTTGACGCCCGCGGCGCGCGGCGATCAGTCGCGCGTCATCGCGGACGACAGTGTGGTCTGCGGCAGATAGGCCCCGGCCTCCCTCAACCGCTCGACCAGCACCCGCGTGTCCAGATCGCAGGCCGGCTGCCCGGTCGCGATCGACTGCGCCGCCGCCGTGCCGGCGGCCTGGCCCATCATGTAGGCCGCCGATTGCGCGCGGATCGAGCCGTGCACCTTGGTGTCGCTCGAGTGGCAGCGTCCCGCGACCCACAAATTGCCGGAGCCGCGCGGCACCAGGATGCTGTACGGGATGCCTACGCTGCCACCGCGGCCGAGGTTGTCCTTGCCGTGGAAGTCCTTCAGGAAGCGCTCGTACTCCGCCTTCGAGGTGTCGGTCGGATGCACGTCGGTCGGGCGGTTGTAGACCGCGATCTGGTCGGCGAACTGGCGGCGGTTGCGGAAGTCCTCGATGCCGAGCTCGAATTCACCGACGATGCGGCGCGAGTCGCGCACGCCCATCACCGGCGCGGTGGCGAGCAGCTCCAGGTCTTCGCAGCCGGGCACGTACTTGCGATAGAACTCCATGTACTCCACCGCGAGCTTGCGGCCGAACACCATCCCGTCGGAGAGGCTGCGGTTGGACAGCGGATTCAGATTGAACACGTGGCCTGCGTTCAGCGTGGCGGTGCGCTCGCCGATCTTGTTCATGCCGGGCATGAATCGGTCCTCCTGCGTGAAGTGGCCGTCGGCGATGGCGCGGGCGAGCAGCTCGGTCTTGGTGTGGTTCTTGACCTCATCGATGCCGCGCCAGTCGCTGCCATAGGCCGGATGGTCCCAGTGCATGCCGCCGAGCAGCGAGCACAGCGTGCTCGGCGCCACCGTCTCGGTGTCGCGCAGCACCACCTTGCATTCGGCACCCGCGAGCGCGGCGAGCGCGGCGTCGCCGGTCGCGTCGACGAAGGTTCTGGCGCGCACATAACGCAGGCCCTCCACATTGCTCAGGACCACGCCATTGACACGCCGCCCGCTGTTGTCGGCCTCGATCACGCGCGTGAAGAAGCGCAGCTCCACGCCAGCGGACACCGCGAAGTCGTCGAGGATGCGCTTCAGGTGCTCGGGCTTGAACGGGACCCAGCGATTGAGCTGTGCGTTCAGGAACTCGGGCACCACGTGCGGGCCGAAGGCCTTCTGTGCCCACATGGTTTCGAGCAGCTCCTTCATGAAGCCACCGACCAGCATGCGCTCGCCGTCGGCCACCGGCCCGAAGGACGCGACCAGGCCCGAGGTGCCCATGCCGCCCAGACAGCCGGTCGCCTCGACCAGCAGGGTCTTGAGGCCCAGCCGCGCGCCGCACACGGCCGCTGCGGTGCCTGCGGGGCCGCCGCCTGCCACCACGAGGTCGTAGCTGTCGCCGGCTGGAATGCGGCGCGTGAAGGTGTAGGTGTGGTCGTCGTTCATGGGTGATGTCAGTTGGTCGGTGCGCCGAGCGGCTTGGTGACTTCGGCGAAGTGCCGGATCTCGCTCTGGATGAAGGCCTTGAATTCGTCCGGTCCCTGCGGCGAGACTTCCACGCCCATCTCCGCCATGGCCTTGGCGACTTCGGGCATGGCAAGCACCGCCGCGATGTCGTCGGCCAGCCGCTGCGCGATGTCGCGCGGCACGCCGGCCGGCGCCGCGAAGCCGGCCCAGTTGACGGCCTCGTAGCCCGGCAGCGTCTCGGCGATCGTCGGCCAGTCGGGGTAGAGCGGGCTGCGCCTGGCGCTGGTCACGCCGAGCACCTTGAGCTGGCCGTTCTTGACAAAGGTCTCTGCCGAGCTGGCGACCGAGAAGCCCATCGGGATCTGCCGGCCCACGATCTCGGTGTACATCTTGGCCGCGCCGTTGTAGGGCACATGCTGCAGCTGGATGCCGGCCATGTGGTTGAGCATCTCGCCGGCGAGCTGCGCCGAGGTGCCGATGCCGTTGGAGCCGAACGAGAGCTTCCCGGGCTGCTTCTTCGCCAGCGCGATCAGCTCAGGGATGTTGTTGGCCGGGAAGTCGGCCGCCGCGACCAGCGCCACCGTGTAGTAGCCCACGCGCGCGATCGGCTGCAGGTCTTTCACGCTGTCGTAGGGCAGGTCCTTGCGCTGCACGGCGTTGATGCTGAGCGAACTGCCCAGCAAGCCCAGCGTGTGACCGTCGGGCGCCGCGCGCGCGGTCGCCAGCGTGCCGATCACCACGCCGCCGCCGGGCTTGTTCTCGATGATGACCGACTGCTTCCAGCGCGCCTCCAGCCGTTCGCCGAGCACGCGCGCGAGCCGGTCGGCCGCGCCGCCGGGGGGCTGGGGCAGGTAGATGCGCACGGGCTTGCTCGGGAACCCCTGAGCATGCAGCGAGGGCGCCAGGGCCATCAGGGCCGCGGCCTGCAGCAGGCGCCGACGCGCAGTGCCGATGTTCGTCTTCGTCATGGCTTGTCTCCATCTTTTGTCTCCCCCGGTGCCACGGGAGTCATGCACATTGTTCGGCGCGCACGGACGGCGGGCAAATGAAAAGACATGTCCATGTCTTAACCTCTGGTTATGAACCTGCGACACATGGAAGTCTTTCGCGCCGTCATGCTCACCGGCAGCGTGGCAGGGGCGGCCGAGTTGCTGCACGTTTCGCAGCCGGCGGTGAGCAAGCTGCTCGCGCATGCGGCGCGCCAGAACGGGTTGACCCTGTTCGAGCGCGTCAAGGGCCGCCTCGTGCCGACGCCCGAGGCGCAGCAGCTGCACGCCGAGATCGAGAACCTCTGGCGGGGCGTCGAGCGCGTGCGCGACATCACGCGAACACTGGCCCGACCCGAGAGCGGCACGCTGCGCCTGGCCGTCTCGGCCAGCCTGGCATCGCACCTCGCGCCGCGAGCGGTCGCCCTGCTCTACGAGCGCTTTCCGCTGCTCAAGAGCCGCATCGAAGTCCTGGTGTCGCCCATCATGGTCGATGCGCTGCTGGACCACTCCGCCGATCTCGCGATCGGCCTGTTGCCCAACGAGCATCCGAATCTGGTGACCGTCAAGAGCTACACCTGTGGGTTGGCCTGCGTGATGCGCGAGGACCATCCGCTGGCCGCGAAGGCCCTGGTCACGCCTTCCGACCTGCGGGGCCAGCGCGTGATCACCTCGCCCGCCGGCACGCCTTACGGCCAGAGCCTGCGCCGCGCCTATGGCAAGGCGGCCGCGCAACTGCGCCTGGACATCGAGGTGCGCTCCGCCACCACCGCCTGCTGGTTCGCCCAGGCGGGCGCCGGCATCGCCGTCATCGATCGCGCCGCCGTTGCGGGCCAGTCATTCACCGGTCTCGCGGTGCGGCCCTTCAAGACCAGCGAACGGCTGGAGGTTCGCATCATCCGCAACCGGTACCGACCGATGTCGGTGGTGCAGGGGGCCTTCTGCGAGGCATTCAACCGCGCGTGGGACGAGGCGCTCAAGACGTTCCCGCCGCCGCGCATCGAGCGCTGAATCCGAACACGGCCGCGCGACTGCGATGCCGCCGCAGTCACGGCCACCGTGTCAGGCCGCGATCGAGTAGCCCCCGTCGACAGGAATCGCCGTGCCCGTCACGAAATCGGAGGCGGGGCTTGCCAGGAAGACCGCGATGCCCGCCAGGTCCTCCGGCGCGCCCCAGCGCCCGGCGGGCGTGCGCGCGTTCACGCGATCCTCCAGGCCCTGCACCTGGGCGCGTGCGCCGTCGGTCAGCTCGGTGCGTATCCAGCCCGGCAGCACGGCGTTGACCTGGATGTTGTCGGGCGCCCAGGAGGCCGCCATGGCGCGCGTCAGCTGCACGATCGCGCCCTTGCTCGCACCGTAGGCCGGCGCATAGGGAGCGCCGAAGATCGACATCATCGAGCCGATGTTGATGATCTTGCCGCCGCCGGCCTTCTTGAGGTGCGGGTAGGCCGCGCGGCAGCACAGGAAGGCGCTGGTGAGGTTGGTGTCCATCACCTGGTGCCACTCGGACAGCGCGAGCTGGTCCACCGGCTTGCGCACGGTGGTGCCGGCGTTGTTGACCAGGATGTCGAGCCGGCCGCAGCGCTCGGCCGCCTCGTCGACGAGGCGCTGCACCGAGGCTTCGTCGCTCACGTCGGCCGCCAGCGCGAAGCTGTCGCTGCCCAGGGCGCGCAGGGCCTCGACCGCGGCGGCCGACTTTTCCGCATTGCGCGCCGCGATCACGACGCGGGCGCCGGCCTGCGCCAGGCCTCGCGCCATGCCCAGGCCGATGCCGCCATTGCCACCCGTGACGAGCGCTGTCTTGTCTTTGAGATCGAACATGCGGCGAGTGTCGCCCGGTTTCGGCATCCGCGCCGCACGTCTTCAGGACAGGACAGGCCAAGCTCGGCCCGAATTCATTCTGGTTTTTTGTCGTAAGAGTTCTGCGCCAACCCGAATGATTTCTAGCATTTTGCCGACCGCCAGATTCCGTCATGAGCTGGGGCGTGAGGCTTCCAAAGTTGCATGGGGGGAGAGGATTAGCGCCCTTTCAGGTGGTCATGCACGCCACGCGCATCGCGCGTGGTCCTTGGACAACCTGAGACCCCCGCCCATGAACAGAATGCACCGCAGTCTTTGGAATCCCGCGCTCAACGCCTGGGTGGCTGCTCCCGAAAACATCCATGCGCGCGGCAAGCGCAGCCGCTCACGCACGGTGGTCGGAGCAGCCCTCCTCGTGCTCGGTGCCGTGGCAGGTTCTGCTGCCGCACAGGCGCAGGTAGGGTCCAGTGGTGGTGGCGGCGGCTGCGGGCAAAACGACGGGCAATGCGCCATCGGTGGCGGTGAAGGCGGCAGGGCTACCGATCCGGGTGTGTTCGCAGAGCGGACCGTCGCCCCGACTCCGCCGACGGGGACCGGGGGCGGCGGTGGCGGTGGCGGTGGCGCCAATCTGACCACAGGTACGGGGGGCCTCGGTGGCAGAGGGGCCGATTCGATGTTTGTCGATACAGTGGTCTTCCCGGGCGGGTACGGAGGGTTGGGCGGCAGCTTTGGCACTGACGCCCACGCAAACAACGGCGTGCAGGTCACGGGCGGCAATGGGCAGAACGGCGGCAACGGCGGGGGCGACGGGCTCTTCGTAAGTCCTGTTGCTGGCGGGGGCGGAGGCGGAGGCGGTGGCGGTTTCGGATGGTTTCTTACTGGGGTCGGTACCGTAAGCAATTCAGCGAGCGGGTCGATTTCCGGTGGCACGGGTGGTGCCGGGGGCTTGGGCGGTGCTACCGATGCCACCTTCAAGTACGGCGGCGGCGGCGGCGGT
>NZ_LMTS01000246.1 GCF_001541225.1 Variovorax sp. WDL1 | reverse complement strand
TCGCAAGGCTGGAGTCGGGTCGAATCCCATTTCGACGCCTGGGGCCGTGAAGCGCACGCCACCATGTACCAGGACGACGGCAGCCGCGACTGGCACGACTACGACCAGGATGGCAGCCAGGGCTGGAGCGCGCTGGTCTCGCACTTCGATGCGTCGGGCCGCGAGGCCCATGCCAACCTGTACATGGACGATGGCAGCCGCAACTGGTACGACTACGACGAAACCGGCTCGCAGGCCTGGAGCCGGGTCGAGTCCCGCTTCGACACCTCGGGCCGCGAAGACGAAGCCAGCATGTTCTTCGACGA
>NZ_LMTS01000074.1 GCF_001541225.1 Variovorax sp. WDL1 | reverse complement strand
CGTACGCATCAGCACAATCGGCAATTGCACTACAGCACGCAGATGACCCCGGCTTCGCCGATACGCTGCCACGGAAGCCCGAGCACCAGCGCATCGAACTGCGGAGGGGTCAGGCTGAGGGTGGTGCCGCTGTCCTTGGGCCAGACGAACTTGCCTTGATGCAGGCGTCTTGCCGACAGCCAGATACCGATGCCGTCGTGCACCAGGACCTTCATGCGATTGGCACGTCGGTTGGCGAACAGGTATGCATGGTGCGGGCGCGCAGCACCGAAGACACGAACCACGCGCGCCAGCGCCGCTTCAGTGCCCGCACGCATATCCAACGGCTCGATGGCAAGCCACAGTGCGTCGACCCGGATCACCTGAGGATCTCGCGCAGCCAGGCGGCGCATTGGCCTGACGCGCTCAACGGCCAGGTCACGTTCACGGCGATCGCACCGCGGCGAAGCTCAAGGTGGATGTCACCTACGACAGCGGGACTTGGCGCCAGCGTGAGCGAGACGAACTCGGCTTGCCGGTCACTGCTCTTCGAGTCGACACCTCTCGCGTCGACCGAGCGGCGCCACTTGTGAACGAGGTTGGCATTGAGGCCATGGGCCAGTGCCACCCGCGCCACCGACGCTCCAGGTTCCGCGCACGCCGCCAGCACCTGCCGCTTCAGATCGGCTGCGTGGCGCCGCCGGCTCACGCGCTTGGAGTCTTCCATGGTGTCCACCTAATCCTTGGTGGACACCATCGTCATGGACACAAGCCCGCA
>NZ_LMTS01000300.1:27831-61366 GCF_001541225.1 Variovorax sp. WDL1 | reverse complement strand
CCCCTGCCCCCGCCCCCGCTCCCGCACCCGCTCCGGCCCCTGCCCCTGCTCCGGCTCCCGCGCCCACCCCCATCGCCGGCGACGTGGTGGACAGCTCCGGCGCCATCGTTGCAAGCGCCTATACGAGCATTGCCTACAAGTTCGGCCAGGCCGAAGGCGTGGCGTACCGGTTCGGGCCAGCGGCGACCAAGACCGGCGTCAACACGCTTCCCCTGCGGGGCGACGTAGGTGCAATCACCCACAGCCCGGGCAACGATCTCCACTACCAGCTGGGCGCTGAAAACAACTCCGCGTACAACTACTACGTGAGCATCCATGCCGCGGCGATCGGCACACCGGCCAGCGGAAGCTCGCTGTCGAGCTCGGTGGCCTGGTTCCAGTCGCAGGCGACCGACCGCGTGACATTCATGCAGCGCCCGCAGCTGCTGTGGCAGGACAAGCGCATGCTGCCCAGCGCGATCGATACCTACTACGCCTCGGGCGTGTTGTCGCCGAACGACCCCGCAGACCTGCCCATCGTCGAGGACCGCGGCGAGAACGCGGCGGACAGCCCCTCGACGCGACTTTCGCTGATCGCGACGCAAGGCAGCCCGACGAAGCCCGCAACGATCTTCACCGTCGGCACGTTCACCGCGCAGAACCGCGCGAGCGTCAAGCTGGCCCTCGGCAAGGTGCCGACCGCCATCTCCGTCACCGGCGGCGGCGAGTTCGCGCTGGTCACCGTGTGGGACACGATCAACCACAAGGGCCAGGTCGCGGTCATCTCGCTCGGCGGCAGCTGCCAGGGCTGCACGCTCGATGGCCCGAAGTACGACTGGTGGCACGACTGGATGGACATGGTGCATCCCGGCTTCCTCAACCAGGGCAACTACATCTTCATGAAGGTGCTCGGCTACGTCGACCTGCCTGCCAACATGAAGGCCCCGACATCCATCAAGGTGACGACCGGCATGCACCCGTATGCGGCGGTCGTGTACACCAGCAGCGGTGGCCTGTCGGGCATGGCGAAGGAAGCCTCGCCGATGGCCAACAACCGGGCAAAGCTGCTGCCGGGCGGCGAGTACTACGAGAAATACGCCAAGGGCGGCATCGCCGTGGTCGCGTCCAAATCGGAAAAGACCGTCGCCTTCGTGGACCTCGGGCCGTTGTTCAAGTACACGAACGAGATGTACCTCGGCAGCGCCGCGAGCAACCTGGAAACGCAGAACGTGGGGCTCGCCGCCAACCAGTGGCCCTACCTGCTGGCGGATCGTCCGCAGGCGGCGCCGGCGGTCGTCAAGACGATCACGCTGGCCGACAAGCCCACGAGCGTCCTGACGACCTCGACCTACAACTACTGGAGCAAGGACGACCGCCGTCGCATGGCGCCGCCGAACGACATGTACTGGGAGTCGAATCCGCACCATGCGCGCGCCTGGGTCGCCACCGAGAACGGCAAGGTGCACATGTACTCGCTGGGCGCGTATGTGCAGGGCCCCAAGCCGGCTGCCGGCACGCCCGCCGAGATCGCGGAAGTCGGCGTCGTCACAGGCCTTGGCAGCAACATCACGCACCTGGCCGCGGCCAAGGACTACCCGAACCACACCGATACCCTCAACACGATGCTGATCTTCACCGACCGCGCCAATCGCAAGTGGGGCTGGGTGAAGTTCGCCGACGACGGCAACAGCGGCACCATCCTGCGCACGATGGAGGACTCGCGCGTCGACCCGGTCATGGTGACGATGTCCGACAACTACTCCACGCGGGGCAACATCGTCAACGTCGCGAACTACAGCGGCCAGAGCATCGACAACTACCGCTTCGGCGACCTGATCTACCCCGACAACAACTTCTGCTGGGCGGCCGGCGTCTGCCCCACGCTGGCATCCAACGGCGAATACGCCGGCAAGCTGGCGCTGCCGTTCAAGCCGTTCGCGGTGCACGCCTCGAACGTGCCATGACGCTATGACGCGCTGAGTCCATTGCCGCACCAGGCCCCCGCTTCGGCTGGGGCCTTTTTGTTTCAACGCGGCGCGATCATCGTCCGGCATGCCCTGTCCGTTCGTGCTTCCACTGCACGGGCAGCCCGCGCTTTTGGAGTAGCCTCTCTGCTCGTCAGAATCAAGGAGACTCCCATGGCCGCCCCCCTGTCCCCGGCAGAAGAAGCACTGCGCGATGCCGCCCGCGAATACCATCGCTCCCCCGTCAGGGGCAAGATATCGATATCCCCGACCAAGCCGCTGCTGAACCAGCGCGACCTGTCGCTGGCCTACTCCCCCGGCGTGGCCTACCCCTGCCTCGACATCGAGGCCGACCCCGCCAAGGCCGCTGAATACACCTCGCGCGGCAACCTGGTGGGCGTGGTCACCAACGGCACGGCGGTGCTCGGCCTGGGCAACATCGGCCCGCTGGCCGCCAAGCCGGTGATGGAAGGCAAGGGATGTCTCTTCAAGAAGTTCGCCGGCATCGACGTGTTCGACATCGAGCTGGCCGAGTCCGACCCCGACAAGCTGGTCGAGATCATCGCCGCGCTGGAGCCCACGCTGGGCGGCATCAACCTCGAGGACATCAAGGCGCCCGAGTGCTTCTACATCGAGCGCAAGCTGCGCGAGCGCATGAACATCCCGGTGTTCCATGACGACCAGCACGGCACGGCCATCATCTCTGCCGCGGCGCTGATCAACGGGCTGGAACTGGTCGGCAAGAAGATCGACGAAGTGAAGATCGCCGTCTCCGGCGCCGGCGCTGCTGCCATCGCCTGCCTGGACGTGATGGTGGGCATGGGCGCCAAGCCGGCCAACATCTTCGCGGTCGATTCGAAGGGGCTGATCTACATCGGCCGCCCGGGCGGCTTCGACGACTCGAAGTCGCGCTATGCCCAGGCCGACACCGGCGCCCGCACGCTGGCCGACGTGATGAAGAAGGCCGACGTCTTCCTCGGCTGCTCGGCGCCCGGCGTGGTCTCGCAGGACATGGTCAAGTCCATGGCCGACCGGCCCATCATCCTGGCGCTGGCCAACCCCGAGCCCGAGATCCGGCCCGAGCTGGCCAAGGAAGTGCGGCCCGACTGCATCATCGCCACCGGCCGCTCGGACTACCCGAACCAGGTCAACAACGTGCTGTGCTTCCCCTACATCTTCCGCGGCGCGCTGGACTGCGGCGCGAGCAAGATCACCGAGCAGATGAAGCTCGCCTGCGTGCGCGAGATTGCCGAGCTGACCAAGGCAGACATCAGCGAAGAGGTGGCCACGGCCTACCAGGGCCAGGAGCTGGCCTTCGGCCCCGACTACATCATTCCCAAGCCCTTCGATTCGCGGTTGATCCTGCGCATCGCGCCGGCGGTCGCCAAGGCGGCGCAGGACTCGGGCGTCGCCACGCGGCCGATCGAGGACCTGGAGGCCTACCGCCAGAACCTGGCGCGCTTCGTCTACCAGACCGGCATGTTCATGCGGCCGGTGTTCAGCGCCGCCAAGCTGGCCAGCGCCAAGCGCGTGGCCTACTGCGAAGGCGAGGACGACCGCGTGCTGCGTGCCGCGCAACTGGCCGTCGACGAAGGCCTGGCCAAGCCGATCCTGATCGGCCGCCCGGCCGTGATCGAGACCCGCCTCAAGAAGGCCGGCCTGCGCATCCGGCTCGGCACCGACGTCGACGTGGTCGACCCCGAGGACGACCCGCGCTTTCGCACCTACTGGGAGGCCTACCACAAGGTCATGGGACGCCGCGGCATCACGCCCGAGGCCGCGAAGGCGATGGTGCGGCGCTCCAACACCACCATCGGCTCGCTGATGGTCCAGCTGGGCGATGCCGATGCGATGCTGTGCGGCCTGGTCGGACGCTTCGACAGCCACCTGAAGATCCTCAACCAGGTGCTCGGGCTGAAGCGCGGCGCCCCCGGCTTCGCCACGCTCAACGCGATCATGCTGGAGAAGTACACCCTCTTCATTGCCGACACCAATGTGCATGAAGACCCGGACGCCCAGACCCTGGCCGAGATCGCGTTGATGTCGGCCGAGGAAGTGCGGCGCTTTGGCGTGCCGCCGAAGGTGGCCTTTCTTTCTCACTCGAACTTCGGCTCCTCCGAGCGCGCCTCGGCGCGCAAGATGCGGCTGGCACGCGACCTCTTCGCGAAGATGGCGCCCGACGTCGAGTGCGACGGCGAGATGCACGGCGACGCCGCGCTGTCGGAGACGGTGCGCCACAACGCCCTGCCCGAGACCACGCTCAGCGGCTCGGCCAACCTGCTGATCTGCCCCAACCTCGATGCCGCGAACATCCTCTTCAACGTGCTGAAGATGACCGGCGGCAACGGCGTGACGGTGGGGCCGATCCTCATGGGCGCGAGCGGCTCGGCGCACATCCTCACGCCTTCGGCCACCGTGCGCCGGGTGCTCAACATGACGGCCCTGGCGGTGGCGAACGCGAGTTCCGCCAAGTAGGCCGCGCGGCGGAAGGATCTCCACCCCCGCACTGCGGCCAACGTGGCGGCGGCGCCTCAGGCGACCGCGGGGAAGTCGATCTCGGTGTCGTTCACCCGGTTCACAAGGTTCGTGAAGGTGATGACCGACACGGCAAGGATTGCTTCGATCACCTGCTGCTCGGAGTAGCCGCCGGCTCGCACGGCGGCTACTTCTGCTTCGGGCACTGTGCCCCTGGAATTCACGATTGCACGGACGAAGCGAACCAGTGCATCGCGCTGCGCATTGCCGCTCGCAAGGCCGGCACGAACCTGCTTCATCGCCTCGCCGGACAAGCCGGCGAACTTGCCGATTTGCGTGTGGGCGGCCACGCAGTAGTCGCAGCCGCCGATCTCGCTGACCGCCAGCTTGATGGCTTCCACGTCCGACTTGTTCAGGCTGCCGGCCGCCAGGGCCGCGTCAGCGCCGAGGATGGCTGCGAGCGCGGCAGGGCTGTGCGAGCCGACGGTCGCATACGCGTTGGGAACCCGGCCGGCTGCCTTCTTGATCTTTGCAAAAAGCTCGGCTGTCAAGCCGGCTGCGTTTTCGGGATGGATGGAGGAAAGACGTGACATGGTGAACTCCGGTTGGTTTATGGACAGCCATTTCTGTTTGGCTGGTGTCACTGTATTCCGCAAGCTTGAGTACATTAATATCTTGTTTGCTCAATATCATGCTCTTTCGTCTCAACCAGGCCTTCCATGGATTTGCTGAGCCGCGTTCTTTCGCTGGTGCCCGTCACTGGCTCACTCGATGTTCGCTGCCATTTCGGTGCGCCGTGGCGGCTGGAGCAAGTCCAGGCAGGCGTGCATGAGATCGCCTATCACGTCCTCTTGAGCGGCGCAGCCACGGTCGAGGATGCGCACGGACCGCCGCAGCAGTTGGAGGCGGGGGACATCCTTCTCTTTCCCCGGCGATCGCCTCATCGTCTGCACGACGGCAGCGGACGAAAGGCACGTCCGGCGCGGCACGTGCAGACGCCCTTCCTGACGGTCGTGGAGAACACCGGCAAGCGGGACGTGGCCGAGGTCCTGTGTGGACGTTTCCTACTGGGCGCGTCGCCGAGCGGGCTGATTCGCGACTACCTGCCTCATCGCCTGGTGGTGCACAGCGCCGCAGGCAAGAGCCCAAGCGCATCGCGCTTGTCCCGGCTCGTCGCGCTGATGCGAGAGGAGGCCCTCGAGGAGGCCCCTGGCAGCGCATCGCTCGTGAGCCACCTGTCGGCCGCACTTTTCGGGTTGACGCTCCGGCTTGCCGGGGAGGCCCCGGAGACGCCGAAGGGCTTGCTTGCCCTGGCGCAGAGCCCGCGCTTGCAGCCCGCCATCGACGCGATCTTCGACAGCCCTGAAAAGCCATGGAACCTTCCCGCGCTTGCAGCGCTTTGCCACATGTCGCGTGCGACGTTCGTGCGTCATTTCGAATCCGCGATCGGCCGTTCTGCCGCGGATGTCCTCACGGAGATCAGGATGACCCACGCGAGCCGAAAGCTGCAGCACAGCCACGACCCGGTGGGTGCGATCGGCGAAGCCGTCGGCTATCAATCGGAAGCCGCCTTCCAGCGGGCGTTCAAGCGCCACCTCGGGACGACGCCGGCGCGATGGCGCGCGAACAGCGCGGAAACCTGACTCGCCGCCTTCGCGACAATGGGGACTCCGCCCCGGAAGGGTTCGCACCAAGTGCGTGCGGGCACCGAATTTGCTTGAATGCCGGGCACTCATCTTTCACGGACACCGTATGAACAAGCGCCAACTGCTCCACTCCTTTCTTGCCGCCTCGGCGCTCAGCTTCGGCCTCGTCACCGCCCATGCCCAGGCGCCCACGCCGATCAAGTTCCAGCTCGACTGGCGCTTCGAGGGCCCGGCCGCGCTCTTCCTGCATCCGGCCGCAAAGGGCTATTTCAAGGAGGCAGGCCTCGACGTCGCCATCGACGCGGGCAACGGCTCCGGCGGCACCGTGACGCGGGTGGCCTCGGGCGCCTACGACATGGGCTTCGCCGACCTCGCGGCGCTGATGGAGTTCCACGCCAACAACCCCGACAGCCCGAACAAGCCGGTGGCGGTGATGATGGTCTACAACAACACGCCGGCTTCGGTGATGACGCTCAAGAAGAGCGGCATCACCAAGCCCGCGGACCTGGCGGGCAAGAAGCTGGGCGCGCCGGTCTTCGACGCCGGCCGCCGCGCCTTCCCGATCTTCGCCAAGGCCAACAACGTCGGCGCGGTGAACTGGACCGCGATGGACCCGACGCTGCGCGAGACGATGCTGATCCGCGGCGACATCGACGCCATCACCGGCTTCACCTTCACTTCCCTGCTCAACCTGGAGGCGCGTGGCGCCAAGGCGGCCGACATCGTGGTGCTGCCCTACCCCGACTACGGCGTGAAGCTCTACGGCAACGTGATCATCGCCTCGCCCAAGCTGATCAAGGAGAACCCGGCCGCGGTCAAGGCCTTCCTCTCGGCCTTCGCCAAGGGCGCGAAGGAGGTGCTCGCCAATCCGGCCGTGGCCATCGAGTCGGTCAAGAAGCGCGACGGCATCATCGACAGCGCGCTGGAAACGCGCCGCCTCAAGCTGGCCATCGACACCGTGATCAACAGCCCGGACGCACGCGCCGAGGGCTTCGGCGCGGTCAACGCGGGGCGTCTCTCGCTGATGGCCTCGCAGGTCTCCGACGCCTTCAACACCAAGACGCGCGTGAGCCCGGACGCGGTGTGGACGGCCGCCCTGCTCCCGCCGGCGGCCGAGCTCAACATCCTCAAGAAGTAATGGCGGTCGCCGAGACCTCGCCCTTCGTCGATTTCCAGGACGTCTGGCTCGCCTACAACGAGGAACTGCTGCGCGCCAACCACTTCGCGGTCGAGGCCATCGACCTGCAGGTGAAGCGCGGCGAGTTCATCGCCATCGTCGGGCCCTCGGGCTGCGGCAAGTCCACCTTCATGAAGCTCACGACGGGGCTGAAGATGCCCTCGATGGGCAAGATCCGCATCGACGGCGCGCCGGTGACAGGGCCGCTCAAGATCTCGGGCATGGCCTTCCAGGCGCCTTCGCTGCTGCCCTGGCGCACGACGGTGGACAACGTGCTGCTGCCGCTGGAGATCGTCGAGCCCTACCGCTCGAGCTTCAAGGCCAAGCGCAAGGAGTACGAGGAGCGCGCCCGGCGCCTGCTGCAGAAGGTGGGCCTGGGCGGCTACGAGGACAAGTTCCCCTGGCAGCTCTCGGGCGGCATGCAGCAGCGCGCCAGCATCTGCCGCGCGCTGGTCCACGAGCCCAAGATGCTGCTGCTCGACGAGCCCTTCGGCGCGCTCGACGCCTTCACGCGCGAGGAGCTGTGGTGCATCCTGCGCGACCTCTGGACCGAGCAGCGCTTCAACGTGATCCTGGTCACGCACGACCTGCGCGAGTCGGTGTTCCTGGCCGACACGGTGTACGTGATGAGCAAGAGCCCGGGCCGCTTCGTGGTCAAGCGCGAGATCGAGCTGCCGCGCCCGCGCGAGCTGGAGCTCACCTATACCAAGGAATTCACCGACATCGTGCTGGAGCTGCGCGGGCACATCGGCGCGATCCGCGGGGCCGAGGTGGTGGTCGCGGCATGAACAACAAGCAACTCGAACGCTGGTCGCCCTGGCTGCTGCTGGTGGCCGTGATCGTGCTGTGGCAGATCATCTGCTCGGCCTTCGGGGTCTCGGAGTTCATCTTTCCGAGCCCGTGGCGGATCTGGACGCAGTTCTGGGAGTTCAAGGAAATCATCGCGGGCCATGCCTGGCGCACTTTCTGGGTCACGATGGCGGGCTTCGGGCTGGCGATCGTGGTGGGCGTGCTGCTGGGCTTCGTGATCGGCAGTTCGCGGCTGGCCTACGCCGCGATGTACCCGCTCATGACGGCCTTCAACGCCTTGCCCAAGGCGGCCTTCGTGCCGATCCTGGTGGTGTGGTTCGGCATCGGCGTCGGGCCGGCGATCCTCACCGCCTTCCTGATCAGTTTCTTCCCGATCATGGTCAACATCGCCACCGGGCTCGCGACGCTCGAACCCGAGCTGGAGGACGTGCTGCGCGTGCTCGGCGCCAAGCGCTGGGACGTGCTGGTGAAGATCGGCCTGCCGCGCTCCATGCCCTATTTCTACGCTTCGCTCAAGGTGGCGATCACGCTTGCCTTCGTCGGCACCACGGTGAGCGAGATGACGGCCGCCAACGAGGGCATCGGCTACCTGCTGATCTCGGCCGGCTCGGCCATGCAGATGGGACTGGCCTTCGCCGGGCTGATGGTGGTGGGCGCGATGGCGATGCTGATGTACGAGCTCTTCAGCGCGCTCGAGAAGCACACCACGGGCTGGGCGCACCGCGGCTCCCAGAATGAATAGGCAGCAGGCCATCCGCGCCCTGCGCCGCGCCGACCAGGTCGCGCGGCGCGCGATGACGATGGGCCGCCACCCCTTCGGTGCGCTGCTCGTCGCGCCGGACGGCGAAACGGTGCTGGCCGAGCAGGGCAACATCGACACCGTGCAGCACGCCGAGGCCACGCTGGCGCGCACGGCCGCACTCAACTACCCGGCCCCGTACCTGGCGCAGTGCACCCTGGTCACCACCTTCGAGCCCTGCGCCATGTGCGCCGGCACCGTGTACTGGGCCAACATCGGCCGCGTCGTCTACGGCGCCGAGGAGTCGGCGCTGCTGGCACTGACCGGCAGCCATCCCGAGAACCCCACGCTCTCCCTGCCCTGCCGCGAGGTCTTCGCACGCGGCCAGAAGGCGATCGAGGTGATCGGCCCGGTGCCCGAGGTGGCGGACGAGATGGTCGCCACGCATCGCGGCTTCTGGGAACGGCGCGGCCGCCCTGGCGCTGGCACGGAACCTGCGCCGCCTGCCGCGGAGTAGAAGCGTTCACCGTTTCGCCTTTGCAGGACGCCCCGGGCCGGCGCGTCCTGCGGGCGTATCGGCCGGAAATTGCTCCCGGAGGCAGCGCACGCGCATTGCCTTCGGCGCCCTGTTCCAACCGTCCACGGAGATTTTCGCGTAAAGCGGAAAAGTCCACCTTGCGGCACCGGCCGCAACGCAGTAGAACGGCTTCGTGGGTACGGCTGGAATCCTCCCAGGGGCAATTCCCCGAGAGGCAACTGTTTCAAAGGGGGCAAACATGTTGGCGGCCGAATGCGCGTGGACCGTCTTGCGTGCCGAGCATGCACGCATGCGTGAGTTGCTGAGCCTGCTCGACCGCGAGTTGAAGTGCGGTGACTGGAAGCGAGCGGGGCCTGCAGCATCGTCCGTCTTGCGCTTGATCGAACGCCTCCAGGCCTTCGACGAAGCGACCCATCGCCCCAAGGGCGTGGTCCTGGTCCAGATCCTGCGCGGCAGGTCCGAGGAGGCAGACGAACTTCTCGATCGGCTGGAGCGGCAGCGCGAGCGCTGCGATGCCCTGCTCTCGCTGGCGAAGGCCAAGGTCGCGCAGGCCCGAACAGGGAACGCGGCGGCGGGCGCCGCCGTCGAGAACCTGCTGGAGGAGCACCGCCGCCTGATGATCGACCACCTCGACCAGGAGGACACCCTGCTCCACACCCAGACCGCGCAGTTGCTGACGCGCGAGGAATGGGCCGCCGTGGCGTCGTCCATCTCCGAGGTCATCGGACCGCGAAGAAGCTGAGGCCCGACGCCGCGGCTTGTTCACCGCCGCTTGTTCGCCGCGGCGCCATCTCCTATGCTCACGGGCCTTGCCACATGGAGATAAGCAAATGATCAAGGTCAGCGTGATGTACCCCAACACCGCAGGCGCCCGGTTCGACCACGACTACTACCGCGACAAGCACATGCCCATGCTCAAGGAGAAGATGGGCGACGCCTGCAAGTCCTACACCATCGACAAGGGCCTGGCAGGCGGCGCGCCCGGCGCGCCGGCCCCCTACATCGGCATGTGCCACATCTACTGCGACTCGGTGGAGAGCTTCCAGGCGGCCTTCGGTCCGCACGTGAAGGCGATCATGGCCGACGTTGCGAACTACACGGACTTGAAGCCGGTGATGCAGATCAGCGAGGTGGTGGTGGGCTGAGCGCATCGGTGCCTCCGCCCTCCGCGGGCGGATGCGCGGACGCGTACCGCTCCAGCAGCAGATAGAGCACCAGCCCGCCGCCCAGCGGCACCAGGTAGTACAGCGCGCGATAGGCCAGCAGTGCGCCCATCAGCACACCCTGGCGCACAGAGCCCGAGAGCAGCGCCAGGTACACCGCCTCCAGCACCCCGAGGCCGGCCGGGATCGGCGTCACCACACCGGCGATCGCAGCCGCCAGCATCACCCCCAGCGTGACCGCATACGGCACCTTGCCGCCCAGCAGCAGGTACATGGCCGATGCCATCAAGGCCCAGTTCGCGGCCGAGAGGCCGAGCTGCACCAGGGCCAGCCGCGCCGAAGGCAGTTGGACGCGGCGCCCGCGCACCTGCCACTGCCTGCCCTGCGCCTTTGCGCAGGCCAGCACATAGGTCGCAGCCAACAGCAGCATCAGCACGCCCAGCGCCCGGAAGGCACCCTCCCCCAGCGGGGACTCCGCAGGTGGCTTCACCACGCCGGAGGCGAACACGCAGCCCGCCACCAGCCCGTAGCCGAGCCAGTTGGTCGCGAGGCTGAGGCCCACGATCTGCGCCACCGTGGCCTCGTCGATGCCGGCTCGTGCATAGAGACGTGCGCGCATCGCCACGCCGCCCACCAGCGAGCCGAGATTGAGGTTGAAGGCATAGCTGGTGATGGCAATCGCCCAGCTGCGCCAGCGCGGCAGGCCGTGCCGCGTGTGGTGCCGGCCGATCAGGTCATAGCAGCCGTACAGCGCATGGCTTGCCGTGCACAGCGCGAGCGCGGCCAGCAGCAGCCCGGGTGAATAGCGCCCGAGTGCCTGCCAGGCGCCGGCCCAGTCGACCTTGTGCGCGTGGGACAGCAACAGCCCGAGCACCACGAGGCCCAGCACCGGCAAGGCCCAGCGGCGGACGCGGCGCCAGAGGGCACTCTCTCCTGCGGGGCGGCTTTGCGCGTCGGCGTCGGGGAAGGGCATCGCCTTGCTGTCGGGCATGCGCGCATCGTCCCGGCACGGCACCGGCGCGGCCAGTTGCACCCGGCGCTTGTCGGCGTAGGTTCAGATGCCGAGGCGCCGCGAGGGCAGGTCAGTGCCTGCCGCGGCGGGCCGCGGCCCGCAGGACCATGGCCAGCGCAGCACCGCCGGCCGCGGCCAGCAGCGCGGCCTTGACCGGCTCCTCGGCCACGTAGTTCGCGCCCTGCACCTTGGCCTGCCGCGCACGGTCGGGCAGCGACGCCACCAACGCGTGCACCTTGTCCCAGGTGCGGTGCAGCTTCGATGGTGCCTCGGTGCGCATCGCGCCATCATGCAGCGCCGGGGCGGGACCGATGTCGTTGCCCGCGACGGGCATGGGCAAGGTCTCCGTCTCGGGATCGGCCTGCTGCGGCGCAGGATGGGTGTGCAGGGTTTCGATTTTCATGGTGAGTCCTCCTTGAAAAGCTCGCCGGGGACCGGAGCGCGACTTCAGCGAGCCGGCGACGGCGGCGGGGCCGGGACCGGCGTGACGCTCTCGCGGATCACCCCGCCGCCCATCACGCTGCCGCTGCTGCTGGTGGCCGCGCCCCGGACGCGCGCTTCGCAATCGGCGCGGTCCGCCGCCGGCTGCAGCATCTGGCAGCGCGCCAGCGCGTTCTGCTCGGCCTGGCCGGCGGGCGCAAGGCCGCCGCGCTGCGCTTCCTGCTTCGCGGCGCCGGCCTCGCGGCGGCAGGCTTCGCGGTCCTGCTGCACGCCGTCGCAGGCGGCGCGGTCGCGTTGTGCTTGCGAATCGGTGCCTTGCGCCTGCGCGGTGATGCTGAAGAAGCATGCTGCGCAGGCCAGTGCGGACAGCGCCGAACGGAGGAAGAGCGCTTGATGAGGCATCTGGAGCTCCTTGAAAACAAAGCCTTTTCTAACCCGCGAAGAGGGCTCGACTTGTCGGACACGGCGAGGTCCGGCCGCATGACCGATGCTCAGCCGGCCGGCTCCCTGCAGATGATCTTGCTGACCACGACCGCAGGGCGCGGGAATCCGCCGCACGGGCAAGGGACGAGTCGCATCGTGGCCTGCACATGCCCCGTCTGAACGAGGATTGCGACAGCCTCCATCTGCTCATCGGTCGTCAGGAGGAACGGGAGGCGTTGATGGGAGAGAAGCCGGAGCAGCACCGCCGCGGCCGCCAATCGCTCTTGCGGGAGATTGGGCGTGGCGTCTGGCGTAGACGGCAGGGTGATGGATCTCGTGCCTGCGGACGAATGCGAATCTCCTGTTCTTTTCATGCGCGGAAGAATGCAGTCGGCCTGGGCCGGCGTCTACGACTTTGAGTAGCAGCGGACGGCTGCGGCACGGCGCACGCAGCTGTTTGCGCTCTCGCCGTCAGACCGGGGGCACGCGGTTGCCGGCGCCGCCGCCATCGCCCGCATCCCCGCCCTGCAGCAGCAGCGTCACCAACACAGCCGAGTCGACGCGGGCACTGAGGGAATGGCGCTGCCGCGCTGGAAGAACCACCAGCTGCCCGGGAGCAAGCCGGCGGACGCCGCCCGGCATTCTCAGCTCCACATCGCCCTCGATGCATTGGATGGTGCATTCGTCGTCGACGTGATGCTCCGGCTGGTCCCGGCGCGCGGGCAGGATGAGGTGCAGCAATTGCAGACGCTGCGTCTTCAGCAGGCTGGTGCTGGCGGCTTCGTGCACGGCCGGGCCAAGGGGGCCGATGCCGATGACGTCGAGCGGTTGGGCATGTGGTAGGGCCATGGTCGTCTCCGCGGAAGGATTCAAAAAAAATGGCATGCGAGGCAGGCACGGTGCCCAACATGGGGCTGCGGGCTTGATCGTATAGCCGCTGCAGAGAGAGAACCAGATGTCGTCCCAGGCCCATGACTCGGGGCCCGCTTTACACCGCCCAATATCAGCTCAAGAATGCCGGATGGAACATGCAGCAAGCGGCGGCCTCGATCGCCGTCCATCCAAGCAGCAGCAACGTGGGCGCACGGTCTCCGTCATTCTCGCGATCGGCGCCGCGGCTTTGCTCGGCTGGCTGGCGGTGCAGCTCTATGTCGGCGTGGTGACGTTGGACTGAAGCCGGCATCAGTGCTCCCCTTGCCGAGCCCCCCTGCGCCGGATCACGCTCGGTCAAGTCGACGCAGACTTGCTAGGGCCTGACTGGATGCTGGCCGGATGCGCCGGTCCGGTCGTCCCGCGCCAGCCGGATGCCCACCAGCGTGTAGCGTGTGTCCGGCGCGTTCCAGTTGCGATAGGCCGCGCGGGCGTAGAAGGGCCAGGTGTGCCAGGAGCCGCCGCGGCGCACCCGCACCTTGCCCTCGGCGGGGCCCTGCGGGTCGTCGAGCGGCGACTGCGCGTAGTAGTGATCGCCATGCCAGTCGGCCACCCACTCCCAGGCATTGCCGTGCATGTCGTAAAGGCCCCATGCGTTCGGCGCGAAGCGGCCGACCGGCGCAGTGAAGGCGTAGCCATCGTCGCCGTCCAACGCCATCGATTGCCAGCGCGCCCAGTACCGGGCGCTGCTCGCGTCGAACACGTTGGCCGCGCCCAGCAGCGAGCGGGGTTCCTCGCCCGAGCTGTAGCGGCTGCGGGTGCCGGCGCGGCAGGCGTACTCCCACTCGGCTTCGGTCGGCAGGCGGTAACGGCGCCCTTCGGTCCTGCTCAGCCAGGCGGCCAGCGCCTGGGCATCGTTCCAGGTCACGTTGACGACCGGATGGTCGTCGCCTTGGGTGAAGCCGGGATTGCGCCACGAGTAGCGGGGATCACGGCCTTCGAATGCATCGCCGCGCGTCGTGGCTGCCGGGTCGTAGTCGGCACGCCAGCCGTAGCCGCCGGTTCCGTCGGCCACCGACTCGGGCACGTAGCCCGAGGCTTCCACGAAGCGCCGGAACTGGCCGACCGTGACCTCGTGCTGGCCCATCCAGAAGGAGCGCGTGATGCGCACTCGGTGAACCGGGCCTTCGTCGTCCAGTTGCGCGAATCGCCTCGTCGGCAATTGCGGAAAGGCGCGAGCCAATGATTCGGGCGCTTCGTCGCTGCCCATCAGGAACTCGCCGGCCGGCAGTTTCACAAAGGCCATGCCGAGGCTGTTGCGTTCGACCTCGGCGGCGTGGGCGCCGCCAAAGACCATGGCCAGGAACAGGATCAGGAGGCAGCGCTTCATGTGTGCAGATCAGCCCTTCACGAACGCGAGCAGGTCGGCATTGATCACGTCGGGATGCGTCGCGCACATGCCGTGCGGCAGGCCGGGATAGACCTTGAGCTGCGCGTTCTTCACCAACTCGGCCGACATGAGGCCCGAGGCGCCGATGGGCACGATCTGGTCGTCGTCGCCGTGCATCACCAGGGTGGGCACATCGATTTTCTTCAGGTCTTCGGTGAAGTCGGTTTCCGAGAAGGCCTTGATGCAGTCGTAGTGGGCCTTGATGCCGCCCATCATGCCCTGCAGCCACCAGTGCTGGCGTATGCCTTCGGAGATCTTGGCGTCCGGCCGGTTGTAGCCGTAGAAGGGCAGGGTAATGTCCCGGTAGAACTCCGCGCGGTTTCCGGCAACGCCGGCGCGGATGCCGTCGAACACATCGATTGGCAGGCCGCCCGGGTTGCCGGCTGTCTTGAGCATCAGCGGCGGTACCGCACCGATCAGCACGGCCTTGGCGACGCGCTTCGTGCCGTGGCGCCCGAGATAGCGCGCGACTTCGCCGCCGCCGGTGGAGTGCCCGACGTGAATCGCGTCCTTCAGGTCCAGCGCGTCGGTGAGCGCGGCCAGGTCGTCGGCGTAGGTGTCCATCTCGTTGCCAGTCCAGGTCTGGGTGGACCGCCCGTGCCCGCGGCGGTCATGCGCAATGACCCGGTAGCCTTGCGCCAGGAAGAACAGCATCTGGTTGTCCCAGTCGTCGGCCGACAGAGGCCAGCCGTGGGAGAACACAATCGGCTGGCCCTTGCCCCAGTCCTTGTAGTAGATCTCTGTGCCGTCCTTGGTGGTGATCGTGCTCATGGTGTTCCTTGCCAGTGGTGTGTCGCCGCGCGGAAGCCTCTTTGGACGCCGGCGCGGATTCGGCGGCCGAGGCGGGGAAATCGGTTTTGCCAGCCAGCTGCGGCTCGTCAGCGGATGGCGCCGGGTATTCTGAAGCGGACCAGGTTCCACCGGGTCACCTGCTCCTCCCACTCGTCGCCCTCGGCCGCCGTCAGCGGCAAGGCGAGGTTCGTGACCACCATCCAGTCGCCCTGCACGGCGGTGGTCGCCGGAAACAGCAGGCCTCGCGGGGCGCCATCGTCGGCGATGCCTTCGAACTCGCCGGCCCGGACCAAGGTGCGGCCCTTTTCGTCCAGTCCGAGCACGACGTCCGCCTGGTTCGAAGCGATCCACAGGAGGCCCTTGTAGAACAGCAAGCCGTCGGCGCCGAACACGCTCTCCGCGACGATCTCGATCGCGCCAGTAGACGGCGCCATGCGCAGCAGCCGGCCGTCCCCTGCGTTGTTGAGAAAAAGCGCGCTCTCGTCGGCATTGAAGGCCAGCCCGTTGGCGCCGAAGGGCAAGACCCCCGCAGTGGCCAGCAGCGGATCGCGCGACAGCACCTGCAGCATGCACGGTGCGCAACTTGTCGCCCGCTCGATGCGATAGATAGCGCCCTGGAACGAGTCGGAAATGTAGAGGTTGCGCGCCTTGTCGAAGACCATGCCGTTGGGTGCCGCGAAGCCGCTCGATCCGAAGCTGATGATGTCCTTGCTCCCGTCGGGGTTCGCAATCGATCTCGGCGGCGGCGCAGGAGGCGTGAGCGGCTTGAAGTCGACCAGGTCCTCGACCAATGTCGAGGCGGTGAATTCGGCGTCGATGCGCTGCAGCTTCGATGCACCGAAGTTCAGGATGTAGAGCTTGCCGTCGGCGTACTCGATGCCGGTCAGGGGAGTTGCACCGAAGCTCTTCTGCGCCAGCAGCCGCCCCTCCCGCGAATAGCGCAGCAGTTGGTTGTTGCGCGCCGCCTCGGGCATGCGCGCATCGAAGGTCGCAACGTAGATCTCCTGGTTTGCCGGGTTGGACGTCAGTCCTTCCGGATGGCGTACGTTGTCAGGAAGGCTGATGAAGGGCTCCACGCTGATGCGGATCGGGCCCTGGCCGGCCGCCTGCGCCACACCGGCAAAGCCGAGCAGCACGAACGCTGACGCAAGAATGCACCTGAACGCGTTCATGGCCGTGCACCCCCGACGGCCGGCATCGATTTTTGCGAACGCAGCTTGAGGAGGCGGCGAACCTGCAGGGCGGCCCCGGCGACGAACAGGACGAAGCAGGCCCCGACGGCCTTCTGCAGGGCCGGATCCGCGGGGCCCGAGAACAGGGGTGCACCGACCGGCAGGCGGGTGAAAGTCTCGGTCAGTCCCGGAATCATGTGGAAGAACAAGGTGGCGCTGTAGCCGACCGTCGCCACGTAGGGCGAGGCGCTGCCGAAGACACGCCCCCTTGTCGCCAACCCTGCCAGCCCCGGCACCAGCAGCGTGACGACGCCCAGCGCATGCGGCTTGCCGAAGCCGCCGTGCTGGAAGATGCCGAAGCCGGTGAGGCAGGTCAGCACCGTGGTCCAGACGTAGGCGCGCCCGAGCAACGTGGCGGGCGAGATCTCCAGGTGGCGCGCGAGCGCAAGGACGCCCGACGCCAGCGCCACGAGGCTGATGGCGGTGTGGATCGCGCCCAGGGGTGTCAGTCCAAGCATGGTGTTCTCCTTTGGTTTCAGTCTTCCAGAAAGGCGAGCAGGTCGGCATTGACCCGGTCTGCGTGCGTCGAGCAAATACCGTGCGAGCCGCCCGCGTACACCTTGAGCGTCGAGTTCCGGACGCGTTTCGACGCCGCCGAGGCGGAGGCGACGAAGGGCACGAATTGATCGTCGCCGCCGTGGATGAAAAGCGTCGGCACGTTGAACTTCTTCAGGTCCTCGCTGAAGTCCGACTCGGAGAAGGCCTCGATGCAGTCGTACTCGGGGCGGACGCCGCCCCGCATGCCGCGCAGGCAGAAGCAGTCGATCACCGCTTGCGAGCGCTTCGCGCCAGGCCGGTCGTACCCATGAAACGCCACGGCGAGATCCTGGAAGAACTGGGGCCGGTTTGCGGCGACGCCGGCCCGGAGGCCGTCGAACACGTGCATCGGCAGCCCTTGCGGATTCGTGGCCGTCTTCAGCATGAGCGGAGGCACCGCACCGATCAGCACGATCCGCCCGATCCGCCGGGTGCCATGGAGGCCGACGTAGCGGGCGACCTCGCCTCCTCCCGTCGAGTGGCCGACCAAGGCGGCGGACTTCAGGTCGAGCGCTTCGATCAGGATCGCGAGGTCGTCCGCGAAGGTGTCCATGTCGTTGCCGGTCGCCGGCTGGTCCGAGCGCCCGTGCCCGCGGCGGTCGTGCGCGATCACGCGGTAGCCGTTGTGCAGCAGGAACAGCATCTGCGCATCCCAGGCGTCCGCGTCGAGCGGCCAGCCATGGGAGAAAACGACGGGCCGACCCGTGCCCCAATCCTTGTAGAAGATCCTGGTTCCGTCCTGTGACCTGACGTAGCTCATGGGGTTCTCCTGAATCAGCGAGAAGATGGCCGGGTGATGGCGCAAAGGTACCGGGGCACCTCCTGGGCGTCCCGGATGCACGCTGGCGAAATCTGAAAACGCCTGAAAACTGCGCTTTCGGCGTATTCACCCCGCGCACCGAGGGCCCTTAAACTCCGCGCACCCCGGCTGCGCAGGCCCCTTTTCAGGATGAAACTCGCCGCTTCCCCGAGCCCGTCGTTCGCATTCGGCCGCTGCCAGGTGTCGGTCCCGCGGCGCGAACTGCTGCGTGAAGGCCTGCCCGTCGGCCTGGGCGGCCGGGCCTTCGACATCCTGGTTGCCCTGGTCGAGGGAAGGGGCGCCGTGGTCACCAAGGACGATCTGATCTTGCGAGCCTGGCCCGGGCGGATCGTCGAGGAGAACACGCTGGAGGCCCAGATCTCGGCGCTGCGCCGCGCGCTGGGCAACGACCGGACGGTGATCCGAACGGTCCCCGGTCGCGGCTACCAGTTTGTCGGCGACATCGCCGACGGGCTCGACGCTCCTGGTCTGGAGGGCGAGCAGGCCGCGCCGCGCGCCGCCTCGGCGACGCGTGCGCTGCCGGTGAGCCTGACGCCCCTGGTTGGCCGCGACACCGCTTTGCGGGAGATCGTCGAGCTCGCCGCGAGCAACCGGCTGATCACCCTTGTGGGCGCCGGCGGGGTCGGCAAGACGCGGTTGGCTGTCGAAGCCGCCCGCAGCCTGGCGGGGAGATTTCCGGATGGCGTTTCGATCGCGGAGTTGGGGCCTGTGGGGACCGCGGAGTTTCTCCCCGCCACCGTTGCGGAGGCGCTCGGCTTTCCGCCAGGCGCAGGCACTCCGTCGCTGGATCGCATCGCCTCGGCGATCAGCCATCGGCGCATCCTGCTCGTGCTGGACAACTGCGAGCACCTGGTCGACGCTGCTGCGCAGATCACCGAGAAGCTGTTGCGCGCCGGGCCATTCGCGAGCGTCATCGCGACGAGCCGCGAGGCGCTCAAGGTGGACGGCGAATATGTCTACCGGGTCGCATCGCTCGACGTACCTGGCGAGGAGGTCCGTGACGTCGACGAGATGCTGGCCTTTGGCGCCCTGCAGCTCTTCGATGCCCGCGCCCCTTCCGCCGGCAGCGAAGACCCGGCCGGCAAGGCGCAGGCTGCCGAGCTCAAGGCTCGCATCTGCCGCCAGCTCGACGGCATTCCCCTGGCCATCGAACTGGCCGCCGCGCGCGTGCGTGTCTTCGGGCTGGAGGGCGTTGCCGACCGGATCGAAGACCGGTTCAACTTGCTCACCGGCGGAGCCCGCACTGCCCTGCCGCGGCAGAAGACGCTGCGCGCCACCCTGGACTGGAGCTACGGGCTGCTGTCTGTGCAGGAGCGCGAGGTGCTCGGCAGGCTGGGGGTCTTTTTCGGGTCTTTCTCCGTGGAGTCGGCCTCGGCCGTCGCTGCGTCCGCGGACCTTCCGTCGGCCGCGGTGGTCGAGTGCCTCTCCCAATTGGTGGAGAAGTCCCTCATCACGGTGGATGGTGCGGCCCGCGCGAGGTATCGCCTCCTGGAGACCACCCAGGTCTATGCCCGCGAGAAGATGCAGTCCCGCGGCGTCCTGCGGGAGTACTCGCTGCGTCACGCGCAACACCACCGCGATCTCTTCGTGCGCGCCGAGATGGAGTGGGAAACCCTGCCCACGCCCGAGTGGGTCACCCGGTACGCCGGTTATCTCGAGGGGCTGCGGACGGCGCTCAACTGGAGCTTTTCGCCGGAAGGCGACCCGTCGCTCGGTGTCGAGCTGACCACGTGTGCCGTGTCGCTGTGGATGCACTTCGGGCTGCTCGAGGAATGCCTGGCTCGCGTGAACCAGGCCCTTGCCCATCTCGACGATGAAGAGGTGGTGGACAGTCGTTCCCGGATGAAGCTGTATGCCGCGAAGGGCGCCTCCCTGCTCTACCAGGGCGTTGGCTCCGAGACCGGCGCCGCCTTCAGGCACGCACTCGAGTACGCGCAGAGGCTGGACGACGATGAGTACCGGTTGCGCGCGACCTGGGGAATGTGGAGCGTCACCTACCTCAACGGCAACTACGGCGCCGCCCTGGCCTTGGCGCGCCGCTTCTCGGCACTGGCCGACGCGCGGCCTCACCAGGCCGACCGGCACATCGGCATCCGGATGACAGGCATGTCGCTCCTCTGCCTGGGACGCCTGGACGAGGCCCGCGGCGGGCTGCAACGCGTGGCCGAGTGCTACGAGGCGCCGGTGTACCGGTCGCACCAGACCCGCTTCATCTACGAGCAGAAGATGATCGCCCTGAGCTCGCTGGCGCACACGCTGTGGCTCCAAGGCTTTGCCGACCAGGCCATGCGCGCGGCGCGGCAGGCAGTGGAAGGCGCACGCGCCCTCGACCACGCGCCCTCGATCTGCTACGCCCTCACCGAAGGACTGTGCGCAATAGCCGTACTGACCGGCGGCGTGTCCGTGCTGGGGGATCCGGCCGCAGCGGCCGTCGCGGCCACCCGCCGCCACGGCATCTCGACCTGGAAGGCACGCGGTCGCATGTGGAAAGGCCTGTTTGCGCTTGGCGCGGGCGATGGGCGAGCGTATGAACGCGACCTGCGTCCGGCATTCGACGAGATCGGAGAAGCGCTCTACGTGCTGCACTACACGGGCTTCGTTTCGGCAGTGTGCGAGGCGCTGGGCCGGCTCGGCCGCGAAGACGAGGGGATCGAGCTGGCCACGGCGGGCATCGAGCGCGCCCGGCGCTTCGAGGATCGATGCTCGTTGTCGGAGCTGCTGCGCGCGAAGGCGGACCTGATGGCCCGCAGGCCCGAGACAAGCCACCTGGCCGAGGCCCTTCTCGTCCAGGCGGTGGAGACATGCAGGCAGCACGAAGCCCTGGCCTGGCGGCTTCGATGCGCGGCGAGCCTGGCGGCCTTGTGGATGAAGGATGGCCGGGTGGAGGATGCGCGCGGCTTGTTGCGGCCCGTGTATGAAAGCTTTTCGGAGGGATTCGACACGCAGGACCTCCGGGCGGCCAGGCATTTGCTCGAGGCGATGCGCTAGCAGCCGATTCGGTCTCTCTGCTCCCACGCGGCGTCATCACCCGCCGTGGCTGCGGAATGGTCGACCACGGCCGGCCCGCGCGAGGTACGGAATGAATCGAGGCGTGACCGCCGCGTACTCGCGCCACGCGTCGCCGAACGCGGCTTCGGAGTCACGCTCTTCGGAGCTGGCCAGCCGCACGTACATGACCACCAGCACCGGGAACATCGCCAGCGTCAGAAGCGTCGGCCACTGCAGAAGGAAGCCGAACATGATGGCGACGAAGCCGACGTACTGCGGGTGGCGAATGTACCTGTAGGGGCCAGCGACAGCCAACTGTTGTCTGCGCTGTGCGTCGTACAGCACATGCCACGCTTTCGACAGCAGCATGAAGCCCGCGAAGATGAAGAGGAAGCTCAAGATGTGGAAGGCTCCCAAGTGCGGGCTTCCGTGCTGGCCTGTCACCAGCCACCACAGATGCCCGGCATCGTGCCCCAGCAGGTTGACGTTCGGGAACCTCGAGCCGAGCCAGCCCGAGAGCAGGTAGATCGTCAGCGGGAACCCGTACATCTCGGCGAACAGCGCCACGATGAATCCCGAGTAGGCGCCGAAGCTGCGCCAGTCCCTCAGGTTCGCCGGCTTGAAGAAGCTGTACGCGAATCCGACAAAGATGATGGAATTCAGGACGACGAGGCCCCAGAGGCCGTAATCATTGGCGGCGCTGTTCATCATCGTCGCTTCCAGGTGGGCCGTGCCGATGTCCGTGGCCGTGTCCGCGGTGCATGAACAAATGCATCAGTGGGCAGGCCAGGACGAACAGGTACGGTAGAACACCGAACAGGTGCGCAGTGTGCTCTGTGACCAGGTAGAACCCGCCGACCGCCGCAGCGACCAGCAGGCCCAGACCTGCGGGCGAGCGCCGGAAGGACTGCGGCTCGTGATGCTCGTGATTCATGACGGGACTCCCGTCTTTCACTTGCCTGCAGGTGCGCGTGCCGCCTCGCGGTCCATCATCATCTGCATCATCATTTCCATCATCTCCATGCGCTTGCCCATCATCTCGGGACTCATGGACTTGCCGCCGCCCTGGGTGCCGGGCGTCTTCATCTGATCCATCATCGCCATGCCACCCTGCATGGACTTCATGTGCTCGGCCATCAGCGCCTGGCGTTCCGCGGGCGTCTTTGCAGCCCTCATCTTTTCGTGCATCTCCTGCATGGACTTCATCCTCATGTCCATCTGTGCCGAAGCCGCTGCCGGCGCAGAAGCGCTGGATGGGTGATGCGCAGCGTGGTCCTTTTCGGACTGCACCGCTGCGCAGCCTGAAAGCCCTAGAACAAGGCCAAGAGCAATGATTGGGCGCATACGGGACCTCCAGGTATCTCGTTCGAAGTATCACGGTCGCAGAACAGACGCCCTTGATCTGCATCAAAGCGAGCGGCGGCAGAGGCTGCAACTGCCGGCGGGCGCCCTTGCGCTGTCAGCTGCGGCAGCCCAACCCGGAACCGCAGCAGCACCCACCGCTGCGCGCGGGCGCCGCCGCCTGTGCCGCTTGTTCCTCGACCGGCACAGGTGTATAGCCAGCCTTTGCGATGGCGGCACCGAGTTCCAGCGCGTTGGCCTCCCTTGGCTCGATCCGAACCCGACGCGTTGCCAGGTCGACCTGAACCTCGGAACCCGGATCGACGGACCGAACCGCCTGTGCGATGGAGCTGGCGCAGTGGCCACAGGTCATGTCGCTGACTTCAAAGGTAATCATTGCTATACGCTCATGGTGATTTCGATGAGACCGAATGTGAAGCTTCCCATGATGGGAATGTCAAGGGCCAAGCCATACCGCCCGCGGCCACCAGCTTGCAAACCCGGGAGTGCGGAAGAATTTCGAGGACGGGGGGATCACCCCGATCGGCGCGGGGCCGAAGCAGTTCGCTGCCTTCCTGAAGAACGAAGAGAGCAAGTTCGGCGCAATCGTCGCCAAGGGAGGCATCAAGGCCGAGTAGCCTGGAGAGCGCTCGCAAGTCGCTCCAGCGTTGCGAGCTGCCAGTTCCTCTCGGCGACGAACGACTCGGGATCGCAGACTGCGCCATAGCCGCCGCTGCCGTAGACGGCAGCGTACGCGGCGTAGTCTGCCGCCTGAACAGCCCGGCCGGCAAGCGCATTCGCCACGGCATAACTTGCCGATACGGCCGCATGACCAACGCCGTCCAATGATCGGGAACCTTGATGCTGATTGGCCAGCGCCGCAGCCTCTGCCGCAGCCTGATCGAGCGCACCTCGATCCGCCCCGCCCTTGACGTACGTCACCAGGACGTCGAGACAGCACGTGACACTCTCATCCTCGAGCAAGTGACGGACTCGTTCAACGCATTCGCAGGCGAACGCCAGCTTCAGCGCCTCATACTGCGCAGACGATTCATATGCCTGCAGGGCTGAAGAAACTGCATCGGTCATGACTCGTGGTCTCCTGTGATGACGCGAGGCGGACTCCGCTACCGGGCCGCAAGCAGTTGCTCGGACGGGGCATGCGGCAGATGGAAACGTGCCATCGGCACGCGCGTGCATCGGTGCGCCCTTGACCTTACCACGCTGGCAAGGTTGATACTGCCACCCAAGACCAGGAGAACGCCATGCCGCCATCCAGCGCGGAACAACACCGCCACGAGCACAGCCATTCAGGGCACTCCTCCCATCACGGACCTTCGGAGGCCAAGTCAACGGCGGCGACGCCATCTGGCGAACAGGTGGCGTACACCTGCCCGATGCACCCGCAGATCCGGCAGATGGGGCCCGGCAATTGCCCGATCTGCGGCATGGCGCTGGAGCCCGTCGTGGCGACCGAGACGGCTGGCGAAAGCCCCGAGCTGCGCGACATGACACGGCGCTTCTGGATCGGTAGCGCGCTCACCGCCCCGGTGTTCGCGTTGGAGATGGGTGGCCACCTGACCAACCTCAATCACCTTCTCGGCCAACAGCTGTCGAACTGGATCCAATTGCTCCTGGGTACGCCCGTGGTGCTGTGGGCCGGCTGGCCCTTCTTCGTACGTGCAGCAGCGTCGGTGAAGAACCGCAGCCTGAACATGTTCTCGCTCATCGCGCTGGGCACGGGGGCGGCCTGGCTCTACAGCGTGGTGGGCACGGTGGCGCCGCAACTGTTTCCCGCGGAGCTGCGTCTGCCCGACGGCGCCGTGCAGATCTACTTCGAGGCGGCCGCGGTCATCACCGTGCTGGTGCTGCTCGGCCAGGTCCTCGAGCTGCGAGCGCGCGAGAAGACATCGGGCGCCATCAAGGCGCTGCTGGGGCTCGCTCCGAAGACCGCTCTCAGGGTTCGCCAGGACGGGACGGACGAGACGGTCCAGGTCGATGCCATCCAGGTCGCTGACCTGCTGCGTGTGCGCCCGGGCGAGAAGGTGCCGGTGGACGGCGAGCTCACCGAGGGCAAAGGCAACGTCGACGAATCGATGGTCACGGGCGAACCCATCCCGGTCGCGAAGGCCGTGGGTTCCAAGGTCACTGCAGGCACGCTCAACCAGACCGGCGGCTTCGTGATGCGTGCCGAGAAGGTCGGCGCCGACACCCTGCTCTCGCAGATCGTGCACATGGTGGCCGCCGCGCAGCGCAGCCGCGCTCCTATCCAGAGGATGGCCGACCAGGTCGCCGGCTGGTTCGTGCCGGTCGTCATTCTGGTGGCCCTGCTGACCTTTGCGGTATGGCTGGTGTGGGGGCCCTCGCCTGCCTTCAGCTACGCACTCATCACCGCGGTGGCCGTCCTCATCATCGCCTGCCCCTGTGCGCTCGGCCTGGCCACGCCCATGTCGATCATGGTGGGGGTCGGCCGGGGCGCCCAGCACGGCGTGCTCATCCGGGACGCCGAGGCGCTGGAACGCATGGAGAAGGTCGACACGCTGGTGGTCGACAAGACGGGCACGCTCACCGAAGGCCGCCCGAAGGTGGTCCACATCGAACCTGCGCCCGGATTCACCGCGGATGACGTGCTCCAGAAGCTCGCCAGCGTCGAGCGTGCCAGCGAACATCCCCTGGCCATGGCCATCGTGATGGACGCCCAGGAGCGCAAGCTGCCGCTGTCGCCGGTGACCGACTTCGACTCGCCGGTCGGCAAGGGTGTCATCGGCACGGTCGACGGGGAGGTCGTCGTCTCCGGCAGCGGCAAGTTCCTGGCCGAGCATTCCATCGATGTCGGCAGGCTCGAAGCGCCGGCGGAAATCCAGCGCCAGAAGGCAGCCACGGTGATCTTCGTGGGCACGGGCGGCAACCTGGCCGGCTTCGTCGCGATCGCCGACCCCATCAAGGCGACGACTCCGTCCGCCCTGCAGGCGCTGAAGGCTGCCGGCGTCCGGATCGTGATGCTCACCGGCGACGGCAAGACGACTGCCGAGGCAGTCGGGCGCCAGCTCGGCATCGACGAGGTGGTCGCGGAAGTGTTTCCCGAAGACAAGGCCGCGGTGGTTCAGCGACTGAAGTCCGAAGGCCGCGTGGTCGCCATGGCCGGCGATGGGGTCAATGACGCCCCTGCCCTGGCCGCGGCCGAGGTCGGCATCGCGATGGGGACCGGCACCGACGTCGCCATGGAGAGCGCCGGGGTCACGCTGCTCAAGGGCGACCTGATGGGCATCGTGCGGGCCCGATCGCTGTCCCGTGCGACCATGCGGAACATCCGCCAGAACCTGTTTCTTTCATTCGCGTACAACGTCGCCGGAATTCCCTTGGCAGCCGGTGTGCTCTACCCATTCTTCGGGTTGCTGCTGTCTCCGGTGGTTGCCGCCGCGGCGATGGCGTTGTCGTCGGTGAGCGTCATCGGCAATGCGCTGCGCCTGCGCACCGTGAAGGTAGAGCAAGAGTAAGCGTGCGATAGACAAGGTCCGGCAAGCCCCTACAATTTCGGCGATGGTGAATCTCCGCGCAATCCTGCTGTGGCTCATGATGCTTGCAGTGCCCTTCCAGGGCCATGCGGTCGCGGCCATGGCGTTTTGCTCACCCGCGCCGGCGCACTCGAGCTCGGGCGACGCCCATGACCACAGTCGGCACGATCACGGCACGCCAGGCGCGGACCACCACCATTCAAATGTAAGCAGCGATGACAGCGCGGACCAACATGACGCCCCAGGCGCCCACGATGAGCCGTCGGACGCGTCTCACACATGCGGCAATTGCGCCGCATGTCATGCGGTCGGAATGATGCCGACGCTCCACACGCCCATCTTCCACGGCCTGCCCCAGGCCGATCTCGCTGAGCCCCTGCGAGCCATGGCGACTGTGTCGCCCGGCGTTCCCCACAAACCACCTCGCGCGTAACCGCGTCCAGTGCCCGGCAGTTCTGCTGCCGGCGCCGGGACGCGCATGCATCGTTCGTACCGTCACGCCCCTCGCGGGCTCGCTGGCGGCATGCCGTTCATGAACATCGCGAGGATCCCATGTTCAGTTTCCTGCCGGCCCGTTGGCTGGCTGTCTTGCCGGCGCTGGCCGCCTGTGCATCGGGCGCCCAGACCGGCCCCGCGCCCGATACCGCGGTTGCTGCCGAGGCCGCAACACCACTTGCCTACCGCTCCGCCATGGAGGGCTACAAGCCGTTCGTCGACGAAAAACCCGTCCCCTGGAAGGAGGCCAACGAAACCGTCCGTCAGCGAGGCGGCTGGCAGGCCTATGCCAAGGAGGGCGCAGCAGCCGCCGAGGGCAAGCCGGCCGGTGCAACCGATCCACACGCGGGCCATGCCATGCCGAAGCCACCGGCGGCGCCGCCGAAGGAGGGACAGCCATGAGGCGCACGGGCGCTGCAAAGGCGAATGGCACCGTCACCGCAACAGGAGGCCCACGCACTCCAGCAAGGCGGCCGCTGCAGATGACATGCGTCGTGCTGGCCGCCGCATTCCTGGCGGGCTGCGCCTCCGTCGGGATCGACGACGCCCTGAAGGAGACGAATTCCTCGGCATCGCAGTTCACGGGCGGAACGCTCGAGCTCAGCCGCACCGCGCAACAGCGAGAGACTCGAGCCGCCCTCTCGGAAGAGCTGCTCGGCAAGCCCCTGTCCCAGGACGAGGCCGTGCGCCTGGCGCTTGCCAACAGCTCTGCAGTCCAGGCGCTGGTCGCGCAGAGCTGGGCCGATATCGCATCGGCCAACCAGGCGAGCCGGCTGCCCAACCCGGTGTTGACGTTCGAGCGCATGCGCCTGGGCGACGAGCTCGAGATCGGGCGCATGTTGTCGTTCGGGTTGGTGGACCTTCTTCTTCTGCCGCAGCGCCTTTCGATCTCCCGCAGCCAGGCCGCCTCGGCACAGGTGCAGCTGACCGGCACGGTGGTGGACCAGGTGACCCAGGTCCGGCAGGCGTGGGTTCGGGCCGTCGCGGCCCGGCAGTCCCTGCAGTACGCCGAACAGGTCAAGGAATCGGCCGAGGCAAGCGCCGAGCTCGCGCGGCGCATGCAGCTGATCGGCAACTTCAGCAAGCTGCAGCGCGCACGCCAGCAGGTGTTCTATGCCGATGCCACGACGCAGCTCGCATCGGCGCGCCACAGCGCCACCTCGGCGCGCGAGGAACTCGTCCGGGCCCTGGGTCTCGACGCCGGGCAAGCGGCCAGGCTGAAGCTGCCCGAGCGGCTGCCGGACCTCCCCAAGGCGCCCCGCGAAGCACGCGAGGTGGCGGGGGCGGCCGGCGAGCAGCGCCTGGACGTGCAGCAGGCCCGCGCACAGCTCGACGTCGCCGGCAGGTCGCAGGGCATCAACCTCTTGTCGACCTTCATCGATGTCGAGGCCGGCGTGCGCCGGGACACCGTCTTCGACGGCGGCAGCCGTGACACGCGCCGCGGCTTCGAGCTCGACATCCGGCTGCCCCTCTTCGACTGGGGAGGCGCCCAGCGCGATGCGCTGGATGCACAGGCGCTGGCGGCGGCGAACCGCTACGACGCGACCGTCCGCGGCGCGACCTCCCAGCTGCGCGAGGACTATTCCGCCTACCGCACGGCCTACGACATCGCACGCCACTATCGCGACGAGATCGTGCCGCTGCGCCAGGCCATGCAGGACGAGAACGTGCTGCGCTACAACGGGATGCTGATCGGCGTCTTCGAGCTGCTCGCGGAGGCGCGGGACCAGATCACGAGCGTGAACAACGCCATCAACGCCCAGCAGCAGTTCTGGCTGGCCGATGCTGCCCTGGCGGCATCGGTGATCGGCAAGCCCGTCGCCGCATCCGCCCCCATGGCCAGCTCGAGTCCGCAGGGGACCTCCGGCGCCGCCCACTGAACGGCGCCTCGACGCACAACCTACATGACCAACAGACGCAACTTTCTCAACGGTGCCGGTGCCATCACGGGTGCCATTGCCGCCGCTTCGGTCAGCAAGGTGGCAATGGCCGCCCTGCCCGAACCTGTGCTCCAGGACAAGCCTGACACCATGCCGCCGCTCTCGCCATCGACGGGGCGGCCCTACCAGCCGGTCGTCACCCTCAATGGCTGGACGCTGCCCTGGCGAATGAACAACGGCGTCAAGGAGTTCCACCTCGTCGCCGAGCCCGTCGTCCGCGAGATGGCGCCGGGCTTCAAGGCTCACCTGTGGGGCTACAACGGCCAGTCGCCCGGCCCCACCATCGAGGTGGTCGAGGGCGACCGTGTCCGCATCTTCGTCACCAACAAGCTGCCCGAGCACACCAGCATCCATTGGCACGGCCAGCGCCTGCCCAACGGCATGGACGGCGTGACCGGCCTGACCCAGCCGGCCATCCAGCCCGGCAAGACCTTCGTCTACGAGTTCGTCGCGCGCCGGCCGGGCACCTTCATGTACCACCCGCACGCGGACGAGATGACGCAGATGGCGATGGGCATGATGGGCTTCTGGGTCACGCATCCGAAGAGCCGGCATCCGCTGATAGACGAGGTGGACCGCGACTTCGTGTTCCTGCTCAACGCCTACGACATCGAGCCCGGCAGCGCGACGCCGAAGATCATGACCATGCTGGACTTCAACCTGTGGTCGTGGAACAGCCGGGTCTTTCCCGGCATCGACTCGCTCAACGTCAGGCTGAACGACAAGGTGCGCATACGCTTCGGCAATCTGACGATGACCAACCACCCGATGCATCTCCACGGGCACGAGTTCGTCGTCACGGGGACCGACGGCGGCCCGACGCCAAGGAGCACACGCTGGCATGAAGTGACGACCGACGTGGCGGTCGGCCAGATGCGCCAGATCGAGTTCCTCGCCAACGAGGAAGGCGACTGGGCCTTCCACTGCCACAAGAGCCACCACACGATGAACGCGATGGGCCACGACGTGCCCACCATGATCGGCGTCGATCACAAGGACATGGTCAGGAAGATCACCCGGCTCGTGCCCGACTACATGGTGATGGGCGAGCGCGGCATGGCCGACATGACCGAGATGGAGATGCCCCTCCCCGACAACACCGCCGCGATGATGGGCGGCCAGGGACCCTTCGGCTCTGTCGAGATGGGCGGGATGTTCAGCGTCGTCAAGGTGCGTCGCGGACAGAAGCCCGGCGACTACTCGAACCCGGGGTGGTTCAAGCACCCCCAGGGCACGGTGGCCTACGAGTTCGACGGGCAGCCGCCCGATCCGCCTCGGTCCCGCAGCGCAGGCGCAGCCGCCATGCCCACGCGGAACATGCCGGCCAGGGACATCGAGGTCCAGGTCCGCAAGCCGGCCAGCGGCCACTCGGGCCATTGACGGCCGTCCTCTTCACTCATTCCAGCAGAAGGAAATTCCATGAACAGATCCATCCGTATCGCCACGGCCGCAGCAACGATCGCCCTCGCCTCGGCGGCTGCCTTCGCCTCTGGCCAGCATGCCGGCGGCCATGGCCACGTTGAAGCGGTCGGCAAGCCCGGCATCGCCTCGAAGGCGACGCGCACCGTCAACGTCGATATGACGGACGGCATGCGCTTCAATCCCTCCAGCATCCACGTGAAGCAAGGCGAGACCGTGCGCTTCGTCGTCACCAACTCCGGAAAGCTCAAGCACGAGCTGGTGCTCGGCACCGAGAAGGAGCTGAAGGAGCACTACGAAGTCATGAAGAAGCACCCGGAGATGGAACACGCCGACCCGAACATGGTGACCCTCGCCGGCGGCAAGACGGGCGAGATCGTCTGGCAGTTCACCAAGGCGGGCAAGGTGGACTTCGCGTGCCTGCAACCAGGTCACTACGACGCAGGAATGAAGGGCGCTGTGAACGTTGCCAGGGCTGCGCGCAAGCAGGGGCGGAACTGATCGCCGCCTGCTTCTTCAACCTCGACAAACAGGAACTCACATGATCGACATTCGTCTCTCTCTCGCCGCAATGATCGCGGCACTGGCATTCGCAAGCCCGGCTTCGGCACAGCCCGCCAGCAGCCCTGCCGCACCAAGCGCAAGCGTTGCGCCATCGTCGGCTGCCGGCGAACTTGCCGACGGCGAGGTCCGCAAGGTCGACAAGGAGGGCAAGAAGCTCACCCTCCGGCATGGCCCGCTGAAGAACCTCGACATGCCCGCCATGACCATGGTGTTTCAGGTCAGGGAGGAAGCCATGCTCGACAAGGTCCAGGCCGGCGACAAGGTGCGCTTCCAGGCCGAGAAGATCGACGGCAAGTTCACCGTGACGAAGCTCGAAGCCGCACGCTAGGCCCTGGGCCATCGAGACCAGGTGTGCCGGGAGGCACCGCAACGGGCAGAGGAGAACAGACATGACAACTACAGATCGCCGGGGCAACAACCTGCTTGTCGGAGAGATCACTGAAGACGCACAGTCGAACGACGCCGCGGCCGCTGAAGCGCGAATGAAGATCCTGCTGGTCGGCAACTACGAGCCGGACAACCAGGCCAGCATGCGGGCGTTCCTGCGGGTTCTGGAGCGCGAGCTGCCGAACAGCGATTGCGAGTTGCGCGTGACCGCGCCCAGGCGATGGCTTCAGCGCGTGCCACCGTCGTCGCGGCTGTGGAAATGGCTTGGCTACCTCGACAAGTTCGTCCTGTTCGTTCCCACGCTCGCTGCGCAGGCACGATGGGCTGACGTCGTCCACATCTGCGATCACTCCAACAGCATGTATGTGCGCTGGATCAAGGGCAGGCCGACGCTTGTCACGTGCCATGACGTCATCGCCGTGCAAGCGGCCAGGGGCATGGTCGAGGGATGGAGCGTCGGTTGGAGCGGGCGAGTGTTCCAGCGGCTCATCTCGTCGGGACTTGCCAAGGCCGACCTGATCGCTTGCGTCTCGCCGACGACGCAGCGTGCGCTGCTGGACATGCAGCTGGCAGAAGAAGACAAGGTGACGACCGTGCTCAACGGCCTGAACGAGAGCTTCTCGCCGATGCGGCCAGAGGAGGCGGACTCACTCGTTCATCGTTTCGGGCTGGGTCCGCGCGACACCTACCTGATTCATGTCGGATCGGACCTGCCGCGCAAGAACCGCCAAGCGGTCCTCGAGACGTTCATAGCCCTGAAGACCCGTGCCGCTGCGCGCGGCGCCGCACCCCTGGTGAAGTACCTGGTCTTCGTCGGGCCGGAGCTCGATCAGGGCCTGATGGAGCTGGCTTCCAGGCACGGCGTCGCCGAAGAGGTCAGGACTCTGCAGGAAGTCGCCCATGAGGAACTGCGTGCGCTCTACGCCAGGGCAACCGCCTTGGTGTTCCCGTCGCTCCAGGAGGGATTCGGCTGGCCGTTGATCGAAGCCCAGGCCTGTGGTTGCCCGGTCTTCGCGTCCGATCTGCCTCCGATGAACGAGATCGGAGGTCGCGCGGCTCGCTATATCGATCCCCGCGATCCCCAGGCCATGGCGACGGCGATCGAGGACGCAGCCGGGCACCTCGACGAGATGCGGGCGCTGGGCTTGCAGAACGCGCTGCAATACTCGGCTGCGCAGATGATGGCGAACTACGTGGCTGCCTATCGCCGGTTGCTGGAAGCCCGGCGATGCGGCTCATGAGCCTGCAGCAATCCCCTGCGCTTCACCACCCCCGGGATCCGGCATGCGGGCGGCTTCGAGCTGCCCTACACTGCCAGGCGTACATGTCCCGCCCACGCTTTCGTCGCCGCTGCGTCACGGCCGTCCTGCTCGTGATCTCGCTGCTGTTCTCGCAGCTGGCGTTGGCGAGCTATGTCTGTCCCGGACTGCCCGATGCAGCAGCAATGGCCGCAGCGATGGCGGCGGGCCAGCCGTGTGAAGGCATGGATACCGCCCAGCCGGTGCTGTGCCATCAGCACTCGGCCGACATGTCGCTGTCGTTCGAGCCCGTCAAGGCCGCAGCGCCATCGCTGCCCGCCGTCCTGCATGTCCTGGTGATGCCAGCGGTCCTTGCTTCCGATGGCCGCCACCTGCCCGCACAGGTCCACCACGACGAACGGCCACCGCCCGATCCCGTCTACCTCGAAACGCGCAGACTTCGAGTCTGAAATCTCCGACGACCCTGACCGGCGCCGGCGCGGCTTGTCCGCTTGCCGGCGAACGCTTCGTTCGTCCTCGGAGGATCCATGTCCACTCCCCTGCTGCGCGCGGCCACATTCGCCGCCGCCATGCTGCCCTGCCTGGTAGAGGCCGCCCCCCTGTCCCTGGAATCTGCCCTGCAGCTGGCTGTCCAGCGCTCCGAGGCCGCTCGCGCCGGCCGCGCCGGTGTCCTGAGTGCCACGGAGGCCTCCCGAGCAGCCGGCCAGTTGCCTGATCCGGTGCTGCGGATCGGCGTCGACAACCTGCCGGTCACCGGCGCCGACAGATTCAGCACCACGCGCGACTCGATGACGACGAAGCGCATCGGCGTCAGTCAGGAGTGGGTGTCGCCAGCCAAGCGTGCTGCGCGACAGGCTGCAGCGCAAGCGGCAATCGAACGGGAAGCGGTGCAGGCACGGGCCGCCATTGCCGACACTCGCCTGCAGACCGCGTTGGCCTATATCGATGCCCTCTACGCCGCCGAGGCGCTCGAGCTCACCACCGTGATGGAGCACCACGCGCATGAGGAGCTCGAAGCCGCACGCGCCAGGCTCTCGTCCGCAACCGGCAGCAGCCATGACGTGCTTTCCCTCACCGGCGCCAAGGGGAGCTCGGAGGACGAATCGGCCGAGGTACGACAACAGCAAAGCGCCGCCAGGCTTGGGCTCCAGCGCTGGATCGGGGTGATGCCCGATGCGCTGGCACCGGTCCCGGATAAGGCGCTTCCCACCGAAGAGGCCTACGTTGCGGGCCACCCTTCCGTGGCGACGATGCGGCGAGACCTGGAGCTGGCGAAACGGGCGGCGACGGTGGCTCGCACCGAGCGCAAACCGAACTGGACCTGGGAGCTCGCCTACGGCCAGCGTACGGGCTATTCGGACATGGTGTCCTTCGGTGTGGGCATCCCGCTCCCGATTGCACCCGGCGAGCGCCAGGATCGCGAAGCCGCCGCAAGGCTGGCCCTGGTCGAGAAGGCAGAAGCTGCCTTGGTTGAAGCCACGAGAAGCGCGCTCGTCGAGTACCAGGTGCTCTCAAGCGACGCCCGGCGCTTGCAGCAACGCCTCGATCGCTATCGCACC
>NZ_LMTS01000300.1:26381-27758 GCF_001541225.1 Variovorax sp. WDL1 | reverse complement strand
CCCCCTACCGCTCCAACCAGACAGGCCTGGTGACGCTCTTCGAGGCGCGGCATGCCGAAGTCGAAGTGCAGCGAAAGCGGCTGACGCTCCAGCGCGACCTGGCCAAGGTCCAGGCGCAACTGGCCTTCCGTCCGCTTTCCTCCGAGGTCTCACCATGAAACGCACACACCTGACGGCGCTGACGCTGCTGGCCGGCCTGCTGATCGCGGGCGGCGCGTTCTACGCCGGCCGCACCACGGGCCGCACGTCCGAGAGTGCCATGGCGCCCTCGCCGGCGCCGAGCAGCACGGGCGGCCGCAAGGTGCTTTACTGGCACGATCCCATGGTCCCGGGCCCTCGCTTCGACAAGCCCGGCAAGTCCCCCTTCATGGACATGCAGCTGGTGCCCGTGTACGCCGACAGCGATCCCGGCGCCGGCGGCGTGAAGATCAGTCCCGGTGTGCAACAGAACCTCGGCATTCGATACGGGACAGTGCGGCGAGCCGAGATTTCTTCGTCGTTCGACGCCATCGGGACGGTGCAGTTCGACGAGCGGCTCAACGTGGCGGTCCAGACCCGCGTCGCGGGCTATGTCGAGCGGCTCTCGGTCCGGGCGCCGATGCAGCGGGTGCGCAAGGGGCAGGCCTTGGCCACGATCTTCGCGCCGGAATGGCTGGGTCCCCAGAACGAGCTGCTTGCGCTCCAGCGTGCAGGCGTGTCGCCGGATCTCGTGGCGGCTGCGCGCGACCGCATGCGGGCCATGTCCATCCCGCCCGAAATCGTCCGCCAGAGCGAAAAGACCGGCACGGCGCAAGCCCGCTTCGTTCTGACGGCGCCGGCCAGCGGCGTCATCGTCGAGCTGGGCGCCCGCGAAGGCGTGGCGGTCACGCCGGGCATGACGCTGTTCCGCATTGCAGGCCTGGAAAAAGTCTGGGCGGTGGCCGAGGTCCCCGAGGTCCAGGCGGTGCGCCTCATGCCCGGGCAGAAGGTCAGGGCGGTCCTGCAGGCCGATGCCTCCCAAGCGTTCGAGAGCGAGATGAAGGAGATTCTCCCGGAGGTCAGCGCGTCCACGCGCACCCTGAAGGCCCGCTTCGAGGTCGACAACGCGCAGGGCAGGCTCACCCCCGGAATGTTGCTGCGGTTGCAGGTGTCCGGCGCCACGAGCACGCGCCTGGTCGTTCCATCGGAAGCCGTCATTCGCACGGGCAGGCGCGCCGTCGCCATCGTGCGCAAGGACACGGACGCGTTCGAGCCGCGGGACGTGTCGCTGGGCGCGGACCTCGGGGATGACATCGAAGTCCTGCAAGGGCTGACGGAAGGTGAGCAGGTGGTCGCGAGCGGCCAGTTCCTCATCGACTCGGAAGCGCGGCTGCGCTCGGTGCTGGGCAGCATGGCCTC
>NZ_LMTS01000300.1:15603-26316 GCF_001541225.1 Variovorax sp. WDL1 | reverse complement strand
GCGGCCGCCGGCACTTCGCACCGCGCGGAAGGCAAGGTGGAGAGCGTCGAGACGGACACCATCACCATCTCCCACGGCCCGGTCGCGTCGCTGAACTGGCCGACGATGACCATGGGCTTTTCCAAGCCGGCGCCGAACGCCTATCCCGACATCAAGCCGGGCGATCAGGTCCGCTTCGAGTTCAAGGAAGGCGGCCCGATGGGGTACCAGCTGCTCTCGATGCAGCGCCTTCAACCGGCCGCAAAGCGATGATCGCCGCACTCATCCGCTGGTCGATCGGCAACCGGTTCCTGGTGCTGCTCGCGACCTTGTTCCTGATCGCTGCGGGCGTTTGGTCGATCGCCCGCACGCCACTCGATGCACTGCCCGACCTGTCCGACACACAGGTCATCATCCGCACGCCGTTCCCGGGCAAGGCGCCCCAGCTGGTCGAGGACCTGGTCACGTACCCGCTCACCACGACGATGCTGAGCGTGCCCGGCGCAAAGACGGTACGCGGCTATTCGTTCTTCGGCGACTCGTTCGTCTATGTGCTGTTCGACGACAAGACCGACCCGTACTGGGCTCGTTCGCGCGTCGTCGAATACCTCAACCAGGTGCAGGCCAGACTTCCCGCAGGCGCGAGCGCGTCGCTGGGCCCGGACGCGACGGGCGTGGGCTGGGTCTATGAATACGCGCTGGTCGACCGGACAGGCGGCCGGGACCTCGGGCAGCTTCGCGCGCTGAACGACTGGTTCCTCAAGTTCGAGCTGAAGACGGTCCCCGATGTCGCCGAGGTGGCCAGCATCGGCGGCATGGTGCGTCAGTACCAGGTGGTGCTCGATCCCGATCGCATGCGGGCACTGGGCATCACCCAGGGGGCCGTGGTCGAGGCGCTGCAAAGGGCCAACCAGGCGAGCGGTGGGGCCGTCGTGGAGTTGGCCGAAGCCGAGTACATGGTGCGCTCGCGTGGCTACCTGCAATCGCTCGAAGACTTCCGCACGATCCCGCTGTCCGTCACGGGCGCCACGCCCTTGCTGCTGCGCGACGTGGCCACCGTGCAGATCGGCCCGGAGATGCGCCGCGGCATCGCCGAGCTCGACGGCGAGGGGGAAGTGGCCGGCGGCGTGGTGATCATGCGCTCCGGAAAGAACGCTCGGTCGACCATCGAAGCCGTCAAGGCCAAGCTGGAAACGCTGAAGTCCAGCCTGCCTGCAGGAGTCGAGATCGTCGCGACCTACGACCGCTCGCTTCTCATCGACCGGGCAGTCGACAACCTGCGCGACAAGCTGGTCGAGGAATTCATCGTGGTGGCGGTGGTCTGCGCCATCTTCCTGCTCCACCTGCGGTCCGCGCTGGTGGCGGTGGTGGCACTGCCGATCGGGGTCCTCGCCGCGTTCATCGTCATGCACTGGCAAGGCGTCAACGCCAACATCATGTCGCTCGGTGGCATCGCCATCGCCATCGGCGCAATGGTCGATGGCGCCATCGTGATGGTCGAGAACGTGCACAAGCACATCGAGGCCTTCGAGACGAGGCATGGCCGGCAGCCCGGCACTGCGCAGCGATGGCAGCTCGTTGCCGACGCCTCCGTGGAGGTCGGGCCGGCGCTGTTCTTCTCGCTGCTGGTGATCACGCTGTCCTTCGTCCCGGTGTTCTCGCTCGAAGCGCAGGAAGGCCGGCTGTTCTCTCCGCTGGCCTTCACCAAGACCTATGCGATGGCGGCCGCAGCGGGCTTGTCGGTGACGCTGATCCCGGTGCTGATGGGGTACCTGATCCGGGGCCGCATCCCCCACGAGGCCGCCAACCCGGTCAATCGCTTTCTGATGGCTGTGTACCAGCCGGCGCTTGAACTGGTATTGCGCTTTCCCAAGGCGACGCTGCTCGCGGCGGCGTTGCTGCTCGCACTGGCGATCGTGCCGTTGATGCGGCTGGGCGGCGAGTTCATGCCGCCGCTGGACGAAGGCGATCTGCTCTACATGCCCTCGGCGCTCCCGGGCCTGTCGGTGTCGAAGGCGTCCGAGCTGCTGCAGCAGACCGACCGCATGATCAAGGCGGTGCCGGAAGTGGCCCGTGTCTTCGGCAAGGCCGGCCGCGCGGACACGGTGACCGATCCGGCACCGCTGGAGATGTTCGAGACGACGATCCAGTTCAAGCCGAAGGACCAGTGGCGCGCCGGGATGACGCCGGACAAGCTGGTCGAAGCGCTGGACCAGGCCGTGAAGGTGCCGGGCCTGACCAACGTCTGGGTGCCGCCGATCCGCAACCGCATCGACATGCTGGCCACAGGCATCAAGAGCCCGGTGGGCGTCAAGGTGGCCGGTGCCGACCTCGCCACCATCGACGCGCTGACGACGCAGATCGAGACCGCGCTCAGGAACGTGCCCGGCGTTTCCTCGGCACTCGCGGAGCGACTGACGGGAGGTCGCTACATCGACGTCGATGTCGACCGGCCGGCCGCCGCGCGCCATGGCCTCTCTGTGGCGGACGTGCAGGCGGTGGTGTCCACCGCGATCGGCGGCGACAACGTGGGCGAGGTCATCCAGGGACGGGAGCGCTACCCGATCAACGTGCGCTACCCGCGCGAGATCCGCGACTCGCTCCAGGGCCTGCGAGAGCTCCCCTTCGTGACCGCCAAGGGCGCCACGCTGCATCTCCAGGATGTCGCGAGGATCAGCATCGAGGACGGCCCGCCGATGCTGCGAAGCGAGAACGCGCGCCTGTCGGGCTGGGTGTATGTCGACGTGCGCGGCCGCGACCTTCGTTCCGCGGTCAATGACATGCAGGCCGCGGTGGCGACGTCCGTGAAGATGCCCACCGGCTACGCGGTGTCATGGTCCGGCCAGTTCGAGTACCTGGAACGCGCCACCGAACGGTTGAAGCTGGTGGTGCCGGTCACCCTGGCCGTCATCTTCGTGCTGCTCTATCTGCTCTTCAGATCGTTCAGCGATGCAGCGCTTGTGATGGCGGCCGTGCCGTTCTCGCTGGTCGGTGGCTTCTGGCTCGTATGGGCGCTCGGCCACTCGATCTCCGTCGCCACCGCGGTGGGCTTCATCGCACTGGCGGGTGTCGCGGCCGAATTCGGCGTCGTGATGCTGGTCTACCTGAAGAACGCGCTCGCTCGGCGCCTCGAAGCCGGCGAGCCGATGAACGACGAGACCTTGCTTGCTGCGATTCGCGACGGCGCGGTCCTGCGCGTTCGGCCCAAGGCCATGACAGTCGCCGTCGTGATGGCGGGGCTGCTGCCCATCATGTGGGGCAGTGGCACCGGCTCGGAGGTCATGACACGCATCGCCGCCCCGATGGTGGGCGGCATGGTGACCGCACCGCTGCTCAGCATGCTCGTGGTGCCCGCCGCCTGGTATCTGCTGCGCCGGCGCGGTGGCGCATCGAACGTCCGCGACACCACGCATTCGGCCTTGCCAGCGCCACCTTTCACCGGCATCATCGCCGCCGCAGAGGAAGGAGACCGCCGATGAAAACGTGGATTCGCCATGCCGCCGCCCTTGCAGTCCTTGTTGCCACGGCCGCCGCGCAGGCGGCGGGCATCGTGGGCAACACGCTGCCGCCCGGCTTCCCTTCGATCGAAGACACCTCGCTCGCCAGGCCGCTCATCGGCTTCGGTGCCGCCGGCCCGGTGACGCGAACGCCGGTGATCCTCATCCACGGCAACAACGACACGCCGTTCTCCACGGCCTGCAACCCCTACGGGCGTGTCCAGGCGCTGGCCCAGTTCCTCGCGGACAACGGCTATTCCACCAGCGAGCTCTGGGGCGTCGGCTACCAGGGCGACCAGTGCGACCTGGCTTCGAGCCCGACGCGCCGCTCCAGCATCGCCCACACCAATGCGGCCAACGTGCCCGACCTGCGCCGCTTCGTGCGCGCGGTGATGGACTTCACGGGCGCCACGCGCGTGGACATCGTCGGCCACAGCCTGGGCGTGACACTGGCGCGCGAGTGGATGAGGCAGGACGAGGCGCAGCACATCGTGCGCCGGCTCGTGGCCATCGATGGCCCGAACCACGGCATCATCAACTGCTCCCCGGACCCCGCCAACTACTGGCAGGCGCCGGCGGCGGGCGGCTTCGCGCCGGCCAGCGACGTGTGCCAGGAGCTGGGTTCGCCAGACACGCCCTTCCTGCGCCTGCTCAACGGCCGCGGCGGCAGTCGCGAGAACGACGGACCCACGCGCGTGCTGGTGGTCCGCAACGGCGACGCGAGCTTCGTCTATTTCCCGGTCCAGGACGGCTCGGTGGCACCGGTGCCCGCCGTCGATTCGTTCGGCAAGCCCACCGACTTCTCGAGGAGCGCCAGCCTGCGCGGTGCGCGCGAGCTCGTGTTGACGGGGCAAGGCGCCTACGACCCCATCCTGCGCTCCGGCCACCTCGGCATCCTGAATTCGCCGCAGACCTGGCAGGCCACGCTCGAATTCCTCACTGACCGGCCCGGGGACAAGGACAAGGACGACTGAGCGCCTTTCGCCCCGGACCATGCCGCTATGCTGGGCGGCATGAATCCGAAGACGCTGCTCGTGGTCTATCACACGATGACCGGCGGCACCGCGCAGATGGCCCAGGCGGCGGCCGAGGGCGCAGGCAGCGAAGCCGGCGTGCAGGTGCGTCTGCTGCGCGCACCCGAGGCGCAACCCGACGACGTACTGGGTGCGGACGGCTATGTGTTCGCCACGCCGGAAAACCTCGCCGCAATGGCCGGGCTGATGAAGGACTTCTTCGATCGCTGCTACTACGCCGCGCTCGACCGGGTGAACGGCCGGCCCTATGCCACGCTGATCTGCGCCGGCAGCGACGGACAGAACGCCGCGCGGCAGATCGACCGCATCGCGACGGGCTGGCGGCTGCGCTGCGTCGCGCCGGCACTGATCGTCTGCACCCACGCACAGACCCCCGAGGCGATCGCGCGGCCCAAGCAGATCGGCGCCGACGACCTTGCGCAATGCCGCGAGCTCGGCGCCGCGCTGGCAGCGGGGCTGGCGCTGGGCGTGTACTGAGCCTGCCGGATCAGGGGCGTGTCTAGTTCATTGAACGTTGCGCTCACTCGGCCACGTTGCTCGCAAGGCGCTTGTATTCGTTGCGCTTCATGGCGAGATAGTCCTCTCGCTCCACCTCATGCAGTTGCCGCGCGTAGCGCTCCGTGCTGTCGAACCACGCCGCCAGGCGCGGCGCCACTTGCTTGGGCGAATCCATGAAAGCGTCGATGGCGAGGTAGTAGCGCATGGTGTTGCGCTCCACCACGCCACGCACGCCGCCCACGTACGCCGGCTCGCCGGCCGAGTCCTTGCCCGACGTGGTGAATCCCACCTTGTCCGCGCCGAGGGTCGCCAGGTAGCCCTGCATCGCGATGCGCGCGGCAACGCCGTAGGCGTAGGCGTAGCCGAGATGAATGAAGGTCTTGCCGTCGCCGAGCGGCGTTGCCTCGAGTTCGATGCGGTAGTCGCGGGTCGACAGCGGCCCCTTGTCGGCACTCAGCCGCACGCTCAGGTAGTCGTCGGCGACGTTCGGCGGCTGCCAGGTGAATTCGACGCGCTGGGCTTCCGAGAGCGGCTGGTCGAACTTGCGGCCGACCGAGACGGCGAGCATCCTGGCGGCGGCTGTTCCGCGCACCGCGCAGTGCTTGGTGTTGAGGTGCAGCATCAGCACGTCGCACCAGACGCCGGGCTGGCTCAGGGAAGCGCTCACCTGGTCGAAGGGGTGGCTCAGCACCGCGAAGATGTCGCCGCTCAACTGGCCGGAGGCTTCCGTCGATTCGAGCACCAGCGGCCGCCCGAAGACGTTCTTTGCCAACTGCGTCTGCACCGCGTCGTACTTGGCCCGCAGGGCAGCGGCACTCCCTAGCTGTGTCTGCGCCTGGGCGATGACCGGCAGGATCAGGAACCAGACCCACAGCGCCAGGCGGCGAAGTGTTGTCGCGCGTTTCATGATGTTGCGCATTGTCATCCTGCACCGTGAGCCTGGCTATCCCTTGTTTTGAAATAGGTTGTTCGCGCCAGGGCCCCGCACGCTCAGATGGTGGGCGAGATGGTCGCCAGCCGGTCCTCCAGGCGCTGCCGGTCCGCCAGGAGGCGCCCGGCCACCAGCGTCACCACCTCGAAGCCAAAGGCCGGGTTCTGGAAGTAGAGCGACTTGAAAGTCATCTCATCCATCTGCAGCACGGTGCAGGGGGTGGCGCAGCGGGCGGTCAGCGTGCGCCGCTTGTCGGGCGCGAAGAAACCGATCTCGCCGAACAGCCGGCCGGGTTCCATGGTCTGCCCGATCTCGACGAACTCGATCAGCCCTTCCGCGAGGAAATACAGGCGCTTTGCGGGATCGCCCTTGCGGAACAGGATGGCGTCCTTCCTCAGTCGCCGCCGGCGCATGTAGGGCCGCAGCCAGACACCCGACAGGTCGTTCGACGCAGCCGCGATCTGCACGCGGCGCGTGAGGCGGACCATCTGGGCCGCACGGAAGACGTTGATCGGCAGCAGCGCGCCGTGCAACAGCACCAGGATCAGTGACGGATGCAGGGCGCCGTAGATGAGGAAGCCCAGGTTGCCGCCGATCGCAAGGCAGCGCAGCGGGATCATGGTCTTGACGAAGGAGCTCACGATGATCAGCACGCCGGCGACGCCCGCCGAGACCAGCGCCACGATGCCGGATGGCGTGGCCAAGGCCGAATACAGGGCGGCAACTGCGGTGTCGAACAGTGCGGGCATTGGCATGAACGTTCCTTCTCCGGTGCGGTCCTGGACGGGATGATGGCGGACGAATCCGGGACCAGCGGACGTTCATTACATCCAACTCGGCGCTGCAGCAGATCAGTGCAAGTCCGCAAGCCCGGTCGGGGCCTGTCGCGTCACCTGCTCTTCGGCTGCCTGGCGCCCAGTCGGTCGTAGCCGCTCAACTCGAGGAAGCCCTGCCCTTCGCGGCTGCCGCTCACCTTGACGGGCCCTTCCCAATAGATGTTCGCCGTCGTCCCGCCCGAATCGAATTCGCTGTCGGCGAAGAAGGGCTTGATGTTCAGGAGGCCCGATGGCAGCTTGATGCCCCATTCGACCACGTAGCCGATGCCCGTCCTCGGGCTCGTCCATGTCCGTCCGGGCACCAGTTCGACCTGGCCGGGTTCCAGGGGTTGCGAACCCTGCGCGTTCGACAGGGTGCCCGCGGTCATGACCTTCCGGCCCTCCATGTCGAAGAGCTCGTAGACCATCAGGTCGGATCCATCGTCCAGGTGCAGGGCGAACCAGTTCCAGCCCAGCGAGAGGACATCGAACTCGCCCCACTGGTGATCGAACCAGAGCTCGCCACTCACCGGGACCGACTTGCCTGCGATGGCGATGCTGCCGCGCGCCGGCATCCGGGGGCGCGAATAGTAGTAGCTGATCCCGCTCTGGCCGAAGTCGAGCAGGCCGGGCGTCTCCGAGCCCGGCGCGCGATGCGCGAGGACCGGGCCGGAAACACCCAGGTCGACGGTGATCGAGGCGCCGTCGAAGCCGGCCTGCAGCACGTGGAACGATGGCGACGCGGTGACCTGCCATCCCTCCTGCCTGAAGTCGAAGCCGTAGGCAACGCTCCTCGCGGGCGTGCCGCCGGTACGGCTCTGGCTGATGTGGCGCTTGCCGGTCTGCAGGTCGGTCAGCGCCGCATGCATGACGGTGTGCTTGATCAGTCCGTTGGCGACGAAGACGACCATGTGGACGGCGTAGCGCTGGCCCGCCTCCGCACGGAGGATGCCGCTGTAGTACCACCACTCCATCGCGGACCCGTGGGGCGCATCGTCGGCCGGCAGGCTGAGGGGCGGGAGCGCGGCCGTTCGCTCCACCGGCTTGCGGCTCGCCTGCGGCGCCGCCGCGGCCATGGCGGCAGACGGTTCGCGCTCGGCGCCCGAGAGGTGGTAGAGCACCGCGCCGATGAGCACGCCGATGACCGCCACGGCGGCGGAGAACACCATCAATCCCTTCCTGCGCGCCCGTGCGCGTGCCCTTGCACGGGAGGGGGAGCGGGCGCGTTCCCAGGCGGAACGCCTGCGGACTGGTCGAGCGGTGTCGTCGGCACTCATGTTCAGGAGGGTCCTTTCGCCTTCGGGTCCGGACCCGATCGGCGGACATCTTAGCCATGCAGCCTCGCGTCGCCGCGCGAGCCGCGAGAATCGCCGCTGGCAGACTCCCCGGCGACCCCACGACCCATGGCCCATCATCTCGACGCTCCCGCCCGTGCGCTGATCGACACCTGCGCGCAGGCTTCGATCGACCTCCTCGTACGCAACCTGACCCCGCACGGCATCCTGGCCGCCAGCCGGACCGAGGCGGCCGAGGCGCGGCGCTACACGCGGATCTTCGGGCGCGACGCCGCCATCTGCGTGATGGCGATGTGCGGCAGCGGCGTGCCCGCGCTGGAGCAGGGCGCGGTGAACAGCCTCGACGCGCTGGCGGTGCACCAGGCGGCCAACGGGCAGATCCCCAAGTACGTGGACCCTGAAGGCCGCGATGCCGACTTCTGGTACCTGGGCTGCATCGACGCCACCTTGTGGTGGCTGATCGCGGTGGACCACGTGCGCCGCCACGGCAGCGTCGGCCCCTCGCACTGGAGCGGCGAGGTGGGCCGCGCGATCGGCTGGCTGCTGGCCCAGGAGCACCAGCACTTCCGGCTGCTGCAGCAGAACGAGGCCAGCGACTGGGCCGACATCATGCCGCGCTCGGGCTACGTGCTCTATACCAACGCGCTCTGGTACGAGGTCAAGCGCCGCTACGGGCTGGACCACGCCGAGGCGACGCACTACCACTTCAACCACCTGTTCAATCCCTTCCAGGCCGATCTGCCCACGTACCACCGGGCGCGGCTGCTGAGGCACTATGCGCGCCGCGGCCGGCGCGACTCCGGCCTGTACCTGAGCTTCGTCAATCTCTCGGTGGTCGGCCACGAAGGGGACGTGTTCGGCAACGTGCTCGCGATCCAGAGCGGACTGGCGGACAGGGCCATGGCCTACCGCATGGTCGAGACCCTGACCGCGGCGAATGCCAGCGTGCCTTACCCGATGCGGGTGGTGCTGCATCCCCTGACGCCGCAGCACGCGCTGTGGCGGCTCTACATGGGGCGCCACCAGCAGAACCTCGTGCACCAGTACCACAACGGCGGCATCTGGCCCTTCGTCGGCGGCTTCTGGGTGATGATGCTGGCGCGGCTGCGGCTGCACGAGCCGGCCTGGTCCGAGCTCGCGCGGCTGGCGCAGGTGAACGCGCTCGACGACTGGCGCTTCACCGAGTGGTTCCACGGCCGGACGCTGGCGCCGAGGGGCATGGCCGGGCAGAGCTGGAATGCAGCGACCTTCCTGCTCGCACGGCGCGCCCTGCTGGGCGAAGAGACGGGCTGGTGACTCGTCGCGCCCCGCCTCACCTGTTGCAGATGCCCAGCACCAGTTCCTGCTCCGTGCAGGAGCGTTGGGGTTGGGATTGGGAGGCAGGCTTGCCGAAGGCCCCCACCCCCGCCGCCTTCTGACCGGAAAGGCAGGCACGCAGCCGCTTTTCCATGGGCGGGTAGTAGCGCCAGCCCTGGCTGAGCGCCGGCAATTCGAGGCGCACCTGCTTCCACTTGGGATGCCCGCTGGCCTGGAGCTTGTCGAAATTGGTGCAGAGCGACTCGGCGAAGCGGGCCAGGTTGCCGACCGTGGACTGCAGGCCGTAGTCGTAGGTGACCAGGTAGGCCTTGATGGTCAGCGTGGGAATGTCGGTCGTGAGCCAGTTGGCGTAGCTCGTCGCGCGGATGGTCGCCGGAAAGTACGTCTTCACCACGCGCGCGGTTTCCGGCGCCTTGTCGTCCAGCTTCAGGATCTTGATGAAGTTGCGCGCCTCTGGCTTCATGTCGGTGAACAGCTTGGCGGGCTGTCCGGCCACGATGATGGCGACGTCGATCGACTTGTCGACGGTGAGCCTGGCGAGCGCTTCCTCGTTGCTCAGGTACTGGGCATTGGCGCTCGACAGGGGCTCCCCGAACATCAGCTGGTAGAGCGTCCTGGAGGTGAGCGCGGTGCCGCTGCCGAGCGCGCCGACGCTGATCTTCCTGTTCCTGATCTCGTGGATGTAGTTCAGCGGCGAGTCGGCGCGGGCGACGAAGTAGATCTCCTCGTCGTAGAGCGGCATGATGAGCCGCAGCGGCCGGATGATGTTGCCCGCTTCGGCGCTGCCTGCCTTCGCCTCGTCCAGGAAGGCCTGGTAGACGTCGGACTGCACCAGTGCGAGCTTGACCCCCTGCTCGTAGCGCATGCGATGCACGTTCTCGGCCGAGCCCTTCGATTCCAGGACCTCGAGATCGATGCCGGCGGGCTCGGCCACCCACTTGGCGAGATCGCGGCCGATCTGGATGTAGGTCCCGCTCTTCGACGCGGTGACGATCTTGTACTCGGCCCTGGGCGGCGCCGCGAGGGCCGCGGGCAGGAGGGCGATCCACATCAGTCCCGTCAGCAGTGATCGGATTGGCATGCTGGCTCCTTCGAGGATTCGTGGTTGGGTGGCGGCGCCGGGCATGGCCCCATGCATCGCGCCGCTTGCGCCCTCATCGCGCGCTCCCGGCGTCGGGGCACAAGGCCAATGCCGCCAGTGCTTCGTTGCAGCCGGTGTTGTCGCGTTCCGGTGCAGGCATCGCCGGCGCAGGGGCAACGGCGACCGGCGCGACCGGCGCGACCGGCGCGGGGGCGGCGGCAGCCGGCGCTTCCGCGGCCTGCGGTGCCTGGGCGGGGGGCGCAGCG
>NZ_LMTS01000300.1:3210-15561 GCF_001541225.1 Variovorax sp. WDL1 | reverse complement strand
CCGGCGCCCGGCGTGCCCCGCGCCGGCAGCGGCTGCGCCATCGGCGCTTCCGAGCTGGGCGCCTCGCGCTGGGGGCTGGAACGGACGTAGACCAGCACCAGGGCGAGCACGGACACCGTCATCGCCACGCCGATCGCGGCGTATTTCAGTATCGGACCGCGGCGCGGCGCCAGGGCTTGCGGCTGCGCCGTCGTGCTCCCGACCGGCAGCTCTTCGGGCCACTCGAAGGCGGCGGGGACGATGTGGGTGATGTCGAGGTCGACCTCCTCCCGCGCTTCGTTGCCGCCCTCGAGGACGACGGGACGATCGGTCGTCTCGCGCGCTTCGTGGCGCGGCACGATGGGCAGATCGTCCACCGGCGACGGTGCCGGCTCGGTTGACTCGGGGACCGCGCGCCCGGGCCCGAAAGCCGTGTTCGCCGCCTCGTCGCCCCACCGGGGCGCCTCGTTCTCGCCGCCGCAATACGGACAGAATTTGACGCGCCCATGCAGCAGCTGCGTACAGCGCTTGCAAGGCTGCGAAAACGCCAGGTCCATTTCCGCCAGGTTCGCCATGGTCGAGAAAGGTCAAGCACCCGCTCACGGGTCGATCCGCCAGCCCGGCAATCGCGGCCTGTCCGGGTGATAGAGATACAGGTGGCCCGAATAGACGAAGGCTTGCGTCGCCCAGGGCCGCGGCAGGCGGGCGACCCAGAACTGCACGGTGTCCTCGCCATGCAGCTCGAAGGTGGCGCTGTGGGGTTCGCTCGACGCGAAGAGGCTGTCGACCGGTACGGTGCTCGCCACGCGCGCGCACAGCACGGTCGATGCCGAAGTCGATTCCAGCAAGGGGATGATCACTTCGCCGGCATCGGAATCCATGCAGTCGTCGGCATCGAACCATGGCGCGATCCGCAGGCGCGCATCGAGCTGGAAGCACGCGGCGCCAGTGCTGAGCCGGGGCGAGCTGGCCCGCCGGGTCTCCGGCTCGCCGAGCCCCAGTTGAACGAAGGCGAAGCGCTGCCCCTCTTCGCTCCCTTGGCCCTCGTCCTGCAGCGCGCACTGCTGCCAGAGGTGGCCGCTGCGGGACAGGTAGGGGCTGCCCAGCTCGAAGCTCGGCACGACGCCGGGCGGCCAGGGCAGCACGGATGCCTCGAGCGCGCCGCCGCCGCCGGGCTTGACGACCAGCTGGCCCGCCGCCGACATCCAGATGATCTGGCGGCGATCGGCCAGCGGGCGGACCCATGCGGCCCGCGCGGGATCGAGCGCCGGGCCCTCGACGCGGCGAAGCGCAGTGCCTGCCGGATCCAGGCCATGGACACCGGCCTTGCCGTCTTCCTGCAGCATGGGCACGTACACCCTGCCCTGCCACAGGATCGGCGCGCCCAGGCAGCGTGAGCCGACGACGTGCGCCTCGAAGGTCCCGGCGATCAGGTTGATGGAAACGATGGCCAGGCCGTCGTCGGTCGGCATGAAGATCCTGCTGGCGCCTTGCGGGTCGTGCACCGCCAGGCCCCAGGCCTGCTCGCCGAGAGCGCTCCCGCCCAAGGCCTGCGCGCCGGCCGGACGGAGTTCCAGCCAGCGCTCCGAGTGCGGCAGCCAGTGGTGGATGCTTCCGCGCGAAGACTCCAGGGCGAGCAACCGGGCATCGCAGGTCTGGCACGCGCTGACGAGAAATTGATAGTGGCCCGTCGGAGGTGCCGCCAGCTGGCGGTCCGGCAGGGACTCGATGGTCAGCGTCGAGCGCAGCGCCAGGGGCACGGCCGTCAGGCGCAGCCCCTGCGGCGAATCCTCTGCCGGACTGCCGTCGCCGAAGGGCGGCAGCCAGGTGTCCCGGCGGGCAACGGATGGCGCGGGCAGCGCCTTGCCCGTCACGGGAGAGAATTTGAAGGCCCCGGGATAGAGGGCGACAGGCATGCCGGCCCGATCGGCCCCGTCGACACTCACGCGGGCACCCACCAGGGGTGCCAGGTCGAGAGGGTCGCACACCGGCGGGGGCGCGCCCCATCCTTTGTAGTCGATCAGCTCAAAGCCACCCGTTGTCGGATTGCGCGACCATGTCTGGTCGCCTATCGCCCAACGCTCGCTCTGAAGAGTCGAGGTCAGCCAAGTGGACATCGAGCCAGTGTAGTGCGTTGGCTCTCCTGTGTGCGCCCTCACTCTTGAGGGGAATCACCAATCCCCGCCGCCGCCTTCGCTTCTTCAGCGGACGGACTCCTTCAGCAAGCGGCGCAGCACCTTCCCCGTGCCGCTGGCCGGCAGGGAGTCGCGGAACTCCAGCTGGCGGGGCACCTTGTAGTGGGACATGTTGTCACGCGCCCAGCGCAGCAGCTCCTCGGCGTCGATGCCCTTCGCCTGCGGCACGACGAAGGCCTTGATCACCTCGCCCTTGTCGGCATCGGGCACGCCGATCACGGCGACCTGCCGCACGCCGGGGTGCAGGATCAGGATGGACTCGACCTCCTCGGGGAAGACGCTGTAGCCCGACACCTTGATCATCTCCTTCACGCGGCCGATGAAGGTGAGGTAACCCTGGTCGTCCAGCTTGCCGATGTCCCCGGTGTGGACCCATCCCTCGCGCAGCACTTCGGCCGTCGCATCGGGCCGGTTCCAGTACCCGTGGAACACGCCACGGCTGCGCACCGCGATCTCGCCGCTCTCGCCGGGCGGCAGCTCGCGGCCTTCGAGGTCGAGGATCTTCAGCTCCACCCCGCGGCCCGGAACGCCGTTGGTGCCCCAGCGCACGGCATCGCGCGGCATGAGCACGTCGTTGGTATGGGTCTCGGAGAGCCCGTAGCCCGCCTCGTAGACCAGGCAGTCGTTGGCGAAGGCGCTCCAGCGCCGGGCCAGTTCCTCCGTGAGCTTGATGCCGAAGCTGGTGGCCATGGTGGTGTGCAGCGACGACAGGTCGAAGCGCTCGGCCCCCGGCTCGTTCATGGCCGACACCAGCATCGGCGCCATCGCGTACCACCAGGTCACGCGGTGCCGCTCGATCGCCTGCAGCACGGCCAGCGGGTCCATCCGGTTGAGCAGCACCACCGTTGCGCCGGTGTAGGCGAGCATGGTGACGCCGCAGATCATGCCGGCGATGTGATAGAGCGGTGCCACGGCCAGCATCACGTCGTCGGCGCGGATGCGGAACATGTCCTGCCCGACCGCCGTCTTGTAGAGCGCGTTGCGGTAGCTGAGCATGGCCCCCTTCGGCATGCCGGTGGTGCCGGAGGTGTAGGTCATCAGCGACACGTCGTCCATCGACAGCTGCACCGCCGGCGCGCTCACGTCGCCAGTGCGGGTCACGATCGCATGGAAGTCGAGCGTTCCTTCGGGCAGCGGCGCGCGCAGCGCCACCTCGTCCGGGACGCGCAGGCTCGGCGTGTCCGGCAGGAAGTCCGCATAGCGCACGCTGAACACATGCGGCACGCGCACGCGGTCGGCCACCGACCGGACGATCGGCACCAGGTGATCGGCCGCCACGATCGCCTTGGCGCCGAGGTCGCCCACCTGGTAGGCGAACTCGTGCGCCTTGAACATCGGACTGCAGGGACTCACGATGGCACCGATCTTCTGGATGCCGAAGTGCGCGACCAGGTACTGCGGGCAGTTCTGCATGAAGAGCGCCACCCGGTCGCCCTTCGCCACGCCCCGCTCGTGCAGCGCCAGCGCGAAGGCATCGCTCCAGCGGTCGAGCTCGGCATAGCTGATGGCGCGGCCGTACCACAGCAGCGCCGCCTTGTCCGGGTGGCGTCGCGCGTGGCCGCGCAGGTAGTCGTGCAGGGGCTGCTCGCCCTGGAGGTAGTCGATGTCGTCGTCGTTCATTTCTACAAGCCCAGTGCGTGCTTGGCCATGATGTTCTTCTGGACCTCCGTGCTGCCGCCATAGATGGTCATGGCGCGGCAGAACAGGTAGGTGGCGACCGGCCCGAGCGCGTGCGCAGGCCCGATCGGCGCGCCGTCGTCGCCCTGGCCGAAGAGCGGTCCGGGCTGGTAGCGCAAGGCATCGGGGCCGCTGGCCTGCACCAGCAGCTCGGTAATGCGCTGCGCGATCTCGGTGCCGCGGATCTTGATGAAGGACGACTTGCCCGGCCCCGCCGGCGCGCCTGCATCCATGTCCGACAGCATCCGCAGCAGGCCGATCTCGAGCGCCTTGAACTGCACCTCGACCGCGCCGACCTCGGCCATGAAGGAGGGATCGTCGGCCAGCCGCTTTCCGTCGCTGCGCACTTCCGCCGCCACGCGGTGCAGCTTCTGAAGCTCCTGGGTGATGAAGCGCAGGTTGGCGTTCTCCACGCGCTCGTGCTCCAGCAGGAACTTCGCGTAGGTCCAGCCGCGCCCCTCATCGCCGATGAGGTTGCGCCTGGGCACTCGCGCATCGTTGAAGAACACGGCGTTGAGGTAGTGCCGCCCGTCCATCATGCGGATCGGCTGCACCTCGACGCCCGGCGTCTTCATGTCGATGAGCAGGAAGGAGATGCCCTGCTGCCGCTTGCCTTCGCGCCCGGTGCGGACCAGGCAGAACATCCAGTCGGCGTGATGCGCGTACGAGGTCCAGATCTTCTGGCCGTTCACGACGTAGTGGTCGCCGTCGTCCTCGGCCGCCGTCTGCAGCGCGGCCAGGTCGGAGCCCGCGCCCGGCTCCGAGTAGCCCTGGCACCACCACACCGAAGAGTCGCGAATGGCCGGCAGGTGCTCGGCCTTCTGCTCGGGCGTGCCGAAGGTGTAGATGACAGGCCCCACCATGGCCGGCCCGAAGACCTGCAGCTCGGGGCAGTGCATCTCGCCGGCCACCCGGTTGAAGATGATGGTCTGCATCGGGCTCCACGCATGCCCGCCGAACTCGCGTGGCCATGCGCCGGTGAACCAGCCCTTGCGCCCGAGGATCTGCTGCCAGCGCATGAAGTCGTCGCGCGCAAGGTGCCGGTCCAGGCGCACCTTCTCGCGAATGTCACGCGGCAGTTCGCGCGCGATGAACTCGCGCACCTCCGCCTCGAATGCCTGCTCCTGCGCGGAAAGATGGAGGTCCATGCCGTCGGACCTTCTCAGGCCGCCTGCGCATAGCGCTGCAGGTGCCAGCTGCTGTCGCCGAAGCTGACGCCGATCATCGAGAGCCGCTTGAAGTAGTGGCCTACCGCGAGCTCCTCGGTCACGCCCATGGCGCCGTGCAGCTGCACCGCCTCCTGTCCCACCCGCCGCGCCGCGCGGTCGATCTCGATCTTGGTGGCCGACAGCGCCTTGCGGCGCACGGCCGCGTCGGCCTCGCCCAGCATGAGCGCGCCGTACAGCGCCATCGATCGGGCCTCGTCCAGCGCGATGTACATGTCGACCATGCGGTGCTGGAGCGCCTGGTTGGTGCCGATCGGGCGGCCGAACTGCTGGCGGGTCTTCAGGTAGTCGAGCGTCATCTCCACCAGCGTGCCCATCGCCCCCACGGCTTCGGAGGCGATCGCAGCGATCGCCTGGTCGACCACGAGCTCGAGGGCGGGCAGCGCCGCGCCCTCCTCGCCCAGCCGGTGCGATGCGTCGGCGCGAACGCCCTCGAACACCAGGTCCGCGGCCCGGCTGCCGTCGTGCGTGGCATAGGGCCGCACCTCGAGGCCCGGCGCCTTGGCGTCGACCACCAGCGCGCTCAGTCCGGCGCGGTCCGAGGCCTGGCCGGAGGTCCGGGCGATCACGACGTAGTAGTCGGCGGTGGCGCCGCCATGCACCAGCGACTTTCTTCCGTCGATGCGAAAGCCCTGGCCCTCGCGCCGCGCCGTGGTGGCGCAGTGCGCGATCTCGTAGCGCGACTCGGGCTCGGCATAGGCCAGGGCCAGCTTGTGCGCGCCGGCCATCATCGGCTGCAGCCATCGGGCCTTCTGCTCGGTGCTGCCGAGGGCCGCCAGCACGCCGCCGGCGAGCACGACGTTGGCCAGGTAGGGCTCCAGGAGCAGCCCGCGGCCGATGCCCTCCATCACGATGCCGGTGTCGGTCGCGTCGCCGCCGATGCCGCCATCCTCTTCGCTGAAGGGCACGGCCAGCCAGCCGAAGTCGGCATAGCTGCGCCAGCAGTTCTCGTCGTGGCCGAGCTCGCTCGCGACCAGCCTGCGGCGGTGCGCGAAGTCGTATTCCTCGCGCACGAAGCGCTCGACGCTTTCGCGCAGCTGGTTCTGTTCGGGGGTGTACTGGAGATCCATGGGAAGTCTGGAAGGTTGCTTGGAAAAGTCCGCTCGGGCTCAGAGCGCGAGATAGCGCTGCTGCACCTCTGGATGGCGGTCGAAGTGTTCCCAGTCGCCCTCGAACACCACCCGGCCGGTGTCGATCACGTAGACGTACTGGGTGCAGCGGCGCGCGAACCAGATGTTCTGCTCGCACAGCAGGAGCGCCACGTTGCCTTCGGTGCAGGTGCGCACGACATCGCGCGCCATCTCCTCGACGATGATCGGCGCGAGTCCCTCGGTCGGTTCGTCGAGCAGCAGCAGCGTCGGGTTTGCGGCCATGGCGCGCGCCACGGCCAGCAGCTGCTGCTGGCCGCCGCTGAGCTGGCCGCCGTAGCGCTGCTGCAGCGGCGCCAGCATCGGGAAGCGGGCGATGATGTCCGCCACGGGAACCGCGGGCCGCGTGGCCGAGGCGCCGTAGCGCGCAATGGCGATGTTCTCCGCCACGGTGAGGTGCGTGAAGATGCGGCGGTCCTCCGGCACCAGCGACAGGCCCATGCGGGTGCGCTGGTGCGTCGGCACGCCATGCAGGTCGCGGCCGTCGAAGCGCAGGATGCCGCGCACGCGCGGCCCCGCGTCCATCACGCTTTTCAGCAGGGTCGACTTGCCCGCGCCGTTGCGCCCGAGCAGCGCGACACGCTGGCCGGCCTTCACCGACACCTGAGCGCCATGCAGGATGTGGCTGTCGCCGTAGAAGGCGTCGAGTTCGCGGACTTCAAGCACCGACCATCTCCTTGCCGAGGTAGACCTCGCGCACTTTCGGATCGCTGCGCACCTGCTCGACGGTGCCGGTCGACACCACCTCGCCGTAGTTCATGACCATGATCCGGTCGGCCAGCCCGAACACCACGTCCATGTCGTGCTCGGTCATGACCACCGTGATGCCCCGCTCCTTCTGCGTGCGCGCGACGAGCTGCGCGATGTCGGCCCGGTCGCTGGGCGACATGCCGGCGGTCGGCTCGTCGAGCATCAGGATGGTCGGCCTGCCGGCCAGGGCGATCACGAACTCGAGCCGCTTCTTGTCGCCATGCGACAGGAAGCGCGCCGCCTCCTGCGCCAGCGTGTGGAGCTTGACGTCCTCCAGCAGCGCCATGGCTTCGGCCCGCACATCCGACGAGGGCGCGCAGCGCCAGCGCGCACCGAGCGGCTCGCCCCGGTACTGGCGGCGTGCCTCGACGGCAGCGATCACGTTGTCGAGCACGGTGAAGTCGTGGAAGACGCGCGCGACCTGGAAGGTGCGCCCGAAGCCCTGGCGCACCCGCTCGTGCGCCGGAAGCCGGGTCACGTCCTTGCCCTCGAAGCGGATGGTGCCGCCGTCGCAAGGCACTTCGCCGGTCATGACCTTGAACATGGTGGTCTTGCCGGCGCCGTTCGGCCCGATGATGGCGAAGACCTCCCCGCGCACGGCCGACAGGCTCACGCCGTGCAGCACCTCGATCGGGCCGTAGTTCTTGCGCACGTTGTCCACGCGCAGCAGCTCGTCGCTCATCGGGCACCTCCTGTCTCGAGCTTGCCGACGGCCGGCGCTCGCGCGCCCCGCGCCATCGGCCCACCCGCCGCATCGCCCACCGGCACGGCCGCCCGCCGGCCCCACAGCCGCTCCTCCACGTTGCGCCAGAGCCCGACCGCGCCGTTGGGCGCCAACAGGATGATGGCGAGCAGCCCGGTGCCGACGATCAGCTCCGACAGCCCCACCAGCGTGCGCGTGGCATAGGTGATGGCGGCGAACAGCCCTGCACCGACCACCGGCCCCCAGAAGGAGCTGACCCCACCCAGCAGCGTGTTCAGCATCGGCTGGGCCGAGGCCAGCCAGTGCACCTCCTCCACCGTGACGATGCGCGACCAGGGTGCGTACAGCGCGCCGGCAACTGCCGCGACCGCGCCCGAGATGACGAAGGCCGCGAGCCGGTAGCGCGCGACGTGCGTGCCCATGAAGGCCGCGCGCTCCGCGTCCTGGCGCACCGTCTGCAGCGTGCGGCCGAAGCGGCTGTGCAGCAGCCACCACAGGAAGGCGGTGATCAGCACCGTCGCCACCAGCAGGAACCAGTAGTAGGCGCTGGAGCTGGTGAGGTCGATCTGCAGCAGCCCGAGATCGAGCACCGGCCGCGGAATGTCGGTGATGCCGTCTTCGCGGCCCAGGAAGGTGGAGAAGCCGATGATGAGGCGCAGTGCCTCCGCCAGCGCCACCGTGAGCACAGCGAGGAACACGCCGCTCATGCGCCGCAGCGCCAGCACCCCGACGACCCAGGCCGCGCACGCGCCGAACAGCGCCGCCGCCGCCAGCACGCCGAGGAAGGGCACCCCGGCGATGTGCCGCAGCGCCAGCGCGGCGAGGTAGGCGCCGATGGCGAAGAAGCCCGCATGCCCGAAGGACACGAGGCCGGTGTAGCCGAACAGGATGTTCCAGGAGAGCGCGAAGATCACCTGCACCAGGACCGTCCCGACCACGTACAGCGGCCCAGCGTTCACCCACAGCGGCAGGGTTGCGAGCATGCCCACCGTGGCGACGCCCAGCACCTGCCACACGCCGCGCGGGATGCGCGGGCGGTGCAGCGCGCCGGAGCCGTGGGCCTCGCTGCCGGACTCGGCCTGCGCGCCGACGGCAGGGAACAGGCCGCTGGGCTTCCAGAGCAGGAAGGCGGCCAGCACCACGTAGATGGCGAGGCCCGGCACCGAGGGCAGGAGCACGGTGTTGAGGCTCTGCACCAGGCCCAGCACCAGCGAGCCGATGAAGGCGCCGCGGATGTTGCCGAGCCCGCCGATGATGACCGCAAAGAAGGCGTACATCAGGTAGGAGTCGCCCAGCCCCGTCGACAGGCTCTGGTTGGGCAGCAGCAGCCCGCCCGCGAGGCCGGCGAGGAAGAAGCTCGCCATCACGCTCAGCGCGATGCCGAACGAGACGTTCAGGCCCAGCACGCCCGCCATCCACGGGTCGGCCGCGAGCGCCTGCATCAGCTTGCCGAACCACATGCGGTGGATGGCCACCTCCAGCACGATGTAGACCAGCACCCCGGCCGCGATCACGAAGATCTGGTAGGCCGAGAAGAACATGCCGAAGGGGTTGAGCGGCTGGTCCAGGCCCGGCGGCGGATTGACGGAGAAGAAGTCGACGCCCCACACCAGCTTGGTCACGCCGGAGCAGACCATCATGAGCGCGAAGGTCGCGATCAGCACGTAGTGCGGATCGACGTTGCGCAGCCGGCGCAGCACGAGCCGGTCGGTCAGCAGGCCCAGCAGCGCCACCACGATCCCGCCCACCAGCGCGGCGAGCAGGAACATCCAGAGCGACTGCACGTCGCGCCCCATCACCGAGTAGGCGGTATAGGCGCCGATCATGAAGAAGCCGCCCTGCGCCATGTTGAGCAGGCGCATCAGCCCGAAGATGAGCGTGAGGCCGGCTGCGACCACGAAGATCGCCATGCCGAACGCCGCGGCATTGAACACCGCGAACATCAGTTCATTGATCACGCTCAGCCCTCGTACTTCCTGCCCGGCGATGGCGGCTCGACGATCTCGGTCTCGTCCAGGCGGACCACCTGTTCCAGGCCATAGCCCGGCGGCGTGTCGCGGGCGCCGATCTTGGCGAAGTAGAACGACCCGACACCCTGGTGGTCTTCCTTGCGGATGCGGTACGGCCCCGCGGCCGTATCGAACTGCAGCCCTTCGAGCGCCTGGATCACCGGCTCCGTCTCGGTCGAGTTGGCCTTCTTCACCGCGTGGAAGATGGCAAGCGCCGAGCGGTGCGAAGCCTGCACGATGCCCGGCACGTGGGGCGTGCCGGCCACCTTGAGGATGTACTCGCTCAGCTGCTTGCTGACCGGGAACTGGCTCTTGAACGGCTCCAGCTCCGGCGCCCAGAAGGTCACGCCCCACAGGTTCTGCGGCGTCGACTTCTGCATCGCCTTGGCGATCAGCAGCTCCGTGCCTGCTTCGCCGATCACCTTGAACTTCTTGTCCATGCCCACGGCGCGCCCCTGCTGCAGCAGGCTGACGCAGGGCGCGGCCGTGAGGCCGATGAACAGGCCCTGGGCGCCCGAGTTCATCAGGTTGTTGATCTCGATCTTGTAGTCGGCCTTGTTGAGGCTGGCGAACACCGGCTCGAGCACCTGGACCTTGCGTCCGGCCTTCGCTGCCGCGCCCATCGCGCCGTGCTTGAAGTAGCGCGCCACGTCACGGCCGTTCTCGCTGTCGGGAGCGATCACGGCCCAGGTCTCCACGTCGCTGAACTTGCTCGTCATCAGGTTGCCGATGCCGCCATAGAGCATCAGGGCGTTGGACGAGAGGCGGAATAAGTTGCGGCTGAAGTTCTCGTGCGTCACCGACATCACGCTCGGCGCGGGCGCCACCACCACGCTCTTGAGCTCGGCCAGGATGGGTGCGATGGCCAGGGCCATGGGCGACTGGCCGGCGCCGATCGACAGGTTGACGCCCTCGCCCGCCAGCTCGCGCACCGCACCGACCGCGCCGGCGCTGGTGAACTTGTCGTCGCGCACCACGATCTCGATCTGCCGGCCGAGCAGGCCGCCGTTGGCGTTCCATTGCAGTTGCGCGGCCTTGATGCCGTTCAGCCAGGCTGCGCCGGCTTCGGCGCCGATGCCGCTCATCGGCAGCATGGCGCCGACGCGGATGGGGGTGCCCTGGGCGTGTGCCGAGGGGAAGAAGCGGGTGCCCGCGGCGCCAAGCAAAGTCGCCGCGCCTGCGGCTTGCACGAGGGTTCTGCGCTTGAGTGTCATGGTCATCTCCTTTGCACTCACAGCGAGATCGCCTTGCCCGGCGATGGCGGTTCGGCCACGTCGGCTTCGTTGTAGGCGATGGCATCGAGAATGCCGTAGCCCGGCTCCGCATCGCGTGCGCCCACCTTCGCGATGTACGCGGTGCCCAGGCCCTGGTGGTCTTCCTTGCGCACGTGGTAGCTGCCCACCGCGGTGTCGAAGGTGAGCCCCTCGAGCGCGGCGATGACCGCATCGGTCTCCGTGTTGCCCGCCTTCTGGATCGCGTTGAAGAGCGCGAGCGCGCAGCGGTGGCTGGACTGCACGATGCTCGGCGGGTTCTTGTCGCCGGTGAGCTTCACATAGCCATCGTAGAGCGGCGTGCTCAGCGGGTTGCGCCGGCCTGCGTCGGTGCCCGGCACCCAGTAGCTGATGCTCCAGAGGTTGGCGGGCGTGGACTTCTGCATCGCCTTGGCGATCATCAGCTCGGTGCCGGCGTCGCCGATCACCTTGAACTTCTTGTCCATGCCCACGGCGCGGCCCTGCTGCAGCAGGCTGATGCAGGGCGCGGCGGTCAGGCCGACGAACAGGCCCTGCGAGGGCGCGTTCATGAGGCTGTTGATCTCGACCTTGTAGTCGGCCTTGTTGAGGCTGGCGAACACCGGATCCAGCACCTTGACCTGGCGTCCGGCCTTGGCGGCTGCGCGCTGCACGCCGATGGTGAAGAAGCGCGCCATGTCGCGCCCGTTCTCGCTGTCGGGCACGATGCAAGACCAGCTCTGCACGTCCTTGAAGCGGTCGGTGAGCATGTTGCCGATGCCGGCGAAGGCGATATAGGCGTTCCAGGACAGGCGGAAGAAGTTGCGCTGGAAGTTCTCGTGCGTGAGCGACATCACGGTCGGGCACGGCGCGACCATCATGGCCTTGAGCTCGGGCAGGATGGGCGCAGTGGCCAGCGCCATCGGCGACTGCGAGCCACCTATCAACAGGTTGACCCCGCTGCCGGCCAGTTCGCGTGCCGCCGCAACGGCCCCTGCGCTGGTGAACTTGTCGTCGCGTACGACCAGCTCGACGGGGCGCTTGAGCACGCCGCCCTTCGCGTTCCACTGCTCCGCCGCGACCTTCGCGCCCGCGAGCCAGGCCGCGCCGGCCTCGGCGCCGATGCCGCTCATCGGCAGCATCACGCCGATGCGGACCGGGCCGGCCTGGGCACGGGCGGCTCGCACGGCGGGCAGGCCCAGCACGCCGACGGCTGCGGTGGACTGGAGGAAGTGGCGCCTTTTCATGGACATCGGTGTCTCCTGCGGTGACGCTCCGGAACAATTTCCGTCGCGTTATTTGTTATAACAGATTGAAATTTACAGGTCGAGTGCGGTTGGCCGTACTGGCGGAAACCCGCATGCGGGGATGTTGTGGTGGGGAGCCGTGGCTGGATGGAGAAGGGCCGTCGCTGGATCGAGAACGGGTCCGTCGC
>NZ_LMTS01000300.1:0-3200 GCF_001541225.1 Variovorax sp. WDL1 | reverse complement strand
GGATGCACGCCCGGCATGCGGTGCGGGCCGGTCGACCCCAGCGTATCCACGGAGGCGTGCGGTATGCCCAGGGACGGCCGTTGAGGCGCCGCCGAGCAGCGCAGTGGCAGGCGGATCAGGGCTCGCGACTGTTTGACCGAAGCGAGCTTGAGCGAGACCCCGCCTGACGCGAGCAGCGCAGGGCAGCCGCGAAGCGGCCGGCGACGTCGGCCGGCCCAGGGCATACCGCACGCCTCCGCACCCCCACGCTATCGAAGCTTTTGCACTTGCGTGTTCACCGAACGCAGCAACGCATCAACACATTGCGCAACCACCGATTCGCAGCATCGTTGTCGGTGCTCGCATGCCAATACATGTACGCATCCATCGACGAATGCGGCGCGGGAAACGCCAGCACCTGGTTGCCGAACTGCCGGTTGGCCATGTGCGCGTAGCTCTCCGGCATGGTGAGCACCAGGTCGGTCTCCGACACCGTGCGGCAAGCCGCAAAGTAGAACTGGCATCGCAACGCGACCTGCCGCTGGACGCCCATGCGCCGCAGCTCGATGTCCTCGAAGCCGGGCCCCTGCCGGCGCGAGGTCACGAGGATGTGGCGCTGCGCCAGATAGGTGTCCAGGTCCACCGAGCCATCGATCGCAGGATGCCCCTTGCGGGCCACCACGGCCATGCCGTCGACGCTGATGCGCTTGAACTTGACCGCGTCCGACAACGGAAGAAGCACGTCCACCGCCAGGTCGAGCGTGCCGGCCGCCAGCTCGCTCTCGAGGCTGCGGCGGTTGGCGCGCACGCTCGAAACCTCGACCTCCGGCGCCTCCATCGCCAGCGCGCGCATCAGCGGCGACATGACCGTCGACTCCATGAAGTCCCGCAGCCCGATCACGAAGCGCTTCCTCGCAATGGCGGGCTCGAAGCTCTGCGTGTCGTTCAGCAGCGAGCCGATCGACTGCAGCGATCCGCGCAGCGGGTCGATCAGCCGCTTGGTCAGTGGCGTGGGCACCATCCTGTGGCCCTGCCGCTCGAACAGCGGATCGTTGAACAGGTCACGCAAGCGCGCCAGCGCATGGCTGATCGCAGGCTGCGTCAGGTGCAGCTTTTCGGCCGCCTTGGTGATGCCGCCTTCCGTGTAGATGGTGTCCAGCACCACGAGCAGGTTGAGGTCGACTCTCGAGATATGCATTCGCTGTATCCAGGTCCATTCCAAGCATTCATTGGCCTCCCGGGGGGCGGTGCCCTTAGGCTGTCCCCCGAGAACGCGCACCATCATGCCGCGAGACGGCCTTCACACGCATTCACCGAGGAGACAAGCCCCATGATCCCTTCGATCCGCCGACGACCGCGCGGCCCGGCAGCCTCATGAGCGAGGCGTTCAGCGGCACGACGGAAGTCCACGAGCGCCACCGCTTCGACGAAGCCTCGCTGCAGCGCTGGTTCGCCTCGCACGTCGACGACCGCGCAGGCGCAGGCTTTCGCGTCCTGCAGTTCAAGGGCGGCCAGTCGAATCCGACCTTCCTGGTCGAGACCGGTGGCAGCCGCTACGTCGTGCGCCGGAAGCCGGCGGGTGCGCTGCTGCCCTCGGCCCACGCCGTCGATCGCGAGTTCCGGGTCATGAAGGCGCTCGCCGGCACGGACGTGCCGGTCCCGCGCGTGCATGCGCTGTGCGAGGACGATGCGGTCATCGGCACGTCGTTCTACGTGATGGACTACATGGACGGCCGCATCCTGTGGGACCCGCGGCTGCCCGGCGCGAGCGCCGACGAACGCAGCCGGATCTGCGACGAGATGAACAGGGTCATGGCCGCGCTGCACGAGGTCGACGTCCACACGGTGGGCCTCGGCGACTACGGGAGGGCCGGCAACTACATCGAGCGCCAGATCGCGCGCTGGAGCCGCCAGTACCGCGCCAGCGAGACCGAACGCATCGACGCGGTCGAGAGGCTCATCGAGTGGCTCCCGCAACATGTGCCGCAGGAGACCGCGACGCGCATCGTGCATGGCGATTTCCGCCTCGACAACCTGGTGTTCGCGCACGATGCGCCGCGCGTCATTGCCGTGCTCGACTGGGAGCTCTCGACGCTGGGCGATCCGATGGCGGACTTTGCCTATCACTGCATGGCCTGGCAGCTTCCACCGCCGTTTCGCGGACTCGGCGATCTTTCTGCCAGCCAGCTGGAGGCACTGGGGCTGCCTTCCGAACAACGCCATCTTGCACGCTACTGCGACCGCCGAAAGCTCCCTCCCGTGACGCCGGCCGCGTGGCGCTTCTACACCGCCTTCAACCTGTTCCGCGCCGCTGCCATTGCGCAGGGCATCATGGGCCGCGCGCTGGCGGGGAACGCCTCGAACGCCCACGCGCTCGACGCCGGCCGCCAGGCGCGACAACTGGCCGAGCTCGGCTGGCAGCGCGCCGCACGAGCCTGATCGCGAGATGCCGCCAGTCCTGCATCCACCCCGCTTCCGCGGCTTGCGCTTCGCCGCAACCGATGCCGCGGCAGTCGCCTCGGTCTTCGACAAGGTCCTGGGCATCGCTGCCTTGCCGCCGCGCGCAACAGCGGACTCGTCGTGCGGGCGCTTCCTGCTCGACGACCAATGGCTCGAAGTCCGCACGGCCGCGGGCGACACCCTGGACCTCGGCTGCGACGATCTCGGCACCCAGCGCACGCACCTGCGGCGCCTCGGCATCGAGGCGCTCGACGGTTCAACGCTGGGCTGCACGCCGCGCCTTCGGCTCGACGCCATGGACACAGGCGCCTGCACGGTCGACCTGCGCGAGCAGGCGGCACCGGTGGGTTCGGCCGAGGACGGCGGTGCTGCAGTTGAAGGTGGCGCCGACCGCCTCTGCGGACTGGAGCTCGCCGTCCGCGCGCCAGAGCGTGTTGCCCTTCACTGGGCACAGCTGTTCAGTGCGCGATCCTCGCGCGACGAGCGCGGGTTGCCTTTTGTCACCCTCCCCCGCCTCGACCTTCGCTTCACCTTGGCCGCGGACGGGCGCACGGGCGTGACCGCACTGGAATTCGCCGCGGCCGAACTCGCGCCGCTGGTGCGCAACGCGTCGGCGCAAGGTTTCGATGTCTGCGGCGACGCCCGGCGCGCTGCATTCAGCACACGAGGCATCGCCTTCCGCCTCCGAGCCGACCGATAGGCGGCCCGTGGCGTTCAGAGAACCTCGAACACCCCCGCCGCACCCATGCCGCCGCCGATGC
>NZ_LMTS01000283.1 GCF_001541225.1 Variovorax sp. WDL1 | reverse complement strand
CGAGCACGTTCGCACTGGGTGAGCGTGCGCACGGCCACCCTCAACATGCTGCGAGGCTTGTTGTACGAGTTCGGTGTCTTGCTGCCAGGCAAGAAAGCGGGGCTGAAGACGATGAGCGCGCGGCGCGCCCAAGTCGACGATCAATTGCCACCGTTGATGCGCCGGTTGGTTGACCTGCAGCTCGAAACGCTCAAGGGCATCGAGCGCAGCATCGATCAGCTCGAAGCCGAGATCGCAGAGCAGCAACGCAAAGGCGATACGGCGCGCACGCTGCGCGAGGTGCCCGGCATCGGCGTGCTCGGTGCGACGGCGCTGGCCGCCACGCTGGGAGATGCGAGTAACTGGCGCTCGGGGCGAGAGTTCGCTGCCAGCCTGGGACTGGTTCCTGCGCACA
>NZ_LMTS01000024.1 GCF_001541225.1 Variovorax sp. WDL1 | reverse complement strand
GTCGCGCAGTTCACGTACCAGTGAGCGGCGCTGGTGCTCGCTCATCCACTGGAATCCAAGGACCGTGCAGGCTACTTGTTGGTGATCGAATAGCGTGCGCCCGCGTTCATACATGGCTCTCAGCGAGGCGACTTCTGGTGCTGCAATGCCAAGCTCGTTGCCAAGGTGGCGCCACAAGGCTACTGGAATTACCCGAAAGGCACCGAGCAAACGCCCACTCATGCGCAGGAAACCAATATGGAGCGCCAGACCAAGCTTGTGGGAATCACCTCGGCGTGCATTGATTGCGTCGCGCTCGGCACCATCGAAGGTGAAAAATGCCTTCATCTCGAAGTCGCTGATATCGCGGGGGAGCCCACGCATCCCCAAAAACGTTGTGTGCCAACCCTGCATCGTGAACCTCAAAAGTGGGAGGCCACCATACCCGTTTACAAAGCGAACAGGAAAGTCAATGAAATCAACGGTCTACCCAGACCACCCCCGCGCCAGTGCTAGCTTTGCGTACCGTCACTTATTGCACTGAAAACGAGGAGACCCC
>NZ_LMTS01000352.1 GCF_001541225.1 Variovorax sp. WDL1 | reverse complement strand
CGAGCACCAGCGCCGCTCACTGGTACGTGAACTGCGCGACTGCGTATTTCACGGCATCCTGGACACCCATTTCAGACGATCCCGGACAGTGTTTCAGAGGATGGCGGACACCGTTTCAGACTGATCCCGGACAGGGTTTCAGCCTGAAGCCGGACAGGCGAGGCGCGCGCGAGTGACCTGAGCGATGGGCATGCTGGCCGATTTTTTCGGACCAGCGATGCCCACACCCAGGATCACCATGCGACAACTACGACAAACCCTACGCCTTCATCTGGAATCTGAATTGAGCTTGCGCGAGTGCTCGCGCGTGCTGGGCATCGCCAAGACGACCATCGGGGACATCGTGCGCAACGCGCGCGCTGCCGGTGTCGATTGGGCGGTCGCCCAGACGCTGAGCGACGCGGAGCTCGAAGCGCGGCTGTATCAACCCGCGGTGCCGCGTTTGGCACGCCACCTCGAACCCGACTACGCGCTCATTCATCAGGAGCTCAAGCGCCCCGGTGTCACGTTGCAGTTGCTGTGGGAGGAATACGCCCAGGCCAATGCGATGGCCTACAAGTACACGAGCTTCTGCATCAAGTACCGCGCCTGGGCGATGAGCCTGAAGCGTTCGATGCGCCAGACCCATGTCGCTGGCGACAAGCTCTTCGTCGACTACGCCGGCGACACCATGCCGATCGTGGACGCGGCCACCGGTGAGATCCGCGATGCACAGATCTTCGTGGCCGCACTGGGCGCCTCCAGCTACACCTATGCCTGCGCCACCATGACGCAGACGGCGCCCGACTGGGTTGGCTCAATCATCAATGCGCTGGAGTTTATCGGCGGCGTGGTTCGCTTGGTGGTGCCCGACCAGCCGCGCGCGGTCATCGCAAGGCCCGACCGCTATGAGCCTGGCGTGGGCCGCTTGGTCGAGGAATTCTGCGACCACTACAGCGTGGCAGTGCTCCCAGCGCGGCCTGCTCACCCGAGGGACAAGCCGAAGGTCGAGGTTGCGGTGCAAATCGTTCAGAGATGGATTCTTGCGCGTCTTCGCAACCGACGCTTCTTCAGTTTGAGGGAGCTCAACCGCGCCATCTCCGAGCTGCTGATCGATCTGAACCAACGCCCCTTCAAGAAGCTGCCTGGCTGTCGGCGCGAGGCCTTCGAGAAGCTCGATCAACCGGCGCTGCGGGCGCTGCCGCCCACGCGCATGCCGATCGTGCGCTTCAAGACCGCGAGCGTGAACATCGACTATCACGTCGATCTCGACGGTCACTTCTACAGCGTCCCGCACCGTCTGGTGCGAACCAAGGTGGAGCTGCGCATTACCGGCTTCGTGCTGGAGATCTTCGCCGGCCAGCAGCGCGTGGCAGTGCACCCGGTGAGCACCGCGAAGGGGAAGCACTCGACCATCTCCGAGCATATGCCGGCCTCCCACCGTGCCCACCGGGACTGGACGCCAGCCAAGCTGATCGCCTGGGGCGAGAGCATCGGTGTGGGCTGCGCCGCGCTCGTGCGCTGGCAAATGGAGAACCGGCCGCATCCGGAGCAAGGCTACCGCGCTTGCTTGGGCCTGCAGCGCCTGGCGCGCCAGTACGGCCCCGAGCGCTTGGATGCCGCCTGCACGCGGGCCATGGCGATCCGTTCGCCGACCTATCGCAGCGTCAACGCAATCCTCACGAGCGGCACAGATCGCCGGCCCTTGCCGACCAAGCCGGCCCAGACCTCGCTGCCGCTGCACGACAACGTGCGCGGCCCTGATTACTACCACTGATCGACTACGACTCAAGGAGAACCTGTGATCCCTTCCCACACTCTGGACCAACTCAAGACGCTGCGCATGGACGGCATGGTGGCCGCGCTGGCCGACCAGGCCATCAGCAGCGCGGCGGCCGCGCTCGGCTTCGACGAGCGTCTGAGCATGCTCGTGCAGCGCGAGATGGACTGGCGTGACGACAAGCGCCTGACCCGGCTGCTCAAGGCCGCCAAGCTCAAAGTGAGCAGCGCCTCGATCGAGGACATCATCTGGCGCGATTCGCGCAACCTGGATCGCCATCTGGTCACCTCGCTGGCCGGCTGCGACTGGGTGCGACACTCCCGCACAGTTCTCCTGACGGGGGCCACTGGCACGGGCAAAACCTGGCTGGGGTGCGCCTTGGCCCGACAGGCCGCGCGTTGCGGCTTCAGCGTCCTGTATGCCCGCACCACGCGCCTCATGCAGGAACTGCGCGTGGCGCACGGCGAGGGCGGGTTCGCCCGTCGACTGGCACAGCTGGCCCGAGTAGACGTCCTGCTGCTGGACGACTTCGCCGGTGCTCCGATGGAGCCCGGCGAACGCGGCGACCTGCTCGAACTGCTGGACGACCGAGTGGGCACGAAGGCAACGCTGATCACCAGCCAGATGACAGTCGACAAGTGGCACGCGTGGCTGGACGACCCTACCATCGCCGATGCGATCCTGGACCGCATCGTGCACCGCTCGCACCGCATCGCGCTCAAGGGGCCGTCGCTGCGCAAGACCGAGAGCGATGGTCGCAGCGAAGTGCGATGAACACCGCTTCGCGCACGACAGTGCCTCCCGGCGATCGCGCCCCGAACACGACTTGCCCACCGCGGCGTGCGTTCGTCGCAAGCGACGCCCGCCGCCGTGGACAAGTCTGCCGGGTTGAGGAAAGAAAAACCATCGCCTTCGGCGGCGTGTTGACCACCCCGGCGATGCTCGCCAGCGTGGACAACACGCTGATGCCGGACACCTGAGCTACGATATTGCCAGGCACTCGCGTTCGTCGCGCCTGTCCCCCATCACGCTGAAACTCTGTCCGCGATCAAACTGAAATGGGTGTCCGGGATCGCTGAAATCCGCACGACGAAGTGGCGCGCTGCGCCGACCGCGATCAGCTACTC
>NZ_LMTS01000092.1 GCF_001541225.1 Variovorax sp. WDL1 | reverse complement strand
CTCCTCACCCTTCAGATTGAGCTTGACATCTCATAGATAGCTGTAGCTCACGGAACCCGCATGGACGGGCTGGCTTGCGAGCGCGGCGGCGCACAGGAAGACGGCGAGGACTGTGCGGCACAGGAGCCGGGTCGATACGTGGCGATCGGAGAGCATCGATGCGCGCGATCTCGATGCACACGCTGGCAATGCAGCGGAATTCTTCTTCATGGGGGCTCCCGTTCTTTTTTGATGCGGCCGAACTGTAGTCGAGCCGAGCGCAACCAAAACTCGTTTTTTGTCGCGCAATCTTGATGCGCGATCACCCATGGATTGACCAGATACCGATAAAACTTCCGTCTGAATTGCATGGGCGCTCTTGCCTAGGTATCTTCGCGCCACCAAAAAACAGGGAGGACCTGAACGATGGCTGGCTCCGGCCCGCTTTCGTTCCTTGTCATGCGAAATCGCTTGCACGCACAAGCCACGACGACGTGGCACACCGCCTTCTGCGGGCGCACCATCAGGCGGGCGAGCCGCCCTGCTTCCCGCCATGAACTGCGAGTACATGAGGCCAGTTGTGCAGACATGGGCTGAAGACCTCATGGCGGCCTTCGATCGCTGTCGCGACGAAGAGCAGATATTCGCGCTGGTGCTCGCCGAGGCGAACCAGCTGGGATTCGAGCATTGCGCCTATGGCTTGCGCGCGCCGCTGCCCCTCACCAATCCCAAGGTCGTCAAGCTCGACAACCATCCGCCGGCGTGGCGCCGCCGCTACGAGGAAGCCGGCTACCTGACCCTCGACCCCACAGTGCGGCACGCGCGACACAACCGCACGCCGATCATCTGGAGCGATGCGCTGTTCGCCGACGCGCCTGCCTTGTGGGCGGAAGCGCGCTCATTCGGCCTGTGCCATGGGTGGGCCCAGTCGAGCCTGGACAGCCACGGCGTCGGCGGCATGCTCACGCTGTCGCGATCGACGCCGCCGCTCAGCGCGAATGAACTGCACGCCAAAGAGGTACGCATGCGATGGCTGGCCCATGCCTCCCACCTGGCGTTCTCCCGCGTGCTCGTGCCGCGGATGAACCAGTCGCCCGAGACACCGCTGACGGAGCGCGAGATCGAGATCCTCAGATGGACGGCCGACGGAAAGACCACCCAGGAGACCTCGCGCATCCTCCGGATCTCGATCGACACCGTGAACTATCACGTGAAGAACGCCATCTCCAAGCTGAGGTCGGCCAACAAGACCGCTGCCACGGTGCGGGCGGCCATGCTGGGCCTGCTGGGCTGACGCACAAGGCGCATGAATCAGTCCTCCAGGCGGCGCCTCATTGCACGAACATCAGGGCCAGCCGCTGCGCGGCGTGCTCCGCATCGCCCAGCGCGTCGTCAGCCGTGCTGCGCAATTCGGTGCAGACGTGGACGACGCGATCCTGCGAGGCCTCGCGGATCTTCACCACGCCCGACCAGCCCCGCTGGTGCCGCTCGCAATCCAGCAGCATGGTCTGGCCGTGGGCGTGCGCAAAGACGGCAAGGCGCTGGCGCCGTCTCGCGGGCCGGCGCCAGATGCGGAAGCACGAACTCAACAGGGTGGTGATCATGACGGGCCTCGGTGAGGGCGGTCAGGACATTGAACGCCCGCGAGGCGGTGCACGGAAGTGGCGGAAGTCCCGTCGCGCCCATGGAACGCATGGAAGCCGGCAAAGCGTGCAAAAAGCACGGCATTCAGTGGCCCGCCCGCGACATATCCACCGCACGCGTCGGCCGGCGTGACAGGTTGCCGCTCAATGCGCCGATATGCGCATGCCCCCCACCAGCACCCTCTGCGTTGGAAACAGCGACCACCCCCAGCGCTGCTGCGCATACCCCCACAGCCCTTGCTTGAAGAAGATCGTCACGACGATCGCCAGCAACCCGAGTCCGAGCAGATACCACGTCCCGTAGTCGCTCAGGAACTTGTTGAGCGCCCAGAAAATCAGCGCGCCCACCAGCGGCCCCTCGATGCGGCCGATGCCGCCGATCACCACCATGAAGATCGCGAAGGCGGTCCAGTTGACGCTGAATGCGGCATCAGGGCTGATGCGCAGGTTGCCGACGAAATAGAGCGCGCCTGCCAGCCCGGCCCCGAATGCCGCAACCACGTACACCGCCAGCTTCATGCGCGCCACCGGGACGCCCTGCGACTCGGCGGCCACCTCGTTGTCGCGGATCGCGAGCAGGGCCAGGCCGCGCTTGCTGCGCAGGAACAGGTACACCAGCGCGACAGCCGCCACCACGCAGGCCAGCGCCATCCAGTAGGTGACGCTCTCGCGCGTTGCCTTCTCGATGCCGCGCAGCGCGGTGAGCGTCGTGCCCGATCCGCCGCCCACGGCCGACACGTTGGCGAAGCTGAGGCGAAACACCTCCGCAATGACCCAGGTGCCGATGGCGAAGTAGCCGCCCGAGAGCCGGAAGGCGACGAAGGACACCGGCACCGCGACCAGTGCCGCGGCCAGGGCACCCAGGGGAATCGCGATGAATGGATTCACGCCCGCGAAGTTGCCCAGCATGAGCATCACGTAGCCGCCGAAGCCGAAGAAGGCCTGTTGGCCGATGCTGACCATGCCGCCGTAGCCGGCGAGCAGGTTCCACATGATCGCGAAGATGAGGTAGCACGCGATCTCGACGAACTCGCGCATCCAGCTTGATTCGCCCCAGAAGGGCAGCGTGGCGGCAAGCAGGGCGATTGCGACTGCCGCGCCCAGGGCGGTGCGGTTCGCGGCGGTGCTGCGCACCACATCGAATGCCGCGGGCGTGGCGCTCGCAACGAGGGATGGGTTCCGGGTCATGACGTCAGCCTCGTGTCTTGGGAAACAGCCCCTGCGGCCGGAGCACCAGCACGATCAGGAACACGATGTGGCCGACCCAGATGCCCCAGCCCGGGTCGAGCCGGAAGCCGATCTGCTGCGTGATGCCCAGGATCATTGCGCCGGCCAGGGTGCCCCAGAAGGAGCCCATGCCGCCGATGATCACGGCCTCGAAGGCGAACAGCAGCAGCAAGGGACCGTCGGAGGGCGATACCGTCGTTCGCATCCCCTGCAGCGCGCCGGCCACCGCGATCAACACGAAGGCGATGGCAGTGGCGAAGGCATAGACTTTCTTCGCGTCCAGCCCCATCAGCTCGGCGATCTCGCGGTCGTCCGATACGGCACGGAAGGAGCGGCCCAGCGCGGTGCGCGCGAACAACCATTGCAGACTCGCGGTGGCGGCGACCGCGATGGCAAGGATGACCAGTGGCAGCACGCCCAGCGAGAGCGAGTCGCCGAGGGCGAGGCCCTGCGTGTTGAGGCCGCTGGTCTCGATCGATCGCGGATCGGCCGAGAACAGCTCGAGCAGAAGGTTCTGGATCACGATCGAGAGCCCGAAGGTCACGACCAGCGAGGGCAGCGGATCCCTGCCCAGCGTGCCGTTGAGCACGTAGCGCTGCAGCGCGTAGCCGAAGCCGAAGGCCAGCGGCAGCACCGCCAGCGCCACCGCGAAGGGCGCGCCGCCCGCCAGCGTGGTGCCGGCGACCACGGCAAAGGCGCCGAGGATGATGAAGTCGCCTTGCGCGGTGTTGGTCAGGCGCATGACGCCGAACATCAGCGACTGGCCCAGCGCGAACAGCGTGTACAGGCCGCCGAGGAGGATGCCCTGGAGGACGGTTTCGATCATGGTGCCGCTCCTGGAGGCTGGACGCCGAAATAGGCCTGCGCGATCTGCTCGCGGGACAGCGCATCGGAGCGCCCGGCGAGCGAGACGCGGCCTTCCTGCAGGCAATAGATGCGATACGACACGCGCTGGGCCATGGTCACGTCCTGCTCGACGATGGCCACCGTCATGCCCTCGGCGGTGATCGCGGGCATCGCGGCGTAGATCTCGCGGATCACGATCGGCGCCAGGCCCAGCGAGAGCTCGTCGCACAGGAGCAGCTCGGGGTTGCTCATCAGCGCGCGGCCGAGCGCCACCATCTGCTGCTGCCCGCCCGACAGCGCGGTACCGGGGTCGCGGCGCTTCTCGGCAAGAACGGGAAAAAGGCCGTAGAGGCGCTGCAGGTTCCAGGGGCCCTTGCGCCCGGCGAGGCCGCCGATCAGCAGGTTCTCCTCGACGCTGAGGCTGGGGAAGAGGCGACGGCCCTCGGGCACCATCGCGAGTCCGCGCTTGACGATCTCGCCGGGTGGCAGGCCGCCGATGGCCTCGCCCTTGAAGCGCACCGCCTCGCGCGGGGCACGTACCAGGCCGGTCAGGCACTTGAGCAGCGTGGACTTGCCCGCGCCGTTGGCGCCGATGATCGCGACCAGCTCGCCCTGCGCGAGCGAGACGTCGACACCGAAAAGGGCCTGGGCGTCACCGTAGAAGGCCTGGAGGGCTCGGGCCGTCAGCAGGTCGTTCATGCATCCATCCCCATGTAGACCCGCCGCACCTCCGCATCGCCCATGACCGCCCGCGGTTCCCCCTCCGCCAGCTTCTGCCCGAAGTTGATGACGAACAGCCGGTCGGCCAGCGACAACAGCGCATGCACCACGTGCTCGATCCAGATCATGGTCACGCCGCGCGCCTTGATGCGCTTCAGCTCCTCCACCAGCTGCCTCGCCTCGGGCTCGGTCAAGCCGCCGGCGATCTCGTCCAGCAGCAGCAGCTTCGGGCGCGTTGCGAGCGCGCGCGCCAGCTCGAGGCGCTTGCGGTCCAGCAGCGTCAGCCCGCCGGCCGGCTTGTTGGCATGCGCCATCAGCCCGGTCTCGGCCAGTACCTCGTGCGCGGTCTGCCACGCTTCGCGCTCCGGCTGCCCGCCGCCGAAGCAGGCGGCCGTGACCAGGTTCTCGAACACGCTCATGTTCCCGAAGGGCTGCGGCACCTGGTAGCTGCGGCCGATGCCGGCATGGCAGCGCTGGTGCGGCTTGAGGCCGGTGACGTCGCGCCCTTGGTACTCCACCCGCCCTGCATCGGCGCGCACGTCGCCCGAGATCAAATTGAACAGCGTGGTCTTGCCCGCGCCGTTGGGCCCGAGGATGCCCAGCGTCTCGCCCTCGGCCACCGCGAGCGTGATGTCGTCGGTGACCTTGAGCGCGCCGTAGGACTTGCGCACGCCATGCAGCGCGAGAAGGCTCATGACAGCAACTGCAACGTACCCGCGACCGGGATGTTCTTCGCGGCCTCGTTGTTGACGATGCTCAGCTCGACCTTGTACTTCTGGCCCTTGTTCCACTGGCCCAGCACCAGCGGCGTCCTGCTCACGTTCTTGAACGGCCCCTGGCCGCCCCACTTCACCGGGCCGACCACCGTGTCCAGGGAAGTCGCCGCGACCGCGTCCCGCACATCGCCGGCCTTGGTCGACCTGGCCCGCGAGAGCGCATTCGCCGCCACCTCGAACAGCGCATGCGCAAAGCCGATCGGCTGCGTCCACTGCTTCTTCGCGCCGGCCTCGTAGGCTTCAGCAAGTGACTTGGCGCTCTGCTTCGTCAGGCTCGACGTGAAGGGATGGGAAGGGCTCCACCACACCTCGGTGGAGAGGCCGTAACCCAGCTCGCCCAGCGCCTCGATCGCGCCGGGGAACAGCAGCGCCTTGCCCAGTGTGATGACCTTCGGCCTGAAGCCCTGCTGCCGCGCCTGCGTGAGGAATGTCTTGGCATCGGGCGGGATCACCACGCCGGTCACGATCTCGACGTTGTCGCGCTTGAAGGCCGCTATCTGTGCGCTGAAGTCCTGCGTGCCGTTCTGGAAGCGGCCAGGGTCGGTGAGCGTGAAGCCCATCTGCGAAAGCGGCTTCGGGAAGCCGAGCTCCTTGTCGCCCCAGGCGTTGCCGTCGCCGTCGTTGGGAAAGAGCCCGCCGACCTTCTTGTTGGTGCTGACGGTCTTCCAGCCGTTGGTGAAGTTGGCGATGACGTCCTCCAGCCCCCAGAAGAGGTGGTAGGTCCAGGCGAAGCCCTTGGCCGGATCGCCCTTGCGGCCGAAGAACCAGGGCTGCCACGGCACCACGCTCGATACGCACGGCACCTCGTTGAGCTCGCAGGCGTCGCTCACCGGGTTGGCGGTCTCGGGCGTGCCGGCGGTCAGCACCAGCGCCACCTTGTCCTTGAGGATCAGGTCGTTGGCCACCTCGCCCGCGCGGTTCGGGTTGGACTGGCTGTCCTTGAGCACGATCTGCACCGCGTACTTCTTGCCGCCGACGCCGATGCCGTCCTTGAAGGCCATCTTCATCTGGTCGATGACCCACCTGTCGGCCTCGCCGAAAGGCGCGAGCGGGCCCGTCTGCGGCGAGACATAGCCGATCTTGAGGGTGTCGGCGGCGAACACCAGCGGCGCCGTGCCGCCGGCGGCCAGGGCGGCCGCGGCCTGGGTGAACTGCCTGCGATTGAGGGTCATGGTTGTCTCCTTCTTCGTTGTCTGCCTGCACAAAGCCAGGTGGATGTCTTCAGCCGGGCGGCGCGCCCACGTAGGCGCGCTGCAACAGTGCTCGGATCGCATCGCGCTCGGCCGGGCCGAAAGGGCGCGGGTTCCAGTAGGGGTTGCTCACCGCGAGCTCGGCGGCGCGGTCCAGGTCGGTTTCCTTCATGCCGATGTCCTTCAGCGCGATGGGCGCGCCGTTGTCGCGCGCCAGGGCCTGCAGGCCTTCGGCTGCGTTCGCGGTGCCGAGCGCACCTGCAATGCGCTGCATTGCGCGCGGCGCGGCACCGGCGTTGAAGGCGATTGCATGCGGCAGCACCACCGTGTGCACCTCCGCATGCGGCAGGTTGAAGCTGCCGCCCAGCGTGTGGCACAGCTTGTGGTGCAGCGCCATGCCCACGTTGCCCAGGACGATCCCGCACAACCAGGCGCCGTACAGCGCATCGGACCTCGCCTCGATGTCATCGGGGCTGCGCCGGATCGCCGGCAGCGCCCGTGCGATCGCGGCGATGCCCTCCTCGGCCATCAGGTCCATCACCGGGTTGCTGTCCTGCGCGTACAAGCCCTCGGCCGCGTGCGCGATGGCATTGATGCCGCTGGTGACGGAGAGGCCGACGGGCAGGCTGCGGGAGAGCTCAGGGTCGTAGATCACGGTGCGCGGCAGCACACGCGGGTCCTTGCCGGTCTTCTTGAGGCCGGCCTCGGTCAGGCCGTAGATGGGCGTCATCTCGCTGCCGGCATAGGTCGTCGGGATTGCGACGATCGGCAGGCCCGAGTCCAGCGCAATGGCCTTGCCGAGGCCGGTGGTGGAGCCCCCGCCGATGGCCACGGCGCAGTCGGCACCGAGCTTGCGCGCGACCTCGCGGGCCTCGCGCGCGGTCTCGACCGGCACATGCATGACCGCGCGGTCGAAGATGCCCGCGGCCTGCGCGCCGAGCAGCTCGGCCACGCGCTCGGCCTGCCCGCGCTGCTCGGGCGTGGACAGCACCAGCGCACGACGCGCCCCCAGCGCCTCGATCTCGCGCCCGAGGTGTGCGAGGCTGCCGGCGCCGAAGACTACGCGCTGCGGCTGGCTGGTATAGATGAAGTCTCGCATCGACGTGGCCTCTGTTTGCTTGCTCTCTGAATTTGCTAATCCAGGCTCAGGTTGCGCTCGCGCACGAGCCGTGTCCACTTGTCCTGCTCCCTGCGCAGCGCCGAGGCGAACTGCTCGGGCGTGTTCGCGATGCCGGTCAGGCCCTGCTCGCGCAGCCGCTGGTCGAAGGCAGGTTCGGTCACGATCTTGCGTACCTCGGCCTGCAACCGGTCGACGACCGGACGGGGTGTGCCCGCCGGGGCCAGCAGGCCGACCCAGGAGTTGACCTGGAAGTCGGGGTAGCCGCTCTCGGCCACGGTGGGCGTTCCGGCATAGGCGGGCACACGCTGCGCGCCGGTCTGGGCCAACGCACGCAGCTTGCCGGCCTTCACATGCGGCTGCGCCAGAACAGCAGAGAGGAACATCATCTCGACCTGTCCGCCCAGCAGGTCCTGCTGGGCGGGGCCGCCGCCGCGGTAGGGAATGTGCGTGACGAAAGTGCCGGTCTGCACCTTGAAGAGCTCGGCCGTCAGGTGGTTGCTCGAGCCGGGCCCGACACTCGCGTAGTTGAGCTGGCCCGGCTTGCTCTTGAGCAGGCCGACGAAGGACTTGAAGTCGCTGGCCGGCACCTTGGGATTGACCACCAGCACCAGCGGATTGCTCGCGATCTGCGTCACCGGCTGGAGGTCCTTCTCGATGTCGAAGCTGAGCTTGGGATAGACCAGCGGATAGGTGGCATAGCTGTCGAACACCATCAGCAGCGTGTGGCCGTCAGGCGCGGCCTTGGCAACCTCTGCCGAACCCACGGTTCCGCCGGCGCCGCCGCGGTTGTCGATGATGACCGGCTGCCCCAATGCGGCCTGCAGCCGCGGCTGCAGCTGCCTTGCCACGGTGTCGACGATGCCGCCGGGCGGGAAGGCCACGACCACGCGCACCGGCTTGGCGGGCCAGGGCTGCTGGGCAAGTGCCGCGCCTGCGGCCGCAAGGGCCAGGCTGCACGCGGCGAGGACTCGAACTGCAAGCGACGTCACGTTCATTCTTCTTCTCGAGGTTGGCTGCTCAGCGCACGAAGTGCGGCGGAATCTGCGCATCGACATTGACCCAGACGCTCTTGACCTGCGTGTACTCGCGCATCGCGTCGAAGCCCATTTCGCGGCCGTAGCCGCTCTGGCCCACGCCGCCGAAGGGCGAGCCCGGGTTGACGCGTTTGTAGCTGTTGATCCAGACCATGCCTGCGTGCAGGTCGCGTGCCACCTTGTGCGCGCGCTGGAGATCGGTGGTCCACAAGCCGCTGCCGAGGCCGTAGTCGGTGCCGTTGGCGATTCGCAGCGCCTCCTCGTCGTCCTTGAAGGTGAGCACGGTGACAAAGGGGCCGAAGACCTCTTCCTGCGCCACGCGGTCCTGGAAGGACCTGGCACGCACCACCGTCGGCTCGACGTAGCAGCCACCGGCCAGGTCGCCGCCGGGCGACTTGCCGCCGGCGAGCACCTCGCCGCCCTCGCCCTTCGCGACTTCGACGTAGCTCAGCACGCGCTCGCGATGCTGGGAACTGGTGAGCGGGCCCATCTCGGTGGCGTCGTCGAGCGGGTTGCCCAGGCGGATCGATTGCGCCAGCGGGATGAACTTGTCGAGAAAGGCATCGGCGATCCTCTCGTGCAGCATCAGGCGCGAGCCCGCGATGCAGGCCTGCCCCTGGTTGTGGAAGATGGCCCAGGCGCTGCCGTTGATGGCGGCCGGCAGGTTGGCGTCCTCGAACACGATATTGGGCCCCTTGCCACCGAGCTCCAGCTGCACCTTCTTGAGGTTGCCGGCGCTGGCCTGGACGATGCGCCTCCCCGTGGCGGTGCTGCCCGTGAAGGCGATCTTGGCGATCTCCGCATGCTCGGCGATGTACTGGCCGGCGACGCTGCCCAGGCCCGGCAGCATGTTGACCACGCCTTCGGGCATGCCCGCCTCGGCCATCAGCTCCACGATCTTGAGCGAGGAGAGCGGCGTGATCTCGGCCGGCTTCATCACGATGCAGTTGCCGGCCGCGAGCGCGGGCGCCATCTTCCAGCTGGTGAACATCAGCGGGAAGTTCCACGGCACCACCTGGCCGACGATGCCGACCGGCTCGCGCAAGGTGTAGTTGAGGAAGCCGGCCTCCACCGGAATGGTCTCGCCCTGGAACTTGTCGGCCATGCCGCCGAAGTAGCGGAAGCAGGCGGCGGTGCGCGGCACATCCAGGCGGCGCGAGTCGCGTACGGGGTGCCCAGTGTCCAGCGACTCCAGCCGCGCCAACTCCTCGGTGTTGGCCTCGATCAGGTCGGCGAGTTTCAGCAGGATTCGGCCGCGATCGGCCGCGGCCATGCGGCTCCAGGCCGGGAAGGCGCGCTTCGCCGCGGCAACCGCCTTGTCGACGTCGGCCTTGCCCGCCAACGCCACCTCGGCGATGGTCGAGTTGTCGTGCGGGTTGAGGGTGGCGAGCGTCTCGCCGGACTCGGCATCGACGAAGCGGCCATCGATGAAGAGCTGGTGGCGAATGGGCGTCTTGAGGCCGGCGGCCCGCTGGATGTCTGCGAGGTTCATGGTCGCTCAGTTCGCTCAGTTGTCGGTGCCTCGGCCGGCCAGCCACGGATAGCGCGCCGTGTCCTTTCCGGCGTAGTCGGGGTCCAGGTAGATGAAGCAGCGCTGGATCAGGAAGTCGCGCACCTCGAACACATCGCACCAGCGCCCCGCACCCCACTCGGGCACGCCGGCGCGCCAGGGCCCGTCGGCATGCTCGCCGTGACTGGTGCCTTCGCAGGCGAACAGGTGGGTGCCTGTGAAGATCCAGTTGAAGCTTGCGTAGTCGTGGCGAATGGACTTGCCACGGCTGCCGACCTCGCCGAAGAGCTTGCCGATCTCGTCCTTGCCGTTGGCCAGGCCCCACTTCGGGAAGTAGACCTGCGCATCGCTCGCGAACAGGTCGAGGATGGAGCCGCCGGTGGAAGTGACGCCGCCGTTGTCGTAGGCCTTGAGGTATTCGAGCGCCACTGACTTGCGTTGCTCGTCGGTCATGGTTTGACGGGTGAGGGCCATGGTGGATCTCCTTCTTTCACTTGAGTGACTGCATGTACTCGATGAGCGCGGCGCGCTTCTTCGGGTCGTCCTGGAAATAGGCCATCGTGCTGCCGGGCGCGACGGCCTGGGTGTCGGCAAGCCACTTGTCGAGCAGCGCGCGGTTCCAGGTCTTGCCCTTCATCGCGTCGAGGTACTGCTTCGAGTAGGTGAAGCTCGGGCTGGCCGCGGCCGGTTTGCCGAGCAGGCCGTAGAGGTTGGGGCCGACGCCGTTCGGCTCGCCCTTGCCGAAGCTGTGGCATTGCGTGCAGGCGTTCTGAGCCAGCCGCTGGCCGGGCGACTGGGCCTGCGCGTGGTGCACGGCGAGCACGAGGAAAGCAGCGAGCGGGAGCAGCAGCGAGGTCTTCATGCGGCGCTCCTTCCCTCGGCATGGGCCGCGTTCGCCGCACGGTAGGCGAAGGCGATGATCGGCCCCAGCGTCGCACCGCCGGCCCAGTAGGCGCGGCCCGAGGCCGAGGCCACGCAGTTGCCCACGCCGTAGAGGCCGGGGATCGGCTGCTCGCGGGCGTCGAGCACACGGCCGCTGGTGTCGGTCTTCGGGCCACCCTTGGTGTCCAGCGTGCCGGCGACCACGAGCGCCGCGTAGTACGGGCCGGCATCGGCCAGCGGCCACATGGTCGGATTGGTGCGGCCGGGCTCGGCCTTCACGTCGCCATTGAAGAGCTGCTCCACCACGCGCTCGCCGCGCTTGAAGTCCAGGTCCTTGCCAGTCTTCGCGAACTGGTTGAAGCGTGCGATGGCGGCCTGCAGGTTGGGCAGGAACTCAGGCGCCAACCGGGCGCCGCCGATGGCGCTCGCGTACCTGGCGAAGCGCTCGTCGATGCCGCGTGCCAGCTCGGCCAGTGTCGCGCCCTTGATCACATGGCGGTCGTCGGTGCCGGGCGGCACGATCAGCCTCCCGTACTCGGCGCTGGCCGAATTCTGCTGCGAGCGCTCGTCCCAGACCGCAATGCGCACGAGGTCGGGGTACTCGGCCTTCGCGCCGTCCCATTCGAAGAAGGTCTGCGCCAGCTCGTTGTACTGCAGCTTCTCGTTGACGTTGCGATGGCCGTACTTGTTGACGAAGAGCATGGAGTCGCCGGCCACCGAGAACATGCCGGAAATGGAGCCGTCCTTCGCGATCGCCTTCTCCAGCGGGATCGGGCAGGTCCAGGCGTAGTTCATGTTGCGCAGCTGCGCGCCCAAGGCACCGGCGATCGGCACGAAGTCGCCTTCGTTGCTGGGTGCCGCGCAGCCGCCGAAGATCGGGCCGTTGAGGAAGTTCCTGCGCAGCTCCACGTTGTGGGTGAAGCCGCCGGTGGCAAAGATCACCGCCTTGCGGGCACGCAGGCGCACGGTGGCATCGAGCTCGTCCTTTGCCTCGACGCCGATCACGCGGCCGCTCTTGTCCTGCAGGATCTTGGTGACGCGCATGCCGGTGCGGATGGGGATGCCGTCCTGCCTGGCCTTGGTTGACAGGGTGCGCACCGCCACCAGGCCGCCGTCCGACATGCTGGGGATCGCGTCCCTGGGCACCAGCACGCGTCCCTTGGGCGCCTTGTTCTCGGGCAGCTCGGCGAAGTAGTCGGGCACGTCGGCCACGTGTCGATACGGCAGCGCGCCCTTGGACGCAAGCAGCTCGGCCGCGGGGGATGCGCTGTCGTAGAAGGCGGCGCACATGTCGTACTCCCACTGCGTGAAGCCGTAGCGCGGATGGTTCGGGTCATAGCCTTGCGGGTTGGACAGGCGTGCCACGTACTTCAGGAAGTCGGGCTTGGGATCGGCGATGCCCGCCTTCTTCATGGCCTCGTTGTTCGGCACCCAGTACCAGAACGCGGCCTTGGCGGTGGTGCCGCCGATGCTGCCGGCCTTCTCCAGGATCACCGCGCTGTTGCCCTGCCAGCGCGCGAACAGCGCCGAGGCCAGGCCGCCGCAGCCGCTGCCCGCGACCACGATGTCGTAGGTGGCGTCGAAGGCTGGGGCCGTTGCTGCGTCGGCCTCTTGCGTCGCGAGCCCGAGGGTCGCTGCCGCGACGGCTGCCGAGCCCGCGCCGGCTTGCTGCATGAACCGCCGGCGCGGGTTGGCGCCGGCATCGGACCGGCTACGGTCTGCCATATGTGTCTCCTCAAGAAGGAAGCGAAGCTCAGAAGGACGCGCCGCAAGTGCGGCGCGTTATCGTCTTAAAAACTCACCGGGATCTCGGGGCTCTCGCCCTTCTGGATCTCGTAGACGAGGCTCGGCGAGCCGTTCTCCCACACCAGCAGCATCGAGCGCTTGGGGCTGAAGCCCTGGTGGCGGCAGTAGGCGGGCATGGCGGCCATGTCGCCGGCCTTCATGATCACGCGGGCCATGGGGCGGCCGGTGTTCTTGTCGCCGCAGTCCCAGTGGATCTCGTCGGTCATCTGGAAGAACCACTCGACGCGGTCATTGCCGTGGATGATCGGCAGGATATGCTCCTCCGTCGTCGGGCACATGAAGCTGTGCTTGACGACCGAGGTGAAGCTCGGGTTCCATGTGACCTGCGAGCGGCTCAGGAAGCCGAACAGGTTGAAGGCATGGACCTCGTTCTCGAAGCCGGGCTCGGGATGCAGCTCGGGTTGGCCTTGCGGCACGTCGGCGAAGGCGCGGTTCACCGGCGCGCCGGTGTCGTCGCTGCGCAGCCGGAGGTCGTCCTTCAGGCCGACGCAGCGCTTGGCAAGCTCGCGGGCGCGGGTGATCTTGGCGGTGTTGTTGCCCTTCTTGCGGCCGTAGGGCGAGCCGGTTTCCTGCGGCGCGGAGAACGGATCGAAGCTCTCGTTGGTCCAGTCGTCGAGCATGGCCTCGAAGGTGGCGCGGATCTGGGCGGTGGGGAAGTTCTCCAGCAGGTCGATGCCGGCCTCCTTCATGGTGCCGTTGTAGCTGCCGGCGTAGAGGTCGACCGACTGGTAGTGGTTGACGGTGCCGACCACGTCGTCGAAGTTGACCCAGCCGTAGAAGAAGCCCCAGGCGACGTCGCGCATGAGGGCGCGCAGGTAGTTGCCGGCGTCCATCGTGTGGCTCATCGGGCGGCCGTCCTTGGTCTTCCACGTGATGTGGGCGAAGTACTCGTCGCGACGGAAGCCGAAGCTGCCGAGGGTGAATTGCTTGTAGCCGAGTGAGGCATCGGGCTGCGACGCGATCACATTGGCGAGTTCGGCGGGTGCGTTCATGGTTGGACTCCTCGGGGTTCGGTTCAGTGGGTCTGGCAGATATCAGCCCACTTCTCGACGGAGAGATCGCCCTTGCAGGTCTGCAGCACGATCACGCCGGGCTCGCCGACGCTGCGGAACTGGTAGGCGGTGTTCTTCGGCAGCAGGCCCTGGTGTCCGCGCGTGAGCTTCATCCAGCCCATCTTCTGGCCCTTGGGTTCGCCCTTGACGAGCAGCGCGCCATTCTTGTTCTCATCCGCGACGGCCTGGGAAGGGTCAAGCTTGACCAGGTGCACGTCGACCTCGCCGTCCATGACGAGCGCGAACTCGTCATGCGCGCAGGTGTACCAGGGCGAAGTGCCTTCGGCACGCAGCGTCTCGAGCACGTAGATCTGGTTCTGGCCGAATACGACCTTCTCGTAGGGCTTGCTCTTGCTCGCGATGTCGAAGCAGTTGGACATCGCGTAGTGCTTGACGTCGTCGTCGATGGGCTCGACATGGCCCTTCTCGTAGCTCTTGAGCGAGCCGAAGCGGGTCTGGTAGGCGGTGGCTGTCATGGGCTTGTCTCCTTCGGTCATCGGGCAGCGCCGTGCTGCGATGGGTGAACTGTAGGAAGCCGGGCGCCTCTTCGGTAGGCCTTGGATGCGGGCCGCATTGTTCGGTGGATCCGGTCAATCGGCAGGGTTTTCCCTCGGTTGGCCGCCGAGCGACAGGGAAGGCTAGGCGTCGGCAATCAGGTCGGCGGGAAGCAGTCCCTGCTCGACCATCGCCGCGTCCCAGGGCGCCACCCGCGTGAACGCCGCCGTGATGTGCTCGATGAAGAGCTTGAGCTTGAAGGCGTTGCGCGAGGTCCCCGCATAGACCGCATGGAGCGAGAACGCAGACAGCTGGTGCTCCGGCAGCACCACCTGCAGTTGCCCCCGCAGGATCGGATCGCCAGCCACCAGTGTCGGCAGGCACACGATGCCGGCATGCTCCAGCGCATATTCGCGCAGCAGGTGCACGCTGTTCGTCAGCAGGGCCGCGGTCATGTAGATCGTCACCTGCTCGCCCTCGTGGTGGAAGGTCCACCGGTCTCGGCTCGGATAGCCCGAGTAGAGGCCCAGCCGGTGCTTGTGCAGGTCGCGCGGCGTCAGCGGCACGCCGTTTGCGCGCAGGTACTCGGGCGTGGCGCAGAACACGCGGCGCACGGGGAACAGCGGGCGCGAGATCAGCTCGGTCGAAGCAGCCGGAAAGATCTGCAAAGCGCAGTCCACGCCTGCCTTGACTGGATCGACCACCGCGTCGCTCACGATCAGCTCGAGATGAATGTCGGGATAGCTGGCCTGGAAGGCGCGCAGCACCGAGGCCAGGTGGCCCAGCACGAAGCCGGTGAGCGCATGGATGCGCAGGATGCCGGTCGGGCCGGCACGTGCGCCGCGCATCTGGTCCATGACGTCGTGGGCCCGGCCCACGAGCTCGGTGCAGTCGCGCAGGAAGGCCTGCCCGACATCGCTGAGCCGCACCACGCGCGTGCTGCGGTGGAACAGCGGCGCGCCCACATGCTCCTCGAGCTGCTTGACCCGCGCGGTAACCACCGACTTGGCGACGCGCATCTGCCGGGCGGCCTCGGCGAAGCTCTGCGTCTGCGCAACCCGCACGAATGTCTCTATGTTTTCAAGTCGGTCCATGGCCCGCAATGTAGCGGCCGCACGCGGCGTGCGCCCTTGGGGGCGGTGCTAACCTCTGCCCATGTTCAATCCCACCCAAGAGGAAGTGCGCCGCTTCTTCTGCGATGTCTACGCGAAGAGCCGGCAGGGCCTGCCGATGGAGGCATTGGAGATCATCGCCAGCCGCTGGATCGACGAGCACCCCGAGTACCACGCCGAACTGGTCGACGCCGAGGCTGCGGTGGCGCGCGTCTACGACGGCGCCGACGGGCGCGAGAACCCTTTCCTGCATCTCTCGATGCACCTGTCGATCAGCGAGCAGTGCTCCATCGACCAACCGCGAGGCATCCGCCAGGCAGTCGAGCTGCTGGCTGCTCGGCGCGACTCGCTGCTCGATGCGCACCACGAGGCGATGGAGTGCCTCGGGCAGATGATGTGGGAGAGCCAGCGCGCCGGCCGGCCACCCGACGGTGAGGCCTACGTGGCCTGCGTTCAGCGCCGCGCCACGCGCGTCTGAGCCTTTCCGCTCTCGCGCAGCAGTGCGATCAGCGCCTCGCGCGCGGCCGACGGCTCGGCGTCGGTGCGCAGCAGCAGGCCTACCGGTTCCTCGGTGCCCGCGGTGTCGACCGCCAGGCGCACCAGCTGGCCGCTGGCGAGGTCGTCGCGGGCAGCGCCGATGGGCGTGAACCACACGGCGTCCGAACGCAGCAGCAACGCGCGAGCGACCGAGAGATCCAGCGTCTGCGTCCCATGCGCAGGCAGGCGCAGGCCCAGACCCGACAGGAAGCTCTCGGTATGGTGGCGCGGGATCGTGCCCTCGCCGTAGATCACCAGCGGATAGCGCAGCACGTCCTGCACCGAAGGCGCGGCCTCTGACAAGGGATGGCCCGCGCGCGCGACCAGGGCGAGGGGCTCGGTGTAGAGCAGCTCGAAGGTGAGGCCGGCCATCAGCTGCGGATCGCTCATGCGGCCGGCCACGAGGTCCAGCTCGCCGGCGCGCAGCGCATCGAGCAAGGGGCCGTTGGCGCCGGTCTGCACCTGCACTTGCACCCGGGGCAGACGCTCGCGCAGCGCGGCCAGCGCCGCCGGCAGCAGGGAGGGCGCCACGCTGGGCAGCGCGCCGATGCGCAGGCGTTGCAGGCGCTCGCCTGAAGCCGGCATCAGTGCCTCGGCGCTGGCATCGAGCGCCTCGAGCACGCGCAGCGCGTGGGCGAGCAGTTGCTCGCCCACGACCGTGAAGCCCTGGATGCCGCGCCGCCCCGCGCTGCCGCGCTCCACCAGCCGGGCGCCGGCCAGGGCCTCGAGCTCGGCCAAGGTCTTCGACACCGCCGGCTGGCTCAACGCCAGCCGCTCGGCCGCGCGCGCCAGATGGCGCTCCTGCGCCACTGCCACCAGGCAGCGCAGGTGCCGGAGTTGCACATTGCGCAGGAAGGTCTCGGACTTGGCAGCCATTCAATTACCAATGCTTATGAAAAAACGCAAGAACGTCAATTTACATCAGCAACGCGCATGAATAGAGTGATGCATTCCCACGAACCCGGAGACAAGTTCATGAGCTCTTCCGCTCCCCCGACCGGCGCGCTGCCCACCCTGACGCCGCGCGACTGGGCCAGCCATCCCTCGTACGTCTATTCCGGCTACAAGTCGACCGCCAAGCGCGGGCCGCAGCAGCCGCTGATTCCGCTGAAGGCCTCGCTCGGCGAGCTGCGCCAGCCGGTTTACGGCCACAGCAGCATCGGCGAGTTCGACAACGACCTCACACGCAATGCGCGCAGGAACGGGGAGCCGCTGGGTGAACGCATGATCCTGACCGGCCAGGTGCTCGATGAGCGTCGCCGCCCGGTGCGCAACACGCTGGTGGAGCTGTGGCAGGCCAATGCCTGCGGCCGTTACGTGCACAAGGTGGACCAGCACGATGCGCCGCTGGATCCCAACTTCCTCGGCGCCGGCCGCTGCCTGACCGACAACGAGGGCCGCTACCGTTTCCTCACCATCAAGCCCGGCGCCTATCCGTGGGGCAACCATCCCAACGCCTGGCGGCCGCAGCACATCCACATTTCGCTGTTCGGCCAACATTTCGCGAGCCGGCTGGTGACGCAGATGTACTTCCCGGGCGATCCGTTGCTGCAGTACGACCCGATGATCACCGGCACGCCGGAGAAGGTGCGCAACCGGCTGATCGCCGATTTCAGCCTCGACGTCACCGAAGAGGGCTATGCGCTCGGCTACGTGTTCGACATGGTGCTGCGCGGCGCCGACGAGACGCCTTTCGAAAACCGCTGAAGCCCTGGAGACACGCATCATGATGAGCGCACTCGAAACCAACTTCGGCCAGACCCCTTCGCAGACGGTCGGCCCCTACTTTGCCTACGGCCTCACGGCGACCCAGTACGGCTACGACTTCGACCAGCCCTTCGACGCCGTGCTCGCACTCGACAACGCGCGCGGCGAGCGCATCCGCATCGAGGGCCGCGTGATCGACGGCGACGGCAAGCCGATCGATGACGCGCTGGTGGAGATCAGCCAGCCCGACGGCACCGGTGCCTACCCGCAGTCGGTGGAAGACGCGCAGGCCATCGGGTTCCGCGCCTTCGGCCGCGCGGGTACCGGCACCGATTCGCAGAAGCGCTTCGTGTTCCATACCGTCAAGCCAGGCGCCGAATCGCCCGGCGAAGCGCCGCATGTCAACGTGATCGTGCTGATGCGCGGCATGCTGCTGCACGCCTTCACCCGCATCTACTTCAGCGACGAGGCGACGGCCAACGCCGAGGACAAGGTGCTGGCCAGCGTGCCGGCGCAACGGCGCCAGACGCTGGTGGCGCAACGCAGCGAGATGGGCGGGCAGGTCACGTACCGCCTGGACATCCATATGCAGGGGCCGAACGAGATGGTGTTCTTCGATGTTTGAGCTATAGAAGCGCTGCGCCTGAAAAAGCAAAAAGCCCGCTGCTGCGGGCTTTTGCCTGAGAGCGGCGCCGCTCTATCTGGTGCGGTGGATGCGCGACTCGGGCACCGTCTTGAGCTCGCCGGGCAATGAGCTGATGTAGCTCGCCAGCTCCTTCAGTTCGGCGTTGCTGAACTTCTTGGCCTGCTGGCTCATCACGCCGTTGGAGCGGCCGATCTGCAGGTGCTTCTCGATCTTGTAGGACTTGAGCGCGACGTAGAGGTAGTCGGCGTGCTGGCCGGCCAGCTTGGCGACGGTGCCGTCGTTCGGGGTGTTGAAGTTGGCGCCGTGGCACTTGGTGCAGGCGTTGTCCTTGTCGCGCGAGATGAGGGCCTGCACGCGCTCGCTGGGCTGCGCGGCAACGGCGGCCGGTGGCGCATCGCCTTCCTGGACGCCGAGTTGGCTGTAGTAGGCCGCGAGATCTGCAATGTCCTGCTCGTTCAGCGAGTCGGCGATGGCGCGCATGGTGGGATGCTTGCGGTCGCCGCCCTTGTAGGCAGCGAGAGCCGAGACGAGGTAAGTGGCGCTCTGGCCCGCGATCATCGGGACCTTGTGAACTTCAGGAAAGCTGGCTTGATAGCCGACGATGCCGTGGCAGCCGATACACATCGCCACCTTCTTCGAACCGTTTTCGGCATTGCCGGTGATCTTCTGGGCTTGGGCGGAGACCGTCACGCAAGCGACAGCGAGGGCAAATACCGCGGACAACAACTTGTTCATTTTGCGCGCACAATCTCGTGGAGAACTGGTTTTCAAGTCAACATTTGATTATATGCGGGGGCTCCCGGCAGTCCCGTGCGTGAGGCACTCGGGCGTTGCGCGACGCAGATGAATGGAATGTTGGGTCCTTCATCCACCCCCTTTCTGCTCCACGCCATCCATGAAATTCAAGGGCTCCGACAACTACGTCGCCACACAGGATCTGATGCTCGCGGTCAACGCGTCTATCGCGCTCAAGCGCCCGCTGCTCGTCAAGGGCGAGCCCGGCACCGGCAAGACGATGCTCGCGGAAGAGGTGGCCGGCTCGCTCGGGTTGCCGCTGCTGCAGTGGCACATCAAGTCGACCACCAAGGCCCAGCAGGGCCTCTACGAATACGACGCGGTGAGCCGGCTGCGCGACTCGCAGCTGGGCGACGAACGAGTGAAGGACATCCACAACTACATCGTCAGGGGTGTGCTGTGGCAGGCCTTCACCGCCGATGAGCCCGTTGCGCTGCTGATCGACGAGATCGACAAGGCAGACATCGAATTCCCGAACGACCTGCTGCGCGAGCTCGACCGCATGGAGTTCTACTGCTACGAGACGCGCCAGTTGATCCAGGCGAAGCACCGGCCAGTCGTCTTCATCACCTCCAACAACGAGAAGGAGCTGCCCGACGCCTTCCTGCGCCGCTGCTTCTTCCACTACATCAAGTTCCCCGACGCCGAGACGATGAAGAGCATCGTGGCGGTGCATTTCCCCGGCCTCAAGCAGGAGCTGCTGGCTTCTGCGATGAAGACCTTCTACGACGTGCGCAACCTGCCCGGCCTGAAGAAGAAGCCTTCCACCTCCGAGCTGCTCGACTGGCTCAAGCTGCTGGTGGCCGAGGACATCCCGCTCGAGGCGCTGCAGAGCAAGGACGACAAGGTCGCCGTGCCGCCGCTGGTGGGGGCGCTGCTCAAGAACGAGCAGGACGTGACCTTGTTCGAGAAGCTGGTGTTCATGCAACGCCACAATCGATGAGCGAAGGCCGCCCGTCCACCCGCCAGTTGCTGTTGCTGGGCGTTGCGCAGGCCGTCCTGTTCGTCCTGGGCGCGGTGCTGGGTCGCTGGCTCGGCATGGCCCTCGGGCTTGATGCCTTCGGTCCCGGGGGCTACAGCAACGATGCGATCTTCGGCATCCTGCTGATCGGCCTGGGCGGCGGCGCCGGCGCGCAGCTGGCAAAGGCTTGGTTCACGAAAAGGTACGGTTCATCGAGGAGTTAGCGAAGATGGCATTCGTCGAACCGGTCACCTTGAGATCGCGCGGCGTCGCGCTGGTGCCGCTGGCACTGGCGCACGAAGAGGGCCTGCGCGCCGCGGCCGCCGACGGCGAGTTGTGGAAGATCCGGGTCACGTCGGTGCCGCAACCGCAGGACACGCGCGGCTACATCGAGGCGGCGCTCGCAGGCCGCGAGGCGGGCCACCGCTTCGCCTTTGCCGTGACCGACGAGGCGAGCGGCACGGTACTCGGGTCGACCAGCTTTCACGACATCCTGCCCGCGGTGAAGCGCGTCGAGATCGGCTACACCTGGTACGCCCGGCGCTGCCACCGCACACACGTCAACACCACCTGCAAGCTGCTGATGATGACGCACGCCTTCGAGACGCTGGGCTGCCACGTGGTGGGCTGGCGCACCGACAACTTCAACCATGCCTCGCAGCGCGCGATCGAGCGCCTGGGTGCACACAAGGACGGCGTGATCCGCGGCCACGCGTTGCGCCGCGACGGCACCATCCGCGACACCGTGATGTACAGCCTGCGCTCGGGCGAGTGGCCCGAGGTGCGGGCCCAGCTGCTCTACCTGCTGGACAAGCCGCGTCCCGAAAACCGGAGTGATTCGCCATGCTGATCGACTTCTTCTACACCCTGCGCTCGGCCAAGCTGCCGGTGTCGGTCAAGGAATACCTGAGCCTGCTGGAGGCGCTGCAGGCCGACGTGGTCGGCCCGAACTCGGAGGACGCCTTCGGGCTCGACGACTTCTACTATCTTTCGCGCACCGCGCTGGTGAAGGACGAAAAGCACTACGACAAGTTCGACCGAGCCTTCGCTGCCTACTTCAAGGGTGTGGAGCTGGTGACGGACTTCACCAAGGAAGTGCCGCTCGACTGGCTGCGCAAGACGCTGGAGCGCGAGTTCACGGCCGAGGAGAAGGCCAAGATCGAGAAGATGGGCTGGGACGAGCTCATGGAGACGCTCAAGAAGCGCTTCGAGGAGCAGAAGGAGCGCCACGAGGGCGGCAACAAGTGGATCGGCACCGGCGGCACCTCGCCTTTCGGGCACGGCGGCTACAACCCGCAGGGCATCCGCATCGGCGGCGCGGGCAAGAACAAGAGCGCAGTCAAGGTCTGGGACCAACGCGCCTACAAGGACTACGACGACAGCCAGGAACTGGGCACCCGCAACATCAAGATCGCGCTGCGGCGACTGCGCAAGTTCGCCCGCGAAGGCCACGAGGACGAGTTGGACCTGGATGAGACGATCCACAAGACGGCAGCCAACGCCGGCTACCTCGACATCAAGATGCGGCCGGAGCGCCACAACAACGTGAAGGTGCTGCTGCTGATGGACGTGGGGGGCACGATGGACGAGCACATCCAGCGCGTCGAGGAGCTGTTCTCCGCAGTCAAGACCGAGTTCAAGCACCTGGAGTTCTACTACTTTCACAACTGCGTCTACGACTTCATGTGGAAGAACAACCGGCGGCGCTTCTCCGAGAAGTTCGCCACCTGGGACATCATTCGCAAGTACAACAAGGACTACAAGCTGATCTTCGTCGGCGACGCGACCATGAGCCCCTACGAGATCCTGCAGCCGGGCGGCAGCGTCGAATACAACAACGAGGAGGCTGGCGCCGAGTGGATCCAGCGGCTGACCCACACCTTTCCGAAGTTCGCCTGGATCAACCCCGAGCCGCAGGGCGTCTGGCAGTACCGGCAAAGTATCGCGGTCATGCAACAACTCGTATCGCACCGCATGTACCCGCTGACCCTCAAGGGCCTCGAAGAAGCCATGCGGCTGCTCTCCAAGTAGGCGCCTGCGACGCCTGGGATACCTTTCCGACCCGTTACGGTCGGAAAGAATGCGAAAAAAGTTGTCACAGCGCCGAGACCTAGGGTTACATTTAACACCTAAGGATTCAAATAAGGCGCCTTGTTGACACGGCGCCCTGTTGGAGGTGTTGCGCCATGTCTGCCGTACTTTCGCTGCCGCTCGAGGCGCCCGTTCTTGAGCAAACGCTGCCGCCGGCGGCACCGGAGGCGCTATTCCCGCCCGACGACTACGTGAGCATCCGCGGCGTGCGCCTGCCGCGGACGGAGCTCGTCGATCGTTCCCTGTTCTCGGCGGCACAGCGGGATCGGCTTCGCAATGCTTTGATGGCCGCCTCCCCCTTCCCGCACCTGGTGCTGGAGAACTTGTTCAACCCGAAGCTGCTGGAACTGGTGGCCGAGGAATTCGATGCCCAGCCCGGAACCTCCTGGACGGAGGTCAAGAGCCGCTACGAATCCACCCGCCGTTCAGTGCTCGGTCCGGCGCTCGGCCCGGCAACACAGCTTTACTTCGACACGGTCCATTCCGGCTGGTTCATCGACTGGCTTTCCTCGCTGACCGGAGTGCCCTACCTGCTGCCCGACCCCAAGCTGTTCGGCGGCGGGCTGCACGAAAGCCGCACCGGCGCGACCTTTGCCGTGCATCGCGACTTCAATCGCCACCGCCACCTCGGGCTGAAGAACGAGATGGTCTTCATCACCTATCTCAACAAGGGATGGAGCCCGGACTGGGGCTCCGGCCTGGAGCTCTGGGACAAGAAGAACGACCGCTGCGTCAGCACCGTGCAGCCTGAATTCGGCCGCACCATCCTGCTGCCGCATGGCCCGATCAGCTACCACGGGCACACAAAGCCGCTACAGGCGCCGGACGGCCGCCCGCGCCGCTCGGTCGCCGCCTACTACTACAGCAGCCCGCTGGCCGGCAAGCAGCACGGCGATGAATCGGCGTCGGTCTTCATGAAGACGCATCGCGTGGACCGGGCGAAGGCGGTCGCGCGCATGCTCACACCGCCGGTGGTCTGGCTGCTGGCACGGAAGGTCACCGGCCGCGCTTGAACGGCAGGCCGCGGCTCCCGCCTACGGCGCCCGCGCCGGGCATGCTGTCAGAATGGCCGCATGCTCAGGGTGTTTGGGTCACTCGCGCCGGCGTGGATGCCGGCGTTTTTTTGTGCAGGCCTACTTCTGCTGCTGCAGGGCTGCAGCCTGCTGCCGAAGAGCGAGCCGGCTGAGTCCGCCGCGAGCGCCCGGCCCGTGAGCGGCGACAAGCCGGCCGGCACGCGCGAGGCCTTCAGCGTCGCGGTGCAGGCGCCCGACGCAGTGCGCGAGTACCTCGAGCGCCACCTCGAAATCCAGCGCTATCGCCAGATCGACGACCTGGGTGCCACCGAGCTCTCGCGCCTCATGGTGGCTGCCGAAGGCAATGCGCGCGAGCTGCTCGCGACCCTGGGCTATTTCGCGCCCGCACTCACGCTGGAGCTGAACGAAACGCCCGCAGCCAAGACGCCGCGCGAGGTGCGCATCAAGGTCGATCCGGGCGAGCCCACGCGGGTGCGCCAGGTGCAGATCGACTTCAGCGGAGCGATCGCAGCCGATGCCACCGCTGCGGCCCAGCGCGAGGCAATCCGCAACGACTGGCCTTTGCGCGCGGGACAGACCTTCACCCAGATCGGCTGGGACAACGCCAAATCTGCCGCGCTGCGCAGCCTGACGGCCAAGCGCTTCCCGACCGGCAGCGTGGCGCTGAGCCGCGCGGAGATCGACGCAGATCGCGGCGAGGCCAGCCTGCGCGTCGACTACCGCTCGGGCCCTGCCTACCGCTTCGGTCCGATGGAGGTGCGCGGCAACGAGCGCTACGACGCCGACGCCGCGCGTCGCATCGCGCGCGTGCCCACCGGCAGCGACTACGACCAGCAGAAGCTGCTCGATGCGCAGCAGCGCCTGGCCAGCAGTGGCTACTACGACTCGGTCTTCCTGACGCTCGACACCGACGGCAACAACCCCCTCTGGGCGCCCGTGATCGCCCAGGTGCGCGAGGCGCCGCTGCAGAAGGTGGTGCTGGGGGCCGGCTTCACGACCGACAGCGGGCCGCGGGTGTCGCTGGACCACATCCACAACCGCATGCCCCTGCTGGGCTGGCGTGCCGTCTCCAAGCTGTCGGTCGACCGCGAAACCAGGTCACTGGGCACCGAGTGGAACGCCGTGCCCGACGACAAGGGCTGGCGCCGGTTCGGCGCAGGCCAACTCAAGAGCGAGACCTCCGGCAGCTACGAGGTCGACAGCGGACGGCTGCGCGGCGGCCTGGCCAAGTCGAGCGACCACATCGACTACACCTACTTCCTGCAGTATGACTACGCGAAGAACCGCGGGATCAACGCCCCACCCTCGGCCTCGGCACTGTCGGTGAATTGGGGCTGGACCGGGCGCTACTTCGACGACCCGGGAGTGCCGACGCGCGGCCACGGGCTGGCGCTGGAGCTCGGCGCCGGCTACACCCTGACGGGCGAGCACCTGCCCTTCACGCGCATCTACGGCCGCTGGCTCGGCATCGTGCCGCTGGACTGGGGCGCGACGGGCGACAGTGCCAGTGCAGCGCGCAGCAGCCGCCTCCAATTGCGCGCGGAGGCAGGCGCCTTGACCGCCAGGCAGAGCGCGCAAATCCCGGCCACCCTGATGTTCCTGACCGGCGGCGACACCACGGTGCGCGGCTACGGCTATCGCCAGATCGGCACCGAGCGCAGCGACGGCCAGATCATCGTCGGCCGCTACATGACGGTGGCGAGCGTCGAGTGGCAGCGGCCCTTCGTCTATCGAGGCAAGCTGACGGAGTGGGAGAGCGCGGTCTTCATCGATGCAGGCGCGGTCGCCGACCGGCCTGGCGATCTCAAGACCAAGGTCGGCATCGGCGTGGGCGCGCGCTGGCGCAGCCCGGTGGGTCCGGTGCAGGCCGACGTGGCCTATGGCGTCGACACGAAGAAGTTCAGGCTCCACCTGCGGCTGGGCTTTACGTTCTGAACATGGAGCTGGACACGCAGACCTCCTCCCCTCCGCTCGCGCGCTCGCGCGGCCGGCGAGTCGTGCGCGCCGTGGCGTGGAGCCTGCTTGCCCTGATCCTGCTGGCAGGCGTGCTCACGGCTGGCGCCTGGTGGTGGCTGGGGTCGAACCAATCGCTGGCCTTCGCGCTGGCGCGGGCGGCGCGTTACCTGCCGGCGGGCCAGACCCTGGAGAGCCGCGAGGTCAGCGGCTCGCTGCGCACCGGCGGCCGCATCGGCTGGCTGCGTTGGCAGAGCGAAAGCCTGGCGGTGGAAGTGCACGAGGCCACCATCGGATGGCAGTTGGCGCCCCTGCTCAAGCGCAAGGTTCAGCTCGGCGAGTTGCATGCTGCGCAAGTGCTGATCGAGCACCGCGGACCGGTGGAAGACAAGCCGCCGGAGCCCTTGGCGCCGATCGTGCTGCCGGTGGATGTCGAGCTTCCGTTTCGCATCGACACGCTGCGCTGGGCCGGCCCACCTGCGCTTCGGGCGAACCAACTGGCAGGCAGCTATCGCTATGCCGGCAACGAACACCGGCTCGTGGTCCAGGGCGTGGACATCGCCGAGGGCCACTACGGCGCGCGCGTCACGCTGCAAGGCCCGGCGCCGATGGCTCTCGATGCTGCGCTCGAGGGCCGCGTGCGCGCGCCGCTGGCCGAAGGCCGAGACATAGAGGTGCTGGCCGAGGCCACCGCCAAGGGCACGCTCGCCACCGCCGATGCCCGGCTGGCCGTGGCGGCCCAGATCAAGCCCGCCGATTCCGGAACCGCAACGCCAATGGAGGCGCAGCTGCAGGCCAACATTGCGCCGTGGCAGCCGCAGCCGGTGATCGACGCCCGGGCGCAGCTGCAGAACCTCGATGTGGCTCTCCTTTGGCCCGAAGCGCCGAGCACGCTGCTGAGTGGCGAAATCGAAGCCGGCCCCGACAGCAGCGCGCCCACCGGCAGCACGGTGTGGCAGGCCCGCGCCGACATCCGCAACGCGAAGCCCGGCCCGTGGGACAGAGGCCGGCTCCCTGTCGAGCAGGTCCAGGTCCGTGCCAGCTTCGACGGCAGCACCTGGACCTTGCCCGAGGCCACGGTGCGCGCCGGCAGCGGCCGCATCGAGGCCCAAGGCCAATGGAGCCCGTCGCCTTTGCCTTGGCAGGCCCGCGCTCGGGTTCACGGCGTACGGCCCGGCGCGCTGCACAGCGAGCTGGCCGGGGCGCCGGTGAGCGGCAATGTCAGCGCCGAGCAGCGCGGCGAGGCGCTGCTCTTCGATCTCGCGCTGCAGACCAACGGCGGTGCCGGCAGCAAGGCGCTGCAGGGCCTGCGGCTCGACCGCGCGTTGGCCCGCGGCCAGTGGCAATCCGAGGTGCTGGACCTGCGCACGCTGCGCATCGACGCGGCCAATGCGAGCCTCGAAGGCAAGCTGCAGGTGCGCGTCGCCGAGCAGGCCGGCAACGGCGACCTGAAGCTCGTGGTGCCGGGCGGCAGCGCACAACTGCAGGGCCGCATCGGACCGGCCAGCGGCGGCGGCGAGTTCCGGGCCCGCGTCGACGAGGCAGCCACCCTGCAACGCTGGGTGGAGAGCCTGCCTGAACTCTCGGCTGTGTTCGCGGGCAGCAGCGCACAAGGCAGTGCCCAGCTCGACGCGTCGTGGAAAGGCGGCTGGCAGGCAGTGCAGCGTCGGCTGCAGAACGGGAGCACGCCGGCGCCCCGCGGCAGCGCCGAGCCGACCCTCGAGGCCACGCTCTCGGCGCCTCGCCTGGCGCTACGGCTGCCACCGCCTGGCAACGACCCGGCCCCGGCGAGGGAGATCCAGCTGCGCGACCTGCGGGCCGAGCTGGCCGGCAGCCTCGCCCAGGCCACCTTGGCACTCAAGGGCGAAGCCGGTAGCGGCACTCGGAAGCTCATCCTCGACGCGCGCGCCAGCGGCGGCCTGGAACGTGCGAACCAATGGCGTGCCTCGATCGCCACCCTGACCCTGCAGGCGCAGGACAGCCAGCGTCCCGGACCGTGGACGCTGGAGCTGGAACGCGCGCTCGACATCGCCCTGAAGAGCGACGACGCCGGCCACCTCGAGGTGGAGGCTTCGGCCGCCAGCGCCACGCTGCGGGGCCCGGCGCCGGGGACCGTGCGCATCGACTGGGAACCGCTGCGCTACAGCCACACCGGCGCCGCGCCTGACCGGGCCTTCCGGCTGCGTTCGCAGGGCCGCTTGCGAGGCCTGCCGATGGCCTGGGCCGAGGCGGCGGGCGGCAGCGCAACGTTGGCCGAGATGGGCATCAGCGGCGACCTGCTGTTCGACGGCGACTGGGACATCGACGCTGGCGACACGCTGCGCGCCCGCGCCCGGCTCGCGCGCGCCAGCGGCGACATTCGCGTGCAGGCCGGCGAGGCCGCGCTGGTCACGCGCATCGAAAGCCGTGGCACTGGCGCCGCGAGCGAGCGCAAGATGAATGCGGCGGCGGAAGGCCCCAGCACGCCCGCCGGCCTGCGCCAAGCCGAACTGGGCCTCGACGCCGAAGGCAACACCGTGCGGGCCAACCTGACCTGGGACAGCGAACGCGCCGGCCAGATCCGCGCCGAGGCCAGCACGCTCGTGCTGCAGCGCGCCGGCGGCTGGCAATGGGCGCCGGACGCTCCGCTCGCAGGACGGGTGACGGCGCGGCTGCCCAATCTCGGTGTCTGGTCGATGCTGGCGCCCCCTGGCTGGCGCGTGGCGGGCACCCTGGAGGCCGACGCGGCGCTCTCGGGCAACCGCGCTCTGCCGCGCTGGAACGGCACGCTGTCCGCCGACCAGCTCGCGCTGCGTGCGCTGGTCGAAGGGCTGGACCTGCGCGACGGGCGCCTGCGTGCGTCGCTGAGCGGCGAGCGCATCGAGATCACGGAATTCACCCTCAAGGGCGGCGCCGGCAGCAGCACCCGCATCCCGGGGCAGAGCGGCAACCTCAGCACCGCGGCCAGCGAGGCCGCCAGCGGCGGCGGCACGCTGTCGGCGCGCGGGGAGCTGAGCTGGGGCGCGGCACCGGCCAGCGGTACTGGCATCCGCATGGCCATGCAGGCCCAGCTGCGCGCGCTGCGCGTGCTGGTGCGCACCGATCGCCAGGTGACGCTTTCGGGCGATCTGCAGGCGCGGCTCGATAACGGACAGTTCAATGTGCGCGGCAATCTCAAGACCGACCGGGCGGTGATCATCCTGCCCGACGAGAGCGCGCCCGGCCTGGGCAGCGACGTGGTGGTGCGCTCGGCCGCCAGGGATCGAGAGGCGGCCGAGGCCGCGCAGCGCCGCACGGTCAGCGAGGACGCGCAGGCCGCCAAGGCGCAGACCGCGAAGCCCCCGGACATCGCCGTGGGGCTCGACCTCGGTGAGGATTTCGCGGTGCAGGGACGCGGGCTGACGACGCGGCTGGAAGGCAAGCTCGAGATCCGCAGCACCGCGCTGAACGCGCCGCCGCGCATCACCGGCGAGGTGCGCACCGTCAAAGGCCAGTACCGCGCCTACGGCCAGCGGCTGGATGTCGAAACCGGAATCGCCCGCTTCAATGGCCCCTACGACAATCCGGCACTCGACATCCTCGCCATACGGCCCAATATCTCGCAGCGTGCCGGCGTGCAGATCACCGGCAGCGCGCAATCGCCGCGTGTGCGCCTGTATTCGGAGCCCGTGTTATCCGACGCGGAGACCCTGTCATGGGTGGTGCTGGGCCGCGCCTCGGCCACCAGCGGCGGGGAATCGCTGCTGCTGCAGCAGGCCGCGCTGGCGCTGCTGGGCCGGCTTGGCTCGGGCAGCCACGGCGGCGGACTCGCAAGCCGCTTCGGGCTGGACGAGATCGGCTTCAAGGGCCCCGGCAACGGGGGCGACGTGCGCGATTCGGCCGTCACGGTGGGCAAGCGCTTGTCGAAGGACTTCTATCTGACCTACGAGCGCAGCCTCTCGGGCACATTGGGCAGCCTGTTCATCTTCTACGACCTCACGCGCCGGCTCACGCTGCGCGGTCAGGCCGGCCAGCAAAGCGGCATCGACCTGATCTACACGGTGAAATACGATTGAGGCCGCCGAGCTGTTAAAGTCGCCGCCGCCTCAGTCCTCGTAGTTCAATGGATAGAACGGGGTCCTCCTAAGACTCAGATACAGGTTCGATTCCTGTCGAGGGCACCAGTAAGGTATTGATTTTGTTTATGTTTCCCGCTGACCGGGACGGCTTCGGGACAACTCAATGAAATCGTCGCGCCCGTCGGGCCTCGTCCAGCGAAGTTGCGTCATTTGCGGCAAGCAATTTTGGTTGCCTCAGTGGCGAGCATCCGACGGTCGAGGGAGGTGCTGCTCCCTTCTCTGCGGCAGCCGCTACTCCACCCAGTTCCTTGCGAACGCATGGAAACCTGAGCACCTAGCGCTGATTCTGCGTCTGAAGGAGGACGGACTTTCGGATGCCGAAGTGGGCGCCCTGATCGGCAGAAGTGCCGATGGTGTGGCAAGGCAGCGAAGCAAGCTGGGCGTTACAGCAACACGCATGCCTCCATGGACCGCTGAGGAGATTGTCATGTTGCATGAGCTCGCCCCCGTGTTTTCTGATCGGGAGATCTCAGCGCTACTGGGTCGCTCTTCAGTAGCGGTCAACATGAGAATTCACGCTCTGGGCATTCAACGACCCGTCTCCTTCTACATCGAGCGCAACAGATTCCGCCCCCTCTATCCGCCAGAGTTGCGAGAGGTCATCGCCCTCCAAAACAAGGTCAAGCGAAAACTCAATGATGCAGAGAACAATTGCAGATCTCAGAGAGAAACTGTTCGGGCAGCTCGAAGAGCTAAGTGACACGAGTAAAAAGGTTGACCTTCGTCGTCATCGCCTCAGGGTTGACGTGTCGCAAGCCATCATCGATTCCGCCAGGGTGGAAGTTCAGCTCGCCGCGGTGCTGAAGGGCGGACTTGACGTGCCATTCGTGGAAGGTCAAACGTCAGAGCGCTTGCCGGGAAGTGCGGCAAAGCCGCCGCTGCCCGCTCCAGTCGTTTCGCCGATGCAGCGCACCGCCGAGCTGCTCCAGGGCGGCCCGGACGCTGGGCACCCGTGGCGTAGAGATCAAGCCAAACGACGCGCCTGAGCACCGTACGCGATGCCCGGCGCTAGCTATGCGGGGTGCTGTTGAGTTTCAAGCTTGCCGGGTTCCCAATAGGTCATGGCAAGGTACAGGAGCTGCTGGACAGCCAAACGCCCGGGGGCATCGCTCTGCAAAGGCCACGTCTCAACGCCAGGTGAAGGGGTCACCGAGGCATGCGGATCGCCGTCAAAGCGCGGAGAATGGCAACAGTCCATGATGCCTTGAGCGTCCGTCAGCGCCTTGCCTTGGATGGCTGCGACCGGCACTACTGCTAGCGCACCGAGCTTCGTAGGCTTTACGTCGCCTGGCGGGCGAGCTAAAAGCCACGTACGTAACGTTGCGAGCTTGGCTGAATACTCCGCCGGCTCAGGATGAAGAAATTCTAGCCAATTTACCGAAACAGAGGCTTCGTGGCCCTGCTCACCATAGCGAAGTTCGAATGCAGCCGTTGTAGGCTTTCCACCGTCGCATTGCGAAGCCCGACATGTTCGCGCAACTGAATCAGTAATTGGAAGCGGCACTTGCAGCGCGAGAAATAATTTGAGCAGCCGAGCGGTGATCGGCAACAAAGAAAGCAATCTGGCTCTTTCCCCAATCTCTCTTTAACTGCTCACCCGATTTGACCGTAATTGCAAAATCAATCTCGTATCGGTCAGCAAACCGAATCGAAAGACATTTTCCTTCTATCTCCCAAGTCGCCACCAATCGCCCATCCGATTCTGCACCGAGAGACGGCATCCGGGCGGCGGGCTGGTATTGCATGAAGCAAGCAAACCCCTCACGCGAGTTCTCATCCAAAGGCCGAGAACACTCCTCAAAGAACATCAAGTCGAGCTCAATCAATTTTCGCTCGATTGACTGGCGCGATGTCACGTCTGCGGCATCTCCGCCTACCGCCGCGTACAATGTCGAATCGCTAAATCGAAGACCACTCCACTCACGGCGAGCATCAGAAAGACCGCTTGCTTTGAATGAACTTGGTGCTGTTTCATATGTCATATCAGGACCTTAGCTCCCAAAGTGAGTGCATATTCGAGGAAGTTAGATCTTTGAATCCTGCGACTAGAAAGTCGTGTGCTTTTACTATCCACCTGTCGTAGGTCTCACCTTCTATAATGGGGCCTCGAACAGCCAACTCAAGCTTTATGGCCTCCTGCTTTGTAGCCATATTTTTTGCTGGCTGAAGTACCACTTCGAGGGTGCTCGAACCATCAGGCAAAGGAAAGGTCAAGCTTCGATTAAATCCGGCTGGCGGAGGAAGAAAGCGATCTCCCTCATTCCAAAAGAAATCCCTCAAGGAATTTTGGGCGATTGCAGCAACCGATCCAGGCTCGCCGTCTATGTAATTCACATAGGTGATTTCCCCACCAATGGTCTGCAATTTAATGCCCGTTAATTCGCCTACGACATCGTCGAGAACTGCCCAGATCTCTTGACTATCCTTAAGTAGCTGGGGGAAACGCGGATACTCACCGCCTCCGGGTCGACTACGCCAGTTGTAGTAGAACCGATTCTGTTGCAACTGCACAAGCAACGCCTCGTCCTGAGAGACATACCACACTCGCGGCAACATACTGAGCGGATTTAGTTGAAGCATTTCGTGTGGCGCATAGATAGGCTGCACATGCTCAACTTTTGGAAAGCGGTCGCGGATTTTGGCCCAGAAAATTCCGTGATACGGCGCTAAGAAGTCCGGCCGATGCAGAAAGTTGCGACCTAAGACAACCTCGTTGATCGGAGGTTTTCCAAAGGTGATGGGTTCAGGCACGTTCGCTCCTCATGTGGCGCACTGTAGCAAGAAAGCCTGCGCAAAATCTCGCCTATGGCAGACGCGACCCTTAGCCGCGGCCTTTTTGCGCGGATCATCCGTGCTCCGTCATCGCCGGCTAGATGAAGCCTACTCCTTCAACGGGCGTGCGTTGAGGTCGGCCGGCGACGCGCGTTGACTCGCTTGCCTTGACGAGATTGGTGTTCCTACACGCCCAGCTCGCAGAGACCGTGCGCTCTTGGCCACAGCCCTTCCCAATCCGAAGAAGCCATGGCCTGAAACGGGACGCCGCCTACACAGAGCACAGCGGCTGAGGGCAATCTGTTGGCACGTATAGGAGAACTACATGGCAGACGACAAGACCAAGGTGGGCGGCCAGGACCGCAACCGCATCAATCTGAACCAGGACTACGAGGTCAGGGACTGGACCCAGTCGCTTGGCGTCACCGAGGACGAACTGCGCAAAGCGGTCGCTGCGGTGGGGAACCAGGCCGACAAGGTTCGGGAGTACCTGAAGGCGAAGTGACGGTAAAGCTTCCGATCTCGGCCGAGCGGCTCGTGGCGCCGCTGCGCAAGGGCTCGGCTGCTGGAACGGACAAGCCTACTTCGCGGCTGGCGCCAGTACGAAAGGGTGCGCGCCGCGTCAGTTCGAGTTCGAAATGAAGTAATGCGTGGTCAGCGCTCATGATGGCGCCATGGTTAGATCACTCGCCCTTCTTTTGACTCCGCTGGTCACCCTAGGTCTCGTGTATGCCTTCGGCATCGGTGCGCTGATCACATGCGTTGTGCTCGCCTTTCTTACGTTGATGCTCTCAACAGGAAATTCGAACACGACGCTGCGAAAGAACGTCGCCGCGACTTCGGCCACACGACTGTGGCGGCCGGGCTATACGGTCGCAGGCGCGCCCTTTCGGCAGCACGAGCTATGGCGCTCGGCTGATTGCGGCGCCAAGTCGTTCAATCAGAATAGGGTACGGTTTCGGCAACACCCTACGCGGCAATCCGAGACTGCGAGGACCCTCCGGACGAACGAAAGTTGGCGGAGGGCCCTTCGTTATGCGCCCTCCTCCCGAATGGTCACGGCGGCAACTGGTCGAGGTGGTCTATGGTGTCGCGCAGTCGGACCAAGGCTCGCAGCGTCTCAGCGAACGCTTCTTTGCTGATCCCTTGCTCGGCAAGCATGTTAAAGACGAACGCCTCAAAGGCATCGCCGATGGGGCCTTCGAGCATCTGGTGTTCTTCCAGGATCACGTTGCCGCGGAGCAGCAGATCCGCCATGGCGCGCGCGACGGGGGCATGTGCATTGTCGAAAGCATCGATGAGCCGCTCGAACTCTTCAGGTGTTGCTGGCATGGGAGCATTTTGCAGCTCCTAAGGCTCGGCACCTTCGGCTGCGCGCTAGAAGAGCGTCGGCTCCTCGGCCGCTGGCGGCTCCTTCGGCTGGGCGCGCGCCGGTTTGGGCTTCGGCTGCCGCGGCGGGTCTGGCGGCGCCGGGGCGGCGTCGAAGATCTCGGCCGGCGCAAGCTTGAGCAGCTGCTGCGCCTGCTCGACGGTGCCCTCCAGCCACTGATCGAAGTCGGCGGCCTCGATCGGGACCACCGACCGCTTGTCCTGGCGCTCGAGCGGCAGCACCTGCTTCGTCGCAGGGTCCACCTCAGGCTTATGCATGCGGCCCATCAGCGGGTGTCCGTCGGCGTTGAGCGTCAGCATGGTGTAGCTTTCGAACTCATCGCCCGTTGCCTTGTCGACCCAGACGTTCCAGAGGCCTGCCAGGCCCCAGGGCTCGCCATCGGCGCGCCGGAAGCGCCACCACTCGCAGCGCGGGAACGGCCGGTCGTGCTGGCCCCAGTACGGCTCATCGAAGCTTGCGGCAGGGATGATGCAGCGCTGGCCACGCTTCCACGGGTCCTTGTAGCTGGCCTTTTCGGCCAACTCCTCGCTACGGGCGTTGTTCGTCGGGTACTTGAGCTTCGGCTCCTTGGCGAACCAGGGGATCAGGCCCCATTGCCCCACCGCAAGTTCGCGCTCGTAGCCCACGGCGTCGCGGCGGCGCCGGACGAAGGGCCCGGGTGCTCTGGGAAAGATGTCGCGCACCCACAGCGGCGCTTGGCGCGCGCCAATGTGCCAAAACCGTTCGATTTCCTTGATCTCCGGGCTCTCGTATCGATTGCACATCCGCGAGATTCTGCGACAAACTATACTGGATGCAAACACAGTATGAGAGTTCGAGTATCCCTGATGCGCAACGCCGGGTGCTGGCTCACCTGGAATCAGAAGCCACGCCAGTTCGAGGGCACGCTGCTGAGCAGCCGCGCCAGCAACAAGGGAGACGAGCAGGGCGTCACCTACATCTATTTGGCTGACCACGGCCCGAGGTTGTATGACGCGAAGGTCAAATCGGTGTTCGCCAACGAACTGCGGATCGTTGGCGTTGAGAAGCATGAGTCGGCTTGGGTGCTGCAGGAGTGGAACTGCGAAATCCTCGCCGACTAGACGCGCGGTCTTCAAGGGAACCAGTCTTGGCCGTCCCCGCTTTCATCACGCTGCACGGACTGCCTCTTCCGCTCCTCCTCCTCATTAGCCGCTCTGCGCCGCCTCTCCCGGTCGAGATCGTCGAGAGAGCCTAAGTAAATCTCAGGTTTGTCCATGGCCATCGCCAGTTTGATCATCGCCTTCACCTGCTCCTGGGAGGCATGCATCGGAAACTCAATCGATCGCCCGTTCGCCCCTGTAATCGACACTTTTTGAGCGTTGCGCCCCGAAAGGTAGGTGCACAAGCCAGTGATCGCAGCGCCAATCACCCCGGCACCGGCGGCCACAAGCGCCACCGTGATCGCGCCGTAGACCTCGCCAGGCCCGGGCTTACGACCGCCATAGGTGAACTGTTCTCCTACCTCAGAAATCTTGAACTTCTCAAGACCGAGTTCGGCAGCGCTCGGCTCGTTCTTGCCAGCGTATCGAATCGTGATCTGCTCTTCCTTGGCCATGGTTCACCCTCTTGAGTGCGGCAAACCGCCGCGCCGCACCACTTTTCGCGTTCCTGAGAACCGAAGTCAACCCCACATGCGGCTGCCCGCTACTTTCCGGCCTGCTCGGCAATCTTGCGCACCGCGTCCCCACTCGCCTTGCTGCCCCGGCTGGAGCCAATGAAGTAGGCGATGGCGCCCGTCAGACCGGTCTCGACAGTCGCATAGGCCCGCACGATCAGCGCCCTGACGAAGTCGTCGGCCGGGAGCGTCCCGAAGTAGAACGCGGAGAACGTGCCGGCCCAGAGCAGGAATAGCACGAACAGGATCACCTGCGGTGTCGGGTCGCGAGTGGCCACCTGCCGAGCTCGCGCGTCCTGCACGTCCTTCAGGTAAGCGTCCTCGGCCGCTTGGTTGATCTTCAGCACATCGATGTCGAGCTCGCGCATGCGGATGGCCAGCGCGTTGGCGGCCTGCTTGATTGCGACGATCTGCTCGGGCCCGAGCCGGCCAGTGGACAGCGCAGCCGCCAAGTCATCCTCGGTGGCGTCTCGATTCCCTAGCAGGGCTGCGCCAAGCTCCGCAACTGCTGCGCCTACCAGCGGGCCGCCGAGTGCGGTCCCAAGCACCGGTGCTATACCAGCGACCAGCTTCTTCCAGTCGAAGTCAGCCATGGTCGAGCACTCCCATCGCGCGGCGCGCAGTTGCATGATTGCCCGGCCACTTCTCCGGGTGCGGTCGTCCCGGGCGCCAAGTCCTCATGTAGAGATCCCAGCCCCCATCGGCATCGTTTACCGCAGGCAGCGGCTTCGGGTCGGAATACAGCAGCAGCCGCGCGAAGCCGCAGGCCAACAAGTCGTCGGTCTCCAGCTTCGCCCAGATGGCCCAAGCGTCCCAGGGCACTCCGCGCTCGGCGCAGAGTCGGTGCGCGTGGCCGGTTGTGGCGTGGTGGTTCATCACCCCCTTGACACCGCCGCCGCTCTCGAACTGCCACAGGCCGCGCGCGGGCCCGTTGCCCATCTGCCGGCGCAGTTGCCGAGGGTCTTCCTGCAGGGTCATCGCCAGGAGCTGCACGCGTGCCTTCAAACTGTCCATGGCGAGCGGCAGCATCGCGAGGCCCGGATTCAAGATTCGGGCGATCACTTCGGTTAGTTCCATCTTGCCCCCTACGAGAGATCGCCAGGCTTGGTGAATTGCCCCTCGGCCCAACGCTTGATGCGTAGTCCCCACTCGGTTTCTTCGCGCCACCACTTGCGAACCAGGTAGACGATCTGCAGCACCACCAGCACCCCAGTAAGGAATGCAGTCCAGCTGATCTGCGAGTACCACGCGATGCCGCCAGCAGGCGCTGTGCGCACCGCGAGTTCGACGGCGATGTCCTTGATTTCCTGCTTCATTCGCCGCCCTCCTCGCCTTCGATTGGGCGAAGCTCCCACCGGCCGCCCTCCAAGTCTTTGGGGTCCGGCACATGGAAGGGCAGCTCCTTCGCCGCATCGAACTTCGGCGGCGCGATGCGCGTTGCGAACGCGGGACACTGGAGCTTGCCGGGTTCGAGCTGGTCGAAATCCGCGGGGATGCCTCCTGTGAAGTGGCGCGTTTGGGCGTGATAGCTGAAGACGTACATGCGCGGCGCCTCTCTCAGTACTTGATGTAGTAGGGAAACGCGATGTTTCGCGGCCGGCCATCGGCGCCGCCGCTGTTGTGGATCGTGATCCCGACCCCAGAAGCGAAGATGGCAATCCCGGTGCCGTTGGGACCGATTGAGATGTTGTGGCTGTGCGCGCCGTCCGCGCTGGTGCCAGAAGGGCCCGTCATCAGGGCCGCTGTTGCAGCGCCTGGCCCGAGAGACAACGTGTTCTGCGAAGCGTTGTAGGCGTGCGTGTGCGAGCCCTGGATGTCCGCCGAGGCGCTGTGCCCGTGGCCCGGGTCGGAGACACCGTGAGCGTGCGTGGGGTCGGTGTAGCCGTGGCCGTGAATGACGTTCTCGTGATCCTGAAAAGCTCCAATGGCGCGACCGGGGTCGAAGCCGCGGGACTCATCCAAGTTCCGCAGAAACAGGCCGCGAAGATCCGGCACGCGAAAGTTTGAGACGCCGTCGCCTGTCGAGAACTGCCCCTGCCATGTGGTGCCGGCCCCCCAGATAGCCTCGGTCGTGATGCAGCCCGAGGCCGCAGCGAAGGCCCAAAGCGCGGCATAGGTGGTGCGGCTCACGACTTGGCCGTTCATCTTCAGGTAGCCTGGCGGCGCGTTCAGGGTCGGCGCCCGGACCATGGTCCCGACCGCAACGCCAGCGCCGTCGCGCAGCTGTGCGATGAAGCTCAGCGCGTAGCGGATCGCGTCGTCTAGCGTGGATGGGAGGTCGCTGCCGTCCGGGCCGTTGAGGGCCGGGTTCGTGCTGCAGGCTGCAAGGGTGGTGGTTACTGCCATGAAGGAAGCTCCAGAAATGCGAAAACCCGCCGAAGCGGGTTTCAGGTTGGGAAAGCGCGTGGAAGCGTGCTTGCAGGGTCTTTCAGAGGGCGCGCCCTAGAATGCGCCGATGGATGGACTGTTCACTGAATTCCTGATCTGGAAGGCAATCGGCCTTTGCGTTCTGGCGTTCGTCGTGAGCTTCGTGTACCGGCTCATCACTGGCCGGTCACTAACAGAGGCGCGGCGCGTGAAAGAAGAGGAGTAAGCGCCGAGGTGCCAGCAAGGCCAAGCGGCCGGCCGGCGCTCACACGCTGATAGGCCTCGATCGCACGCGCGAGCTCTTCGGGATCAGCCAGCATCGTGCCGAGGCGGTCCACCTTCCCACGCTTGGCGGACTGCCGCAGCGCGTCCAGCATGGGGCCGGTGAAGCGGCCAATGACAGGCGTCCGGCTTGCGATGCCGTTAACCAAAGGGTTGTCGAGCAGACCCAGGCTCAGCGCGTTCTGCACGTTCTGCGCCGTGTTCGAGCCAGTGGCCCGGCCGAGGTTGTCCGCGGCATCCGCACGCGCCAGGTCCCGGCCTACGCCGCTCAACGTGGCACGCTCACCATCGTCGAACAAGCCATTGACTGCGCCGCTGCGCGCGGCCAACCAGCGATTGAACTTGGCGTTCGTGAGCGCGCCTGCGGCATTGGTCTGGGCCGCCGCATCCGTCACCGCGTAGTTCTTGAGGAGCCCCGTGGTCTCTGGCGATGCGACACGACCGAATGCGGCCATGTCATCCGCCTGCGAACCGCGCGGGCTGAAGAACTTCGGCGCCAGCTCGCCGCCCTGCGCAGCCGGTTGACCGTCGCCCCCCTGCCGGAAGATCGAGGCCTGCGGGCCCGTGCGAAAGCGCTGCATGCGGTCCTGATGGATCGCAAGCGCCTGGCGCCACTGGTTGACGATGTCTCCAGGGAAGTTCTCGGCGCTCTGGCCGTTGCCGGCTGCAACGTTGTCCACGGCGGCATCGATGTCGCGGCGCATCTGATCCAGCGCGGCGGCCTCCCGCGTGCGACCCTTGGCCTGCGCCTCTGCATGCGCCTCGCCGATCGAGCTCCGGAGGTTCTGCACCTCGCGGAACGGCACCGGCTTGGGTAGCGTTGTGGCGCCAGGCGCGTCGCCCATCGCACTCTCAAGGCCAGCGCGGAAGGTGTTACCCCGATCGGCGGCTACGGAATAGACCTTGTTGCCCATCGCGTGCTCGCGTAGGACGTTCATAAGCGTGGCGGGGTCAGCATCCGGGAGGAAGCCCTGCGCGTGCATCGCCTCAGCCAACGTGTCGGGCGACTGCCCACGACCGTTCTGGATGATCGAGCGCATGTTGCCGGTCTGCTTCAGGTCGCGGATCTCACCGGCGAGCAGTTGAGCCCCCTTGGAATCCTGCTTGATGCCGCCGAGGCTCTTGATTGCCTGGACGATGTCTTGGCCCTGCCGGCGCACGCCTGGCACGGCCGAGGGCGCCACAGCTTCCAGCGTCTCCTCGCCGATGTCGCGTGCGGTGTCGATCGCGCGAGTGGCATTGGCGCCGCCGTTGAAGGTGCCGCGGCCCATGAAGCGCTGCTGTGCCGCCTCCATCTGCGGGATCGGGAGGAGGAAGCGCGTTTCGTCGAACGGGTCCACGGCGTCGAACGCGGCGGCGGTGCGGACGCGCGCAGCTTCGTCTGCAGCACGAACCTCCGGACCGAGCGCGTTGCCGAAGTTCTCAGCCGACTGCTGCACTGTGCCGGTCACAGGCGAAATCCTGTTCAGCGCGTCCAATCGAGCCGCGTCCTGCGCTTGCGAAGCCGTGAGGAGGTGCGTGTCGCCCGAGTTGCGCAACGTGCGCGCGAGCTGGCTCACACCGGGGTTCTGCAGGATCTGCGGCGCCGTGGGGGCCGCCTGCACGATGCTGGGGCCCTGCTGCGTGAGTGCTGCGCGCACGGCCGGCAGTTCGCTCGCCTGAAACCCAGCAGCGTCGACGATGGTCCGGGCATCCTTGGCGATCTGCGGCGCGAAGGACCGGCGCAGGCCGGACGCGAGCATGTCGCCGCCCTTGGCGAACGCCAGGAAGCCAGGCGGGAGCGCAGCGCCCACCAGACCGCCCATGCCGGCGTCATCGGGGTTCACGAGACCGGCCGAAGCCGCACCCGTGATGCCGCCGCCCAGGGCCCGCGTGCCGAGGTTCAGCAGCCGTCCGGTCTTCGTCGCCGGCACTACCCCAGTGCGGAACCCGCTCGATGCGAGCGATTCTGCGAGCGGCGCCAGGCGCGGAACCACCGCGCGCACGGTGCCGCCCAGCGCCGCGCCAGTGCCCGCAGTCCCTGCGATGTTGGCCGTGAGCCGCCCGGCGCTGAAGGACGGGCTGGCATTTTCCTCGTTGAACTGCTTCAGCGAGGCCTCGCGATCCGCGTTGGCACGTCCTGCATCGCTCTGCGCGGGGGTTCCTGTGATCAAGGCGGACAGTTGCCCCTTCTTCTTCCAGCGATCCTCTACGATGGAATCAGGCAGGAACTCGGCCGCCTTCTCGTTGGCCTTCGTCAACCCGGTCAGGATCGTGTTCCCGATGTCGGCGGCGCCGCTGGGCAGGCCCTTTGCGAATCCGACGGGATCGACTTCGATGCCGAGCGCGGACAAGGTCGGGCCGATGAGCGGAATCGCAGCCGTGCCGATCTTCTTGACCGTGCTGGACCGCGGCGGTTCGTCCACCAGTTCCCAGCGCGCGGGCGCGGGGCTGGCGTCATCGATCAGTTCGTAGGCCATCAGTTCGCCGCCTTCCAGGTGATGCCGTCAGAGATCATCGTCTTGCCGGTAGCGGTGTCGCGCACCGATCGGCCCTTGAACTGGGACGGGTTCGGCAGGTTTTCGAAAACTTGCCTTTTCCCCTTGCCGCCAGGGTTGTTCGGCAACGGGGCATCCGGCACCTGCTCGCCTCGCGTCAGCTTGAGCCCGCGGTCGACCACGTCGCGCAGATCCTTCAGCGCCGCGGTGAACTCTTCGGTGCTCTGCGCCTTGTCCAGGCGTGCAATCGCGTTCTCGGCCTTGGCGCCCTCCACCTCGGTGATCGCGCCGCCGCCCTTCAGGCTGTTGTACGCCTGCAGGAAGGTCTGGCCCTTGAGCTGGCTGCGCACCTGCGCGAAGTTCCATGCATCGGTGCCCGGCACGTAGTTGCGAGGGTCGAGCGTGCCTTGCAGGCCGGTCGCCTCTTTCAGGCCGGGATGGGTGAGCGCCTTGTCGATGGTCCGAAGCGCATCGTTGCCGGCGTTCAGGGCCTTCTGCTTTTCGGCTTTTGGCACGATGTCGGCCTTGATCTGCTCGACGCTGCGCACGCGCTCCGCCTCTTGCGCGGTCTTCTCGCGCGGGCTGAAGTCCGTACCACCTGCAACGCCAATGCCCGTCGCATCAGGCGCAGGAGCGGCAGCAGGCGCACCCAGAGGACGGCCCGGGAGAGCCGCAGCCGTGACTGCAGGGATTCCCGGAGCCGCGCCGGCCTGCCCGCCCTGCGTGAGTTGCGCCAGCACCTGCGCGCCGCCCGGAAGGCGCTGGAGTTCCCGAGCCAGGCCGGCCAGGTCGGACTGAGCCCTCTGCACGGCCGCAGGATCACCGGACTGTTGTGCGCGTTGCAGCTCCTGGCCAGCCTTGCCAAGCTCCGCAGACAGGATCTCGACTTGCCCAGCTGCAGCATTTGCGGTGCTGCCACCCGCAAGCCCCGGCGAATTGAACTGGCGGCCAGGCGCAGGCACGCCGAGGGGCCGGCCAGGGAGCACCGGCGCAGGCGCGCGGGCGATGCCAAGATCCTCGGCGACCGATGTCGGCTCCGGCCGGCCATTCGCGCCAATCCGGCCCTTGCCGGGCGTGTAGGGCGCCTTTGCCCGCTCCTGTGCTTCGACGAACGCGCCGGCCGCATCAATCGAGCCGGGCGCCGCGTACGCATAGGGCTGGCCGGAGCGTGGATCGACGCCGGTAACCGTGGTCTGCCCGTTGGCCGAGGTTGAGATGCCCGGCATGAAGCCGGTAGTCGAGCCCGGGTCGTTCTTGTTGAAGCGATACCCGTTGACCACCGTCCAATCGGGTTTGCTGCGCGAATCGATGAACTCGGACAGCTTCTTGCCGCCATTGAAGCGCCAGTCGGCAACCACTTGGTCGAGCGGGATGCCGTAGCGTTCCGAGATCTGCCGTGCCGTCATGCCCCCGAAGGGCGCGCCGCCACCGCCAGAAGCCGGCGCGCTACCAGCCCCGGCCGACGCCATCGAGCCGCCACCTCCCGCGGCGCCATCGCCGAAGATGAACATGCGGTCGAAATCGGCTTGCTGCTGCGCCTTCAGGGTCGCGGCCTTGCGCGCCTCTGCCTGGCTCGTGTTCTCGTCGATCTGCGACTGCATCAGCGAGCGCTTGAAACGCCGATCCTCGGTCGAGTCCTTGCGCTGGCGCGCGTAGTCGATGCCCGAGGCCAGGCGCTGGCCAAACCCCAGCGGAAACGTGGAAGGGCCGCCTGCAGCGAGCAGACCGAGGCCAAGCGCCGCATCGTCGGACTCGAGAAAATCAAATAGGCCTGCCATCGTTCACCCCTTAGAAAGCACCAGGGCCGCCGCCGCCAGAGCCATCAGCCGCTGCCGAGCCGCCTACGCTGTTGCCGCTGTTGCCCATCAGCCCGCCAGGGCTGGCGAACCGCTTGACGCCGAACTGAGACAGGTTCATCGGGTCGTTGCCACCCATCAGGAAGAACTCTTGCATGTCGCGATAGGCCTGCGTACCGGGCTTCGGCGTGTCGCCGTAGGTGTAGGCGCCATAGCTCCCGTTTCCACGGTTGCCGGCGCCGAGCGACATCTGCGTCTCGCCCATCAGCCAGGGCGAACGCCCCGAGTCGAGCAGGTACTGCTGTTGCGGCGTGTACCCCATGTCCTGCTGCACGAACTTGCGTTCGTCGGTCTTGGGAGCTGGGACAGGATCGGTGACGTCTGCAATCGGGCGCTGGCCCAGTCCTTCAGCCGTCGCCTTCCAGTCCCATGCTTTCGGGCGCGCGCTGCGGTTGTTCTTGTCGAAGCCAACCGGCTGCCCGCCGAGCTGGTCGAGCAAGGACGGCACGAGCGTGCGCCCATAGTCGCTGAGCGCGAACTGGTTGTCGTAGGCGGCGTCCTGCTGTGAGCTGAAGGGGTTCGCGAGCATTTGGCTCTGCATCGCCTGCCCTTGGGCGAGGTTCTGCATCAGCCACGGCTGCGCCGCCAGCCAGGGCTCGCTGCTGCTCGACTTCGTGCCGGCGCCGCCGTTCTTGTCGCTCTTCATTTCATCGCCTAGCAGTGAAATGCCGGCGCCGATTGCTGCTCCCCAGGGCATATCAGTTCCTTTCCGTCCGAATGCAGACGATCATGGTGATGCGGTCGCGCTGGCTGTCGTTCGTGACCCAGTGCGTGTAAGCGTTGTCGAACCAGAAGACATCACCAGGGCACGTCACCAGCGACTCGCCCTCGAAATGAAAAGCCTGTTCGGGCGCGGCCTCGATCTGCACCGCGAACTTGTCGTAGTACCGCGCGTGCCAGCCCGGGTCGGTATGCGGCTTGCAGACCTGGCCAGGCTTGATGCGTGTGATGAGCACACCGCCAAGGCGCTCGCCACGCACGGCAGCCATCAGCGGAAACACGATGTCGCGCACCGGCAGCACGTCGGCCGGCCTGTACCAGACGCTGTCATGCGCGCCGTCGGCCTGCATCGTGGCGGGATCGGCAAAGCGAGCCCAGATGTCCGAAAGCCCGTGGTGCGGAGAGCCTTCGGGCGCGGTGCGCTCGGTGCGCTGGTCCCAGAGCTCGGGATGCTCGGCGAGCGCTGCCCGCAGCGGCGCCACATTGAGCCCCTGCCATAGAAGTTTGATGTGGCTCACCCCAGCAGCACCTCGTCGACCCGCTCGGGATCGGTGCAATCGGTCGCCCAGATGCACAGCCAGACCGCATCGGTGACCGCGTGCACAGCATGGGTCCTGCCGGCCTTCACTTCGATCGCGCATGGCCCACGCAGCCACATCGGCGAAGCATGGCCTTCAACTTCGAGCCTCACCTCGCCGCTGACCAAGTACGACAGGTGATCGTGATCATGGGCGTGCTGCGCCAGGGCTGCGCCGGCCGGGATCTCGGTCTCCTTCACGTAGGCTCCGCCGCCGAAGAAGTGCGCCACGCCGACGCCCGCCTTTGCAAGATCCGCATCCTTCAGCACAGCTGCCGCGGCGCCAGGGCCGGCACCGCCGATGAGGGCCGCGATCATGCGAACCAAGTCCCCGTGTCGCCGTTCCAGCCCGAGCTGTCCGCGCCGCCCCAGTCCCAGCCGCCCGAACTCGAGCCCGAGCCGCCATTGCTGTTCCACCACTTCGACCCGAGCTGCGCGCCGCCCATCGCCGTGGCAAGCGGGTTGCTCGACGTGCCTTGCGTGGTGGTGGACGTGCCGAAGCCATTCCCGACGCCGTTCGCCATGTTGGTGAACTGCGTGAGGTAGTTGAGCGGCGTGTTCTGCCGGGTCGTCGAGTTGCTGATGTCGGTCGCATTGCGCCCGCCTATCCAGTCGATCAGGCCCATGCCTGCCTGCAGGTTCCCCATGTTCTGCGTGTAGCCGTCGTTGAACACGTCACGGTCGAAGTTCTGTTCGTAGCGGCGCGTGCCTTCGTCGAACTGGCGCTTGCCCTCTTGCGCGCCTTGGTCCCACTGGAACATCTGTCGCTGCTGGCTGTAGTCGTTGAAGCGCAGCTTGCTTGCGGCGTCGCCGATGTTGCGTTGCAGCCCTTCAGCGTTGGCGCGCTCCAGCTCCTGCAGCCCCGAGTTGCCGAAGCTTCCCGACTTGATCATTGCGGCGTTGGACGCCGGCAGCACGGTCCTGCCGTAGTTTTCGACCATGTCCCGGGTCGTCAGGTCGATGATCGATTGCAGGTTGGGGTTGTTCTTGCCCAGGAAGGGATTCGCATCCCCCAGGCCCCAGTTTGCGACTTCTGCCATGGTCAGTTCCCCTTCAGAGATTGGATTTCGGCTCGCGCTTCGGCGAGCTCGGCCTTGAGCTGCTGCACGGCCCGCCAGAGGTAGGCGCCCGCGCCGTCGTAATCCAGTGAGCGGATCGGGTCCGGGTTGTCGTCGGTCGCCTTGTCCCGCAGGACCAGCGTGGGCGCGTGCGGCTCGAAGTGGTCGGCGATGAAGCCGGCGCGGTGCACGGGCGAGTCATCGAGGTTCTTCACGTCGGTCCGGTCGTACTCGCAGGGGATCACCTCATCGATCCACGAGAGAACGTCGCCGAGTGGTTTCCGATTGATCTTCACTCGGCCATCCGAGGTCGCCACCCAGCCGCCCACCGAGTAGCCGGTGCCGTTGTTGCGCATCTCGAAGACTGCGGGCGAGGTCGAGCCGAGGATCCAGCGGCAGCCGGCCCACACGCCAGGTACGTGGTAGCCCTGGAAAGAAATGGTGTCCCAGCTCGGATTGGTCTGCAGCACCTGGCTTGCGAAATTCCCGCCGTCGGCGAAAGCGCCGTTGACCTGCAGCCCATACACTCCGCCCGCCTGCAGGCTGCGAGAGCTGACGATGTCGCCCGGAGTACCTATGCGCCCATCCGAGCGGCGGAAGTCGATCGAGCCGAGTCCGGCGCCAGCATCGCTAAAAAAGGTCAGGTTGGCGTCAGACCCTGCATTCGCCCCGCTCTCGGCCGACGAGTTGCCGAGCAGCAGCTGCCAGCGCAGCACGCCCGCACGGTAGGCATTGATCGCGACGCTCTGCGCGGCGCCTACCTTGTTGAGGATCAGCACCGCGTCGCCGTCGCCGCCGTTGACAGGCGCGATCGTTGCCGCCGTCCCATTCCCGCCACTGCGCGCTACCGTGAAGCCCGACAAGGCATCGACGTTCGTATTGATCGCCAGCGCCACCTCGCGAGCCCACGCCACGAGCGAAGCGTAGAGGCCTGCCCCAGGCGCAAGGCGCGGCTCCTGTCCGATCTTCTTCATCGGGCACCATCCGGCCGCAGCGGCAGCTTGTGGGCGGTCTCATGGTGATCGCCCATGAAGTCGAAGCGCACACGGTGGAAACGCCCGGACTGCCAGACATCGAAGCCGCCGTCGTACATCTGCTCAGTCGGGCCCGCGGCAAGTGCATCGCCCTCGTTGAACTTGAAGAAGCCGCTGGCCGACGCGCTGGTGGGCGACTGCGTGAAGCGAACACGGACCCGGTCGAGCAGCAATACCAGGTCGTCGTCGCCGTAGTCGCCCGTCGTGTAGCTTGAGGCGCCGCACACGCCGCTGTTCACGACGAGCTGATGACTCGCGTTGAAGTAGGCGAACGCGCGACCGCCCGAGAGCCAGTACTGCGAATCGAACGGGACGGGCGGCAGGCCATCGATCGAGCTCGAATAGACGTTCAGTCCGTCAATCGTGGTGCCTGGCGCCGTGAAGCTCAGCGCGGCCTCGGACACGAAGTCGGAGCGGCCCCAGCGCTTCGTCTTCACGTTGTAGACCAGCACCCTGTCGAGCGCGCCTAAGCTGCCAGTCGAGGCGAAGCTGACCCAGACAAGCTGCCGCTGCCGGTCGAAAGACACGCGGGTCCTGTACCGGTAGGTTTGCGAGCTGTTGCGCCGGAACCAGACGCGCACCTCATCGCCGATCGACACCGGCCGAGTGCTGTCGAAGAGCCAGAAATCGTCCTCGCCGACGATAAAGTGAGCCCCGCCGATGTCGCACACCGCATCCAGCCCCACAGCGCCGCAGTCGTTCGAGCCAGGCACAAGCGTCCATTGCCAGGTGCCCGAAGCCGAGCCGACGAACTGGCCCAAGAAGATGCCGCGGGTCTTGTAGGCAATCACGTAGTCGCCCAGGCCTGCAGCAGCCTGGATGCCGCCCGGCACCGCCACAAGGCGGCCCGTGGTGGCGCCGGTCGCAACGCTCGGCGTCCAGTCGGTCTGATTGCCCTGCGCGCAGCACCACCAGCGGTCCGGCGACACGCCGAAGGTGCCGTCGTTCGTGTTGAACGCAATGACGAAATTGTTCGAGGCGCTGACGACGATCTTGGCGCGCGGAGCGGTCGCGATGGCCGCGAAAGCACCCGTCGTCGAGCTCTGCATGGTGTCCACCAGGTTCGACGCGATCGTGGTGTCGCCGAACTGGCAGAAGCTCCACCGAGAATCAACGCTGCCCGTGTAGCTGCCGCCCCCGGCGCTGCGGTCGGTCCAGGTGGTGCTGAGCAGTTCGTACAGCTTGGTCTGCGTGCCGGCGAAGATCCGCCGCGTCTCGTCGAGCTTGGTGATGATCACTGCGCCGCGGCACTCGGCCGCCAGAGCCGCGACATTCGCAGTCGCCCCGGTCGGCGCACCGGCAAAACCGGTCTCCGTGGGAATGATGTTGGCGCAGTCGGTGAAGATCCCGGGCGTGTTCGGGTCCACATCCGGCGCGAAGCCAAGCAGCTTGTCCATCAGCGCTGCATCCTCAGGCGCGAGCCGCTGATCTGCGCGGCCTCATCGGCACCCTTGAGCCCGTTGATCGCCTTGTCGAGCAGCGAGCCGAACTCGGCGACCTTGTCCGGGTTTTTGACGAAGATCGCGGCCTCAAGCAGCGAGGCATACAGGTAGACGCTCGGCGCCCTCGTGAGCAACCAGTTCGTCGGGGCGATCTCAAGCAGCCCCGGGTGCTGGTAGTACTTGACGTCCAGCACGAGGTCAGCCGACGGCGTCTGGCCATAGAGCAGCCGGCCGCCTTCCAGGCTGTACGCACGCGGATTGCCGCATGGCGCGAGGTCTTCCAGCGCATCAGGCGCCATGTATTCGATCCGCGGCTCGGTGGCGCTGCGGATGCGCTTGAAGGCCAGCCAATCATCGGGTAGCGCCACCCAGTTCTGCCCGGCAACGATCGTCAGCGTGTCGGACGCGATGCCCCATGACACGCGCACGCGCTGCCAGATCCGCTCCTCCGCCAGGCGGATGAAGTCGGGGACGCGTCCGACCACTGTTGAGTCGCCGCGCGCTGCCCAGGCCGACACAGCAGTCTGCAGGTCGGTGTAGTTCGAGATCGTCATGAGCTCAGCACTTCAGGTACTTCTCGAACATGACGAACTGGCTGTTTTCGCGCAGCCAGGCCTTGATGGCGTTCTTGCGCTGCGTGTTGTCGCGGATCAGCAGGAACCGCGCGTACTCGGCCGGCGGGATGTGGCCCACCAGCCGCCCTTCGCCCCAACGCATGCCCTCCGTGGACTCGCGCGCCGCGCGCGCGTACTGCAGGTGCGGCTCCGCGTCGTACGAACGCTGGACGATCAGGGAATCGCCTTCGAAGTGCAGTTGCGTACGCACACCCTGTGCGTTCGTGCCCTCGTCGACAGTGACGTTTTCCTCATAGCCCATGGCTTCACCTCCGGGTCGCTTCTCAGCGATGCCTTGAAAGAAAAAGGGCCTCCGGTGAGGGAGGCCCTTCGATGCGCGCGAGCGCTGATTACGGGGTCAGATCGGCGATCTTGCCCATTGCCTTCTCGGCGTCGACCGTGAGCGTCACGTCGGCGGTCACGAGCACCTTCTCGCTGTCGCCGGTCTTGCCCATTTCCTCGGTGCGGAAGCCGTCGAGGAACGACAGCTCACCATGTTCGGGGTTGACCAGGAACACGGTCGACGAACCCTGCATGATGTAGTGCGGAACGATCTCGATCTCGCCGAAGTCGCTCATGTACACGTCCGCGCCGCCGACGATCCGGCCCTGCTCCTTCTTGCCCACCTGGTAGCGGTTGACCGCGATACCCGTGAAGCCGGAGAAGGTGACCTTGTGGCTGGGCGACATGACCGCCTGCGGGGGCACCTGGCCAGACGCCGTGTAGGCGGCCTGTGCAACGGTCTTCAGCAGTGCCTCGGTGAACGTGCGGGCGGTGCCGGCGACCGGAGCCGTCAGCGGTGCGCCCGAGGTGTGGGCCGTGGTCGAGCCGCCCGCGCCGTGGGACACGTTGCTGTAGATCAGCACGCCCAGGCCGCCCGACTTCGACGCAACCGACGAGGAGCCGGCGACCGCAGCGTTGGACGAAAGCACCATCGCCTCGATGTCGCGCTTGATCTCCTTCATCTTCTTCGCCTTCTGGTAGGCCATCGACTTGCTCTGGCCGGCCTTCTTGACGACGTTGGCGCGACGGCTGACCGCCGGGCGCTTGGTGAAGATCTGGCAGTAGTTGCCCACGCGATCGGTGCCGGTCAGGGCCTCGGCCGCGAAGTCGTCACCGTCGATTGCCGCGTTGTCCTTGTTCGCCGCGGCGAGCGCGTCGCGCTGCCACTCGTGCAAGGTGTTGGTCGCGGTGCCACGGCCGAAGTTGGTCGTGATGGGAACGTCTTCGGGATCGACGTTGTAGATCTTGTCGACCAGGTCTTCGCGAACGGAGTTGTTCACGTCATACCGGTCGAATAGGTTTGCTGGCTGTGCCATCTACGGCTCCTCAGATGTTGTTTGCAGACAGAAATGCGGCAAGGTCGTCGACCTTCGCGCGGCCGGTTTTGAACCGCTGCGAGACCGCCTTGTTGACCTTTTCGCCCTTCGGCACACTCTGGCGTTGGGGCGGCAGCTTCGGCGCGTTCTGCACCTTTTGCTTCACCGTCGTCTTCGCCTTGTTTTGCAGTTCGTGAAACGCCATGGCGTCGCGCATGATCAGCACGAGAGAGGGATCGGTGATCTTCTTGAAGCGCTCGGCGGGAACGCCGTACTTCGAGATGATTCCCTTGAAGATTTCCCCCAGGTCGGCGGTGCTGTTGATGCCTTCCTTGCGCAGCGTGCCCCAGGCTTGCTGCACAGATACCTCAGCTTGCTGTCGCGCCTCCTGCTCGGCTTGGTTCTTCTCGAGCTCCATGCCGTAGCGCAGCTGCTGCAGCACGTTTTTCACGGCTGTAGAGCGCGCGCTCTCTTCGATCCAGGCGGCTTTGTCGGTCACCGCCAGTTGCGCCATTTCGGCTTCACTTTTCAGGCCCGCGAGTTGCTGGATGGCGTCGTGTGCCAGCGTCGCCTGCTGCAGGTAGTAGTTCCGGCCCTCGTCGAGCCTCTTGGAAACCGCTTGCACTGCCTCGCGTTCCCGATTGCCGAGCTCCTGCGTCTTGCGGGTGTAGTCCGCATGGCGCTGATACCCGGCGATGAGTTCCTTTTCGTCCACCTCGATCGTGGTGTCGGCCCCGTCTTCGCCTTTGACAGGGACTTTGAACTTAAGACCTTGTCGACCTTTTTCAGGCTCGTCCTCGGGGTCGACTTCCGGATCTTCCGGGTCGTCCTCGGGTTTGTCGGGGTCTTCTTCCGGCTCGTCGTCCGGGTTTTCATCGATTTCGGAGTTGTCCGGCTGTTCGTCGAGTTCCGCATCGCGTCGGGAGGTTCCTGATTGGTCGGCCTCGGGGTTTTCGACCAGGAAACTCGCCAGATCATCCACAGTCGCAGGGGCCGAATCGGCTTGTCCAGGCATGGTGATTTAACTTTCTAGCTTCGACCTCCCCCGCGAGACACCAGGGGGAAGACATAGGGAGGGACGCATCACTGCGGAGCCCAGATGGGGCGGGTGTACGCCCGGAAATCAGCGCCCGGTGACCTGGCGCAAGCCGCGCCGCAGGCGGGACTCGTCGCGTATGTCATCGGCATCGATCTTGGCCTGCGCCAATTTGCCGTGTTCGATCATTCCGCGCAGCGTGACCTTGATTCGGTCGACCAGCTTGAGCTGCTGCAGCAAGAGCCGTTGCCCTTCCGCGTCGCGCATGTCGGCCTTGCGCAGCGCGTTCATGATGGTCGCGTCCATCCGCTCGAACGCCTCATCGAACGCCGGGCTGTCGAGGACCAAGCGGGCTTCGACGCCGAGCGTCGCAATCTGTTGTTCCGTCTTCTTCACGTTCTGCCTTCCGTCATGCGAGCAACAGCGCAATCAGCGCCTCTTCTTCGTCGATATGGGCGGCAAGCACTGCCCGCGCCTGCTCTTCGGCCTGCATCTGCTGTATGCGAAAGGCCACCTGTGCCATGAAGGCGAGCTGAGCCTCAAGGCCCGACCCTGCCGGGATCACCGGACGTTGCGCGAGCCACTGCTGCATCAGCGCCCGGAACTGGGCTTCGCCGCCATCCTCCAGCGCCACCTGCGCGGCCTGAACCTCGATCACCTTGGCGCGCTTCGCTGCCCGCTCCTTCGCCGGCTTCACGCGCTTTTCGTTCCTCGCCTCCAGGATGCGTTGCATCAGGGGCTTGAAGGACACTTCTCGAGCGCCGCCCGCCTCAAATCCACCCAGGCGCGGCGGCAGCGTGGTTCCCTGCGTGACTGTCGGCGCATGCCCGCTCAACACGATCGCGCCGGCACCTGGCAGCACGCTCTGTGCGCCCGATTGCGTGACGGTGGGTGCATAGCCCATGATCGCGATAGACCCGGAGCCCGGAGCAACGCCGTGCGGCTGTCCAATGCTCGGCGCATACCCCGTCAGCGCCAACGAACCCGCGCCCGGCTGCACCGAGAGCGATTGCGAAACCGTCGGCGCATGCCCGGTCAGCGTGAGAGCCACCGCACCTGGCGCAAGCGAATGCGGCTGCCCGATCGTCGGCGCAAAGCCGGTCAGGGCCAGCGCACCGGCGCCAGGGGCAAGGCTCTTCGGCTGCGCGATGGTCGGCGCGTGGCCGGAAATAGCAACGCTGCCAGCCCCGGGATCTAGCGCAGTGCCACCGCCGCCCGCCGCTTCCTTGAGCGCGAACGAGACCGTGATTCCGTTCGACGCACCAGGCGCCACCGTCCACGCTGATGGGACGGCCGCAGTCGTGTTCACGTTCTGCGTGCCAACAGCGGCGCACCAGAATTGCCCGGTGTCCGTCTCCTCCGTGACGTTGAAACCTGCGTTGCTGTTCGTGAACGCGCTAATCGTGCCGGCGTCCGTCCCGATGAAGGTCAAGATGCCGTTCAGCGCCTGCACCTGCCCCAGCGTCGGCCGCGAGAAGGGATTGCCGCTGCCGCTCACGCCAGCATTGAGCGAGCTCGCGTCATAGGCTGCAGCTGCTGCACCTTTGGCGACCACCACAAAGGCAACAGGGTAGGTCGAGCCGCTATAGGTGATGTTGACCGTGTGCCCGCTGCCTGTAGCCGCGCTATCTTTCTCCCACACCGCCAGGCGCGTGCCGCCCTGCGTCAGATTCGCTTTGGCCGTGCCGTAGGCGTTGCTCTTGCTGTCTGTCGGCGTGTTGATCGTTATGCCGGAATCCGAGCTCGACGACACCGTGATAGCCGGCGCGCCGCTCGTGACAATCCCGCTCGACGTGATGCCCGTGACGCCCGAGCCAGTGACCTTGACGACCTGATAGGTGATCGCCATTTCAGAACCTCTCGATCAGCACCCCGGCCGTGACGGTCTGGAGCACCTTGAAGGCCAGCAAGTAGGCGCCTGGCGGGAAAGGCTCCCCCTCCTGGATCTCCCACATGCAGGACCGAAAGTTGCGCTTCTCATCGCGGAAGACCTCTTGCCCGCCCGAGAACGTGAACCCCTGCGTGCTTCCGTCCGGGCCGGTCAGCGTGACCTCTGCGATCGGGCCAGCGGGCCAGGGTGCGCCGTCGGCGTGCGAGATCGTGACCTTGATCGCGCGGACAGGGTTCACTAGGCCGGCCGGGATCGTTGCCGACACCGCATAGGGGTTCACCCGGGCCGCGTACTGCTGCGACGCCCGGGACAGGAAGACGGCCATGGACTCAGGTTGCCGACAGAATGCCGTTCGCGTGCGGAGTGACGGTCAGCGGGTTGCCGGCAGTCGTCAGCGGCACGTCGGCCGGCGCCGAGTCGCCTAGGAAGTGGCCCAGCATCGGGTTCACCTTGCCGTTCAGCGTGCCGAGGTAGTACACGACACCGCGGCGCCAGGCAGGAATGCCGGTGCCGGTCGCGTTCCACACCGCAGCAGCACTGGTGAACTTCACGACACCGCCCGTCTGGGTCAGGGCAACGCTGGTCAGCGCAATGCCGCCGGTGGAGTAGCCCTGGCCGTTCGCGATCTCGTTCCCCGAGGCAGCCGCCCACAGTTCATCCGTGGTGTTGTTCGGCGTCCAGCCTGACGCCACCAGAGCCAGCCGCCAGTTCGCGGCAGTGGCGTTCAGGAGGTTGGTCGCGTTGAAAAGATTGAGCTTCGCCAGATCGGGGAAGACGAATACACCTGCAGGCATGTGGCCTCCTTATTGCAAGCCGACGACGCGGCCGTTTTCATCGCGCACGATCGGGCGCATCTGTTGACCGTGCTGCACGCCGACAGGCCGGCCGTTCTCGTCGCGAACGATGCTCTTCGGCGCTGTCACCATGTCGGCGACATAGCCCAGGGCCTGCATCACAGGTTCCATCGGGTCCACTTCGACGGCGTCCCCTTCCGGGGTGAACTCGACGTTGGGCGGCACGCCCTCCGGGTGCGCGATGCGCGCGACGATGATCTTCGTTCGGTTGTCTGCCAGGACCTTCTCGCGTGCGGCCTCGATCTTGGCCAGCTCGATACGTTCGTCCGCCGCGTCCTTTTCCCGCTGGCGCTGTGCATCGCGTTCGTCGTTGGCCAGCTGTACGGCGTTCTGCGCCTCGGCCGCGCGTGTGGCGCGCTGGTCTTCGAGCTCGAGCTTGCGCATATCCCGGGCGGTCTCGGCCTGGAAGCGCTGCGACTCGGCCTGCAGTTCCATCTGCTTGACCATCACCTGCGGCGGCGGGCCCTCTTGCTTCTCGGGCAGCTTTGCGTCGCCCGGGTCGGTCAGGTAGTCGCCCACGTTCTTGAAGCCACTGAGGTCCAGCATCTTCGCGTTCGTGTTGTAGATCTGCTTCGGAGTGACCATCATCGGGCCCAGCGGAGACTGCGCGAGCTGCAGCTGCGTCTGCTTGACGCCGTTGAGCACAGCCATCTGGCCCTTCTTGTCGCCCGTGCCCAGGCCGACATTGATCGTCATGTCGTAGCTGTCGCGCCATTCATTCGGATCGAGCTCCACGAACTCGCCGCGCAGCTTGAAGGCGATCTTTTCCATGCCGCCTTCGGTCAGCAGCTTCAGGATGCCCTGGAATACCGGCTTCACCAGCACCTCAGCGAACATGCGCGCGATCAGTTCGGTGCGCTGCTTCGAGGCGTCGTCGATGATTTGGGTTTCGCCCAGCGTGCGGTCGCCGCGCAGCGCGTTCGGGTCGATTCCCATGCGCTGCTTGGTCAGGCCGGTGCGCTGCTCGCGCATCTCGTCCACGTAGGCCAGCAGCGGCTGCATCTGGTTGCCGACGTAGGGCGTTGCCTCCACGCCAATAGCGTTCTCGCCCCAGGTCTGCACCACCCCGCCGGGCCGGCCGTCCAGCAAGTCCTCGATGCTGGCCATCGGCGCGCCGTGGCTGTCGACCATCACCGTCTTGCGCGGGTTGTTCGCGAGGGACGCATTGTTCACGACGCCACGCGTCAGGTCGGTGCGCAGCTTCTGCAGGTCGCTGACGATCTCCCAGATGCTTTGACCGATCACGCGATGCTGTACGAGGATCGGCGAGCCGGTGGCAACCGGAACCTGGCTGCATTCCTCGCTGCTGAGGATCTTGTCCTTCAGCCGCCAGATCTCGCGCCGCTCGGCGATTCCATCACCATCAGCGTCAACCAGCACCCACTCGATGCGCAGCCAGCCAGTCGACAGGCTTTCGTCGTCGCTCGCGCTGCTCTGGGCTTCCGTCACGTCCTCGTTCGACCGGCCAGTGCGGTCGCGACGATCGAGAGAATCGGCGGCATTGCCAGGCTCCGCGCTGCCGGCCAACTCTTCGGCAGTCACGTCCTTGTAGCCCATGACGTGCAGATCGGACAGTGTCACCAGCATGTTGCGGGCGACGTAGGGGCAGTCATGCAGGAGCGGGCTGGTCCAGTCGCGCTTCACCAGCAGGCACTCGGGCTCGAACGCATCAACCTTGATGACCTGGCGTTCGGTGATGCGCGCGATCTTGGCATTCAGCAGCGTCTGCATCATCGGCTGACCGTCCGGGCCGATGGCTGGCTGCCCGGTGGCAGGGTCGATCAAGGGCGATGGCACCGTTTCGATGCCCTCGATCTCGTCACCTTCCTGCATGGTCGCGGCAAGCGTCAGCTCGGTCGCGCCGCGGACAGGGATGGTCTCTTTGCTGCGGACCGTCTCTTTCCGCCAGTGAATCGCGCAGTTCTTGTACATCAAGGCGTCTTTGAACGCCGTGTACAGCACGAGAAAGCCGCTGTTCTGCTTGTAGAACACGTAGTTGCAGGCATCGGTCGCCTGCTGGGCGCCCTTCACCTCGGCCTCGCGCGTCGGATCGAACACGACAGCGTCTTCGGAGCTGATGAAGATCTTCAGCAGCTCGGGCAGCAGCCATTCGATGGTGTCCTGGACATCGCTGGTCACCACCTGCGACCAACCGTCCTCCTCGTTCCCGTATGGACGACGGAAATACTCGAGAGTCGCCTTCCGGCGATCGGACGCGAGCTGGCCGAACGTGTAGTCGGCTGCGTCCTCTTCGAGCAGCTGCAGGTAGCTCAGCAGCTGCGTGTCGTCCATCTTCTCGCTCACGCTGCGGCCTTACCCTCTGCCTCGGCGCGGTTGCGCTCGATGGGCGACAGTTCGGGCCACGGCGGGCGGCCACGGACTGCAGAGCCGTCCGGGTAGGTGTACGTCTCGGACAGTACCGCTTCGTCAGCGGCCGGCACGTCGCCCTGGGGCTTCGATTCGGGGGCGCTGGTCTTGCGAGTTGCCATGGTTCTTTCCTTTCTGCGCCGTCAGGCGAGGACTCGATTGCGCTGCTTGAGCGGTTTCGGGGGGCGCGGCGGGGCGCCGAGCTCGGCGAAGGTCAGAAGCCAGGCATCCGCCCGGTTCGGGCTCTTCACGCCTCGCGCCTTGAGCTCCGGCTTACCCTCTACCTTGATCAGGCCGTTACTCAGAACCGAATAGGTGGGAACGGTCAGCTCGGCGATCGTCTCTTCGTCGTCGGCCAGGTGGCAGTCTTTCGCCTCCAGCCATTCGCGACCCTTCCACCAGAGCTCATCGCGCAACCGGTTGAACTGACGGTCGGCCTTGGCGTTCACCGCCTCGGCCTCGGCCACGTTGACGCCGTTGACTGGCAGGCCCAGCTCTTTGAGGCGGTCGACCACGCCAGCACCGATGCCGATCACGTCGACATTGATGGAGACCGGGCGCTCCGATTCGGGCGTCTTGTCCCACTCGGCTTTGATCAGGCCGGCGGTCTGCATGGTGTCCTTGCCCCACCACTCCTCCACCGGCGCGAGCTGGTGATTGCCCTTGCGCTTCGCCAGCGCCGAGCTGTCGTCGCCGAAGCGAGCAACGTCCACGCCCCAGATCACCGGCGCACTGGCGATCACCGCCACTTCGCGGATCTTGGCCGCCTCGCAGAGCTCCAGCGAGATCACTCCGTATGCGTCTGGCCAAGTCACCTTGCCGCCAAGCGGGCG
>NZ_LMTS01000134.1 GCF_001541225.1 Variovorax sp. WDL1 | reverse complement strand
TGTAGTTTCCCAAGAGGTTGTTCACCCGAGGTGAAGGAAGATGGAGGTTCTCACGCCAGCCAACCTCCTTCAGGACTCCCCGGATGAACATCCACAAGAATGCCTCAATGACACCCAAAGGTCGAGCACACCTGGTGCGCGAGATTGATCGCATTGGGCTCAAGCCGGCGGCTGCAGCCGCCGGCTTGAGCCCGCGCACTGCTCGCAAGTGGCAACAACGCCATGCGGCCGAAGGTGTAGCTGGGCTGATGGATCGCAGCTCTCGACCGCAGCGCTGTCCCCAGCGCAGCCAGGCCGACAAGGTCGAGCGCGCGGTGGCGCTGCGCCGCACCCAGCGATTGACCTACGAGCGCATTGCAGAGCGCGTGGGCCTGTCCAAAAGCACTGTGGCGCGCGTGTGCAAGGCCGCGGGCGTGGCACGGCTGCCTTCCTTGCAGGATGCAGCGCCCGTGCGGCGCTACGAGCGCCAGAGCGCCGGCGAACTGCTGCACCTGGACACCAAGAAGCTGGGGCGATTCGACAAGCCCGGCCACCGCGTCACGAGCGACCGCACCCAGAACACGCCCCGCGCCGGCTGGCAGGCGCTGCATGTGGCGATCGACGATCACTCGCGCGTGGGCTTCAGCTTGATGCTGGCAGACGAGACCGCCAAAAGCGCCTGCGCCTTCCTGCTGGCGGCGCTGCGCTACTACAAGACCTTGGGCGTCAAGGTCGAGCGCGTCATGACGGACAACGGCTCGGCTTACAAGTCACGGCGTTTCGCCAGACTGCTGCGCCGCCTGGGCATCAAGCACATCCGCACCCGCCCTTACACGCCCAGAACCAATGGCAAGGCCGAACGCTTCATCCAGACCTTGCTGCGCGAGTGGGCCTATGCGTTCATCTATCCAAGCTCGGATCATCGCGCCAGCGAATTGCAGCCTTGGATGTACCACTACAACTTCCATCGACCTCACTCCGCCGTCTCACACAAACCGCCCATCACTCGCCTCGGATTCGAGGGGAACAACGTGGTGAGAAACTACA
>NZ_LMTS01000291.1 GCF_001541225.1 Variovorax sp. WDL1 | reverse complement strand
TGGACGCGACCATCATCGCTGCGCCCAGCTCGACCAAGAACGAGGGCAATACGCGCGATCCCGAGATGCACCAGACGAAGAAGGGAAAGGCCTGGCACTTCGGCATGAAAGCGCACATCGGTGTGGATGCCCAATCGGGCCTCGTGCACACGGTGGTCGCCACGGCGGCCAACGTCAACGACGTGACACAAGCCGGTGCGCTGCTGCACGGCCAGGAGTCGTTAGCCTTCGGCGATGCCGGCTACCGAGGCGTGCACAAGCGCGAAGAAGCGCAAGGCCCGCAGTGGCACGTGGCGATGCAGCCGGGCAAGCGCCGGCAGC
>NZ_LMTS01000081.1 GCF_001541225.1 Variovorax sp. WDL1 | reverse complement strand
TTGGGCCATGTACTCATGGTTCAACCCTCCTGCAGCGCCGGCGATTGGATGTACTCGAATGTGGTCGAGGCCCGAGCTTGTTGGCGCCAGTAGTTTGCCTCGGCCTCGGCCGGTGGGATGTAGCCGATGGGCTCCAGCAAGCGATGGTGATTGAACCACGAGACCCACTCGAGGGTCGCCAGTTCGACCGCCTCGCGCGTCTTCCACGGCCCGCGCCGGTGGATGATCTCAGCCTTGTACAACCCGTTGATGGTCTCAGCCAGCGCGTTGTCGTAGCTGTCGCCGGTGCTGCCCACCG
>NZ_LMTS01000094.1 GCF_001541225.1 Variovorax sp. WDL1 | reverse complement strand
CCTAAGCCGCATTCAAGATGGGATTGCCGGACGCATACATTACAGCGTCCAGTTCCTGTCGCACTCGTGCGCAGTCATAGTTGTTCCACTTCCAGCCCTCGTACACATCGACCCCAAGGAAATCTGCGAATAGCTTATGTGTCTTGTCTGATGTTGGGTTGTTGAACTGCTTCAAGGCGAGCCGCAGTTGCCTCAACATGAACTGACTTTGAAAGCTATCGCTGCCCGCACCCAGCCGCGCATGGAGTGCCTCAAGTACGCGATCCTCGACGTAGGTCTCCCAGGCCGTGCAGGCCATGATGATCCCTGCGCGCTTGAGCACCTCTGCGTGCGCCGGCGGAGGATTGGCGTTCAGCGCATTGAAGTGACCGAGGAGCTCGACGGCGTCCCTAATCGAGCTGTCGAACGTCTCTCTGGCGGTTGGCATCGAGGTAGTGGGTTAGGAGCAAGGCGGGCCGGCCGCGACTAAGGAGCAACGACTTCGGACACCACCGGCGTCCGGCGGGAGATCAGCTCAACAGCTTCCCTCGGAATGACCCGCGCACGCTGCAGCTGCGCGTCGAAGATTGCGATATAGGATTCCGAGCCGTCCAGCACAAACCCCGAGCCCAACGCCTCGCTGCCTCGCTTCAGCTCGACGCACGGCTGCTTCGAACTCTCGCAACCCTTCTTGAACTCGAGGGCCTCGCGTTTGGCATGTGCCTTTCCACTCGCCTCGCCAAGTGCATCGGGCAGGACCATCACCGCCGTCCAGGAAACTAGCACCACCGGGAGAATTGCCGCGATGAGGAGCGTCCCCGACAGGATCTTCGCGAAGCGCTGTATCGAGGCGGAACGTTGACCAAGCCACTTGAACACGGCACCGGAGCCCGCATCCCACGGCGAAAGGAGAATGAAAAGATAAAGTGCCACTCCGACGGCTGCAGCAACCCACCACCCCAAGTTAGCAAGTATTCCGAGTAAGGCACGGGCCGACTGGTTCACCAAGCCGTGATAGCCGTTGATCAACACCCAGTCAGTCGATTTGGGGAAGACCCCTGCGTCGATGCCCCAGTATTGGAGATACGCCCGGTGCGAAGCCACGCCCATGACGTGAAGGGTGATCGTCCCGATCGCTATGAGAGTCGTCATTGTGCTCAGCACGCCAGCCCAGCTTGGTCGAGCGGAGCGACGCGGTAGCGTTGGTTCTTCTGCAGACATCGGCCGAATTTAGCTTCGTCAGATCCCCGAGGTGGCTATGACTTCGTGCTTGGTAGAACGAGATTGGTGAACAAGTCCGCATAACTTGCCATTTTCTTTGCCAGTACTCTGGACATCCAACAAGTTGGCTGTTGTCGAAGAGATCGCGCTTGACCAGAATGCTTCGTCGCGAGCCGCGCGAGCAACAACGAACTGAGGAGACAGCATGGACTTTATCGATCAAGTCAGATCGCTCGCGTCGAGAGTCGCGGTGGCGAAGGACCTCTTGCAGACGGAGGAAGCTACAAAGAATGCCATGGTGATGCCGTTCATCCAGCTTCTCGGCTACAACGTTTTCGACCCTCTCGAGGTGACGCCTGAGCTCATCGCCGACGTCGGCACGAAGAAGGGCGAGAAGGTCGACTACGCCATCCTCAAGGACGGGAAGCCCATCATGCTTTTCGAGTGCAAGAGAAGCGGTGGCGATCTCAATATCAATCACGCCGGCCAGCTCTTCAGATACTTTCACGTAACAGAAGCTCGGTTTGGTGTCCTCACCAACGGCATCACGTACAAGTTCTTCACGGATCTAGAGAAGCCGAACAAGATGGATGAAAAGCCCTTCTTCGAGTTCAACATCCTCGACTTCCGCGAACAAGAGATTGAAGAGCTCAAGAAGTTCGCGAAGGCCGCGTTCGATATCGACACCATCCTCACCACGGCGAATCACCTCAAGTACACACGAGCGATTCAGAATACCCTCAATGAGTGGATGATCAACCCGCCTGAAGACTTCGTCCGCCTGGTATCAGCTGAGTTTCTTGCGGGCAAGCACTTCAAGAACGCCGTGAAGGACCAGTTCACCGCCGTGACCAAGCGCGCGTTCCAGCAGCTCATCGGCGACAAGATCAATGAGCGCCTCAAGGGCGCCATGACTCCAGAGCCGCCGCTTTCACCTGTCCTCGCCGTTGCCGACGCGCTTGGCGCAGAGACGGGACGAAGCACCCAAGAAGGGTTCACCCCCTCGGCCGTTGAGTTCGAGGCCTATCAGATCATTCGCGCCATCCTAAGGCCCGTCGTCAAACCAGGACGTATTTTCATTCGGGATGCCGCAAGCTATTGCGCAATTCTCTTCGACGATAACAATCGCAAGCCGATCTGCCGCTTGCGTTTCAACAACGAATCGAAGCTCGTCGTGGGGCTGTTCAACGAAAACAAGGAAGAGGAGCGGATCCCGATCTCAACAGTCGACCAGTTGTTCGATCTCGCTCAGCGCCTTACTGCATGTGTGACCAGCTACATGAACGTGACCGCAGACAAGACCGGCGAGGTGCTGGAAGCGTAGGAGGGGCCTTAGGCGAGAGGATTGAAACCGCGTCTTCGTGCCCAACAAGCCCGACCCACCTTCTCCGACCGGATCTTTCGAACCGATGATCCGGTAAGGGTCTGCGCCTTTCGGTTATCGTGACAAGCCGAACGGCCGATTCGCAGCGGTTGCGGTCCGTCCATCGCGGTCACCGAGTTCACGGTGTCAACCACATCACGATCATTGAGGTGCGGGGCCTAGTGCGCCGCGGCCGACCGGTGCTGAGGGTGCTGCCGACATGCACGATGTGGCTGAGCAACATCTCGTGTCGCACCTCGGCCAGATGACGGCCGCTCCCGTAGGGCTACTCAGGTATCCGACCCATAGCGGGCCCCTCGCCGAGCAGCGCTCGCCACTCATAGGACATTCGCTGTTGCGGGCCGAATTGATCAGCTCCGTGGGTCTCTTGCGCGGCCTTGCTTTTGCTTCTTCGTACGAATACGAAGGGACGCTAGAGTTCGCCTCCCGGTAGCGGCCTGAGAGGCGGGAGAACTACCCTAGCCGCTGGGAGCCTTGCCTCACGGCGAAACCGTCAGGGCGGCGTGGTCGACTTGGGTGCCTTGCGCCGGTCCCGAATGGTGTCGAGTGCCTTCTTGAGCTTCTCGACGTCGTCCCAGGCCTCTGTTGCGTTCGGCGCAGCGAATGCTCGGGCACCCGATTTGTCGTGGCCCGCGACGATGTCGCTGGCGCGCGAATGTAAGTCGATCAGCGGCTCGCATTCTTCGAGCTTCAGGCCGACGGTCTGCTTGATGGAGGCGACCCGCACGTAGTCGTTGTAGCGCTCCAGCGTGCCACAGAACACGACCTCCTCAACCGCCTTCTCCACGACCCCTCGCAGGCAGTTGTAGAGGTCTCGGGCTCGAGCCTCGGCTTGGTCGTTGTCGAGGTTCGATTCGTCCTTCGCAAAAGCGCTGGCCAGCTTCTCGAGCTTGTCCAACCGGTCCTTCGTCGGCAGGTGGTGCCAGGGCAACCCGTCGTGAATCCGCCCGGTGGATTGCTGGCTAAAGGTCAGGAAACGACAGACGTGGGGCGGCGCCGCCGGGGCCTTCAACAGGAGCAGGAGCTCCGCCAGGAAGACCGTGTCATGGGTGAACACGACCACCTGGCGTGTCTTCGCCTCCTCTACGAGCCGCCGAGCGACCCGCTGGCGCCGCTGGTGGTCCAGCGAGGATACGGGGTCGTCGAAGACGGCCGCGCCACGGTGGTGGGCGACGCTCAGCTCGGCGAAGAAGCTGCCAATGGCAATGACCCGCTGCTCGCCTTCGCTCAGGATGTCCTCGGGCTTGGTCGAATTGGGAAGGTCGAGTACCAGCTTCAGCTTCTGACGACCGCGCTCGGTACGCGCCTTCAGCGACGTCTGCAAATGGGAGATGCCCAGCTTCTCGAACTCCAGGTTAAGTGCGTCGCTCAGCTGCCGCGTCACCGCCGATTCCGCCAGCTGACCCGCCTTATCCGACACCAGTTTGGTTTTCAGGTCTTCCAGGCAGTCTGACAGCTTGTGGTGCAGGCGTTTGGCCCGGACGAGCTCGTAAAGCGCATCGCGCCGCGCCGACAGCGCCTGCCGAGCCTTCAGCTCGTCGGCCTCCTTTTGCAGCGTGGCCCGCGCGGGCCCGGGCTGGGCCTCGCGCAGGATGTGGGCCTGCTCCCGCACTGAGCCCTCCAGCTGCCGCGCTGCCTCGATGGGCCGGGTGGTGTAGACCGGGGGCGCCTTCGACCAGTCGTGTGTCCTGAGCCCCGCATCCAGCGCCCATTGCCGCCGGCTCTCAACCGTCGCCTCGAAGGCATCCTTGGCCGCGGTCCATCCCGCCGAGTTGGCCTCGATGTAGGTCACCGTGGTCTCTTCGAGCCGAGCTCGCAGCTGCGTGCTGCGCAGGTTCTCGAAGGTGCACTGGTGGCGGGTTCGCTGACCGTCCGCCCGAACGCTCGCGTCGTTGACGACGAACTGGGCGAAGCGCCGCAAGCGGGAAGCCGCCTGTTCCGCAAGCGGGGTCTGGCACAGCGGGCACGGTGCACCGGGAGTGGTCGAGTGCTGGTGCGTCTCGACGAAGGCTTGCGCCGCAGTGAAGAGCTGGCGCCACGGCCCTTGCCCGGTGCCGTCGAGCAGCCCCTCTTCCCCTCGCAGTTGATTGGCGGCCAAGGTCTCCGCTTCCAGCGCCACTCTGAGGTCCTCATCGATCCGCCACAGCGCCGTCAGCGAATCTGTCGGCGACGACGTTCTGGGTGCCCTCAAGCGCCTGCGCCGTTGCCGCGATTCGGGTCGCCAGCTCTTCCAATTCGCGGGCCTTCTCTGCCGGTGATTGCTCCGCCAGCGCCGCGGTCAGGACCTCCAGTCGCGCGGCGTTCTCCTCGCTGAACTGCAACGCCTGTTCGATGGCTGCGTCCTTGGTCCAGGCGGACAGTTGCCTGAGGAATTGGCCCACTGCGGTGTCGGTCTGCTTCAGGTCGACGAACGCATTGTCGGATACGGCGAGGCCGACGATTTCCTGCTTGATAGCTCGCTCAAGCCTCGGAAAGACGACCCGCGCCAAGTCCTCGACAACGTCGAGTCCGTACGGCGCGAAGAGGACCTCACCTTCCTGGTCGGTGTAGGCCCGTGCGCAACGGGTGTCCAGGATCGCCACGGAAGCCAGGTCTTGAGGCGCTGTCGCGTTGGCCTTCCAGGGGACATCGAAGCTCTTGCCATCATTCCATGACACGGTGAAAACTGCCTCGGGGGTCTGCTGCAGGCGTGCCTCTAGCCCCGCGTTCGGCAGAACCGGCTCGTTCTTCACGCGCGCCCGGCAGGCGCTCTTGATGACTCTGGAGTACCCCGACTTGCCTGCGCCGTTGTCCCCAAACACGACAGTCAGCCCCTTGGGCAGGAACTCCAGGCGCTGCCCTTCAGCCAGACGATTGACGTTGCGCAGGGAGTGCAGCGCCTCCAAAACAATGGGATTCGCAGCACCGGCGGTTGGTAGATGCGCCTTGGCGAGCGGCACCGGAGTCGGCATGACCTCGCCGGCGAGGCCGCGGGTGCTCTTCAGCATCAGCAGCAGGTCGTCGTAGTCACCGTCGTCGAGCGTGACTTTCTGAAACAGGCGCCGCACCGCGTCGCCCTGCCATGGTTTGAGCTCATAGGCCGCCCAGGCCAGAATCTCGTCAAGTAGTGCCATCGTCCGTCGCCTCCTGCGCTTCGCGCGCTGTTCGAGGACGACATTTTGGCTGTGTCATTCCCATTTGCCGCCTGTGACGGCGGTCCGGAGACCCCTGACTAACATGGAAGACAAACCTGATAGCGCAAGCCTGCCGGGCTACCGAGCCCTACCCGCGGACCGTTGGCGCGCTGGAGGGGCTGCTCCGCGGTTGCTCGGAGTACTTCGTTCTGAGCACCAGCGGCGGAGCCGTGCAGGCGCCGGCTGTCACTTGTCACGCGCTCGATCAATCTCGAGTTGGATCGCTTGGTCTACAGCCATCGCAAGCTGGCCGAGCACGTACTCTGTTCGGTCGAGCGCCGCGTCCGCGTCCGCGAACACATCAAAGACCTTGAGGCTGTCGGACGGATTCCGGAGCATGTCGGGGATGTGGCGGACGCGATCGATCACCGAACTATCAAGAAGTTTGTCGAGCCCGCGTGGAGGCGGAGGATAGGCGACCTCGCTACTGAGCTTCTTCAGAGTGAACGCCTGCGCGGCAGCAATGACGGCATCAGGCGTCGTCTCGATCTGCGCCTCATCCACCAGGAACTCGACCGTCTCATCGAGAGCTTCAATGCGTTCTTCGAGGTTCTCGGCCAAAGCAGCAGGCGCGGCCTCGATGTCGACATTGGCAGCGCCCCGAATCTCAGCCAAAACCCGTCTGATCTCGCGTTCTTCCCATAGCGTTGAGGGGTTGCGGATGCCGAAGCGTTCAGTAAGCCACGAGAAGTCCTGCTTCGAGCTGTACCCGGCGGAAGCAGGCTGGAGCGTTCGGACGAGGTCGCAAACAAGGTGAATCTGGATTGCGACAGTTGTGCTAAGAATGCCGGGCCGCACACGCCCTCCGGGATAGCTCTCGTTCCTGTATCGATGAATGTGAGACAGCACGGACACGACAGTCGGCGCGAGTGCGCCGCGCTCGGACGCGAACGCGAGCTTCTCGTTAAACAATCGGGCGACCCTGGATGCGTCGGTGGCCGTAAGGAATGTCTGCACGAAGAGGTCGGCGAGATGCGGATGATCTTTGGGGATGGCTGCTTCGACTGCGCGGATCTTGATCTGCCGCTGCATGTCCTCGTGCGCTAGCCGATCCTCTATCCAGCGGTCGAGAAGAACCTCGGTGCAGTTGTCCAGCAGGAGCAGTGCCGTCCGCAGCCTTGGCACTGCGCCAGCGCGAAGCATCTTCGCCGCCTCGTCGGCTTGAAAGAGAACGAACTGAAGTCGGAGCATGGTGCATTGTGTCGCCAAGTGATGCACGCAGCCATTGTGGCGGTAGCAAGTATCCTCGCCTTTGCCCGGCTCCCCCCAGTTCGTCACCGGCTACCGCACAGCTTCGTTGCTCGAGTGACAGCAGTACGGAATTGCCCCAGCCAATTGTCAGCGACCGTGCTTCATTAGGGCCGGGGAACGGAGGCCTCGTCAGGCGACGGAAGACGCTCGCCCTATCATTGTCGAGCACAGCCCATACAACCACGCCCCCGGGATGGAGAAGCCGATGGCAAACGGTCCTGTAGACCTAGTTTTTGACAAGTTCACGCCCCATCACGTACCTGCGACCTTGCATCATTACTGCAGCACCGAGACATTCATGGCCATCGTGGCCGGCAAGAGCATCAGGCTGTCGGCGCTGTCCATGTCTAATGACAGCGAAGAGGGCCGACTAGTACTCCGGCTTACGGAGAAGTTGGGGCAGGCCAACCGAACAGCCCCAGCTGTCATCGCATCCCTTGAGGCTCATTGGAATGAGGTGATGGCGGCCAACGAAGGGCTGGGCTTTTGTCTATCTGAGCGGGGCGATCTCTTGAGCCAGTGGCGGGGCTATGCCGCTCAAGGCCGAGGGGTTTCCCTAGGGAAACGCTGATCAATAGACCGCGGCGGGCACGGC
>NZ_LMTS01000319.1 GCF_001541225.1 Variovorax sp. WDL1 | reverse complement strand
GCTGCACGAAACTGGCCGCCGGAGTTCCGGCGCTTTGTCGACGAGGCGCTGGATTTGTTCAAACCCGGAAACAAGGAGCCCGCACTGCAGGAGTTCGAGACGAAGCTTGGGATCAGGCTTCTGCCGAGCAATTGGAAGAAGACGGATCACGACGGACGAATGCAGGTCTACCGCGTCGAAGCGCCATGGATCTACCGCGTCAAGTCGACGGATCCGCCGCGTTTGGCAGACCTGAGCACGTTGACCGAACTGCCGCGGCCGTT
>NZ_LMTS01000222.1 GCF_001541225.1 Variovorax sp. WDL1 | reverse complement strand
GGCGCAGCTTCCTGGTCTGGCGAATTGCTGCAGGCAAGCGCCAGGACGCCATTGCCTGCTAGCACCGCTGTCAGCCACAACCTTCTCAATCGCTGCATTTCATTGCCTTCCCTTCCCTTCCATTCCAGTCGTTGAATCTGGTCCGGTCACACGACCGCGCGTGATTCTGGGAGAAATGCAGCCAACGAATCTGATGAATTCTGTCGTCGCACGGAGGGGTCGCGCTGGTCGCGGCTGCCATCGTCCGCGTAGACGTTGGCGTA
>NZ_LMTS01000101.1:30161-62042 GCF_001541225.1 Variovorax sp. WDL1 | reverse complement strand
TGACTCGGCTGCCGGGACGACGCCCCGGCTCCAGCCTCAAGCAAAGCGTAGCGCCCCCATCGAGCGCCCGGCGCCCCACCCCCAACCCCACCCCTCCCCCGGAGGGCGAGGGAGCAGGCCCCCAGAGCGAAGAGAGATGCAAGATTCGACACAGCCTGAGCACCTCCACTGGCGACCGCATTCCATTCTCCGTGCTGCGCATCCCAGGCACAAGGGGAGTGCAGCCATCCCCCCGAGCGCCTGTTCAGCTGCCGCGGAACTGCACGCGGCGGTTCACGGCGGCGTGGGGATCGGTAGCCTCGACCAGCCGGGCTTCGCCGTAGCCGACCGTCTTCAGGCGTGCGGCGTCGATGCCGTGGTGCTGCACCAGGTAGTCGCGCACGGCGCGGGCGCGGTTGCGCGACAGCTCGAGGTTGTAGGCATCGGTGCCGACCGCATCGGTATGGCCTTCGACCGTGACGATGCTGCTCGGCGCAAGCAGCTTGATGCCGTCGGCCAATGCGTCCAGTTGGGGCCGTGCGGCGGGAAGGATGTCGGAGGAGTCGAAGGCGAAGCGCACCGGCAGGGACAAGGCCGATGCGTCGGCGCTGACGTCGTCAGGCGCAGCGGACACACGGGCCACGCGGGGCGGGCGTGCCGAGGTCTTCGCCAGGGCGGCGGCAGCGGCCGCGACATACTTCGTCGGGGTTGCCGCTGCGGGCGCATCGTCGAGCAGGCGGATCGAGCGGGTGCCGTTGCCGAGCACGGCCGCCACGTCCTGCGGGCTCACGAGCTGGCCTTCACGGTACATGATCACCTTCTCGGCCTTGACCTGGGGGGCCAGGAAGGTGGCGGCGAGGGCAAGAGCGAGGGTGCTGAGGTAGCGGGTCATTTCAGGGCTCCTTGGGGCGTGGCGTTGAATTTCTCGATGCCCATGGGTTGCGAGCGCCGCCGGCGCGGTTCAATCTTTCTCGACCGACCCGATGCCGCGGATGGAGCGCGTCACCGCCGGGTCGCCGTGATAGCGCACGTGGCCCACGCCCCCGATGCGCACCGCCAGCGTGGTGCTGGCGGCGAGCCGCACTTCGCCGTTGCCGTCGATCGCGACTTCAGCGCGCTCGCTGGCGAGCCTGGCCGCCGAATAGCGGCCCATGCCGGTGATGGCAAGCTGCTGCGCGACCACCTTGCCGCCGCCGACAGCGACTTCGCCAGCGCCGGTGATCCGCACGTCGAGGCTGCGCGCATCCTCCAGTCGATCGAGGCGGATCGAGCCGCCGCCCGCCAGCACCAGCGAGAGCGCTTCGCTGCGCAGCGGACCGATGCTGATGTCGCCGGCGGTGCGCGACTCGAAGGCGCGCAGCGTGCGGACGCCGAGCTTCATCCGGATCGGCTGCTGGGTCTCGATGCGCCCGGGCGCCAGCCCGATGAGAAGGCGCCGGCCCTGGACCTCTGTGGTGATCTTGCGCAACACCGCGGGTTCGGCTTCCAGGGTCAGGGTCTCGCGCGGGCCCTGCTCGATGCTGAGCTCGCCCGCAACCGCGAACACGACCTCGTCGAAGCCGGTGACCCCGCGGGTCTCGGTGGCCGCCTGGGCCGGCCCCGCCAGGGTCGCGGCAAGCACCGCGGCCGAGGCGGCGGCCAGAGCCGAGGCGCGGAGCGCGCCACGCGCCGGCAACACACGGCTGAACCAGTTCATGGTGCAGTTCCTTCGGTTCGGCGGCTTTGGCCTCAGCGCGGCAACGCGAGGTTGGGCGCCGGGGGGAAGGGGCGCGCCTGGCAGGTGGTCCAGCCGGAGTCGGTGACGATCACCGATCCCCCGTTGCGGTCGGTCGCCACCAGCTTCGCGCCCTGCCGTGCCTCGGGACCCAGGGTGACCGGGCCCTCGTCGAACAACAGGCGGCCGTACTGCCAGCAGCGCAGACGATAGGTGCCCTGGCCCTTCTGACGTGATGACGGCGTCGAGGCTGGGGGCGGGGGCGCCGGCGGGAGGCCGGAGACGACGCGATCATCTGCGGCAGCGGTGGCGGTCACAGCCGCGACGCCTGCAGTGGCGCCGGAGGGCAGCTGCAGGAGGCCGACCGCGGCGGCCAGGGCGACTGCGCTCACGGCGGCCAGGCGGATGCCGAGCCACTTCGCACGGCCAGGAAGGGATTCATTTGGCTTGGACACGGAAGTTCTCCTGGGCGAGCGTGCCGCCGCTGGCTTTGAGGAAGGCGACGCGGATCGAGTCGAGCGTGGCGCCGGGGAGGGGTTCGAAGTCGGTGCCGACTAGGGCTTGCGGCAGCGAAGCCAGCACGTCGCGTGGCGTTGCGAAGCAGGAGATGGTCTCGGGCACGCCCTTCGTGTTCATCGTGAGCTGGAAGCGCATGGCCCCGGGCAGCGTGAGCGGCTGGGCCGCAGCGATGCGGGAGTCGCGGGCGAAGCGGTTCGGGAAGAAGCGTATGACCTTCGACTCCTCGTCCTGCAGGTAGCAGTAGACATGTGCGTCCTGCGAAGGTGCGAGGGAAAGGCTGATCGGCTCCCCGCGGGCGAAACGGGTCTGCTGCCGGGGAGCGCTCACCGACAGCTTCAGCGGCGCCGGGGCTGACGGGGCCGGCGTGGCCGATGCCGCCGCCGCAGGCGAAGCGGAGGCTGCACTTGCCGCCACCGGGATCGCTGCGGGCCCCGCGGCGACCGTTTCCGGCGCGATGTAGCGAGCCGGCTGCTCCGGCCGCTTGATCTTGGTGTGGTCGGCGGCGAGGAAAGCGTAGAAGAACTGCTCGTTGAGCACCGCCTCGCGGCTGAGCCCGAGCGCGGCACGGTAGTTCGCGATCGCTTCGTCGATGGCGGGGTTGAACTCCCCGTCGATCGGGCCGTCGTAGAACGCGCGCCGGCGCAGCTGGTTCTGGAAGTAGGCGATCAGCTCGATGCGTGTCGCCGCCATCGCGTGGTACCAGTCGAACATCTCGAGGCGCGTTTCGTCGTTCGCCTTCGGGTCGGTCACGCCCAGGCAGCTCCAGTAGGGCGTCTTGGTGAGCTTGCCGATGAGTTCGACCGCCGCCAGTTCGACCAGTCCACGCAGCGCCTGCGTCTGGCCTTCGGCTTTCGCCAGGTTCATGCTGTAGTTGATGCCGAACTTGTGGTACGCGGCGTCGCCGTCGATGCCGCTGCCCTGCTTCAGGATCATCACGGAGTTGCGCGAGGTGACGCCTGCGAGCACCGCCATGTCGCTGGTCGTCAGCACGCTCAGGTCGAGCGCCAGCATGCTGGAGCCTGCATCCTTGGCTGCGCCGAGGTTGATGAAGGGTGCGAAGCCGATGCCGACGTCCTTCTGGTTCTTGACCAGGTTCTCGTCGAACTGCGAGACGGAGCCCTTGATGTCGTAGAGCGGGATCGCCTGGTAGGCCGTTGCGCTCTGCGCCGATGCCAGATAGCTGATGACGTTCGCGGTGTCCTTGCCGAAGGCGACCAGGCGCACGGCCCGGCTGCGACGCGACATGTCCGACACCGACGAGATCAGCATGTCGCGCGTGCCGGCGTTCAGCTTCTTCGTTTCGTCGCTGATTTCCTCGGTCAGCATCGTGATGTCGCGCACGCCGTAGTCGAGCAGCAGCGTGTCCATGCAGCGCAGCGCATGCGAGAAGCCGGTGATCGATCGCTGGGGCCGGTCCTCGGGGCCCTTGCGGATCTCGTTGGTCTGGTCGATGGTGGGTTGCCTGACCTCGAGCGTCTGGCACCCGGCGAGCGCGGCGACGGTGGCGGAAAGCGCGAAGAGGCGTGCGATCTTGGGCGGTTTCATGACATCTCCCTTTTTAGCGGGACGCTGCGCTCAGCGGCACCCGCCGCGGCCGACGATGTTGATTGCGTTGGGCGCGAACACGAACACCTCGCGGGGCGAGGCGCCGATGCGCCCGCCGGTGTCGATGTTGCCGATGTTCTGACTCCCGCAGGTGCTGGAGTCCGAGGAGTTTCCCTGTGACTTTCCCTGCTCGTCGGCCTTGCGCTCCTGGGCGGCGATGCGGATCTTTTCCTTCGCGATCTTCGCGCGGAAGCGCGTATCGACACCCATCAGCTCCTGCCCCGCGAATGCGTGGGCACCTGCGCCCAGCGTGACGGCGGCGAGAACGATGCGGGCGGTGAGGGCGAGGCTTGCATTCATGGGAGGTCTCCTGGGTGGGAAGCGCCGGCGGGGAAGACGCCGGCGCAGGGAAAGAACAAGAACGAGCTCTTACTTCGCGACGCCGACGCTCTGGTCGGCGGTAGACAGGAAGCCAGCGGCGGTATTGACCTGCGCCGTGGCGAGCACCGTCGAATTCGTCAACTTGCCGCTGCCTTGGGCGCCGCCGATCTGCTGGCGCGCGGTGGACAGGAAGCCGCCGGCCACGTTGCTCACGCCGGTGGCGCCGACGAAGCTGCTCTGCACCTTGCCGTCATCCTTCGCGAAGCCCACTTCCTGGTTCGCGGTGCTCAGGAAGCCGGCGGCGGAGTTGTTCACGCCCTGGGCCACGATGGCGGTCTGGCTGATCTGGCCGTTCTGGATGGCGCGCGCGATGCTCTGGTTGGCCGTCGACAGGAAGCCCGCCGAGGTGTTGACCGCGCCGTTGACGATCACGGCCGTGTTCTTGATCTTGCCGTTCTGCTCTGCCACGCCGACGTTCTGCCGTGCGGTGGACAGGAAGCCGGCCGAGGTGTTGACGGCACCGGTCGAGAACACGCCGGAGTCGGCGATCTCGCCGGCCATGGCGGCACCGAAGACGAGGCCGAGCGCGGCGACGACGGAAAGTTTGGGAGCGGCTTTCATGGTGGATCTCCTGAAGGGTTGGCGGGATTGCTGTGAGGGGTTGGGCGGCATGCGCTTGCTTGCCTTCCGCTCCATGGGTTGCTGCGCGTTCGGAAACGGTTCAAGGGAATTCGCATTCGCGGCAGCATCAAGAAGTGCGGTCCCGAAATGAAAAAGACCCGCCGGCGCAGGTGCGCGGGCGGGTCGGGGCCGAGGAGGCCGGAAGCAGGGCACAAGAAGGCCGGCAGCGCCTTACTTGGCGACCCCGATGCTCTGGTCGGCGGTGGACAGGAAGCCGGCGGCGGTGTTGACCGAGCCGGTGGCGATCACCGTCGAGTTCGTCAGCTTGCCGTTGCCTTGCGCGCCGCCGATCTGCTGGCGAGCCGTGGACAGGAAGCCAGCGGCCGTGTTGCTGGCGCCGTTGGCGATGACGGTCGAGTTCACGACCTCGCCGTTGTCCTTGGCGAAGCCCACCTCTTGCGTGGCGGTGCTCAGGAAGCCGGCAGCCACGTTGTTCAGGCCGTTGCCGATGACCGTGCTGTTGGTGATCTTGCCGTTCTGCGTGGCGCGGCCCACGCTCTGCGTCGCCGTCGACAGGAAGCCGGCGGCCGTGTTGTTGGCCCCGTTGACGATCACGGTGCTGTTGGTGATCTTGCCGTTCTGCTCGGCCACGCCGATGTTCTGGCGCGCCGTGGACAGGAAGCCGGCGGAGGTGTTGACGGCACCGGTGGACAGCACTGTGGAACCCGTGATTTCGCCGGCCATGGCGCCCCCGAAGACGAGACCGAGGGCGACAAGGACGGAAGCTTTGCGGACGATTTGCATGATGATCTCCTGAGAGTGGTGAACGAGGTTTGTGGTGGGGCTTGCCGATCTGCCTGCCTTCCCGCTCCATGGGTTGCGCCGGTTTCGGAAACGGTTCAAAGGAATTTCGCGGCGATCAGCCGAGAAGGGTTCGAGCCGATTTCGGGCGGGCTGCGCAGCGGCGTAGGATGGCCCGCCATGCTCGACAGGGCTCCGCCAGACCCGCCTCCACACCCACCGCGCCTGACGGGCTTGCGCGGCACCTTGAACGCGTTGCGCAACTTCGGGCTGGTGAACCTCGGCACGCCCGCCGCCGGCGAATTCGACAGCTTCACGGCCAGCGATGGCCAGGTGGTGCCCGTGTTCGTGCTCGGCAAGGGCCCGCCGCTGGTGCTGGTGCACGGGGTGGGGTGCTCGCATCGCGACTGGATGCCGGTGGCGCGGCGGCTGGCGAGGCGCCATTGCGTGCTCGCCTGGGACGCCCGCGGCCATGGGCATTGCCGGCCGGTGCGCGGCAGCATCACCCTGGCGCGGCTGGCGACCGACCTGGCCGAGATGCTCGACCACTTCGGGCTGCAGCGGGCGGTGCTGGTCGGGCACTCCATGGGCGCGCTGACGCTGATGCAGTACCTGCATCTGCATGGCACCCAGCGCGTCGCCGCGGTGGCACTGGTCGACCAGTCGCCGCGCATCGTGACGGACGACAGCTGGCGTCTCGGGCTGTTCGGCGGCTGCAGTGCGGCGATGCTGTCGGGCCTGATCGCGGGCGCGCGCCAGGACCTGGCCGAGGCGCTGCTGAACGAGGTCGGTGCGCTCGGGGGGGCGTGGCTCAGGCGCCAGCTGGGCATCGACACATCGCTCGGACGGATGCTGCGCCGGCGCCTGGGAAGCATCGACATCCGGCCGCTGCTCGACCTTGCCGAGTCGATGGCGCAGGCCGACTTCCGTGCTTCGCTGTCGCGCCTCGACGCCCCGCTGCTGGTCGTGCTCGGGGCGCGCAGCCCGCACTACGCCGGGCTGCCGCTCGATGCCTGGTATCGCGAGACGGTGAAGCATGCGCAGATCTCCGTCTACCCGCGTGCCGGCCATTCGCCGCATGTCAGCGAGCCGCTGCGCTTTGCGCGTGAGCTCGAGCGCTTTCTGGAGGACCACGCATGAGCGGCGTATCGACTACCCGCACCGCCCCTTGTCGTTCGACTTGAAGCAGAAGTCCGCCGTCAGGCTCGACGACTCCCAGGGCACCTGCACGCGGCCGGTGTCTTCGGCCACGCCGATGCGCACCCGCTTGAAGAGCTGCTCGATCTGCAGCCCAGGCGTCGGCAGGTTGGCCAGCAGGTGACGCGCATAGACGCTGTGCTTGCCGCTGGCGCCGTCGAGCGCCACGCCGTTCGGCGCGGTCGAGAAGGCCACCAGGGTGCCGACGGGCGCATCGAGCGTGGCCAGGCCACCCGGCGTCGCGCCGCGGAATTTGAGGCGCCGCCCATCCGGGCCGACGATGACGCCGCCGGCGAACGGGTTCACGCGGCAGGCGTCGAGCACCACGATGTTGATGCCGGTGCGAATGGCGCTGAGCCGGTCGACGAATTCGCCGACGTCGGCGCTTTGCCGCTGGATGTCCTCTTCGGTCAGCGGGTCGGCGTCGATCGGCACCAGGTAGTTGCGGCCTTTCACCTGGACGCCGTGGCCGGCATAGAACAACATGCGGACCGAGGCCTTCGGCGCGCGCATCGAGAACTCCCGCAGGGACTCGATCAGGTCCGGCAGCCGCGTGTCCTGTCGCAGGGTCACGTCGTAGCCAAGACCGCGCAATGCGGCCGCGACGGCGGCGGCGTCGCCGGGCGGGTTCTTCAGCGGCGCGGCGCGATACGCGCCATTGCCGATCACCAAGGCGATGCGCGACTCGGCGCCATTGGTGTTCGCGTTGGCGTTGGCGGGGCCGCCCACGGCGGTACCGACAAGTGGCAGCGCCGCGGCGCCCAAGGCGCCTTGCAGCAGCGTCCGGCGGGTCAGCAGCGCGGCCATGGCGGCTACTCCCGTGGCGGCACGCCCGGTGCCAGCGAGGCGGCCTGGACGATCGGAGCGCCCTGTACCTTGGCGAGCGCGGCCGCTTCGCTGCCGGCCGGCACGCGCAGGTAGTAGTCGCCGAGCTGGCCCGGCCCGCCGGCCAGCTCGCCGCCGACCTGGACCACCAGCATGCGGATGTCGGCCTCCTTGGCGTCGGGGGCAAAGCTGATCTTGAGCATCGGACCCTCTTCGACGCGAACCGCGTTCAGCGCGCGGATCTGGTCGGCGTCCTCGCGGGCGTGGCCTAGCAGGTTCAGGATCACGCCGCCTTGCACCACCACGAGCGCCAGCCCGGCCAGCGCATAGGCCGGGCGCATGCCGAAGTTGCCGAAGAAGGCGCCGATGCGCTCGGCCAAGGTCGGGCGGTCGCCCTGGATCAGGCGCATGGCACGGGCCAGGCCGATCGTCGCCGGCACGGCCGGGGCGTTTTCCTGGACACGGGCCTGCAGCGAGCGATACCAGTCCAGCTCGCTCCTGGCCTCGGGGTGTTGTTGCAGGTAGGCATCGACCCAGGCGCGGTCTTCGGCTCCCAGCGAACCGTTGGCGTACCAGGGGAGCAGTTCTTCGAAGCGTTTGTTCATGATGCCGCTGGGTTGCGCGAGCCTTGCGGATGGTTCAGTTTATTTTTGCGCGCATGCAAGGTACACCGCAAGCGTCGTTCAGGAGGCGAGGGCGCCCTTGGCTTCGGCGGCGCTCCCTTCGCTGCGCAGCAGTGACTGCAGGCATTTCTTGATTTTCTGGCGGGCGTGGAACAGGCGGGTCTTGACGGTGCCCTCCGGGCAGTTCTGTATCTCCGCCACTTCCGCCAGGCCCATGCCCTCGTAGAACACCAGGTGCAGGCATTCGCGGTGCTCGTCCGACAGCTTGCCCATGCAGTGCTGCACGCCTTCGCGCCGCTGCTTGCCCGCCAGCTCCGCGTAGCCATCGGGTGTGTCCGAAGCGGTGACTTCGGCGATGTCGTCCAGATCGGCATGCACCTCGTCGGGCCGGCGCGCCCGGTAGACCATCAGCGCCTTTCTGCGCGCGATCCCGATGAGCCAGGTGGAAAACTGCGAATCGCCCCGGAAGCGGTCGGGGTGGCGCCAGACCTCGTAGAGCGTGTCCACCAGCACTTCCTCGGCCCGCGCGTGGTCGCTCAGCATGTTGAGCGCGTAGGCGTAGACCCGTTGGCTGAACGCCTTGTACAACTGGCGAAACGCCGCCTGGTCTTCGCGGCCAATGCGTACGAGCAGCTGGTTGACCTCGTCGTTGTCCATGCAGGGTGACGGTGGCGGTGACGGTGGCGGTGACGCAATATAGCGTCTCTGCCCGGATTTCCAGCAAGGTCCTGCAGGCCGGTGCCCACCAGCGCCGCTGCTGCCCGTTTTTAGAAGAAGCGCTTCATCTCGCGAGTCGCCGCGCCGCACGCCGATCGCGGCGGCGTTCTCCTGCGTCAGCGCATCGCAGGTCGGCTGCGCGACCGTGCTGCAGTGCGCGTGCACGGCGGCGAGATCGGCTGGGCCGAGCACGGCGGGCTCGGCGGGTTGCGCTTCCAGCGTACCGGACAGAAGCTCCAGCGGCCGGAGCGCCTCGAAACCAGCCTGGCCATAGAGGCTGCGCGCGGGGTTGTGCTCGATGACCTCCAGCACCACGTCGCGCACGCCGGCCGCCGGGAGGGCAGCGAGCTGAACCTCGATCAGCAGGCGGGCGAGTCCGCGGCGCCGCTGCGCCCGGACGATGCCGAAGCCGGCAAGGTAGGCCCGCGCCTCTCGCCGTCCCACCAGCGAGAGTCCGGCGGGCTCCCCGCCGGCCGTCAGCACCCTCGACAATCCGAGCTCGACATTGGCCCGCCGAAGGTGCCGCGCGAAGCGCTGCTCGTCGAAGGCCACGGGCACGAAGTAGCCCTCGTAGGCCTGGTTCCAGAGTGCGGCCAGCGCCGCGCGCGAGAGCTCCCCGGCGGGGAGGATGGCGATGTCGGCATGCTTCATTCCTTGTCTGCACCTCGTGTCATGCACATGCAGGCAATGATGGCACCGCTCTCACGTCCGCACGCCGAGCTGGCCCCGAGAAAGGCCGCTGCGGCCAAGCTCGCGCGGCGGTCCACATGGCCCACACAACAGCCGCAGCTTGATTTGCGTCAACTTCCCGGACCGACAACAAACGGAGAATTCACACACTTCAATAAGGAGCCGCCATGAAGATCCTGCTGGCAGTCGACGGCAGCTCAACGACCAAGCGCATGCTCGCCACCTTGGCTGCGCACGAGGAGATACTTCGCGGGGACAACCAGTACACGGCACTGACCATCGTGCCGCCGGTGACGCCACGCGCTGCAGCCTTCTTGTCGCGCGCCACGGTCGAGAGTTGGTACCACGAAGAAGCGGAGAAGGTGCTATCGCCGGTGCGTGCCTTCGCCGAGCAGAACGGCTGGGTGCTGGACGCCCGCTTCGCGCTGGGTCGTGCTGGCGACGCAATCGTTGCGCTGGCCGATGAGGGCGGCTTTGACATGATCGTCATGGGCACGCACGGCCATTCCGCGCTCGTGAATGTGGTGATGGGTTCAACTGCCACGCAGGTGCTCGCGGGTACCAAGAAGCCTGTGCTGTTGATCCCTTGAGCAGCAGTGCCGGGATCTCCGGACCTTGGGGGAATCCCGGTTGAGGTCCTCGACTTCCGCCTCGATCCTGCTTGGACGAAGCACGTACACAGGAGATCGCAATGCCTTCGACCACGCTTGCGGCAGCCGATGCCGCTGCTTTGCTGCTTGCCATCGTTGTTTCTGCGAATGGGCGGATTGATCCCCGTGAGGTCGCGGCACTCGACCGGCTTGATGCCTACCAAAGATTGGGCATTCATCGGAACGACTTCCTGACGCGGGCCGAGTCGGCCCTGGAAGAGATCGGGCGTCCCTTGAGCGAGACGCAATGGCTGCGATCGAGTGACCGATGCCTGATGCTGGCTTTGCAGCAGGCGGTGGCGGATCCCGGGCTGCGCCTGCTGGTGTGTCGCCTGTCCGCAGCCGTGATCACGGCCGATGGCCGAGTCACAGATGATGAACGCCAGGTCTACGCATCGCTCCTGAGCCGTTGGGGGGTGACCCAAACCATGGTGACGCACGCCATCATGCGCGATCGGAGGCACTGAGAGTGGAGGCAACCCATGGCAGTCATTCGCGACCTGCTGGTCCATGTCAACGATGAGGTGACATCGCGTCACGCGATCGAGCTGGCGGCATTGCTGACGGGTGAATTGGGCGCACGACTCACGGTATTGCTGGTCGCAGCGCCGGTAAGTGCCGGCGTGGGCCTCAGTGCGGAAACAGCATCGCTCGTGCGGCAGAGCGAGCACGCGCAGCGTACCTCGCTGCATGGCATCGGCGAGCGCGTCGCGGCTGCTGTGCGGCAGCGCATCAATGTGCCGCTCGAGCTCAGGTTCGGCGATGGCGATCCGGCCGACGTCCTACAGTCCCATTCGCGCACATCGGACCTGGTGATCACGTCCCAGCGTGATCCGGCGGGCGGCGGTCTGGCGACGGCCCAGTCCGCCCGGCTGCTGTTGGCCGCCGCCTGTCCGGTGCTGATCGTGCCCCACATCGGGTGGGCGGCCGAGCCGGGTAGCCTCACCTCGCCCCGCCTCTTGCAGCGCGCGCTCGTGGCCTGGACGGACACACGGGAAAGTGCCCGCGCCTTGCGCGACGCAATTCCGCTGCTGGCGCGGGCGTCGCACGTCGAACTCGTGAGCTTCGTTGACGCGGGTCACGGCAACGTCCAAGGTCGACGTGCGTCGCTGCAGGAAGTGACAGCTTATCTTGCACTACATGGTGTGCAGGCGGCAGTGAATGTGCTGAGCCAAGGTGAACCCTCGGTCGGCGAACGCATGCGGCGCGGCTGGGTGCCGGACCTGGCCGCCGCGGACGCGTTGCTGTCGCACGCGGCGGACATCCATGCCGATCTCATCGTGATGGGAGGCTACGGCCACTCGCGGCTCAGAGAGCTAGTGCTCGGCGGTGTCACGCGCACAATGCTCGAGACCATGACCGTGCCTGTGCTGATGTCGCATTGACGAGGTGCCATCAGGCACAACAGCTCCTGAGGAATCTGGGCAGCGCATCTCGTACATGGTTCCGCTTATGTCCCGTAGGACGTAGGCGGAGTACGCCGTCCAGCCGATGCGTTTGCGCATGCGCGCGCCTAAGCTGAGCAAGCCACAAGGAGAAGTGCATGGACTATCCAGGTCGCATCATCAAGCTCGGTGAAGACGATGCCGCTGTCGTGCAGGCGGTTCGCAGGCAGCTCGGCCTGATGATGGGCGGCGACAGCGACCCTGCTGCGCGCCCCGATTCGCAGGGCACGATCTTCGATGCCGGCATGCGGCGGGTGGTGAAGCTGTTCCAGGCACGCCATGTCGATTCGGCCGGCCGTCCGCTGAAGCAGGACGGCGAGATCGGCGCGCTGACCTGGGGCGCGCTGTTCGGAACGGACAGTGTCCCGGCGCGCGCCGACGCCGGCAGCGCGTTGCTGGCCGAGGTGCTCGCGGTCGCAACGGGCGAAGAGGCGAAGCAGGTGCGCGAGGTCCCGATGAACTCCAACCGCGGCCCCGAGGTCGAGAAGTACCTGGCTCGCGCCGGCGTGCCGGCCGGGCTGCCCTGGTGCTGCGCCTTCGTCTACTACTGCTTCGACGAGGCCTCGAAGACGCTGGGTCGTGCCGGCAATCCCATGGTGCGCACCGGGGGTTGCCTCGACCACTGGAACAAGGCCGCGGCCAAGGGGGCGGCGCGCATCCCGGCGCGCGCGGCGACGGCCGATCCCACGCGCCTCGGGCCCGGGATGATCTTCATCATGGACCACGGCCGGGGTGCGGGCCACACCGGCCTGATCGAGTCGGTCTCGGCCGGCATCCTCGTCACCATCGAGGGCAACACCGACGCCAGCCGCACGCGCGAAGGGGGCGGCGTCTACCGACTGGCCCGCAAGGTCGGGGAGATCAACAAGGGCTTCATCGACTACGGCCCCACTTGAGGGGCAGTCAATGAGTCCGGGGCCGTTCGCGCCTTTTCACGGCAGCCGGAAATCGTCGTACATCCTGTAGGCCACATGTCCGTCAACGCGGGCGTGCCGGTCGCCTGATCGTTTCGCTTCGAGGAAACGGTCATGTCCTGGTTCAGACACTCATCTGTGGCGGCGGCGCTTCCCTCGCGCCGAAGGAGTGCGGGGTGACTAACGCGAGCGTCGCGCATCGGGTGCGCGAGCTCCTGGAGGGGCCCGCGACGCGGCCGCTTTTGCTGCAGTGGCGGCGCCGGCACTTCCTGTCCCCGGAGGGCTTCGGCTTCTATTTCGGTGTGTACGACAGCTTCGAGGCCGCGCGCCGATCGCTGCCGCCCAATCCGGAGTTCGGACACGAGCGCCTTGCGGATGAGTACGTGAACCTGCGCAGCTGGAAGGTCTTTGGCTACGACTATCCCGTGATGTGGTGGCTCGCCCGCGCCTTCGGCCGGGGCGCCACGAGCGTGCTCGACATCGGCGGGTCGGTGGGTGTGCATTACTACGCCTACCGGTCCTACGTCGATATGCCGGCGGCGCTGGCGTGGCGCATCGTGGAGGTGCCTGCCATCGCCGCGATCGGCCGCAGGCTGGCCGTGGAGCGTGGTGCCGCGGCCCTGCGCTTCACCGATGATCTCGACGAGGCACTGAGCGGCGACCCGGCCGAAGTCTGGATCGCCGCGGGCTCGCTGCAGTACATGGAAGACGGCCGGCCCGCCGCCTTGCTTGGCCGCTGCGCTGCGATGCCGGCGCACCTCCTGCTCAACAAGGTGCCGCTCTACGGGGGCGACGATTACGTGTGCACACAGAACATCGGCCATGGGTGCTTCGTGCCGCTGCAGGTGTCCAACCGCGATCGCTTCGTCCGGGGCATCGAGGCACGGGGCTATGTGCTGCGCGACCAGTGGGAGGTGCATGAACGCTCCCTCTACCTGCCCGGCCATCCCGAGCGTTCGTTCCCCACCTTCACCGGGCTGTACTTCGCGCGCAGCCCGGCGCCGCCTTTCCAACCCGCCGGCCCTGCGCCGGCATCCGTTCCAGGAGAAATTCATGACTCATGAAAAGTACGCACAGTGCATCGACGCCTGCAACGACTGCGCAATGGCCTGCAGCCACTGCGCCGCCGCCTGCCTGCACGAGGACGATGTGAAGATGATGGCCGGCTGCATCGCGCTCGACATGGACTGCGCCGCCATCTGCCAGCTCGCCGCAGCGGCAATGGCGCGCGACAGCGCCCACGCGCCGGCCATCTGCCGCCTCTGCGCGGACATCTGCACGGCCTGCGGGGCCGAGTGCGCGAAGCATTCGCACGCGCACTGCCAGGTCTGCGCCGAAGCCTGCCGCCGTTGCGCGGACGCTTGCCGGCAGATGGCCGCCTGAGCGCCGCGGGCCTCAGCGAACCGGCCGCGACCTCAACTGCAGCAGGCTCATTCCGCGCCTCCCTTCCAGCGCCGCAGCATGAGCGCATTGCTCACCACGCTCACGCTGCTGAAGGCCATGGCGGCACCCGCGATGACCGGGCTCAGCAAGCCGAAGGCGGCCAGCGGAATGCCCACCACGTTGTAGACGAAGGCCCAGAACAGGTTCTGCCGGATCTTGGCGTAGGTACGGCGCGAGATGTCGATCGCATCGGAGACCAGCGCAGGGTCTCCGCGCATCAGCGTGATGCCGGCGGCGTGCATGGCCACATCGGTGCCGGTGGACATCGCGATGCCCACGTCGGCGGCGGCCAGCGCCGGCGCGTCGTTGATGCCGTCGCCCACCATCGCGGCGCGGGTGCCCGCCTGCGCCTTGAGCTGCGCCACGATGGCAGCCTTGTCCTCGGGCAGCACTTCCGCATGCACGATGTCGATTCCCAGCAGCCGGGCCACGGCTTCGGCGCTGCCCCGGTTGTCCCCCGAGATGAGCGCGGTGCGGATTCCCTGAGCGTGCAGCCGGCGGATGGCTGCCGCGGCGGTCGGCTTGGGCGTGTCGCCGAAGGCGAGCAGGCCGAGCAGCTTGGGGCTCGCGCCGAGTTCGGCCAGCCAGGAGACGGTGCGGCCCTCCGCCTGGAGCTGCGCTGCACGATCGGCGAGCTTGCCGAGCGGCACCGAGAGCTCGCTCATGAAGCGGCTGCTGCCCAGGCGCAGCGCGCGGCCTTCGACGGTGGCCGCCACGCCGCGGCCGGCGTGCGCGCGCACCTCGCTCGCCGCCGGGACCGCGAGCCCCTGTTTGCCGGCCGCGGCGAGTACGGCACGCGCCAGCGGATGCTCGCTGCCGGCCTGGATGGCCGCACTGGCGCGCAGCACGGCGGCGGCGTCGCCGTCCACGGCATCGAGGGCGACGAGCTCCGGGCGGCCCTCGGTCAGGGTGCCGGTCTTGTCGAACGCGACGATGCCGACGCTGTGCGCGACCTCCAGCGCCTCTGCATCCTTGATCAGCACGCCATGCCGCGCCGCCACGCCGGTCCCGGCCATGATGGCGGTCGGAGTGGCCAGCCCCAGGGCGCAGGGACAGGCGATGACGAGCACGGCCACTGCGTTGAGAATCGCGACTTCCCAGTCTCCGGTCGCCAAGCCCCAGCCGGCCAGGGTGGCGAAGGCAATGGCGATGACCACCGGCACGAACACGCTGCTCACGCGATCGACCAGCCGCTGGATCGGCGCCTTCTTCGCCTGCGCCGACTCGACGAGCCGCACGATGCGCGCGAGCGTCGATTCAGCACCGACGGCTGTGGTGCTCACCACCAGCAGGCCTTCGCCGTTGACGGAACCCCCGGTCACGGCATCCTTGGCGTGCTTGGCGACCGGCAGGCTCTCGCCGGTGATGAGCGACTCGTCGACCTCGCTGGCGCCTTCGAGCACCAGGGCATCCACGGGAATGCGCTCGCCGGGCCGCACGACGACCACGTCGCCCACTTTCACCTGCCCGAGCGGCAACTCCTGCTCGAGTCCGTTGCGCCGCACCCGCGCACGCTCGGGCCGCAGTGCATTCAGCGCGCGGATGGCCTCCGTGGTTTGCCGCTTGGCGCGCAGCTCCAGCCACTTGCCGAGCAGCACCAGTGTGATCACCACCGCGGAAGCCTCGAAGTACAGATGCGGCGGCATGTCGTGGCCTGCGTGCGCGAGCAGCAGGTAGAGGCTCAGGCCATAGCCGGCCGACGTGCCAAGCGCGACCAGCAGGTCCATGTTGCCGCTGCCCGCCTTCGCGGCCTTCCAGCCTGCGCGGTAGAAGCGCGCGCCGAGCCAGAACTGCACCGGCGTCGCCAGCGCCAGCTGCAGCCAGCCGTCGAGCATCCACGTGCGGCCGAAGAGCAGGCCGACCATGGGCAGCACCAGCGGCGCCGACAGCAGCGCGGCCATCGCGACCGGCCACCATTCGGGCCATCGGCTCACCGCCGGCGCGGCCTGCGGCTCGTCGGCACGGCGTGCCTCGTAGCCCGCCTTGCGCACGGCGGCCAAAAGCGCATCCGTGTCCACGTCGCGGCCGGCCAGGTAAACCTCGGCCTTCTCGGTCGCGAGATTCACCGTGGCCGAGGCGACCCCCGGCACGCCGGCCAGCGCCTTCTCCACGCGTGCCACACACGAGGCGCAGGTCATGCCCTCGATCTGCAGCGACCGTTCCTGCAGGCCGGCGGTGGGCGCCGGCATCGTCAAGCTGTTGTCCATATCGGGTGTTCTCGGATTTCCTGGGAAAGGACCACTGTCGACCCTCCCATCATGGGAAGGTCAAGGTCTTTGCTTGATCTGCACGCTCAGTGCTCGGCCAGCTCGTCCAGGATGGGACAGTCGGGGCGCTGGTCGCCGTGGCAGCAATCGGCCAGGCGTTCAAGGGTGCGCTTCATGGCCGCCATTTCCTCGATACGGCGGTGCAGGTCCGACGCATGGGCCAGGGCGATGCGCTTCACGTCGGCGCTCGCGCGGCGCTTGTTCTGCCACAGCTTCAGCAGCTCGGCGATCTCGGCCATGCTGAAGCCCAGGTCGCGCGCACGGCGGATGAAGCGCAGCGTGTGCACGTCCTTGTCGTTGTACTGCCGGTAGCCCGCGTCGGTGCGGCTGATGCGGGGCAGCAGCCCCAGCGACTCGTAGTGCCGCACCATCTTGGCCGAGACGCCGGAGCGTGCGGCTGCCTCGCCGATGTTGAAGGGTTCCCTGCCGGGGAAGGCCTGGTTCATTGCGCTTTCCTTTTCGCCTCCACACGGTCGAGGCAGGTTCGAAGCATCAACCCTACCATGATGGGAAGGTCAAGCCCAGCGCACACCTTCTCAGGGACGCATGATCTGGCTGCGGGTGACCGGCGGCGCGTCGTTGCCCCACGAGCCGCGGATGTAGCTGAGCACAGCCGCGATGCCGTCGTCGTCGAGCACATGGCCGAAGGGCGGCATGCCGTAAGGCCGCGGGTTGCCGGCGGTGGAGGGCAGGAAGCCCCCATGGCGCAGCACCTGCACCAGGTTGACGGCCGAATCCATGTTGACCGCGCGGCTGCCCGCCAGCGCCGGATAGGCGCCCTCGGCACCCTGGCCGGCGTCGCCGTGGCAGTAGGCGCATTGCTGGTCGTAGATCTTCGAGCCGCGCGCCATCACGCCGGCATCGCGGCGCACTGGCGAAGCGGCAGCGGGGGCTGGGGTATCCGCCGCCTTGGCCTCGGGCAACTGCTTGAGGAACACCGCCATCGCGTTCAGGTCCGCTTCGCCGAGGTGCTGGGTGCTGCTGTAGACCACGTCGGCCATGGGGCCCATGACAGAGCCGCGCGGCGAAGTCCCGTTCTTGAGCAGTGCGACCACGTGCTGCGTGTCCCAGTCCCCGACGCCGGCCTCGCGCTTCGAGTTGAGCGACGGCGCATACCAGTTCTCGACCGGGATCAGCCCGCCGGAGAGACCCAGCCTCTCTTCGGTGGCGCCCAGCACGTTGCGCGTGCCGTGGCACGCGATGCAATGGCCCAGGCCCTCGACCAGGTAGGCGCCGCGGTTCCACTCGGCGGGCCTGGCCGGATCGGCAACGAAGCTGCCGGGCACGAAGAAAAGCGCGCGCCACACCGCGAGCGCCGCCTGCGTGTCGTAGGGAAAGCGCAGCTTGTGGGCGGCGTTGGGCGTGGGGGCCGGCGGCACCGTGCGCAGGTAGGCATAGATCGCGTCCGAATCCTCGCGCGTCACGCGCGTGAAGCTCGGATAGGGGAAGGCGGGGTACAGCAGGCGGCCGTCCATCGAGCGGCCGTTGTGCAGGGCGCGCCAGAAATGCGCGGCGCTCCAGCGGCCGATGCCCGCCTCCTCGTGCGGCGTGAGGTTGCCGGCGAAGACCGTGCCGAAGGGCGTCTCGATGCCGACGCCGCCGGCATAGGGCGCGCCGCCGCGCGCGGTGTGGCAGCCGGCGCAGTTGCCGGCCAGCGCAAGATAGCGGCCGCGTTCGACCTGGGCCGGCGTCGGGTTGAAGGCCGATGCCTTTTCGGGCAGCGGTTCTTCGCCGCGCAGGTTCAGGGCCACGAGCCCGAGTGCGGCCAAGGCCAGCAGCACGAGGAGGGCGAGCAGGGCGTAGAAGGTGCGTCGCATCGCGTCAGCTCCCCATGGCGCTGCACGGCATCGGCAGCGGTCCGGGCGGCGCGGCCGCGGGCTTGGGGTCGGCTGGCACGGGCTGCACGGCAAGCCAGCTCGCAACGGCATTGATGTCTTCCGCGTTCAGCTTGCGTCCGACCTCCGCCATGCAGTCGGGCGGCAACGCATGGCGGCCGTTGTTGAGCCAGTCGCCCAGCTGCGAGGCGAGGTACAGGCGCGGCAGGCCGAGCAGCGAGGGGATGGCCGGTGCGACGCCGGTGAGCGCCTGGCCATGGCATTGCGCGCAGGCCGGGATGCCGCGCGCCGCATCTCCCTGGAACGCCAGAGCCTTGCCGCGCGCGAGGCTCTGCGCCGAGGCGTCGCTGCGCGCTGACACGGCCGGATAGGGCAGCTCGAGCCCGGCAAAGTACTGCGCGATCTCGCGCAGGTAAGCATCGGAGAGGTGCCGCACCATGTGCACCATGTCGCTGTTGAAGCGGCGCCCGTCGCGGAAGCTCAGCAGCTGGTTGTAGAGATAGCCCTCGGGCTTGCCGGCCAGCCGCGGGAAGTAGCCGGCGTTGGTGCTGGCGCCCTCGCGCCCATGGCAGGCGATGCAGGCGGCGACGCGCTGCTCGATGGTGTCGGGCACGCGCGCAGGAGGTGGAGAAGCGGCTTGGGCCAGCGGGATCAGCGAGGTCAGGCCGAGGGCGGCGAGCAGCAGGCTTCGCCAGTGGGGTCGGATCTTCATCATGGTGCGAGCGCGATTGTCGCCGCACGCTGCAGTGCCCCGGATGCGCATGCGATTGACCAGCATGGTGACGCGATCAACGTGATGGCGGGCGCGCTCTAGCGCTGCTGACACAGATCGTTGTCTCCGTCAGCCGGCATGGCCTGGCGGTGAGGCCGAGCGCGGAAGCAGCGCGAACAGTGCCAAGGCAAGTCCGAGAATGCCGGCCAGCGTTCGGATGACATGCCATTGCCACCAGGTGTCCCGGAGCTGCGCCCAGTTTGCCGGGGGACTCTGCGGATTCCAGGTCATTACCTCGGCGTTGATCGGCTGGTTGCCGAAACGCGTGACCAAGGCAGCAATGACGAGGCAAACGATGGTCCCGATCAGGAGGTATCGCATCTGTGGATCGCCCTTGGCCTGGAACGCCAGCCAGCCAGCCAGCAGGATGCAGGCAGCGCCCATGGCGGGCAGCAGGGTGTTGAGCGAACGGATGGCGTTCTGCTGCTGCTCCACGTATGCCGTCGCCGACAGGCTGGACGGGTTGAAGCCCGCCCAGACGCCGAATGTGGTTCCGACCACCAACGAGAGAAGTAGCAGGAGGATGAAGCGTGCTGCGCCTGTGCCCATGGCTTGCTCCTTTCCGCAGCCGAGCATACCCGGCGAGTGCCTGAAACCGATCAGCGACGACCCGCGCCGTTATGGCTTGCCCGGGGCCGGCGCGGTCGTCACCGGCCGCCGCCCCAGCTTCACCAGCCCGGTCGACAGGGCCACCCCGCAAACGATCACCACTGCGCACACCAGCATCCACTGCGTGATCTCCTCGCCCAGGAAGACGGCGCCGTAGAACAGTGCGAACACCGGCACCAGGAAGGTCACGGTCAGCGCGCGCGCGGGGCCGGCGCGCTCGATCAGGCGGAAGAACAGGATGTAGGCGAGCCCGGTGCAGGCCGTGCCCAGCACCACCAGCGCGGCCCAGGCCTTGAGGCTCGGCATCTGCGCCGGCCACAGCCAGAGGGCCGGCACGGCCAGGGCGAGCGTGGCGCCGATCTGGCTGCCGGCCGCGGTCGCTAGCGCCGGCACGCCGGTGAGGTGCTTGCGCGTCAGGCTGGCCGAGAAGGCGTAGCAGATGCAGGCCGCCAGGCAGGCGGCAATGGCCCAGCGTGCTGCGGCTTCATCCGCACCGGATTGCAGCCCTGCGCTGCGCCCGGCCAGCATCGCGACCCCGGCGAAGCCGATCACCAGGCCCAGCGTGCGCGAGCGGTCGGGCCGCTCGCCGAAGAAGCCCCATGCGACCAGCGCACCGAACATCGGCACCGTGGCGTTGAGGACGGCACCGAGCCCGCTGTTGATGGTGAGCAGCGCAAAGGAGAAAAAGGCAAAGGGCAGGCCGGAATTCAGTACGCCGATGCTCAACGCCGGTTTCCAGTACTGCTTGAGGCTGGACCATTGGCCGCGCATGAGCAGCAGCGGCAGCAGGAAGACCATGGCGATCGAGACCCGCACCGCCGCAGTCGGCAGCGCACCGAATTCCGCCGCGCCGATGCGCATGAACAGGAAGGAGGCACCCCACAGCATGCCGAGCAACACGAGGTCGACCAGCCAGCGCTTGCTGGCAGGGCGTGCAGACGTGATCGGCGCAGCGGGCGCAACAGGGGCAACAGGGGCGACAGGGGCAACAGGCTTGGCCACCGCGCTCGCGGCCGTGCACTCGCCTTCGCTCACAAGGCACCTTCCAGTTCGAGCAGCGCGCTCTTGCGTTGGAGTCCGCCGGCATAGCCCGTCAGCGACCCGTTGGTGCCCAGCACGCGATGGCAGGGCACGATCACGCTGATGGGATTGCGGCCCACCGCAGCGCCCACTGCACGCACCGCGGCGGGATGGCCCAGGCCCGCGCTGATCGCGCCGTAGCTGGTGGTGCGGCCCGCGGGAATGGCCAGCAGCGCCTGCCACACCGACTTCTGGAAAGTCGTGCCGTGCGAAAGATCGAGCGGCAAGTCGAAGTGCTGGCGGCAGCCGGCGAAGTAGTCGGTGAGCTGGGCCGCGGCTTCGCGCAGCACCGGATGCGCCGGGTTGTCCTGCCAGCCGCGCGTGTCGGGCCAGTGGCGTTGCTGCTCGAACCAGGCGCCGGCCAGGCCCGCATCGGTGGCGGCAAGCGTGACGGCGCCGAGCGGGGTTTGCATCGTGCAGCTGTGGAGGGTGGCGTTCTTGAATCTCATGATGTGTTCTCTCGATGTCTTCTCTCGTTCGGCAATCAGGCGGCAACGCTCTCGAGGGCAGGCGGCGCCGCCGCGGATTCGCCGGCGGCAAGGGGACTGTGCCATGCGCGCAGCACCGCGTAGCTGCGCCACGGGCGCCAGGCCTGCGAGGCCTCCGCCGCCGCGCGCGCGGAACCCACGCGCAGCGCCTTCTGCAGCGCGACGTCGCCGGCGGGGAAGGCATCGGGCCAGCGCAGCGCGCGCATGGCGATGTACTGCGCGGTCCAGTCGCCGATGCCGGGCAACTGTTGCAGGGCGGCGAGGGTTGCCGGCACGTCCGCGCCGGCATGCAGGGCAAGCCGGCCATCCTGCACTTCCTTCGCGAGTGCGATCAGGGCGGACTGCCGCTGCCGCACGATGCCGAGCCGGCCCAGCGCATCGCCGCTCGCGGCCGCGACGGCCGCGGGGGTGGGGAACAGGCGGCCGAGTCCCGCGACCGGCGTGGCGATGGGCTCGCCCAGCGCATGCACCAGCCGCGTGCCCAGCGTGCGGGCGGCGGCGACGGTGATCTGCTGGCCCAGCACGGCGCGCACCGCGAGCTCGAAGCCGTCGACCGTGCCCGGCACGCGCAACCCGTCGCCCTGCGGGAAGCTGGCGTGCAGCGCGGCGTTGATCGCCATCGGCTCGGCGTCGAGGTCGAGCATCGCGCGCACCCGGCTGATCACCGTCGGCAGCACCGCGGCGAGCGAATCGCCGACCTGCAGCAGCAGTTGCCCGCGCCCGCCGTCGAAGCGCAGCTGCAGCCAGCCGGCATGCACGCGCTCGCCCTGCGCGATGCGCAGCGTGCGGGCCAGCCGGGGCGTTCCGCCCACGTCGTCGATCGCCTCGACCCCGCCCAGCGCGCGGCGCGCGAAGAAGCCCAGCATCGCGGCGACGTCGTAGGGCGGCCGGTAGCCCAGGCGCACGCCGACCGAGCCTCCACCACGTTCCCCTGACGTGGCGCCGGCCCGTCGCAGCGCGCTGGGATTGAGGCCATAGTGCGAGACGAAGGCCGCGTTGAAACGGCGCACGCTGGCGAAGCCGCTGGCCAGCGCTACCTGCGTCATCGGCAGCCGCGTGTCGGCAATCAGTTGCTTGGCCGCCAGCAGGCGGCGCGTCTGCAGGTACTGAAGCGGCGAGACGCCGAACTGCGTCTCGAAGATGCGGCGCAGGTGGCGGTCGCTCACGCCCAGGCGCGCGGCGATACGGGCGGCGCCGGGGCCGTCGTCGATCCAGGCATCGGGCTCGTCGATCAGGCGCGCGGCCTGCAGGGCGAGGATGCGCGATGCATCTTCCGTGGACCAGCTCGCGGCCCGCGGGGCCAGCTCGGGCCGGCAGCGCAGGCAGGGGCGGAAGCCCGCCGCCTCGGCCTGGGCCGCATGCTGGAAGAAGCGGCAGTTCTCGCGCCGCGGAAGCTTGACGCGGCAGACCGGCCGGCAGTACACGCCGGTGGAGGTCACGCCGGTGAAGAAGGAGCCGTCGAAGCGCGCGTCATGGGCCTTCATGGCCAGGTAGCAGGCGTCGCTCTCGAGTGCTGCAGCGGGGGAGGCGGTCGAAGGGGCCATGCCTTGGATGATACGGAGCGCCACGCGCAGGAGTAGCCATTTCCGGACATCTGGCAGCAAGAGCGCATGCCTACAATGGTCCTCATTTTTCGAACTCATCCGAAGGGAAGCCCATGCAGCTCAGCGCATCGATCTTCAAGGCCTATGACATTCGCGGCGTCGTGCCCACCACGCTCGACGCGGAAGTTGCCGAGGCGCTCGGCAAGGCCTTCGGCAGCGCGGCGAGCGCTGCCGGCGAGAAGGCGGTGGCGGTCGGGCGCGACGGGCGCCTGTCGGGCCCGGCGCTGGCGGATGCGCTGATCCGAGGGCTGGTGGCCACCGGCATCGAGGTGATCGACGTCGGCGCGGTCACGACGCCGATGCTGTATTTCGCGGCGCACACGCTCGCCAACAGCGGCATCCAGGTGACCGGCAGCCACAACCCCAAGGACTACAACGGCTTCAAGATGGTGCTGGCCGGCCGCGCCATCTACGGCGAAGAGATCCAGGGCCTGCGCCGCGTGATGGAAGCCGACAGCGCGAAGCTCGCGCCCGGCGGCAGCGTGCGCAAGGCAGATGTGACCGAGGCCTATACGAAGCGCATCGTGGAAGACATCAAGCTCGCGCGGCCCATCAAGATCGTGGTCGACTCGGGCAACGGCATCGCCGGCGCATCGGCGCCCGCCATCCTGCGTGCCATCGGCTGCGAGGTGACCGAGCTCTACAGCGAGGTGGACGGCAATTTCCCCAACCACCATCCCGACCCCAGCAAACCCGAGAACCTGAAGGACCTGATCGCGGCGCTGGCCGCAGGCGATGCCGAACTGGGCCTGGCCTTCGACGGCGACGGCGACCGCCTTGGCATCGTCACCAAGGATGGCCAGAACATCTTCCCCGACCGCCAGATGATGCTGTTCGCGCAGGACGTGCTGTCGCGCGTGCCGGGCGGCACGATCGTCTACGACGTGAAATGCACGCAGCGCCTGGCGCCCGCGATCGAGGCCGCGGGCGGCAAGCCGATGATCTTCAAGACCGGCCACTCGCTGATCAAGGCGAAGATGAAGGAGATCGACTCGCCACTCGGCGGCGAGATGAGCGGCCACATCTTCTTCAAGGAGCGCTGGTTCGGCTTCGACGACGGCACCTACGCGGGCTGCCGCCTGCTGGAAATCCTCAGCAAGACGCCCAACGCGAGCAATACCCTCAACGCGCTGCCCACCAGCTTCTCGACCCCCGAGCTCAACGTCAAATGCGCCGAGGGCGAGCCGCACACGCTGGTCGAGCAGCTGGTGAAGACGGCGAAGTTCGATGCGCCGGCCAAGGTGTCGACCATCGATGGCCTGCGCGTGGACTGGCCCGACGGTTTCGGGCTGATCCGCGCGTCCAACACCACGCCGGTGCTGGTGCTGCGCTTCGAAGGGCAGACGCAGGCCGCACTTGATCGCATCCAGCACGACTTCCTCGCGCTGCTCAAGGGCGTGAAGCCCGACGCGACGCTGGCCGAAGCCGCGCACTGAACCCGGATTTCTCTTGTTGAGCGTGCGTTCGCTGCTGCTGCGCCTCTACGGCGTCTTCACCACCCTCGCGCAGCCGCTGGTGCGGCGCAAGCTGCGCCGGCGCGCCGTGGCCGAGCCCGGCTACGCCCATGCGGTCGAGGAACGTTTCGGCCGGTACGACGAGGCCGCGGCCGGCACCGGCTGGTGCTGGGTCCATGCGGTCTCGCTGGGCGAGGCGCGCGCAGCCGGCATCCTGATCGCCGAGCTGCGGCGGCAGTACCCGGGCATCCCGATCCTGCTCACCCACGGCACCGCCACCGGCCGCGAAGAGGGCGCCAAGCTGCTGGAAGAAGGCGACCTGCAGGTCTGGCAGCCCTGGGACGCGCCGGCCGCGGTGGCGAGCTTCCTGGACCGCTTCCAGCCGCGCATCGGCGTGCTCATGGAGACCGAGGTCTGGCCCGAGCTCACGGCGGCCTGTGCCGAGCGGGGCATTCCGCTGGTGCTGGCCAATGCGCGCCTGAACGAGAACTCGCTGGCCTCGGCCGAGCGCCTCGGCTGGCTGGCGCGTCCCGCGTATTCCTCGCTGGCGGCAGTCTGGGCCCAGACCGAGGCCGATTCGCACCGGCTGGTCTCGCTCGGCGCCAAGGTCGAGGGCGTGTACGGCAACCTCAAGTTCGACGCCACGCCCGATGCACGCCAGCTCGCGACCGCGGCGCGGTTGCGCGGCCAACTGCCGCGGCCGGTGGTCATGCTCGCGAGTTCGCGCGACGGCGAGGAGGCGCAGCTGCTGGACGTGCTCGCGCGTTTCGGCGCGCTGGCGCCGGTGCCGCCGGCGCATGACGCGGTGCAGTCCATTGCCAGGCGGGTGCACGAGGTGCAGTGGATGATCGTGCCGCGCCACCCGCAGCGCTTCGACGAGGTCGCCGCGCTGATCGAGGCGCGTGGCTTCGCGGTGGCACGGCGCAGCGCGGCCGGTGCGCCGGCCGAGTCGGAGATCTGGCTGGGCGATTCGCTGGGCGAGATGGCGCTCTACTACGGCCTGGCCGACGTGGCGCTGCTCGGGGGCAGCTTCGAGGCGTTGGGCGGGCAGAACCTGATCGAGGCGGCGGCCTGCGGCTGCCCGGTGATCATGGGGCCCTCCACCTACAACTTCGCGGAGGCCGCGGAGCTTTCGCTCGCGGCCGGCGCTTCGCTGCGTGTGAACGACATGGAGCATGCGGTCACGGCAGCGCTCAAGCTCGTCGAGCAGCAGGATCGCCGCGACGCGATGGCCGAGGCGGCGCAGGCCTTCGCCAATGCCAACCGCGGCGCGGCGCAGCGCACGGCTGCTGCGCTGCTGGCGATCGCGCAGGCGGCACCGGAACGGCCCGCCCCGCAAGAAGAGCGGGCCGAGCCCAGCCTGGAATAAGGCAGCTCAGCCCGCCACGCAGGACTTCACCGTGAAGGGCGCCGGGTCGCCGCCGAAATAGGCATTCGTGCAGCTCACCGTGCCGGTGACGGTCTTGGTGATCCAGCGCGTGTCGGCCCCGTACTTGACCACAGTGGCCTGGGAGACCGAGAAGCTGCCACCCTCGGGGGCGAGCACCGTACCGGGTGCTGGAGCGGGAGCCGGAGCAGGAGCGGGAGCCGGGGCAGGAGCCGGGGCAGGAGCTGGAGCTGGAGCTGGAGCTGGAGCCGGAGCCGGAGCTGGTGCCGGCGCCGGTGCGGGCGCGGGCGCGGGCGCGGGCGCAGGAGTCATGCACGACTTTGCCGTGAAGGGCGCCGGGTCCGTCCCGAAGAAGGCATTGGTGCAGCTCCCGCTTCCGCTCACCGTCTGTGCAACCCAGCGCGTGTCTGCGCCGTAGCGAACCGGCGTGCCTGTCGGAACCGTGAAGTCCTCGCCTTCCCTCGCGAGAGTGATGTATGTCGGCGCGGGGGCTGGTGCAGGCGCGGGCGCGGGTACGGGTGCAGGCGCAGGCGCAGGCGCAGGCGCAGGCGCAGGCGCGGGTGCGGGTGCAGGTGCAGGTGCGGGTGCAGGTGCGGGCGCAGGTGCAGGTGCAGGTGCAGGCGAGGGTGCCGCACTCGCGAAGCAGGACTTCGCAGTCATCGGTGCAGGATCGACGCCGAAGAACGTGCTGGTGCAGCTCGCGCTTCCCGAGACGGTTTTGCTGGTCCAGCGTGTGTCCGCGCCGAAGCTCACCAGGGCGGGGCTGGCCATGCTGAAGCCGCCGCCCTCGTTGGCAACCAGCTTGTCACCGGAAGCCGGCTCGTTGCCGGGCACCACGCCGGCGGCCTGCGGCGTCAGCACCTCGCATGCCTTCGCCAAGCCAGGAGCCGGATTGGCGCCGAAGAACTCGTTGGTGCATGCGACGGTGCCGGATAAGCTCTTCTGCACCCAGCGGCTGCCCGTGCCATAGCGCACCGCGGTTGCAGCCGGCAGCGTGAAGCTCTTGCCCTGGTCGACTGCCTTGGCCCAGCTCGCATCGACCTTCATGATCTTGGCCACCGAAGGCACGCCCGCGCTGTCGATGACGAAGAGCATGTAGTAGCCGACGGGCACCGTATTCGGCCCTTCGTTCAGCGTGATGCTGACGTTGGAACTGCCCGCGGCCTGCGTGAAGGGCAGCTCCAGGAATCGCTGCTCGAAGTTGGTGGAGTGCGTGACCGAGCCGGTGCGGACCAGCGTCACGCGCTGGATCGCACGGCCTGAGGCCACCGTGATGCCGAAGGTCGCACCGAGGTCTACCTTGGCCGGCGCCGAGTTGATCAGTGGACGCGCCTGCTTCTGGCCGTTGCTGTCGAAGAGGTAGGGCGGCGAGTAGATCTCGGCGTTGAGGTTGATCACCGGCCCGGGCGAGCCACCGCCCACCGAGAGCACCGTGGCGTCGGGGAGCAGGATCGCCGACGAGTGATAGAGGCGCGGCTTGGCGGCAGAGGCGCCCGTGGTCCAGCCGTTGGTCTTCGGGTCCCAGATCAGGGTGGAGAAGGCGGTGTCGACCAGCACGTTGTCCTCCGACGAGCCGCCGGTGACGGCCACCTTCCCGTCGGCCAGCACGGTGGCCGTGCTCCAGACGCGGTTGGTGCCGGGCCCGGCGATCGGCGTGACAACCGGCGTGGCGCCGTTGACGTCGACCACCATCGCGCCGCCTTCATCGTCGACCATCATCATGCGGCCCCGGTCGAAGAGGGCCCAGGGCAGCATCCAGTCGGTGTTCCTGGGCAGCGTGCCGATGGTGTCCATCGTCTCGGCTTCGACGTCGAGGCTGTAGAGGGTGCTGCCGCTTGCGATCACGACCTTGCCGTTCGGCGCCAGGAAGCCGCGCGGGTAGTACCAGTCCGCCGGCCAGTTGGCGATCTTGGACAGCGTCCTCCAGCCCGACCCGGGCGTGTAGAGCTCCGGCGGCCCGGCGCCGGCGGCGGTCTCGTCGATGCCGGCCGCGGTCAACACCCGGCCGTCCGCCAGCGGGAACAGCGAGCCGTACCATCGCGCGTACTGCATGGGCGTGCCGGAGGCCTTCAGTTCCAGCAGCACCGGGTCGAACAGGTTGGTGTCGCGCACGCCGAGGTTTACCGGCGTGCCGTCGTTGAGGCCTCGGGTGTCGCCGCCCGCGAGCAGCACCTGGCCGGTGGTCGGCAGCATCACCTGCGCGTTGCAGAAGAGGTCTGTGCGGGTGGAATGCTGCAGCAGGCTGTGCGCGTTGGTGGCGGGGTTCCAGACGTCGTAGTAGAGCTGCGCGCCCTGCTTGCCGTCGGGATCGGTGCCGTAGCTCATGATCTTGCCGTCCGGGGTCAGGATGGCGTGGATGGCATTGATCGGCCAGCTGCTGGCGGAAGACCACTGGCCCAGCACCCCGGGCCCTGCAGAAGTGCCCGCCTGCAGCGCCGACGTCTTGCTCCTGGGGCCATCGCCCCGGTCGATCGGCGCAGGCACGTCGCGCTCGCGCGCGCGTTCGCGCTCGATGTCGAGCAGGGTGCGTACGGCGCGCCGGGGTTTGCCGGGCTTGGCCGCCGCGTCGCTGCCGCTCGGGCCGGTCTGGCCACCGCTGCTCCCCTCCGGTGCCGCGCCCGATGTTGCCGACAGGGCAGAGGCTGTGCCGCCACTGCCGCCTCCGCCGCCTCCGCCGCATCCTGCTATCAAGGCCGCCACCGAGACTGCAACGAGGGTGAGGCGAAAGGAAGAGGTGGAGCGCTGCGAAGGCATCGGTGGTCAGGTTTGCGTGATGTGAATACTTTGTAGTTATATCCTCGCAAACGTAACGTTTTCCGGGAACGCGGTGCTTTCCTACGCTCCTGCGCGACCCCGCGGAAGGGTGCGCAGCGGCAGCCCGCTGCGGCGCATGAGGCTTCTCCCTTTGGAACCGGCACGCGGGTCCGGTTACTGACCGATGGCATTGCACTTCATCACAGTCAAGGAACGTTACATGCCAACGACATCGCCCAGGGAGAAACCTGTCGCCTCGCTCTATGTGCAGGCCCTGCACGAGCTCGCCGAATTGATCGGCCTCGAGCCCTCCGAGATTCTCGAGACCGCCAGCGTCGAAGCCGACGGGATGCGCTTCTACTTTCAGGACCATGCGGAAGACGAAGGCCGGACGCTCAGTGTGCTGGCGGAACTAGGTGAGATTCCGGCGGTTGCCGAACCGGAGATCCTTCGTCAGCTCCTCGAGGCCAATTCGCACCTGGCCGCGCAGTCGGGCAGTTACGTGCTCATCCCCGGCACGAGCCGTGCAGCACTGCGCATGCATGTTCAGCTCGAAGAAGGGGCCCCCAATGGCGAGCGCGTCCTCGATGTCTTGAAGGGCCACCTAGCTACCTGCTCAGCCGTTCGGCACCTGGGGACCCATCCGGTGTTCGAGAGCAGAGCGGACATGGTCGATTCGGCCCTGGCCTGAAAAGGAGACACCATGATCACTCAATCGCAAGCTCGGGTCAGCGCAGTCTTGTCCATGTCGTCCGTTTCTGCGTCCGTGTCAGTGACGCAAACGCGGGCCGTGCATGCAGGCTTCATGTTGGGCACGCGCCTTCCAGCGCCGCACAACCCCGGCAACAACGCAGGCTTCATCTCCGGTTTCGTCGCGTACAGGGCGACGGTGACGACAGTCTCGATCCATGCGAGCTATCGCTTCTCGGCCTGTTCCGAGGCTCGGCCCCAGACAGAGGACCCTGTTCGTGCGTTGTTCGAGCGCACTCGAGAGCACCCCGCTTGCGCCATGCTCTTCGCGCAGACGACGACGTACCGGGTCACGACTGTCTCGATGCTGTACTTCGACTATGTCTGTAGGCAGGCGCCCGCGCAGTCGCCGGGCGCACGTCCGAAGCCGATGCCTACGCAGGCGCCAAAGCAGCTGGCACCCGCCATTGCGCCGGTGCCTTCCTCCGCACCTTCCTTCAAACCGGGGCCGCAAGCCGCGAAGGCGACTGCACCGGCTCCGGCTACGGCTCCGGCGCCGGCTCCGCTCCCCGCATACTCGGCTTCGGCTCCCGAACGGCCCGGTGCAACGGTTGCGCTGAAGCCGGTTGAACCGTCGAAGACCTCGGATCCCTTCGACTGGGTGAAACTTCCGAACGACGAAATTCGGCATCGCTACGAAGTCTGGAACGCACTTGGACAGGAAAAGCCGCGAGTCGAAATTTCCTTGAAGGCGTCCCCGGCAGTGCGCAAGACCGTCACTCCTCGGTACATTGACGAGAAGGGCTTGTCGTTTGGCGCCGCGGACGCAAGCGGCAACGTGGAAAAGATTCCGTTCAGCGACGTGAGTCGCGTGCGCGTGCTCAACGCGTAGGCGGCAGGATCACCGGCGGCGGAGGCGGCGAGGGCATCGTCGGCGCCGTCGGTGCAAAAGGCGGCGTCTGGACGGGCGGCACCGGCGGAATGATGACGGGTGCGCCCGGCGGCCGTCCCGTGGCGCCCGGCTGCGATGCCGGCGGTTGTGGCGGCGTCACGGTCATGTCGACCGCGGGCCGACCATCGGTCGCGAGTGTGCCGTTGATGGCGCGCAGGTCGTCCGCCGTCAGCGTGCCATTGGCCTGGCGCAGCCTCAGGTTGCCCAGCAGCACGTTGTAGCGCGCCACGGCGAGGTCGCGCTTGGTCTGGTAGAGCTGGCTCTGTGAGTTGAGCACGTCGATGTTGATGCGCACGCCCACCTGGTAGCCGAGGCGGTTGGCATCGAGCGCGCTCTGGCTGGAGGCTTCTGCGGCTTCGAGCGCCTTCACCTGGCCTGCGCCGGAGACCAGGCCCAGGTAGGCCGCGCGGGTGGCCTGGGTCACGCTGCGGCGCGTGGATTCGAGCACCGAGCGCGACTGCTCCTCGAGCGCGAGCGTTTCCTTGACCCGGTTCTCGATCGCGTAGCCCGCGAACAGCGGCATGCTGAAGGTCACGCCGATGGTTGCGGCATTGATGCGCGACTTCGTGGTGGTGGTGCTCGTGCCCTGCGGGTTGTTGCTGACGTTGTAGCCCAGGTTGGCATCGATGGTCGGCTTGTGGCCGGCCTGCGCCTTCTGCACCTCGAGCGATGCCACGTCCAGGCCGAGCCGTGCCTGGCGGATCGAGGGATGCACGTCCTCGGCCTGCGCCACCCACGCGTTCATGTCGGCGGGCGCCACCTCGGGCAGCTGCACCGGCGCTGCCAGCGGCACCGGCACGCTGCCGGGACGCCCGACCAGCTGGTCGAGCGCGATCTTCTTGACCTGCAGGTCGTTCTCCGCCGCGATCTCCTGCGACACCACCAGGTCGTAGCGCGCCTGCGCCTCGCGCGTGTCGGTGATGGTCGAGGTGCCGACTTCGAAGTTGCGCTTGGCGGCCGCCAGTTGCTCGGCCACCGCGGCCTTCTGCGCGCGCACCAGCGACAGCGTGTCCTGCGCGGACAGCACGTCGAAGTACGCCTGGCTCACGCGCACCACGAGATCCTGGTCGGCGATGGTGAGCACCGCCTGCGCGATGTCGACCTGGCGCTTGCCCTGCTCGTAGGTGGCCCAGTTCGCAGGCCTGTAGAGCGGCTGGATGGCATTGATGCCCACGTTCTGCGTGTTGAAGCCACGCGAGACGTCGCCGGCGGGCGTGTGCACGTCGAGCTCGGTGCGCGAAGCGCCGGCCGACAGCCCCACGCTCGGCAGGATGCCGGCCCTGGCCTGGGCGGCGCGCGCCAGGTTGGCGTCGTACTGCGCGCGGGCGGCCTGGTAGGTCGCGTCGTACCCGCGCGCGGATTCATAGAGTTCGATCAGGCTCTGGCCGTGTGCCGGCAATGCGATCGCGGCGGCAAGAGCCGCCGTGAGGGGAAGAAGCCGGAGCACGGGCATGAAGGGTCCTTGATCAGCAGGGGTGGAAGCGGTGCTTGTCAGTAGCGTGGAACGGAGGGGTCGTGCTGGATCGACCAGGCGTCGATGCCGCCGGCGACGTTTGCCACCTCGGGGAAGCCGTTCTGCGCGAGGAAGGCCGCCACGCGCTGGCTGCGCGCGCCGTGATGGCACAGGCAGGCGATGCGCTGGCCGGGCTCGAGCTCCGAGAGGCGCGCCGGAATCTCGTTCATCGGAATGGCGACAAGCGTGAAACCCTGCGGCGCGATGCTCGCGGTCTGACGCTCCCAGGGCTCGCGCACGTCCAGCAGCACCGGTGACGCGGCCGCATCGAGGGCGAACCAGTCGGCCAGCCGGTTCGGGGGGACCTGGTCGACCATCAGAAGACGAAGCGCGAGGGCGCCGGGAAGTTGAGCAGGCGCGGCGCGACCGTGTCCCACGGCTGGGTGATGTCCCACTTGCCTTCGCCCACCCG
>NZ_LMTS01000101.1:24591-30053 GCF_001541225.1 Variovorax sp. WDL1 | reverse complement strand
CAGGCGAGCGACCGAGCCGCTGAGCACGATCACGTCGAAGGTCGGGCCGCTGGGCAGCGGCACCGAGCCGTCGGCGTTGCGAACTTCGACGTTGCTTACGCCATTGCGGCCCAGGTTCTCGGCCGCCACCGCTGCGAGGCCGGGATCGATTTCCAGCGTGAGCACCTGCGCGGCGCGGTGCGCCAGCAACGCGGCCATGAAGCCGGAGCCGCTGCCGATCTCGAGCACCGTCTCGTGCTTCTTGATGTGCAGGTCCTGCAGCATGCGGGCCTCGACCTTCGGCGAGAGCATGCACTGGCCGGGCTCCTTGTGGGCGGCGCCTTCGAGCGGGAGTTCCATGTCGAAGAATGCGAGGCTGCGATGGGCCTTGGGCACATAGTCCTCGCGGCGGATCTGCGCGAGCAGTTCGAGGATCTCGTGGTCCAGTACATCCCAGGGGCGGATCTGCTGCTCGATCATGTTGAAGCGCAGGCGCTCCAGGTCGTGGGTGGCATTCATGGGCGCGTTCATGGGGGTGTTCCTCGTGCCTATCGGGGTGTTGGGGGGCGATTCAGGTCAAACTTTCGATTCTAGGGGCCGGCTTTGCCGCGTCCGTGCCGTCGCGATGCGCCGGCTTCTTCTCGCCGCGCCAGATGCGCCTGGCCCACGCGGCGAGGTCGTCCATGTAGCAGTAGACGACGGGCACTACCACCAGCGTCAGCAGAGACGAGGTGATCACGCCGCCGATCACGGCCTGGCCCATGGGGGCGCGCTGCTCCGAGCCCTCGCTGAGCGCGAAGGCCAGCGGCACCATGCCGAAGATCATGGCCAGGGTGGTCATCAGGATCGGGCGCAGCCGCACGCGTGCCGCCAGCAGAAGTGCCTCGGCACGCGGCAGGCCGGGGGTGGTGCTGCCGTCTGCGGCGACCACGGGTTCGCGCGCGCGGATTGCGAAGTCCACCAGCAGGATCGCGTTCTTGGTCACCAGGCCCATCAGCATCACGATGCCGATGATCGAGAACATCGAGAGCGTGGAGCCGAAGAGCATCAGCGCCAGCACCACGCCGATGAGCGTCAGCGGCAGCGCGGTCATCAGCGCCAGCGGCTGCAGGAAGCTCTTGAACTGGCTGGCCAGGATCATGTAGATGAAGATGATCGCCAGCGCCAGTGCCGACACCGCATAGCCGAAGGATTCCTGCATGTTCTTGGTCGAGCCGCTGAACTGCCAGCCGTAGCCCGGCGGGAATGCGATCGCCTCCAGCGCCTTGCGGATGTCTGACGAGACCTCGCCGGCCGAGCGGTTCGCGACGTTGGCGTTGATGCTGACCTCGCGCGCCAGCGCGCGCCGGTTGATCTGGTTGGGCCCGGTGGTCTCGCGCACCTCGGCCACCTGCTGCAGGCGCACGATCCGGCTGGAGCCGTCGGCGTTGGCGCCCATGGCCGTGCTGACGAAGGGCAGGCGCGCCAGGTCGGCCGGCGAGTTGCGTACCTCGGGCGCGAGGCGAACGTTGACGTCGTAGGTCTGGTCGTCGGGCGCGCGCCAGTTGCCCACCGTGGTCCCGGCCACCAGCGTGCGCAGGGCGGCGGCGATCGGCGCCACGCCCAGGCCCAGGTCGGAGGCGGCGTCGCGCCGCAGCACCACGCTCACGGTCGGCTTGTTGGGCTTCTGGCTCGAGTCGAGGTCGACCAGGCCGGGGATCGGGCGGATGGCCTCCATCACCCGCTGCGTGAGCCGCTCCAGCTCCTGCAGGTCGGGCCCCTGAAGGGAGAACTCGATCTGCTTGTTGCCGCCCACCGAGTCGCGCAGCCCCACATGGGTGACGGTGATGCCGGGCACGGTGCGCAGGCGCTCGCGCAGCACGGTCGACATCTGGTCGACGCTGCGGCTGCGATCCTTGCGGTCGACCAGGCGAACGTAGATGCTCGCGTACATCTTGCCCTGGGCGTCGCCGGTGTTGATGGTGCTGAGCGTGTAGCGCACCTCGGGCATCTCGCGCAGGACGCCTTCGACCTGGCGGGCCTTGGCCTCGGTCACCTCGAGCGAGGAGCCGACCGGGGTGTGGAAGTTGATGGCGGTTTCCGAATAGTCGGCCTTGGGCACGAACTCCGTGCCCAGCAGCGGGACCATCGTCACGCTCAGAACGAAGATGCCGACGGCCGCGAAGATCGTCGCGAGCCGGTGCGCGAGCGACCACCGCAGGATGGACTGGTAGCCCTCGCCAAGGCGATCGGTCGCGCGGTCGAACCAGCCGGTGACGCGGCCGATGGTCTTGTCGTAAAGGCCGGCCTTGCGCTGGCCCTGCTGCCCGTGCGTGTGGATGGACGGGTCGTGCCACACGCTCGACAGCATCGGGTCCAGCGTGAAGCTCACGAACATCGAGATCAGGACGGCCGCCACGATGGTGATGCCGAACTCGTGGAAGAACTTGCCGATGATGCCTTCCATGAAGCCGATCGGCAGGAACACCGCGACGATGGACAGCGTGGTCGCCAGCACCGCCAGCCCGATCTCCTGCGTGCCGTCGAGCGCGGCGGCGTAGGGCGCCTTGCCCATCTGCACGTGGCGCACGATGTTCTCGCGCACCACGATCGCGTCGTCGATCAGGAGGCCCACGCACAGCGACAGCGCCATCAGCGTCACCATGTTGATGGTGAAGCCGAACATGGCCATGAACCAGAAGGTGCCGATCAGCGCGATCGGCAGCGTCAGGCCGGTGATCACGGTCGAGCGCCAGGAGTTGAGGAACAGGAAGACGATCAGCACCGTGAGCAGGGCTCCCTCGAGCAGCGTCTTGCGCACGTTGTCCACGGCCACGCGGATCGGCCGCGAGGCGTCGCCGATGGGCTCCAGCTTCATGCCCGGCGGCAGCTGCGGCTGGATGTCCGCCAGCGCCTTGCGCAGGCCGTCCACCACCTGGATGGTGTTCTCGTCCTGTGCTTTCTGCACCGACAGCAGCAGCGTGCGCTGGCCGTTGTAGAGCGCGAGGCTGTCGATCTCCTGCGCGCCGTCGCTCACCCGCGCGACCTGGTCGATGCGGATCGGCGCGCCGCCCTTGCGCGCGAGGATGATGCGGCCGAAGTCCTCGGGCCGCTCCATGCGCGCATCGATCTGCACCACGCGCTCCTGCTCCAGCGAGCGCACCGCGCCCACCGGCAGCGCCTGGTTCTCGCTGCGCACTGCCTCCACCACTTGCTGCGCGCTGACGCCGAAGGCCTCCATGGCCTGCGGGTTGAGGTAGATATTGATCTCGCGCTTGGTGCCGCCGACCAGGGTGACCGAGCCGACCCCGCGCACGTTCTCCAGGCGCTTTTTCAGGACCTGGTCGGCCCAGTTGGTGAGTTCGACGGCACTGGGCTGGGTGCCCTCCCCGCCATCAGGCAGCACCGCCACGGACCACACCGGCCGCGAAGCCGGATCGAAGCGCAACACGCGCGGCTCCTTGACCTCGTCGCGGAACAGCGGGCGCACCGCCGACACCTTCTCGCGCACGTCGTCGGCCGCCTTGCGCCCGTCCACGTAGAGCTGGAACTCGATGATCACCACCGACTGGCCCTCGTAGCTGCGCGAGGTGAGGGCGTTGACGCCGGCGATGGAATTGACACCTTCCTCCACCTTCTTGGTCACCTCGCTCTCCACGATCTCGGGCGAGGCGCCGGGGTATTCGGTGATCACCACCACCACGGGGAAGTCGATGTCGGGAAACTGGTCGACCTGCAGCCGTTGGTACGAGAAGATGCCCAGCACCACCAGCGCCAGCATCAGCATGGTCGCGAAGACGGGGTTCTTCAGGCTGACGCGGGTGAACCACATGGGATTCCTCAGGGCGCCGTGGCCGGCGCCAGGCGCACGGCCGTGCCCTCGCGCAGCGGGCCGACGCTCCCGGCCACCACGACCGCGCCGTCGTCGATGCCCTGGACTGTGACCAGCGTCTGGCCGCTGACCTGGCCGCGCGCGCCGGTCTTGACCTGCCGATGCGCGATGCGGCCCTCGATCACCATCTGCACATAGGGCGCGGGCTTGTCGATGCGCACCGCCGACAGCGGCAGCGCGAGCCCCTCGGTGCGCCCGATGTCCAGCGTGCCCTGCGCGAACAGGCCCTGGCGGAAGCCCTCGCTGCGATCCAGCCGCAGGTAGACCAGCACGCTGCGGCTGCCGGCCTGCGCGCTCGGGTTCACCCGCACCACGCTCGCGCCCACGCTGCGCTCGGCGCCGGCGGGGCCGAGCCCGCCGCTACCTTCGATCTGCAGCGCCGCGCGTTGACCCACCCGCACCGCGACCGAATCCGCCGCGGCCACCGTGGCCTCGACCTCGATGCGGCTCAGGTCCACCACCTCGATCACCCGCGCATCGACCGAGACGCGCTCGCCGTTCTGCGCCAGGCGCTGCGCCACCTGGCCGCTGAGGGGGCTCGTGAGCACGGTGTCGCTGAGCGACTTGTGGGCCATCTCCACTGCCGCGAGCGCCGCGCGGTGCGTGGAGCGCGCGGCATTGAGGTTGGACTGCGAGGTGTCGAGTGCAGTGCGGGAGATGAAGCCCTGCTCCACCAGCGCCTTGTTGTTGTCGTAGGTGCGCTGCGCGACCTCGGCCTGGGCGCGGGCGCTCTCGGCCTGCTCCCGGGCTTGGCGCACGCGCGATTCGTATTCGGCGGGCTCGATGCGGGCGATCACCTGCCCGGCCTTCACCGTGTCGCCCTCGCGCACCGCGAGGCCCACCAGCTCGCCGGGCACGCGCGCCTTGACCAGGGCCGAATCGATGGCCCTGAGCGTGCCGGAGACCGCCAGCGTCTGCGCCAGCTCGCGCTTCGTCGCGCGCACCACGTCGGCGGGGGCCAGCTGCACGACGGTCTCGACCGGCGCGCCCGCGGAGGCCGCGGCGGCCTGCTGCGCACGGCGAGCCTCGAGCGCGCGCAGCACGCCCGCGGCGAGAAGCACCACGGCCAGCGCCGCGGCGGCCCATTTCCAGTAGCGCTTCATGGGCCCGCCTTCGGCGGCATGTGGAGGCCGTACAGCACGGTTTCGGCCTGGATCGCCAGGTATTTCTCGGGGTCGATCTCGGACTGGCCGTCGACGCAGATCATGGCCGAGTGCTTCCACAGCATCAGGAAGAGCATCGGCGCGATCACCGCGTAGATCGCATGGTCCACGTCGACCGGCGCGAACTCGCCGCTGTCGATGCCGCGGCGGATGATGCGCCGCAGGAGCGCGTGCCCGGGCCGCACCACCTCCTGGCGGTAGAACTCGGCCAGCTCGGGGAAGTTGCCGCCTTCGCTCAGCATCAGCTTGGTCAGGCCGGAGGCCTTGGTGGACCCCACGCGCTCCCACCAGACGCGCATGCAGTAGCGCAGCATGTCCGAAGTGCTGCCCTCGAAGACCTCGAACTCGGCGTTCCACTCGGTGAAGCGGCCGGCCAGGTTCTCGATCACCACGGCCTTGAACAGCTCTTCCTTGCTCGGGAAGTAGAGGAAGAGGGTGCCCTTGGAAAC
>NZ_LMTS01000101.1:20088-24567 GCF_001541225.1 Variovorax sp. WDL1 | reverse complement strand
TGGAAACCCCGGCGCGGGCCGCCACTTCTTCGGCACGGGTGGCGGCGAAACCTTTGTCGACGAAGAGATCCAGCGCTGCCTCCAGCAGCTCTCCAGGGCGCGCCTCCTTGCGGCGCGCGCGCTTGGCGCGCGCGGGGAAGAACTTGTCGCTGATGAAGCGTGAGGCGGGCATCGAATTCTTAATGACTGACGGGTTAGTAATGTAGTGAGCGCATCCGGGCCCGTCAAGCCGCCACAATGCGGGGTTCCGCCATTTCGAGCCTACGGAGAGTCCATGTACACGCCTTCACCGAACACCGAGACCATCGTGCTGGGCGGCGGCTGCTTCTGGTGCACCGAGGCGGTGTTCGACCGCGTACAGGGCGTGCTGGACGTCGAGTCGGGCTACAGCAACGGCGAGACCGTCAACCCCAGCTACGAGCAGGTCTGCACCGGCCGCACCGGCCATGCCGAGGTGGTGAAGCTGGTCTTCGATCCGTCGCAGATCACGCTGCGCGAGGTCCTCGAGATCTTCTTCGTGGTTCACGACCCGACCACGCTCAACCGCCAGGGCAACGACGTGGGCACGCAGTACCGCAGCGGCATCTACTACCTCGACGACGCGCAGAAGCTGGTGGCCGAAGAAGTGATCCGCGATATCGAGGCGAGCAAGACCTATCGTTCGCCGGTGGTGACCGAGGTCAGGCCGCTCGCCAACTACTCGGCGGCCGAGGCCTACCACCAGGACTATTTCCTGAACAACCCGAACCAGGGCTACTGCACCTTCGTGGTCGGGCCCAAGGTCGAGAAGTTCCAGAAGACCTTCGCGTCCAGGCTCAAGAAGGCCTGATCGGGCATTTCGCCCCAGCCATCCCGCCCATGCCCTTCAAGCGTTTCGCAGCCCGACCCGCCCAGGCCAGCGCACTGTTGTGCGTGCTGGCCTTCGCGCTGTGGTTTGCGGCCACGCTGGGGCTGGTGCACCGGACGATCCACGGCCATCCGGGCGTGCATGCGCCGGCGGTCGCCGTTTCCGCGGCCGAGGAAGGCGAAGCGGACCATGGCCCCCATGGGCTTTCGGCGCTCTTCGGCACGCACACCGACGCCGAGTGCCGGATCTACGACCAGCTCTCCCACGGCCCGGCCGCGCTCGGCGTGCCCGCCGTGGTGCTGCCGGCCATGCTGCCGGCTGCCGTCTTCCTCTACCTCGAAGGCGAAGTACTCGCCCGCTGGGTCGCGCTGTTCGACGCGCGCGGCCCGCCTTCCGCTCGCTGAATCCGCCTTGCCGGCCGGTTGCTGCGCTCGCGCTTGCGGGCCGCGGCCGGCTTCCCATCGATTCAACGAGCTTCAACCACATGTCATCCCTTTTCACGCGCAACGCCGTCGGCGTTGCCGTTCTTTCCTTCGTGTCCTGCGCCGCCTGGGCACAATCCGATGCCACCGCCGCACCGGGCGGGGCCGCGCTACCCGAAGTCACGGTCACCGGCAACCCACTGGGCGCCAGCGATCTGATCGCGCCCACCGCCTCGGTGTCCGGCGACCAGCTGTTGCTGCGCGCCCAGCCCACCCTGGGCGAGACGCTGAACAACCTCCCGGGCGTCGGCAGCACCTATTTCGGGCCGAACGCGAGCCGGCCCACGATCCGCGGCCTGGACGGCGACCGCATCCGCATCCTCCAGAACGGCGCCTCGGCGCCCGACGCCTCCTCGCTGAGCTACGACCACGCGGTGCCGGTCGATGCGCTGGTCACCGAGCGCATCGAGGTGTTGCGCGGCCCCTCGGCCCTGCAGTACGGCGGCAGCGCGGTCGGTGGCGTGGTCAACGTGATCGACAACCGGATCCCCAACGAGCCGCTCGAGGGCTTCGGCGGCCGCGTCGATGCGGGCTATGCCACGGGCAACCGCGAGAAGAGCGGCGGCATCGTGCTTGAAGGCGGGACCGACCGCTACGCGCTGCATGTGGATGCCTTCAGCCGTGATGCGGACGACACCAAGGCCCCCATCGAACTCGCCTGCGAGAACCCGCGCCGGCCGGGCCTTGCGCGCAGGATCTGCAACTCCGCCAACCGCGCCGATGGCGGTGCGGTCGGCGGCACGCTCTTCTTCGGCCAGGGCTGGATCGGCGCCTCGGCCAGCACCTACCGCAGCGACTACGGCACGGTCGCGGAGGACGACGTCACCATCGCCATGAAGTCCGATCGCTATGCGCTCGAGGGCGAATGGCGGCCGGGCGGCTTCTTCACCAGCATCCACGGCAAGCTCAGCCACACCGACTACCGCCACACCGAGTTCGAGGGCTGGGAACCGGGCACCGTCTTCGGCAACAAGAGCAACGACGTGCGCATCGAGGCACGGCACCGCAAGATCGGCGGCATGGAAGGCCTGGTCGGCTTCACCAGCGAGACCAACCGCTTCTCTGCGGACGGCGAGGAAGCCTTCGCACCTCACAGCCGGACGCGGTCGAACGCATTGTTCCTGCACGAGGAGCTGGGCACTTCGTGGGGCCGCCTGAGCTTCGGCGCCCGTACCGAGCAGGTCAAGGTGCGCTCCACGGGATCGCCCGATCCGGACGTCACTCGCTTCGCGATCGGCGAGCGCGACTTTCATCCGAACAGCGCGGCGCTCGGGGCGCTCGTCAAGCTGGCGCCGCAGTGGCAGCTGACCTCGAACCTGGCCTACACCGAGCGTGCGCCCAAGGACTATGAGCTCTTCGCCAATGGCCCGCACGTGGCGACCGCGGCCTGGGAGGTGGGCAACCCTGACCTGCAGAAGGAGAAGTCGGTAGGCTTCGACCTCGGGGCGCAGTGGAAGTCCGGCGCCAACAACGCGCGGGTCAACGCCTATGTCACGCGCTTCCGCAATTACATCGGTCAGGAGGCCTCGGGCAATGTGCGCGATGAGGAAGGCAACATCAACCCGGGCCCGGTGGAAACCGACGAAGGCCTGGTGTTCCCCGACGTGGTGGACGAGTTCGTCTACCGCGGCGTGCGCGCGCGCTTCACCGGCCTCGAGGCCAGTGGCAATCTGCGGCTGCTGGGCACCGACGGCTTTGCCAGGCCGGCCGATGGATCCACGCTGGACCTGCAGTGGCGTGGCGACCTGGTGCGCGCGAAGAACACCGACACCGGCGAGCCGCTGCCGCGCATCTCGCCGGCACGTGCGGGCGCCACGCTGGCCTACGCCAATGGGCCGTGGACCGCGCGGCTGGGCTTCGACCATTACGCGGCCCAGCGCCGCGTGCCGAGCGTGGGGGCCCGCCCGACCGATTCCTTCACGTTGTGGAATGCGGCCATCACCTACCGCATGAAAGTGCAGCGCGCCAGCGTCACCTGGTATGCGCGCATCGATAACCTGACGAACAAGCTGGCCTACAGCGCGACCTCGATCCTCACCACCACGGCCTTCCCCGACGCCCCGCTGCCGGGGCGCAGCCTGAAGGTGGGGCTGCGGGCGAGCTTCTGATCGAGGCTCACGAGGGGGGCGTCACGCTGCTCAGCGCGGCGTGGCGATGATCGGCGGCACCAGCGCTCCTCCATGCGATGCAACCCGAGACCGACTGCAGGCGAGCGGTGCTGCTCCAAGGTGGCTGGGAACTTTCGCGCGGTCCTGGACGCCCAGGCGCACGCTCAGCGGCTGCGGAGTTGGCGAGGACGCATGAGTCTCCGCCTGCGCCTGGGGCAGCGGCGATGCCGGCGCGCAATGGATGTCGTGCAGCTCGCGTGCCCGGGCAGCCAGGGCCGACGGCGCGACCAGTTCGCGCTTGACGCCGCCGTCCAGCCGCACGCGTGTCAGCAGCAGCGTGTCTTGCTTGACCACCGGCAACTGGCGCTCGGTTGCAAGGAAGTGCCAGGCATCGAAGAAGCCGCAGGTGACGACCACGCGCCGCGTGCCTTCCTGGGTTCCGGGCATCAGCACATGCGGCACGTCGGCGGCGGCCAGTTGCTGCGCTGCATCTCTGGCGGTCCCGATGCTGGCCTCGAAAGTCTGCGAACGGGCGTCGGGAACGACGGCTGGCTGGAACGCCGCATCGGCCACCAGCACGGTGCCCGTCTCGAAGTTGCCGTGGTTGCGCCGGCACACGATGCGAAGCCGGTTCTGCAGCGCATGTTCGATGGCGCCGTGGTGCAGCACCTTCGCGCCCGACACCGACATCTCGATGGCCTGCGCATACGACAGGCGCGGAATCAGCGCCGCGTCGACGACCATGGTCGGGTCGCAGTCGAGCACACCCGGCACGTCGGAATAGATCTCCAGCTCCTCCTCGCCCAGCGCGGCGGTCAGCGCGATGGCCGAGAGGTCGGAGCTGTTCCTGCCCATCCACGTGGTCTCGCCGCTTCGTGCGGCCGACGCCTGCCCGCCCGGCACCACGACCACCTGGTGCGGTACCAGTTGCCGCCGGAGCGCCGCGAGGTTCACCCCCTGTAGCCGGGCGCGGGTGTAGTTGGTGTCGGTGCGCAGCCCGATCTGGTTCCCCATTGCCACGGTGGCACTGATGCCGTGGGCC
>NZ_LMTS01000101.1:7988-20022 GCF_001541225.1 Variovorax sp. WDL1 | reverse complement strand
TGTCGGCCAGCGGCAGGCCCGCGTCGAGCAGCCGGTCGCTCGGCGTCCGGTTCAGTTCCAGCAGCCTGTTGCGATATTGCTCGGTCAGCCCAGACGGGGCGCTGACCACGCAGACGATCCGATGGCGCGGTCCGCCTTCCTCGAGGCGGCGCCGCAGCCACTGGCACACCGGGCCGAAGTGTTCCCGTGTCTCGAACGAGGAGCCGCCGAAGCTCATCACGCTCGTCCTGTCGCCGGTGCTTGGCCGGGCCCGCAGTTCATTCGGCGTGGGCCATGCTCCCCGCGCATGCATGTTCGTGGCTTGCTTGTGCATTGGCAGGCTCCTGTGTGAATCTGGCCTTGGCAGCGCTGGCTGGGCTCGTGGTGGGCTCCGTGGCAGCTCGGGCGAATTAAGCCGGCAGGCATCGCCGCCCACAACTACCAACATTGGTAGCTAGGGTGGACCCTGATACGGCAAGAAGGGATCGGTCAGGGGCGTCGCTCAGGCGGCCGATGAAGGCGCAAACGCCTTCGGTGCCGAGGGCACGGTGGTGCTGCCGATGCGCCGCCGCCCGGGCGCAGCCCGGAGGCGTGCCTGCGAGCGAGCTTCTGATCGAGGCTCGCGCGGGTTGCGCGTGTCTTCAGCGCGGCGCGTCGCCCTTGCGGTACTCGGCGGTCAGCTCGTCGAGCCGCTGCTTGAGTGCGGGGTCGAGCGTGTAGGCGGCCGCCGCGATCGTCGCATCCAGCTGCTCAGGCCGGCTGGCGCCCAGCAGTGGCGCGGTGACCAGCGGGTTGGCCATCACCCACGCCACCGCCAGCGTCGCGAGCGGCACGCCCGCTTCCTCGGCCACGGCGTGCAGCTGCGCGACGGTCGAGAAACTGCGCTCGTTCCAGTAGCGGTCCTGGTACATCGAGCCGGCCGTGCCGAGCTTGAAGCGCGTGTTGTCTTCGGGCTGGGCACCCGGCTTGTACTTGCCCGTGAGCAGCCCGCCGGCGAGCGGGTTGTAGGGAATCACGCCCAGGCCTTCCTCGCCGGCAAGCGGCAGCAGCTCGCGCTCGATCTCGCGGAACAGCAGGCTGTAGCGTGGCTGCACGCACACGATGCGCGTGAGCTTGTGCAGTTCCGAAACGCCGATGGCGCGGGCGAGCCGGTACGCCAGGAAGTTCGAAACGCCGACATAGCGCGCGCGCCCCGAGCGGACGATGGTGTCGAGCGCTTCCAGACTCTCGTCGAGCGGCGTCGCGCGGTCGTCGCTGTGCAGCTGGTAGAGATCGACATGGTCGGTCTGCAGGCGCGCGAGCGAATTGTCGATGGCATCGAGCAGGTGCTTGCGCGACGCGCCCTCGTCCCAGGGGTTCGGGCCGACCTTGCCGACCGCCTTGGTCGCGATGACGAAGCGCCGGCGCGCGCCCGCGCCCTTCGATTGCAGCCAGCGCCCGATGATCTCCTCGGTGCGGCCGATGGTCTCGACCGTTCCGCCGAGCGGATAGACATCGGCGGTGTCGAGGAAATTGATGCCGGCCTCGGTGGCCTTGTCGAGGATGTGGAACGAGGTCGTCTCGTCGGTCTGCAGGCCGAAGGTCATGGTGCCGAGCGCGAGGCGCGAGACGGTCAGGCCGGTGCGGCCGAGGCGCGTGGTGGGGATGCTCATGATGGGTCCTGGGGGAGGGCGGGGAGGGGAGCGGGCCATCATAGTCAGACGTGCGGGATCGTGCAGGACGGGCGGTTGGCCGGACGCTGCTCATTCCGGTGCCTTGTATGCTCGGCGCGGTGAATTCATCGGTCCTTTCGTCGCTCGTGCCCGTGGTGCTGCTCATCGGCGCTGGTTTCCTGGCAGGGCGGCGGGGCTGGGTCACCGGCGGCGCGGTGCGCGACCTGTCCAACCTGATCTTCCTGCTGCTGGCACCGGCGCTGCTCTTCCGCACCATGAGCACGGTGCACGTGGAGGAGCTGAGGCTGGGGCCGGTGGCGGCCTACTTCCTCGCGGCCGGCCTGATCTTCGCGGCGACGCTCATGGTTCGCGGCTTCAACCGCACCGCGGCCGTCATCGCGCTGGCCAACACCTTCAGCAACACCGTGATGATCGGCATTCCGCTGGTCGGGCTGGCCTTCGGTCCCGAGGGCATGGTGGTGCTGCTGACGCTGATCTCGTTGCATTCGCTGGTGCTGCTGACCAGCGCGACCCTGGTGCTGGAGCTCGCGGTGGCGCGCGAGCGTGCGCGCCAGCCCGGCGGCGAGCGCGCGCCGATCCTGCGCACGCTGGGCCGTGCGTTCTACAACGCCATCGTCCATCCTGTGCCGCTGCCGATCATTGTCGGGCTGCTGTTCGCGCAGACCGGGCTGAGGCTGCCCGAGTCCGTCGACAAGCCCATCGCCTGGCTGGGCCAGGCCTTCGGGCCCATCGCGCTGGTGATGGTGGGCATCACGCTGGCGTCCACGCCCATCGGCCACCAATGGCGCGCGGCGCTGGCGCAGGCGTTGATCAAGAACCTCGCGCACCCGGCGCTCGTCGCGCTGCTGGGCTGGCTGCTGGGATTGCGCGGGTTGCCGCTGCAGGTGATGGTGGTGGCCGCGGCGCTGCCGATCGGCGCCAACGTGTTCCTCTTCTCGCAGCGCTACAAGACGGCAGAGGACCTGGTGACGGCGAGCGTCGCGGTGTCGACGGCGTCGGCGCTGGTCACGCTGTCGATCGTGATGGGGTTGGCGGGGGGGCTTTAGCGTGCCGCACGAACTGGGGATAGGACATCCGAACGTGGAGGAGGGCGCCCGGATCTGCTTCCTTCAGGGCGCCAATCGCTCGCGCACCCACGCGCCGTCTTCGCGCCGATAGCGCAGCCGGTCGTGCAGCCGGCTCTTGCGGCCCTGCCAGAACTCCCAGCGGTCGGGCGCGAGCCGGAAGCCGCCCCAGTGCGGCGGCCGTGGCGGTGAGAGCATGTGCCTCGCAGCCTGCAGCGCTGCGTTCTTCACCAGAACGTCCCGCCCGCTGATCACCTCGCTTTGCGGGCTGGCCCAGGCGCCGATGCGCGAGTCGAGCGGCCGGCTGGCGAAGTAGGCGTCGCTCTCGGCTTCGTCGACCTTGCCGACACGGCCCTCGATGCGTACCACGCGCTCCAGCTCGACCCAGTGGAACTGCAGCGCGGCCCACGGATTGCCGGCGAGCTCCTGGCCCTTGCGGCTGTCGTAGTTGGTGTACCAGACGATGCCGCGCGCGTCGCAGCCCTTGATCAGCACGATGCGGGTCGAGGGCCGCAGGTCGCTGCCGACGGTCGCCAGGGTCATGGCGTTGGGTTCGGGCAGCTTCGCATCGATGGCCTCGGCGAGCCAGCGCTCGAACTGCAGGAGCGGGTCCGGCGCGCTGCTCGCCTCATCGAGCTCGGCGCGCTCGTAGCTCTTGCGCAGCGCGGCCAGGGTGTCGTTGGGGGAACTCATGAGGCGGATTGTTGCGCATGGCCGGGCGTGGATACTGCGGGCATGGAATTGCGTGCTCCCACGGTGATCGTCCTCGCCTCCGGCCGCGGAGAGCGCTTTCTCGCCTCCGGAGGAACGGCGCACAAGCTGTCGGCCTTGCTGGGCGGGCGGCCCGTGCTGGAGCACACGCTGGCGGCAGTGCGCGAGAGCGGGCTGCCATGGCACCTGGAAGACGCGGGCCATCCCGGCATGGGGGATTCGATCGCGGCGGCCGTTCGCGCGACGGCGGACGCGGGCGGCTGGCTGATCCTCCCTGCGGACCTTCCGTTGGTGCAGCCCGCGACCTTGCGGCGCATCGCGGCGGCCCTGTCGCAATGGCAGGCTGTGCAGCCCGTGCATGCGGGTGCGCGCGGTCATCCGGTAGGGTTCGCGGCTTCGAACGGTGCGGCGCTCATGGCGCTGGCGGGGCCGTTGGGCGCGGTGCCCGTATTGCGCGGCTTGCGCGCGATGAATGCCGTGGGGGAGGTGGAGGTGGACGATGCCGGTATCGTGACGGACATCGATACGCTCGACGACCTCGCGCGGGCGGAGGCGCTGCTGCTGTCGCGGCGCGCCTGAGCTTGCTCCTCTCCCTCCGCCCAGCCTCGACTCAGCGCCGCGTGATCAGCGCGCAGGCGATGCGCGGCCCCGAATTGCCGGCCGGCTGCGAGGTGAAGTCGTCGCGGTCGCGGTGCACGACGAGCGCGCGGCCGACCACGTTGTTCGCGGCACCGTCGGTGAGCGAGATCGAGTGCACGTCGACGCTGAAGCGCGCAGTGCCGCTGGCATCGGCCACGAGGCTGGGCAGCTCGCCGGCGTGGCTGCCGGGCGCGCCGAACTTGCCGTGCGTGCCCCCGGCAGGATTGAAGTGGCCGCCGGAAGCGTTGCCGTTGTCGCCGCAGTCGCCTTTTTCATGGATGTGGAAGCCGTGCTCCGTGCCCGGCGCGAAACCACGCACCTCGCCCGCCACGCGCACGCCGTGCTCGAGCGCGGTGAAGGTCACGTTGCCCGCGGTCGGGTTGGGCGAGATCGCCCCGGTCGGCCCCAGGCTGGCGACGGCGCTCGCCTTCCCTCCCAGGGTGCCGCAGCCCGCCAGCAGGCTGGCTGCTGCTGCGATGGCGAGGGCGGGGACGATGAGGCGAGGGGACATGGCTACTCCTTGGTTGAAGAATCGGATGAAGATGCCGCAGGGTATACCGGAGCTGCCGGCCCGCCGCAATCGGGTGGCGCCGACAGCGGGTGTGCTGCCGCATTGGCTTGTGCCAGTCTGACCAGGCGCGCCAGCGCCGCGTCGTGGATCGAATGGCGCCGCAGCTCCAGCAAGGTCTGCTGCGCGTAGTCCAGCGAGCTGCCGTAGCGGCCGGCCGCGTTGGCGAAGATGTGGCGGTAGCGCTCGTCGTCCAGGGTGCCGGTGAAATTGGGGCTGCGCCGCGACAGCGTGAAGGCCAGCGCCCGCACCGAGCCGTGCGGGGTCGTGCAGTCGAGCCATCTCGGGTCGTAGACGCCCGTCGGCATCTCGCGCAGCCACAGCCGGCCCAGCGTTTCCAGGCCATCGGCCGCCGGCACGCGAAACACCATGCCGCGGCAGCTTCCGCCCGAGAGCAGGCCGAACACCAGGCCGGGGTTCTCGACCGTGCCGCGGTTGACGCGGCTCCACATCTTGAGCGCCCGGTGCCAGCCGTGCACCCGTGCGGGATGGCGCTCGATGAAGCCGAACTCCGGGCGCCAGATCAGCGAGCCGTAGCCGAACACCCAGAGGTCCTCGTGGCCGCCCCATTCGTCGATCACGCGATCGAGCATCGGCTTCGGGTCGCGCAGCGGCTTGGGCAGGGGGTCCAGCCCGGGCGGGCCGGGATTGCCTTCGGGCTGCAACGCAGCCGCGCCTAGAATTTCGCCGTCATGGTTCACCGCCCCATTATTTACCGACCCCTCAGCTACGGAGTTCGACCGATGTCAGCAGTCGCCGACGACGAGAGCCAGCAGAATTTCATTCTTGCGTTCGTGCTCGGGCTGATCGCCCTGGTGATCATGTTCGTGATCGGCATCGTGCTCTACAGCCACAACCACAAGATGCCACCACAGGCCACCGCCATGGCCGCCGCGCCGGCGACCACCGTGGCCGTGGTGACCGAGACCGTGTCGGTGGTCATCCCCGACGGCGCCAGCATCCGCATCGTGGGCGACACGGTGAACTTCTATTTCGCCACCGCCAGCGCGGACCTGGCCCCGCGCGCTGCCGAGGCGCTCGCCGTGGTGATCAAGGGCGTGGAGGGTGGCCGCAGGGCGGTGGTCTCGGGCTTCCACGACACCACCGGCGAGCCGGCCCTCAACGAGCAACTGGCGCAGAAGCGCGCCGAGACCGTGCGGGACGTCCTCACCGGCCTCGGCGTGCCGGCCGCGAAGATCGAGCTGCGCAAGCCGCCCGTGACCACCGGCTCGGGGAGCGATGCGCAGGCCCGACGGGTCGAGGTCCGCCTGGTCGACTAGCGCCGGCTGCCCGGGGGCTCACCACGGCAGCGGCATCGGATTGCGCTCGGGGTCGAACACGCCGACGGGCGCGGCCGGAAACACGCCGGTGATCTCCATCGGCTCGTTTCCCACGTTGAAGATCTGGTGCGGCACCTCCGGCGGCAGCAGCACGCTCGTCGCGGCGCCGAAGCGATGCACCCGGCCGGCCAGGTGCACCTCGCCATGTCCCGCGTGGCACAGGACCACCTCCTCGGTGTCATGGCAATGGGGCGGTGTGGCGGCGCCGGGCGCCAGCGTCTGCCGCCAGATCGACAGCTGGGCCAGCCCATGTTCGTGGCCGGCGAGCGTGCGGTGCGTGATGCCGGGCAGCTCGGCCAGTGGCAGCGCGGCATGCGATAGAACGACGGGGTCGGTGGGATTCATGGTCGGCTCCAGGGTCGAGTGAAGGTGAGGGCAGTGTCAGGGGGCATGCAGCCGTCGTGAAGAGCGTCGAATATCCTAAGATTGAGGACATTCCTTCCTCAATCGGAGGCGCCATGCAGGGCCTGCAGCAGTTCCTCGCCTTCACCGAGACGGTCAAGCACGGCAGCTTCGCCGCGGCGGCGCGCGAGGCGGGAACCGCACCCTCGACGCTGGCCAAGGCGGTGCTGAGGCTCGAGGCCTCGCTCGGCGTCAAGCTCTTCCATCGCACGACGCGCCAGGTGACCTTGACGCCCGACGGCGAACGTCTCTATCACCGCTGCCAGCGCGTGCTGGCCGAGATCGACGACCTTCATGCCGATGCCGCCGGCACCCGCGCCAGCGCCACGGGGCTCCTGCGGATCGACATGCCCATCGTCTTCGGCCGGCGCGTGGTGCTGCCGTTGCTCGCCCGGCTCCAGCAGCGGCATCCGGGGCTCGAACTGGACGTGCGGCTTCAGGACGGCTATGTGGACCTGGTCAGGGACGGCATCGACCTCGCCATCCGCGTCGGCGCGCTGCAGGACTCCTCGCTGGTGGCACGCCGCTTCGCGAGCCAGACTTTGCTGCTGGTCGCCAGCCCCGAGTACCTGGCGTCGCACGGGCAGCCGAGCTCGCTGCGCGCGCTGGCGCAACACAGCGCGATCGTCTTTCGCATGCCCACCAGCGGCCGCGACCGTCCCTGGCAATTCGTGCAGCGCGGCCATGCCGTCACCCTGCATCCGCAAAGCCGCATGCGCCTGAACGATGGCGAAGCGATGGTGCAGGCAGCACTGCTCGGCCAGGGCCTTGCGCAAGTGCCCGACTACATGGTCGAGGACGAGCTCGGCGACGGCCGCCTGGTCGAGCTGCTGCCCTCGCTGCGACCGGCCGTGATGCCGATCAGCGCGGTCTATCCGTCGCAGCGCCTGCTGCCGCCGCGGGTACGCGTCGTGCTGGAGGCCCTGACCGCCGCCCAGTGACTTGCGGGCTTGGTACGATGTATGGCCGCGCGAGCGCCGCGGCCGCGCGCAGCCAGACACTGCACAGTGAAGCACCATGACCACACACCCCATTCTCCGCGAGGTCACCGAACGCATCCGTGCGCGCAGCCGTGACTCGAGAAGTACCTACCTCCAGCGACTGACCGAGATCCGCCAGCGCGACCGCGGCTCCGACCGCATGGGCTGCGCCAACGTGGCGCATGCGGTGGCCGGCATCCCCGCTGCCGACAAGATCAAGGTGGTGGCCGAGCGTGCGCCCAACATCGGCATCGTCAGCGCCTACAACGACATGCTCTCGGCCCACGCGCCCTACCAGGGCTACCCCGACATCATCAAGCACGAGGCGCGCCGCCTCGGCGCCACCGCGCAGGTGGCGGGTGGCGTGCCCGCGATGTGCGACGGCGTCACGCAGGGCACGTCCGGCATGGAGCTGAGCCTGTTCAGCCGCGATGTGATCGCGATGGGCACGGCCGTGGCTTTGACGCACGACATGTTCGACGCGGCGCTGCTGCTCGGCGTGTGCGACAAGATCGTGCCGGGCCTGCTGATCGGCGCGCTCCATTTCGGGCACCTGCCCACCGTCTTCGTGCCCGCAGGCCCGATGCCATCGGGCCTGTCGAACAGCGCCAAGGCCAAGGTGCGCGAGCAGGCGGCGCAGGGGCTGGTCGGCCGCCAGGGCCTGCTCGATGCGGAGATGCAGGCCTACCATTCGCAGGGGACCTGCACCTTCTACGGCACTGCCAACAGCAACCAGATGCTGCTGGAGGCGATGGGCCTGCACGTGCCTGGCACCGCCTTCATCCAGCCCGGCGATGCGATGCGCGAGGCGCTCACGCGCGAGGCGGTGCGCACCGTGCTCGGGCGTGCGGCCGAAAAGCCCTACGCCGTGCCGCCCATCGGTGAAATGGTCGACGAGCGCGCCATCGTCAATGCCATGGCCGCGCTGCTCGCCACCGGCGGCTCGACCAACCACCTCATTCATTGGGTCGCGGTCGCGCGGGCGGCCGGCATCCTGATCGACTGGAACGACTTCTCCGAACTGTCGGAAGTGGTGCCGCTGCTCACGCGCGTCTATCCCAACGGCAGCGCCGACGTGAACGAATTCCAGGCCGCAGGCGGCCCGGGCTTCGTGATCGGCGAGCTGCTCGATGCAGGCCTGATGCATGCGGACGTGCTCACGGTGCGCGCGGCGGGCTTGCGCGAGTACGCCAACATCCCGAGCCTGGCCGGTGCGCCGTCCGAGGAGCACGTGCTGAAGTGGCATCCCGCAGCACCCTCGAAGAACGAGGCGGTGGCGCGCCCGGCTTCGGCGCCCTTCAGCGCCACCGGTGGCCTGAAGCTGCTGAGCGGCAACCTGGGCCGCAGCGTGATCAAGGTGTCCTCCGTGCCGGACGACCGGCATGTGATCGAGGCGCCGGCGCGCGTCTTCGATTCGCAAGGCGCGCTTCAGCAGGCCTTCAATGCCGGCGAACTGGAGCGCGACGTGGTCTGCGTGGTGCGCTGGCAGGGCCCGCAGGCCAACGGCATGCCCGAGCTGCACAAGCTCACGCCGCCGCTGTCTGTGCTGCAGGGCAAGGGCTTCCGCGTGGCACTGGTCACCGACGGCCGCATGAGCGGCGCCTCGGGCAAGGTGCCGGCAGCGATCCACGTCTCGCCGGAGGCTGCCGCGGGCGGCCCGCTCGCCAAGGTGCGCGACGGCGACCTGATCCGCCTCGATGCGGTGGCCGGCACGCTGGCCGTGCTGTTGCCGGCCGACGAATGGGCCGAGCGGGAAACCGCGACCATGCCCGACCTGCTGCGCACCGAGAACGGTCATGGCCTCGGCCGCGACCTGTTCGCCGGCATGCGCCGCAATGCCCTGACCGCCGAAGAAGGAGCCTGCACATGGCTGTAGAAACGAAGACCCTCACTGCCATCGAGGTGATGCGCGATGCCCCCGTGATCCCCGTGATCGTGCTGCACGACGTCAAGGACGCGGTGCCGCTGGCGCGCGCGCTGGTGGCCGGCGGCATCCGCATGCTCGAGGTGACGCTGCGCACGCGCGAGGCCCTCGAATGCATCGAGATCATCGCCAAGGAGGTGCCGGATGCGGTGCCCGGTGCCGGCACCATCCGCAGCGCGGCCGATGCCCAGGCTTCGGCGCTGGCCGGCGCCAGGTTCGGCGTGAGCCCGGGCTACACGCGCGCGGTCGGCAAGGCCTGCCACGACCTCGGACTGCCGCTGCTGCCCGGCGTGGCGACGGGCAGCGAGATCATGCTGGCCGAGGAGGACGGCTTCACCGAACTCAAGTTCTTCCCCGCCGTGCAGGCCGGAGGGATCGCCATGCTCAAGGCCTGGCAAGGCCCGTTCTCCGAGGTGAAGTTCTGCCCCACGGGCGGCGTCACCGCGGCCAATGCGCACGAGTTCCTGTCGCTCGCCAACGTGGCCTGCGTGGGTGGGTCGTGGATCGTGCCCACCGATGCCATCGCCGCGGGGGACTGGGCGCGCATCGAGGCGCTGGCCCGCGAGGCCAGCCAGTTGGCCCGATGAACGGCGACTTCGAGCCGGGCGATCTCAAGGTCATCGCCTTCGACGTGTTCGGCACGGTGGTCGACTGGTACAGCGGCATTGCCGCCGATGCCGAGCGCCTGCTGCCCGGCATCGACGGCGGCGCCTTTGCGCTGGCCTGGCGCGCCGGCTACCAGCCTGCGATGAAGAGCGTGATGGAGCGGCTGGCGGCGGGCGAGGGCGGCTTCACGCTGCTCGACGAGCTGCACATGGGCATCCTCGAAGGCGTGCTGCGCGACTTCAGCGTCGAGCAACTCGACGCAGCGCGCAAGCGCGAGCTCAACAAGGCCTGGCACCGGCTGCCGGCATGGCCCGACGCGGTCGAAGGGCTGGCGCGGCTCAAGCGCAAGTACATCATCTGCACGCTGTCGAACGGCAATATCGGGTTGCTGACCGAGATGGCGAAGAACGCCGGCCTGCCCTGGGACTGCGTGCTGTCTGCCGAAGTCTTCAAGGCCTACAAGCCCGATCCGCGCACCTACCTCGGCGTGGCTGCGGTGTTCGATGTGACGCCCAGCCAGGTCATGCTGGCCGCGGCGCACCATGACGACCTGGCCGCTGCGCGCGGCTGCGGCCTGCGCACCGGCTACATCGAGCGGCCGTCGGAGTTCGGGCCGGATCGGCCCAAGGACATTTCACCCCGCCCCGACAACACGCTGCATGCGCGCGACATCGGGGCGCTCGCGGATCTGCTGGGCTGCTGAAGAGGAGCGCTTCGCTCAGCGCAGCCCCGCGCCACCAGCCTCGTCGGTGCGCTGGATCAGTTCGATCTTGTACCCGTCCGGGTCCGTGACGAAGGCGATCACCGTGCTGCCGCCTTTCACCGGCCCCGGCTCGCGCGTGACGTTGCCGCCCGCGGCCCTGATCTTCTCGCAGGCCGCATAGGCATCGGGCACGCCCAGCGCGATGTGGCCGTAGGCCGTGCCCAGCTCGTACTTGTCGGTGCTCCAGTTGTAGGTCAGCTCGATCTCGGCCTGAGCCGGGTTGCCCTCGTAGCCGACGAAAGCCAGGCTGTACTTGTACTCCGGGTTCTCGGAGGTGCGCAGCAGCTGCATGCCGAGCACGCGGGTGTAGAAGTCGATGGAGCGCTGCAGGTCGCCGACGCGCAGCATGGTGTGGAGGAGTCGCATGTGGTGGGGTGTGGGGAGTTGTCGTGGCTCCGGATTGTCGTGGCACCCGCGGCTGGCGAGTGTCAGCAGATGCGCCTCGTGCTTTTCAAGGCCCTCATCGATCACAGCTTGGCTCGACGCGCCGCCTCAGGCAGTCCAGCGCGTGAGCCGCCCGTTGTGCATCAGCCCGATATGGTCGGCCATGGCCTGCGCTTCGGCTTCGTTGTGCGTGACCAGCACGGCGGTCTGTCCGGCGGCCCTGAGGATCTCGCGCACTTCGACGGTGAGCCGTTCTCGCGTGGCCGCATCGAGGTTGGAGAAGGGCTCGTCCAGCAGCAGCAGCGCGGGCGAGGGCGCGAGGGCGCGGGCCAGCGCGATGCGCTGCTGCTGGCCGCCGGAGAGCTCGTGCGGATAGCGTCCGCCCGACTCGGCCAGCCCGACCAGCGCGAGCATCTCGGCCACCCGTGCGCGCTGCTCCGCCTGCGGCCGCCGCCGCAGGCCGAAGCCCACGTTCTGCGCCGCCGTGAGGTGCGGGAACAGCGCGTACTCCTGGAACATCATCCCGACCCGGCGCTCCTCCGGCGGGAGGTGGACCTTGGCGGAGGACAGCAGCCGCTCGCCGAGGCGGATGCTGCCCCCGCGCACGGGTTCGAAGCCCGCGATGGCGCGCAGCACCGTCGTCTTTCCGCAGCCGGAGGGGCCGAGCAGGCAGCCGATGCGGCCGGCGTCGAGCGAGAGCGAGAAGCCGTCGACCACGGTGTGCAGGCCGCGTGCGCTTTCGTAGGCCAGGCGCACGTCCTCGAGTTGCAGGGCAGCGCTCACCGCGGAAGCTCCTCGACCCGCGCGCCGAGCCCGTTGCGCGCCAGCAGCACCACCGGCAGCAGCCCCGCAGCCACGATCGCGAGCGCGGCGATCGCGCCTTCTTCGTAGGTGCCGCGCGCGGCTTCGGCGTAAAGCCAGGTCGCCAGCGTGTCGAAGTTGGCGGGCCGCAGCAGCAGGGTGGCGGGCAGCTCCTTCATCGCATCGACGAAGACCAGCAG
>NZ_LMTS01000101.1:0-7942 GCF_001541225.1 Variovorax sp. WDL1 | reverse complement strand
CCCCGGCCGCAAGAGCGGCAGGTGCACGCGGCGCAGGGTGCCGGCCGCGCTCTCGCCGAGCAGCCGCGAGGCCTGCTCGAGCGCAGGCGGAATGCGCGCGAGCCCGGCCTCGATGCCGCCCACCGGCATCGCGAGGAAGCGGATCGCGCAGGCGACCACCAGCACGATGCCGGCGCCCATCAGCGGCAGGCCTTCGCGGCCCAGCAGCGTCCCAACCAGGGCATCGAAGCCAAGGGCGGGCGTGAGCAGGCCGATGGCCAGCACCGTGCCGGGCAGCGCATAGCCCAGCGTGGCGACACGGGCCTGCCAACGCGCGCGGTTGATCGTCGAGCCCTGGCTGCGTACCGCCCAGGCGACCACCAGCCCTGCGGCCACGGTGGTCAGCGTCACGCCGGTCGCCAGGGCCAGGGTGTTGCCCAGGCTGGCGAGCAGGCCGTCGGAGATGCCGCCGCCCAGGCGCAGCCGCTTGGCCGTTTCCCACAGCAGGTAGAGCGCCGGCGCGACGAAGCCGATCGCGACCGGCAGCGCGGCCGCAATGCAGGCAAGCCAGGCGGCCGCGCCCTGCAGGCGGCGCGGCTCGATCCCGCGCATGCGCTGTGCCGAGCCGAAGCGCTGGTGGCGCCGGCCATGGCGCTCGAGCAGCACCAGCGCCACCACGACGAGCAGCATGGCGCAGGCGATCTGCGCGGCGCCTGCGAGGTCGGAGCGCGTGATCCAGGTGGTGTAGACCGCCACCGTCAGCGTCTGGATGCCAAGGAACTCGGAGGCGCCGATGTCGTTGAGCGTTTCCAGCAGCGCCAGGCTCACGCCGACGGCGAGCGCCGGCCGTGCCAGCGGCAGCGCGACGCGGAAGAAGGCGCCGGCCGCGCTCTCTCCGAGCGTGCGGGCCGCCTCCATCAGGTGGGCGGGCTGGGTCATGAACATGGCGCGCGCCGTCATGTAGACATAGGGATAAAGAACGAAGCCGAGCACCAGGATGGCGCCGGGCATCGAGCGCAGGTCCGGCAGCCGGAAATCCCGCGGGCTGTCGAAGCCCAGGGCCCAGCGGATCGCGCCCTGCACCGGACCGATGGGATGAAGCAGGTCGAGGTAGGCGAAGGCCACGATGTAGGTCGGCATGGCCAGCGGCAGCAGCAGCGCCCAGTGCAGCACCCGGCGGCCCGGGAAGTCGCAGACGGTGACCAGCCAGGCGCAGCCGGTGCCGATCAACAGCACCAGCGCGCCCACGCCGGCAAGCAGCAGCGCGGTGTTGAGCGCAGCCTGCGGCAGCACGTGCCGAGCGAGATGGGTCCAGTGCGAGAAGTCGGCGCCGAACGCCAGCCAGACCAGGCTGAGCACCGGCGCGAGCACGCCCAGGGCGATGAGGACCGAGGCAGCGCGCCAGACCGGCCCGACGGGCCTCATGCTCATGCTCCCGCGCTTGGCGCTGCGTGTGTTCGCTGCCCCCGGCGCGGTCGGACGCGCTCAGGGCAGGCACGTCGACGCGCGGTCACTGGTCGAAGCCGACCTTGTCCACCAGCGCGCTGGCCTGCTTGCGGTACTTGGCAATCTCCGCAATGGGCAGGGGGTCGACTTTCAGGTCGCCGATGCTGGCTGCGGTGATGGAGTCGAGCGCGACGCCCTTGCGCACCGGGTACTCGAAGTTGGTCTCGGCATAGAAGGCCTGGGCCGGCTCGGAAACAAGGAACTCGAGCAGCTTGACCGCGTTGGCGCGCTGCGGCGCGTTCTTGGCGACCGCAGCACCGCTGACGTTGACGTGCGTGCCGCCGCTCTTCGAATTGGCGAAGGTCGGGCGGATCACCTTGATGGCCTCGCCCCACTTGCGCGCGTCGCTGCCTTCCTTGGCGCTCTTCATCTGGCCCACGTAGTAGGAGTTGGCCAGGCCGACGTCGCAGATGCCGCCCAGGATGTCGCGCGCCACGTCGCGGTCGCCGCCGGTGGCCTTGCGCGCCAGGTTCGCCTTGACGCCGCGCAGCCACTGCTCGGCCTTGGCCTCGCCGTCGTGCGCGATCATCGAGGCGATCAGCGCCGTGTTGTAAGGATGCTGGCCGGAGCGGATGCAGACCTTGCCCTTGTACCTGGGATTGGCCAGGTCCTCGTAACGGAAGGAGGTGAGGGGCAGGCTCTTGTCGGCATAGAGCACGCGCGCGCGCATGGACAGCGAGAACCACTGGCCGTCGGCGCCGCGCAGGTTGGCGGGAATCGCCGACTCCAGTGCGGCCGATTTCACCGGCTGGGTGACGCCGCCCTCGACGAGGTCGACCAGGTTGCCGATGTCCACCGTCATCAGCACGTCGGCGGGCGAGCGGGTGCCCTCGGCCCTGACGCGTTCGAGCAGCCCGTCCTTGATGAACACCGTGTTGACCTTGACGCCACTCTGCGTGCTGAAAGCCGTGAGCAGCGGCTGGATCAGGCCGGGCTCGCGCGTGGTGTAGATCGTGACTTCCTCGGCGGCAAAGGCCGGTGCGGCGAGCCAGCCGGTGCCGGCGAGGGCGATGCAAGCCAGGGTGCGGGCGCCGCGGCCGCTCGAAATGGTGCTCATGGGGTCCTCCGTGGGAATTGGGTGCTGTGAAGGTGATCAGCACCCCTATTTGGCGCTGATACGAATCATTATCACTGTTGCTTAGGACCTGCCGGCAGATTTCCTCATGAGACCCGCGGCGTCTGCGGCACCCCGGCTTGCGCCGGCCGGGTTGAGCAGCGCCACCTCGGTCCGAGCTTGTTCCGCTGTGCAGTACTGACCTTCCCCGCTACAGCGATTCTCGGTTCAAAAAACTGCGCAGCGGAATAAGATTCCGCAAAACCGCCATTCCAGGCGACAGGACAGGACGGAGACATGAAGAATTTTTCTCCCGGCACCGCCGAGGCGCCCACGCGAATTCATCACCTGCTCGACGGGTGGGCGCATGGCCAGCCTCACGCACCGGCGCTGAAGGATGCCGATGTCGCGCTCAGCTACCTCGACCTGAAGGAAGCCTCCGAATCGGCGGCCCGCCAGCTGTCCGAGCTTCAGGTACGTGCCGGCGACCGCGTGCTTGTGGTGGGCGAGAACTGCGCGGCCATCGGGGTGCTGGTGCTGGCACTCAGCCGCCTCGACGCGTGGTCGATCGTGGCCAACGCGCGGCTGTCGGCGCGCGAGATCGACACCTTCATCGAGCACGCCGGCGCCCGCCGCGTGATCTACACCTGCCATGTGTCGGCCGATGCGCAGAAGCACGCGCAGCGCCATGGCGCCGTGGCGCAGGCCTGGGACAGGATCGGCACCCTCTGGGTCGGCCCGCTGGCCGGGGAGGTGCAGCCCGAGCCCTGCGCGCAGGCGGCGCAGGAGCAGGTGGCCGCGCTGATCTACACCTCCGGCACCTCGGGCGCGCCCAAGGGCGTGATGCTCACGCATGCCAACCTGATGTTCGCGGCGGCCAGCGCGCGCGACATCCGCGGGCTCGGCCCGGGTGACCTGATCTACGGCGTGCTGCCGATGGCGCACGTGGTGGGGCTTTCGACCCAGTTCCTCGGCTGCATCGCGAGCGGGGCCGCGCTGCTGCTGGAGCCGCGCTTCTCGCCGGCCGCCCTGGCGCAGGCGCTGGCGCAGCAGGGCGTGACGGCGTTCACCGGTGTGCCGGCGATGTTTGCCAAGCTGCTGGACTGGGCCCGCGAGAAGGGTCAGGCGCTGCAGGCACCGGCCCTGCGCTTCGCATGCGTGGTCGGCTCGCCGCTCACGCCCAGCCTGAAGGCCGGCGTCGAGGCCGCGCTCGGGCTGCCGCTGCACAACGGCTACGGCCTGACCGAAACCGCGCCCACCGTGGCGCAGACCCGCATCGGAGCCCCACGGCAGGACTGCACCGTCGGCTTCGCGCTGCCCGGCGTGCAGGCGCGTGTCGTGGACGCGGCCTCGGGCGCCGAGCGCGCCAGCGGCGAGATCGGCGAGCTGCGGGTGCGCGGCCCCAACCTTATGAAGGGCTACTACCGCAACGAAACGCTCACGCGCGAGGCGATCGACGACGAGGGCTGGTTCAACACCGGCGACATGGCGCGGCGCGATGCCGACGGCGCGCTGCACATCGTGGGCCGCAGCAAGGAGCTGATCATCCGCTCGGGCTTCAACGTCTATCCGGTGGAGGTCGAGCAGGTGCTCAACGCGCATCCGGCGGTGGTGCACTCCGCGGTGGTCGGACGCACGGTGGAGCACAACGAGGAGGTGGTCGCCTTCGTCGAGCTGGTGTCCGACGCACAGCTGGGCGAGGAGGCGATGCGGCAGTACCTGCGCGAGCGGCTGTCGCCCTACAAGGTGCCGAGCGAGATCCGCTTCCTCGCCCAGCTGCCGGCCGCACCCACCGGCAAGATCCTGAAGAGCGAACTGAAGACCCTCGCCCTGCAGCGCCCGAAATGACGCTCACCCCCAGGGTTGGCTCACTTCGTGTAGCCGCCCACCCCCTACCGGGGGCAACACCAGCGGCCCGGCAAAGCCGGTTCCGCGGTGTTCCCCGAATGTCCATAACCGAAGGCACAAAGGATCCAGCATGGCACTCCCGGCACTCCTGAAAGACAAGCTCGCGCTGCCGCTGATCGGCTCGCCGCTGTTCATCATCTCCAACCCCGATCTGGTGCTGGCCCAGTGCCTGGCCGGCGTGGTGGGTTCCTTCCCGGCCCTCAATGCGCGGCCGAAGGAACTGCTGGACGAATGGCTCGCGCACATCACGGCCACGCTGGATGCCGCACGCGCAGCCGAGCCTGCGCGCCGCGTCGCGCCCTTCGCGGTCAACCAGATCGTCCATTCCTCCAACGACCGGCTCGACCACGACATGGACCTGTGCGTGAAGCACCGCGTGCCGATCGTCATCACCAGCCTGTCGGCGCCCACCGACTACGTGGCGCCGGTGCACGCGTATGGCGGCCTGGTCTTTCACGACGTCACCAACGTCAAGCATGCGCAGAAGGCGCTCGCGGCCGGTGTCGACGGTCTCATCCTCGTGTGCGCGGGAGCCGGCGGCCATGCCGGCACGATGAGCCCCTTCGCGCTGGTGGCGGAGGTGCGGCGCTTCTTCGACGGTCCGATCGCGCTGTCGGGCTCGATCACCTCGGGCTCGCACGTGGCCGCGGCGCTGGCGATGGGGGCCGACCTGGCCTATGTCGGCACGCGCTTCATCGCCACGCCCGAGGCCAATGCGCAGGAGGCCTACAAGCAGATGATCGTCGACAGCGCCGCCGCGGAGGTGACCTACACGCCGCTCTTCACCGGCGTGCACGGCAACTACCTGGCGCGCAGCATCGTGGCCGCCGGACTCGACCCCGCGCAACTTCCGGCGACCGCCACATCCTCGATGAACTTCGGCACCACGCGCGTCAAGCCCTGGAAGGACATCTGGGGTGCGGGGCAGGGCGTGGGCAACATCGACGAAGTGCTGCCCACGGCCGAGCTGGTGCAGCGCATGACGCGCGAGTACCGCGGCGCGCTGGCGCAGCTGGCGGCCTGAGCGCACGATCCGACCACACTCCAAGGAGACTGAACATGAGCGACAAGAAAGCCATCCTCGTCATCGGCGCAGGCGACGCCACGGGCGGCGCCATCGCGCGCCGCTTCGCCCGCGAGGGCTACATCGCCTGCGTCACCCGGCGCCAGGCCGACAAGCTGCAGCCGCTGGTCGACCAGATCAAGGCCGAGGGCGGCCAGGCGCACGGCTTCGGCAGCGATGCGCGCAAGGAGGAGGAGATGGTCGCCCTGGTCGAGCAGATCGAGCGCGAGATCGCGCCGATCGAGGTGGCGGTGTTCAACATCGGCGCCAACGTGCGCTTCGGCATCACCGAGACCACCGCCCGCGTCTATCACAAGGTGTGGGAGATGGCCTGCTTCGGCGGCTTCCTGATGGGGCGCGAGGTCGCCAAGGCAATGCTGCCGCGCGCGCGCGGCACCATCATCTTCACCGGCGCCACCGCCAGCCTGCGCGGGCGCGACGGCTACGCCGCATTCGCGGGTGCCAAGCATGCGCTTCGCGCGCTGGCGCAGAGCATGGCGCGCGAGCTGTGGCCCAAGGGCATCCACGTGGCGCATCCGGTGATCGACGGCGCCATCGACACCGAGTTCATCCGCACCACCTTCCCCGAGCGCTACGCGCTGAAGGAACAGGACGGCATCCTGCAGCCCGAGAGCATCGCCGACGCCTACTGGCAGATCCACAAGCAGCCGCGCAACGCCTGGACGCACGAGACCGAGCTGCGCCCCTGGCTGGAAAGCTGGTGAGACAAGAGCAAAGGAGCAGCGCCATGACAGTCCCCGTCCAGTTCCTGTTCGACTTCGGCAGCCCCAATGCCTACATGTGCCACCGCGCGATCCCCGCAATCGAGGCGCGCACCGGCGTGGAGTTCGAATACGTTCCCGTCCTGCTGGGCGGGATCTTCAAGCTCAGCGGCAACCGCTCGCCGGCCGAAGCCTTTGCGGGCATCCCGAACAAGCGCGCCTACGACCAGCTGGAGATCAAGCGCTTCGTCGCGAAACACCAGCTCGATCGCTACCGGCACAACTCTTTTTGGCCCGTCAACACCCTGCAGATCATGCGTGGCGCGGTCGCGGCGCAGAAGCAGGGCTGCTTCGAGCGCTATGTCGAGGCGGTCTACGTGGCCATGTGGGAGGAGGGCCGCAACATGGAAGACCCCGAGGTCATCGTGCGTGCGCTGGACGAGGCGGGGCTCGACGGCCAGCGCCTCTACGCCGGCACGCAGGACCCGGAGGTGAAGAGCCTTCTCATGGCCAACACCCAGTCCGCCTTCGAGCGCGGCGCCTTCGGCTCGCCGACCTTCTTCGTCGGCGACGAAATCTTCTTCGGCAAGGACCGCCTGCGCGAGGTCGAGGAAGAGATCGTGCGCCAGGGCGCCGCCACCTGAGCAAGCATTCCACGGGAGTCCTCATGAACAGACGTGAGCTCATGCGAGCCATGGGCGTGCTCGCCCTCGCACATTCTTCGGCCATGCCCACGGCATTCGCCCAGGAAGATCCAGCCGCCTATCCGTCGCGCCCGATCCGCGTGATGATCGGCTTCGCGCCCGGCGGCTCGACCGACACGCCGGTGCGCGTGCTCGCCGAAGCCGTCTCGAAGATCCTGCGGCAGCCCGTGGTCATCGAGAACAAGCCGGGAGCGGCCGGCGTGATCCCTACCCAGCTGCTGCAGGCGGCCGCGCCGGACGGCTACACGCTGGCCATCGCACCGGCGGGCGTCTACCGGCTGCCCTACACCACCGATCTCAAGTGGAACCCTGCCACCGACCTCGGCTACGTGATCGGCCTGAGCGGCTATGCCTTCGGCACGGTGGTGCCGGCGTCCTCGCCGATCCGCAGCCTGGATGATTACATCGCCTATGCCAAGGCCAACCCCGAGCTGCTTACCTACAGCAGTCCCGGCGTGGGAACCACCAACCACCTGACGATGGAGCAGTTCTCGCGCGCGGCGGGCGTGAAGCTCAACCACGTTCCGTACAAGGGCTCGGCCGAATCGCTGCAGGCCTTGCTGGCCGGCCACGTGCAGTCGGCCGCCGAGACCTCCGCCTGGGTGCCGTACGTCGAAAGCGGCAAGCTGCGCCTGCTCGCCGTGTGGAGCGACAAGCGCATGGCGCGCTTTCCCGACGTGCCGACGCTGAAGGAGCTGGGCATCGACATCGTCCAGACCTCGCCCTGGGGCCTGGTCGCGCCGCGGGGCGTGCCCGCGAAGATCCAGGCGCGCCTGCACGATGCCTTCAAGCAGGCCATGGAGATGCCGGCCTTCAAGGAGGCGCTGGCGCGTTTCGACATGGAGCCTGCCTATCGCGACCCGGTGCAGTACCAGCGCTTCGCAGTCGAATCGATGAAGCGCGAGAAGGAAATCCTCGACACCCTCGGGCTGAGCCGCAAGTAGAGACGGCAACGTGCCCATTCACCAGGAGATGGTATGGACGCCTCCCCCCTCGCTGATCGAGT
>NZ_LMTS01000227.1 GCF_001541225.1 Variovorax sp. WDL1 | reverse complement strand
GACGGACAAGGGCAAGACGCGCTACGACTGGCAGCACTACTGAACCGGACCCCGAAACGCGGACACCACGATCTGCGGGAAGCGTTGTCCACGGTCGGCCGGTTCGGTCGCTTGCGACGAACCGAACCGGCCGGCGGTGGTCAACGCGCTGCTCGCCATGGGTACTATGCCTCGGTTCGCTTTTCGATCTCGGCGCGCCAGCGCCGCTCGAAGTGGCTTGGCGGCACGTACCCAAGCGACGAGTGCCTGCGTTGCGTGTTGTAGTAGCCGATGTACTCGAGGATCGCCTGCCTCGCTTCGTCCCGGGTCTTGAAGCTCTCGCCGTGAATGCACTCCACTTTGAGCGTCCCGTTTGCCGACTCCATCGGGGAGTTGTCCCAGCAGTCTCCTTTGCGGCTCATCGAGACGGTGATTCCTCTCGCCTTCAGCACCTTGCGGTAGTCCTTGGCCGCATATTGCGAACCTCTGTCTGAATGATGGACCAAACCCATAGGCGGGTCCCGCCAACCCAGTGCCACTTGCAGGGCCTCGATCGTCAGCTCCTGGGGCATCGTCTCGCTCATGGCCCAGCCCACGATCTTGCGTGCGAACAGATCCATGACGAGCGCCAGGTACAGCCAACCCTCCGCCGTCGGCACATAGGTCATGTCCGCAAGCCACTTCTGGTCCGGCGCCGTCGCAGCAAAGTCGCGCTGCAGGATGTTCGGCGCGATTGGATAGGCATGCCTGGAGTCCGTCGTGCGCACGCGAAATACTCGACGCTTGCGGCTTTGCAAATCATGGTCTCGCATCAGCCGACCGATGCGCTTGTGGTTGATCTTGCGCCCGAGCGCTTCGCTGACCTCAGGCGTCATCCGGCGACGTCCGTAACGCCCTTTGTGTTTTGTCTGCGCGCGGCGGATCTGCTCGACCACCTCCGCCTCCTCCAACCTGCGCTCGGACCTCTCGCGCTTGGCTGCAGCACTCAGACCGCTGCGCGACACGCCGAGCAGCTCGCACATCATCGGAATCGAATACACCTCGCGGTTCGCGAGTATCCAGGCGTACCTCACATCGATTCCTTCGCGAAGTACGCCGCCGCTTTTTTCAATATTTCTTTCTCGATCTTCAGCCGCGCCACCTCCTGGCGCAACCGCGAGACCTCGGCCTCGAGTTCGCTCGGCGGCGGCTTACCCGAGGGCAGCTTGCTCAATGCCTCCCCCTTGTTCGCCTTGGCTACCCAGTTGCCGAGCGTGCCAGCCGACATTTCGAGAGAACGAGCAACCTGCCTGATGGCTCGACCTCCGTCGACCACCTGCTTGATCGCGGCTCGCCGAAACTCGTCCGTGTACTTTCGATCTGGTCCTGACTTCTTCATACATCCTCCACAAGGTCAAAAATAGCAGACCTCGTGGTGTCCGTTTTCCGGGGGCCAGATCACTACATCCCGCTGGTGCAGAGGAAGCCGGGAGCGCTGC
>NZ_LMTS01000106.1 GCF_001541225.1 Variovorax sp. WDL1 | reverse complement strand
ACGAACTCTGGGCCAATCAAGGCAGCCAGGTTGGCGAGCAGGCGCTGAAGTTCTTCGGCGAGCTCTACGCCATCGAGCGCGAGGTTGCTGAGTTGATGCCGGACGAGCGAAGGCGAATACGACAGGAGAGATCGCGCAAGGTGGCCGATGCGATGCATCAATGGCTCTCGGGGCAACGCCCGAGAGTGCCGGATGGCTCGGCCACGGCCAAGGCGCTCGACTACAGCCTGAAGCGCTGGCAGGCGCTCACGCGCTACATCGACGACGGCGATCTGCCGGCGGACA
>NZ_LMTS01000200.1:20838-21251 GCF_001541225.1 Variovorax sp. WDL1 | reverse complement strand
AGCACTTAACGAAGAGGGGCACTATGAGCAGGTCATTGCCTGCTGCCGCAGCTCGTACTTCGTGCCGCTTTCATCGAAGCGCGCCTTCACGGCGCGCAGGTCGCGCGCCGTGAAGGCCATGTGGTCGATCACGCCCGCGCGCTGTGCCGGCACCGGGCGGTCGAAGTAGAGGTGCACCAGCGCCTGCGGCCCCTCGCCGTAGAGCCAGGCCCCGGGGAAGCCGAGCTCCGGCCGGTGGCCGATCCGCAGCCCGAGGAGGCCGGTGTAGAAGTCCAGTGTCTTCTTCTCGTCCTCCGCGATCACGGTGAAGTGGTTCATGCCGACGATCATGGGATGGCTCCTTCATGGTTGTTCAGGGCAGCAGGACCAATGCGCCGAGCGTGGCGCGGGATTCGAGCCGCGCATGCGCCTGC
>NZ_LMTS01000200.1:5829-20800 GCF_001541225.1 Variovorax sp. WDL1 | reverse complement strand
GCCTCGAGCGAATGGCGCTCGATCGGCGGCAGCCGGATGCTGCCGTCGGCGAGCGCATCCCACACGCGCTGCGCCCGCTCGGCCAGCTGCGCCTGGCTCGCCACGTAGTCGAACACCACCGGCCGCGAGAAGCTCAGCGACTTGGCGACCAGCGCATCGGGCGGCAGCGGCGCCAGTGGACCGCTGGCCTGGCCGAGGCTGATCCAGTGGCCGCGGCGCGCCAGTGCCGCCAGGTTCTCGTCGCGGGCCGCATCGCCCAGGCCGTCGATCAGCACGTCGGCACCGCCGCAGGTGCGCTGCACGGCATCGGCAAAGCGGTAGTCGCGCGTCACGATCGCATGCTCGCAGCCGTGCTCGCGCGCGACACGGGCCTTCTCCTCGCTGGACACCGTGCCCAGTACCGTCGCGCCCAACTTGCGCGCCCAGGCACAGACCAGCAGGCCCACGCCGCCGGCTGCCGCGTGCACCAGCAGCCGCGTGCCACGCTGCACCCGGCCCAGGTCGCGCAGCAGGTAATCGGCGGTGATGCCCTTGAGCAGCAAGGCGGCCGCGGTGTCGTCCTCGATGGCCGCGGGCAGGCGCACCACCCAGTCCGCCGGCACGCAGCGCACCCCGCAGTAGGCGCCCGGCGCCGGGCCGAGGTAGGCCACGCGATCGCCCGGCAGCAGTCCGCTCACCTGCGGCCCGACATCGAGCACGCTGCCCGCGGCCTCCATGCCCGGCACCAGCGGCAAGGCCGACGGGATCCAGCCGCGCCGCAGGTAGATGTCGATGAAGTTGACGCCGATCGCGCGCTGCCGGATGCGAACCTCGCCCGCGCGCGGCGCCGGGGCCTCGCCATCTTGCGGGTGCAGCATCTCGGGGCCGCCGTGATGTCCGACCACCACGCGGCGCGTGGGCACGGGCAGGGCGGCCGGCATCGCCTCGGCCGCGCCGGGCGCGCGCAGATCGCCGCCGTGCAGCAGGTGGCGCCGCAGGTTCTCGAAACCCGTCTCGTACACGCCCTTCGCCACCATCTCGCGCAGCTCGCGCTCCATGCCGGGCGGCGTGGCAAAGCGCGATTCCCAATGCCAGAAGGTGCGGTTGCCGTCGGTCACCGGCTTCAGCGTGACGGTGGCCACGTAGCGTTGCAGCGGCACCGTCGCCTCGACGATGCAGTAGGTGCTCTTGTGCTCGCTGTCCGACAGCGTCAGCAACTGTTCGCGGATGCGGTTGCCGTCCCGAAGCGTGAAGCTGCGCACGCAGCCCACCTGGTCGCTGCGCTCGCCGCCTTCTATACGGCTGGCTTCCACGGCCTCGTGCCACTTGTCGTGGCTGTTGAAGTCGCGCAGCACCGCCCAGACGCGCTCGATCGGCGCGTCGATGATGGTCGAGCGAACGACGCGCTGCAGCATTATCAGCGATGCCCGAAGTGGCGCTTCAGGGCATCGAAGCCGCCCTGGAAGACCCCTTGCCCGATCGACTCCGCAAGCTCGCGCTCACGCTCCTCGTCGCACTCGAACTCCGCGCTCCACTCCGCAAAGCAGCGCCCGCCGTCCGTCACCGGCGTGAGCTTGAGCGTGGCGATGTAGTTCGCCACCCCCATCGGACTCTCGAGAATCTCATAGCTGCAGCTGTACTCGTAGTCAGACAGCGCCAGGAGGCGCTCCCGGATGGTGCCGCCGTCCTTCGTATGGAACTGCCGGATGCAGCCCACGCGGTCCGGCGGCTGCCCGTTCTCGATGCGGCTGTCCGCGATCGCAGGGTGCCACTGCGGCAGGCCGTTGAAGTCGCGGATGCGCGACCACACGTTGTCGGCGCTGGCATCGATGACGCTGGAGACATAGACCTGCACCATCCGTCATTCCTTCTTCTTGCCGACGCCGGAAAGCAGCGCCGCCTGGGTGCCTGCGGGGTCGCCCACGAGGCGCTGGATATCGCCGCCCTCGATGCCGATCTCGCGCAGCAGCTGGTCCACCAGCGGTGCCTGCGCGCGGAAGCGCAGCGCGGAATTCACCAGCCCGTCGGCAAAGCCCCCGTTCGCGTCGCCGTTGGGAACGCCCCCGTGCGACCCGCCTCCGCCCAGCCCCTCGACGTGCAGGATCTTGATGCCCTCGATGCGCTCCATCGGCCGCACCGACTCGCGGATGATGGCCTCGGCCTTCTCCACCAGCTTCATGCGCAGCGCCGACATGCGGGCATCGGCCGACAGCATGTTGTGCGCCTCGTTCATCATGCGCTGCGCCTCGGCCTCGATCTCGGCGCGCACGCGCATCGCCATCGACTTGATCTTGTCCGCATCGGCATCCGCCTCGGCCTGGGCGCGCAGCGCTGCGCCGCGGTCGGCGCTGGCCTCCTTCTCGGCCTGCGCGGCGGTCGTCAGGCGCAGCGCATCGCGCTCGGCGGCCTGGGCCGCGCCGATCAGCTCGATGGCCTTCCTGCGCTCGGCCATCTCCACCTCGCGCGCAGTGAACACCTTCTCCTCGGCCGACACGGCCTGCGCGCGCGCGGACTCCGCCTCGGCCTGGGCCTCGCTCTGGGCCTTGCTCTCGCGCGCCACCGCGATCGCGCGCTGCTGCTCGGCCAGCTCCAGCGACAGCCGCCGCTCGATCTCGGCGCCCTGGATCGCGCGCTCCTTGGCGATGCGCTCCTGCTCGATGGTCTGCTCGGCCCGGATGCGGGCGGCGTCGATGCTCTGCTTGGCCGCGATCTGCGCGCCCTCGGAGTCCTGCTCGCGCTGGGCGCGCTCGGTCGCCAGCTCGGCACGCTGGCGGGCACGCGCGATCTCCACCTCGCGCTGCTGCGTGAGGCGCGCGTGCTCGCCCTCGCGGTCGATCTCCAGCGAGAGCTTCTCGGCCTCGAGGTTCTTGTTGCGGATCGCGATCAGCGTGTCCTGCTCGACATCGTTGCGCTGCTTCTTGCGGTGCTCGATCTGCTCGGTCAGGCGCGTCAGGCCCTCGGCGTCGAAGGCGTTGCTCGGGTTGAAGAACTCCATGCTGGTCTGGTCCAGCTGCGTCAGCGAGGCGGCCTCGAGCTCCAGGCCGTTCTTGGTCAGGTCCTCGGCCACCGATTCGCGCACGCTCTTGACGTAGGCGCCGCGCTTCTCGTGCAGCTGCTCCATCGTCATCTCGGCGGCGGCGGTGCGCAGGGCATCGACGAACTTGCCCTCGACCAGCTCCTTGAGCTGCTCGGGCTCCATGGTGCGCAGGCCCAGCGTCTGCGCGGCCGCGGCGACCGCATCCACATTGGCGGCCACCCGCACGTAGAACTCGGCGATCACGTCCACCCGCATGCGGTCCTTGGTGATGAGCGCCTTGTCGCGGCCGCGGCTCACCTCGAGCCGCAGCGTGTTCATGTTGACGGGGATCACGTCGTGCACGATGGGCAGCACGAAGGCGCCGCCGTCGAGCACCACCTTCTGCCCGCCCAGGCCGGTGCGCACGAAGGCCCGCTCCTTCGAGCTGCGCAGGTAGAGCCAGTGGAGCAGCCAGACCGCGATCGCGACCACGATCGCGACCACGATCAGCCCCAGGATGAAGTTGCCGAATTGAGCGCCTGACATGAATGAGCTCTCCTCTGTTTATCGCGTGATCTGGACGAAGCGGCGCGTGGTCTCCACCAGCGCCGTCTCGGTGGGCAGCCGCTCCATCGAGCTGGCGCCGTAGAAGCCGTGGCACGCCGGGCAGCGGGCGAGCACATGCCGCGCGTCGTCGGGCGTGGCGATCGGGCCGCCGTGGCACAGCACGATGGCTTGCGGGTTCACCGCGTGCGCCGCCGCCGCCCAGGCGTTGATGCGGTCCACGCAGTCGTCCAGCGTGAGCGCCGTCTCCGCGCCGATCGCTCCGCCGGTGGTGAGGCCCAGGTGGCACACGACGATGTCCGCGCCGGCCGCGGCCATGGCGCGCGCATCGGCCTCGCTGAACACATAGGGCGTGGTCAGCATGTTCATCGCGTGGGCGCGCGCGATCAGCTCGACCTCCAGCGCATAGCCCATGCCGGTTTCCTCGAGGTTGGCGCGAAAGGTGCCGTCGATCAGGCCCACCGTGGGGAAGTTCTGCACGCCGGAGAAGCCCAGCGATACCAGCCGCCGCAGGAACTCCTCCGGGATCATGAAGGGGTCGGTGCCATTGACGCCCGCCAGCACCGGCGTGTGCTTCACCACCGGCAGCACCTCGTGCGCCATCTCGCAGACGATCTCGTTGGCATTGCCGTAGGCGAGCAGGCCCGCGAGCGAGCCGCGGCCGGCCATGCGGTAGCGCCCCGAGTTGTAGATCACGATCAGGTCGATGCCGCCGGCCTCCTCGCACTTGGCCGAGAGGCCCGTGCCGGCGCCGCCGCCGATGATCGGCCGGCCGTCGGCAATCTTGGCGCGGAAGCGTTCGAGCAGCGTGGATCGGGCGATGCGGGGCATGGTCGTCAGGCGCGTCGTGCGCGGGTGGGGGTCATGGACATCTCCTGCCAGGCTGCGACCAGCGCATCGGCAAAGGCCTCGTCGTTGATGTGCAGGGGCAGGCGCTGCAGCTTGCGATCCGGTCCGGCCCGGAACGATTGCTCGATGGCAGCGAACAGCGCCCGGTCGGCCTCGGGGTCGTGGAAGGGCTGGCCGGGGCGGTCGATCGCCGATACGCCGCCCTCGGGCATCAGGAAGCGCAGCGGCCCGCGCATGGCGTTGAGCTTGGCGGCGATGAATGCGCCGATCGCGCGGCACTCCTCGGGCGTGGTGCGCATCAGCGTGACGGTGGGGTTGTGGCGGTACAGCTTGCGGGCCCTGTAGCGCTCCGGCACCGTGTCCCAGGCGCCGAAGTTCACCATGTCCAGCGCGCCGCAGGAGCCGACGTAGGGCAGGGCGTGGCGCGCGAACACGTCCATGCGCGTCGGCCCGGCGGAGAGCACGCCGCCCGCGATCTCGTCGGCGATCTCGGTGGTCGTGACGTCGATCACGCCCGCGAGCAGGCCCGAATCCACCAGCTTCTCCATCGACTGGCCGCCGACGCCGGTGGCATGGAAGACCAGGCAGTCCCACGCCTCCTCGAGCCGCTTGGCGACAGCCTGCACGCAGGGCGTGGTCACGCCGAACATGGTGAGGCCGAGCGCCGGCTTGCTGTCGGCCGAAACGACGGGCGGATGCGCGATCATTCCCGCCAGCGCATGCGCCGCATTGGCCAGCACGCGCTCGCTGATGCGATGGATGCCCTGCACGTCGGTGACGGAATACATCATGCAGATGTCGCTCGGCCCCACGTAGGGCCGCGTGTCGCCGCTGGCCATGGTCGAGACCATCACCTTCGGCACGCCGATCGGCAGCGCGCGCATGCCCTGCGTGGCCATCGAGGTGTTGCCGGAACCGCCGGCGGAGATGATCCCGCCGAGGTCGCGCCGCGTGCCCACGAAGGCCTCGAAGGCCTGCGCCATGGCGGTGGTCGCGCTGCCGCGGTCGCCGCTGAAGACGGCCGCCTCGCCCTGCGGATGGTGGCGTGCCACCTCGCGCGGGTGCACGCTGGCCGGCGAGGTCTTGCCCGAGGTCGAGAGGTCCACGGTAACCACCCGCAGGCCCAGCCGCTCCAGGCACTGGCGCAGGAAGAAGAGCTCGCGGCCCTTGGTGTCGAAGGTGCCGGCGATGTAGGCGGCGCGGGTGCTGCTGGCTGCGACCGGGAAGTCGAAGAGGCGCCCGGCGTTGCGGTCCTCCGCGCCCGTACTCCCTTTCCCGCTTGCCGGAGAGGGTTGGGGTGAGGGCGAGACTGCCGGCGCTGCGCGCACGATGTCCACCACCGGCGCCGCGTCGCCGCCGGCGTTCCAGCGCGTGAAGCCGCGCACCCTGCCTGGGGCGACGTCGTCGAGCGAGGGAGCGCCATCGCCATGCGCGCGTCGCACCGTGTAGACCTGCACCGGCGCGGGGCTCCCCGCCCCGGCCTCCGGGGCCGGCATGGCGGCTTCCTCGTCATGCCCGTTCGAGCGCACGCCCAGCAAGCGCTCCTGCAGCTCGCGATCGCCTGCCAGCTGGGCGCTCGGCATCTGTTGCGTGATGCGGCCGTTGACCATCACGCCGATGCGGTCGGCCACCGAGATCGCGACGCCCAGGTTCTGCTCGATCAGCAGCACCGCGATACGGCCCTCCGCCGCGAGCGTGCGCAGCTCCTCTGCCACCTGCTCCACGATCACCGGCGCCAGGCCCTCGGTGGGCTCGTCCATCACCAGCAGGCGCGGATCGAGCAGGAGCGCGCGGCCGATGGCGAGCATCTGCTGCTCGCCGCCCGAGAGTTGCGCGCCGCCGTGGCCCCGCCGCTCCGCCAGGCGCGGGAACATGGCGTAGATGCGATCCACTTCACGCTTGTGAACGGCCACCAGGCGCAGCGTTTCGTCGACCGACAGGGAGGGCCACACGCGGCGCCCCTGCGGCACGTAGGCCATGCCGCGCCGCGTGATCTCGTGAGGTGCCAGGCCGAGGATCTCCTCGCCGGCCAGCCGGATGCTGCCGCGTGCCGGCACCAGGCCGGTGAGCGCATTGCACAGCGTGGTCTTGCCCATGCCGTTGCGCCCGACGATCCCGAGCACGCCGCGGTCCAGGCTGAGGCTCACGCCCTGCAGCGCATGGGCGCGGCCGTAATAGACATCGAGCGCTTCGATAACCAAGGCCGGCACAGCGCCGCTGTCCCGGGTGTCGCGATCGGTACGGCGGAACCAGGCCATCAGTGCCGGCTCCCCATGTAGATGGCCTGCACCTGCGCGTCGTTCTCGATCTCGGCGGGGCTGCCGGTGCGCAGCGTGCGCCCGTTGTGCATCACGGTCACCCGCTCGACCACGCGAAGGGCGATGTCGAGGTCGTGCTCGATAAGCACGAAGCCCATGTGCGAGGGCAGCGAGCGCAGCAGCGCCACCAGCTCCCGGCGCTCCGCCGGCGAGAGACCGGCGGCCGGCTCGTCGAACAGGATGAGGCGCGGCGCACCGGCCAGCGCCATGCCGATCTCCAGCTGGCGCTGCTGCCCGTGCGCCAGGTTGGCGACGCGTTCGTCCGCGATGTGGGCGAGTCGCGCGCGCTCGAGCAGGTCCTGCGTTGCGACCACCGACGCATCGCCCGCTCCCGGCCTCCAGCAGCTGAAGCGGCCGTTGGCCACGCCCCGCACGGCGAGGAACAGGTTGTCGCGTACCGTCATCTCGCGAAACAGCAGCGAGGATTGGTAGGTGCGACGCAGGCCCTTGCGGATGCGCTCGTGTGGCGGCAGTGCGGTGATGTCCTCGCCGAAGAAATGAATCCGCCCGGCAGTGGGCGGAAAGTCGCCGGTGATGGCGTTGAAGAGCGTGGTCTTGCCGGCGCCGTTGGAGCCGAGCACGGCGTACTTCTGCCCCGCGGCCACCGTGAGCGACACCTCGTCCACCGCCTTCAGCGCGCCGAAGGTGCGCGTCACGGCGCTGAGCACCAGCGCATCGCCGGAAGCGAGCGGCGCCGGCGCGGCGCGGCCCGGCGCCGTGCGCTGCGCGGGCAGCCGGGCGATGGACGTGACGGAAGCCACCGATGCCTCTCGCTCAGGGGCAGCTGGGCACGTCGCGCGACCCGATCTTGAACTCTTCCGGGCTCATGCCCAGCAGCTGGTTGACGCCGTCCACCTTGCTGTGCACCTTGTTGAAGAGGTTGCCTTGCGCGTCCTTCACCACTTCCGTGACGAAGGTGGTGCCGATCGCCTGGCGGTTGGCGTCGAGCTTGACGTCGCCGTTGGGCGTCTTCAGGGTCATCTTCGACAGCGTCTCGCGGAACTTGGCATGGTTGTTCGACAGGTCGCCCTTCACCGCATCCAGCCCGTCGAGCGCTGCCTTCATGTTGACGTAGTAGACATAGGCGAACAGGCTCGGGCTCGGGAAGCCGCCGGCCGACACCGGATAGTTCTTCTGGTAGTCGGCCACGAAGGCCTTCCAGTCCGCGCCGTCGTAGGCGTCGGCCAGCGGTCCCGCCGACAGCGTGCCGACCAGCGAGTCGCGGCGCTTGCCCTTGTAGTTCAGCACGTCCTGGCTCACGGTGATCGAGCCGCCGAGCATCGGCTTGTCGCCGCCCGCGTTCTCGTACTGGGTCAGGAAGTTCACCGCGTCGGCACCGCCGAGCACGACGAGCAGCGCATCGACATCCTTCGGGATCTTCGCGATCACCGAGGAGTAGTCCTTGCCGCCCAGCGGCACCCAGGCCTTCTCCGGGACCTTGCCGCCCGCCTTGCAGTACTCGGCCATGAAGCCCTGCACCTGCGAATAGGGGAAGGCGTAGTCCTCCGCGATCACCATGGTGCGCTTGTAGCCCTTGGCCAGGGCCGCCTTGCCCAGGCCCATCATCCATTGCGCACCTTCGGTGTTGAAGCGGAAGAAGTTCGGACTCGGGTTGACCAGCGTGGTCGCCTGCGCGCCGGAGCCGCCGTTGATGAAGGTCACCTGCGGCTGGGTCTTGGAGTAGTCCTTGACCGCGATGCCCTCGCCGCCGGACAGCGGCCCGACCATGATGTCGACCTTGTCCTGTTCCACCAGCTTGCGCGTCGCGTTGACGGCAACGTCGGGCTTGGCGTCCGAGCTGGCCTTGATGACCTCGATCTTGCGGCCCGCCACCACGCCGCCGCGCTGCTTCACCGCCAGCTCGGCGCCGCGCATGCCATCGGCGCCGCCGGCCGCGAACGGCCCCTCGAGCGTGGCCAGGAGGCCGATCTTCACCGGCTGGCCCTGCTGCGCCCACGCGCCGCCCGCCAGCGCCGCCAGGGCGGCGGCACCCAACATCGAACGAACCCAGAGTCGCTTGTTCACGTTCACGGTTGTCTCCTTTGGTTGGAAATCAAGCCTGTCCTCGGGCCGAAGCGCGCACGCAGCATCGCCCACAGTCCGAGCAGGCCGTCGGGGGAAAACAGGACGATGGCGAGGAACACGCCGCCGATCACGAGATTGAAGCGCTCGCGGTCGATCAGGTCGATCGCGAAGGTCTGCAGCAGCACGAAGACCAGCGCGCCGAGGAAGGCGCCGATCGGGTGCCGCATGCCGCCGAGCACCGCGATGACCAGGATGTTGATCAGCCACGAGGTGCCGACCGAGCCCGGCGACATCAGCGCGTTGTACCAGGCCAGCAGGATGCCGCCGACCGCTGCGATCGCGCCGGCCAGCGCATAGGCGGCCACCCGATGCGCGACGACGTGGAAGCCGAGCGCGCGCATGCGCCGGGGGTTGTCGCGAATGCCCTGCAGCGCGATGCCGAAGGGGGTGCGCACGACCCAGCGCACCAGCAGGTAGCCGCCGAGCGACCAGGCCAGCGCCAGGAAGTAGAAGGGGACGGGGTCGCGCCAGGCGATGCCGAGGACGGTGGGCGGCTTCAGCTCGCGCAAGCCCTGGAAGCCGTTGAAGAGGCTGTAGTTCTGCAGCACCAGGTAGTAGAAGGCGACGCCGATGGCCAGCGTGATCATGATGGTGTAGATGCCCTCGGTGCGCACGGACAGCCAGCCGATCAGTGTGGCGGCCAGCGTCGCGATCAGCAGCGCGAAGGGCACCGCGGCCCACCAGGGCCATCCGAGGCTGATGTCGGCGCTGCTGCTGGTGCCCAGCACCGCGAGCGCGTAGCCGGAGATGCCGGCCACCGTCATCTGCGCCAGCGACACCATCCCTCCGTAGCCGGCCAGGAATGTGAGCGACAGCGCGATCAGCCCGAGCACCAGCGACTGGGCGGCGACCTGGTAGGTGAGGAAGGGCGAGGCGACGAAAGGGAGGATCGCCAGGGCCGCGAGCACGACGACGTGGTGCGCGCCGATCCGGCGGCGCAGGACATCGAACCCGTGCGGCGCGGCGACGGCCGGTTGCGATGCGCCGACGCGTGCCGGCGTGGCGGGCACCGGGCGCAGCGCCGCCCCCGCGGCCCCGCCGCGCACATTCATCGCCCGGCGCCACCTTGCCGCGCTCATGTCGCCCTCCCCATGATCCCGCGCGGCCGGAAAGCCAGCACCAGCACCAGGATGCCGGAGGTGAAGACCACGCTGTAGGTGGGCGCGTAGGCCAGGCCGTAGGTCTCGGCGAGCCCGAGGATCACTGCACCGATGGCGGCACCCACCACGCTGCCCATGCCGCCCACGATCACCACGATCAACGAAGCGAGCAGCAGCCGGATGTCCTCGCCGGGCACCATCGACAGCTCCACCGCGCCGATCACGCCGCCGAAGCCGGCCAGCCCCGCGCCCAGCATGAAGGTGATCGCGAAGACGCGGTTCACGTTGACGCCGGAAGCCGCCAGCATCGCACGGTCGTCGACGCCGGCGCGGATCATCGCGCCGACGCGCGTGCGGTTCAGAAGCCACCACAGCCCGAAGCCGATCAGCAGGCCGAAGCCGAGCAGGCTGAGCCGGTAGGCGGAGTAGGCGCGGATCAGCGGGATGTCGCGGATCGGCCCCTGCAGCCAGGCTGGCGCCTCCATCTGGTGGACCTGGCCGGTGAAGATCCACAGCAGCACGTCGGCGATCACGATCGACAGGCCGATCGTCACCAGCGTCTGGCGCAGTTCCTCGCCCTGCATGTGGCGCAGGATCAGCCACTGGATCAGCAGCCCGGCGACCGCCGCCGCCGCGAAGCCGGCCGCCACGGCGAGGATCCACCAGCCGGTGTGGTTCGCGACCACATAGCCGACATAGCCCCCCAGCAGATACAGCGAGCCGTGCGCGAGGTTGACGTTGCGCATCAGCCCGAAGACCAGCGTGAAGCCGCTGGCCACGATGAAGTAGAGCGATGCGAGCGTGATGCCGTTGAGCAGGGTGACGAGATACAGGCGGGCGTTGTCGACCAGCGCCCAGAGGGAGAACGCGAGGATCGGGCCGCCGATCAGCAGCCACAGGAGCCATCGGGTTCGTGCCGTCATGCGGCGTGCTCCCAGGCCCGTTGCTGCGCGATCTCCGGCGCCTTGGCGAACTCGCCGTCCTTCATCACCGCCAGGATCCGCTTCGGGTCGCGCAGGATCGAGAGGTTGGCCAGCGGGTCGCCGTCGACCAGCAGCAGGTCCGCCAGGTAGCCGTCCTGGATGGTGCCGAGCTCGTTGCCGCGCTTCATGATCTGGCCGCCGTAGAGGGTGGTGCAGCGGATCGCCTCCATCGGCGTGAAGCCCAGGTAGCGTACGAAGAACTCGAGGTCGCGCGCGTTCTGGCAGTGTGGCGTGAAGGCGAAGCCATAGTCGCCCCCGGGCAGGATGCGCACGCCGCGCCGGTGCATGGCCTTGAGCGATTCGAGCGCTGCGTCCCATTCGACCTGGTAGCCCATCGCCACCGCCTTGTCGTGCGTGATGCCGTAGGCCTCGGCCTCGTGCAGCATGGCGTAGAGGATGGCGATGCCGGGGGCCACGAAGACGCGGTCCTTGGCGGCCTCCAGCATGTCCAGCGTCTCCTCGTCGGTGAAGCTGGCGTGGTAGATCACCTCGATGCCGTGGCGCAGTGCCTGCTTGACGGACGCGGCCGAGCGCGCATGCGCGGTGCCGCGCTTGCCGCGCACGCGGACTTCCTCCATCGCGGTGGCCACCTCGGCGTCGCTCATCCAGGTGGTGTCGGCCGGCGAGTCGGGCGTGAAGTTGTCGCCCGAGAGGTTGAGCTTGATCGAATCGACGCCGTACTTGAGGAACATGCGCACGACCTTGCGCATCTCGTCCGCGCTGTTCACGTTGACGCCGAAGCTGAACTCGGGGAAGGGCAGGTGCGGCAAGGTCTCGTCGCCCAGGCCGCCCGGCACGGTGATCTCCTGGCTCGCCGCAAGGTAGCGCGGGCCGGGGATCTGGCCGGCGTTGATGGCATTGCGGATCACCACGTCCAGCCGCGGCTTGGCGCAGGCGGCCCCGACGCAGGAGGTGAAGCCGGCCTCCAGGTAGCGCCTGGCAACCTTGGCGCACCACAGGACGTGCTCTTCCAGCGGCATGCGCTGGATCGCCGACAGCGTGGCCGCATCGTTCCACGAGAAATGCGTATGGGCCTCGCACATCCCGGGCATCAGCGTGGCGCCGGCGCCGTCGACCACCATGGCGCCGCCGGGTGCGATGGGGGCCGTGCTGCGGCCCACCTGGCGGATGCGGTTGCCGCGGACCAGCACGCTGCCGGTATAGGGGTTCTGGCCCGTACCGTCGAGGATGCGGACGTTGGTGAAGACGACATCGCTCATGTGCTTCTCCTGCGGGCTAGGCTGCCCAGCGCGTCATGTGCGCGCGCCGCACCGGCGGCGCACGGTGGAACTCGCCGTCCTTCATCACCGCCAGGATCCGGGCCTTGTCCTGCAGTACCGTGATGTCCGCCAGCGGATCGCCGTCGACCAGCAGCAGGTCGGCGAGGTAGCCTTCACGCACATAGCCCAGCACCTTGCCCATGCGCATCATCGGCGCGCCCCAGGCGGTGGCCGACAGCAGCGCCTCCATGGTGCTCATGCCCACGTACTTGACGAAGTACTCCAGGTCCTTGGCGTTGGTGCCGTGCGGCGTCCATGCAAAGCCGTAGTCGCCGCCGGGCAGGATGCGGATGCCCCGTTTGCGCATCGCGCGCATGCTCTCGACGGCGGCCTCGAGCTCGCGGTGGTAGCCCATGCGCCGCGTCACCTCGGGCGTCAGTCCCCATTCGCTCGCGTGATGGCAGGTGTTGATCAGCCAGGCCAGGCCGGGTGCGATGAAGTGCTCGAACTTGTGCGCCTCGAGCATGTCCAGCGCCTCCTCGTCGGTGAAGCTGGCGTGGTAGATCACCTCGATGCCGTGCCTCACGCACTGCTTGATCGACCAGGTCGAGCGCGCATGCGCCGCCACCCGCTTGCCCCAGGCCTTGGCCTCCTGCACGCACACCGTGATCTCTTCCTCGGTGAACTGGCTCATCTCGCTGGACATGCCGGTGATGGACTCGCCCGAGAGATTGATCTTCAGCGAGTCCACGCCGTACTTGGCGAACATGCGCACGCAGCGGCGCATCTCCTCGGCGCCGCTGACCACCGCGCCGAAGGCGAACTCCGGCTGCGGCAGGTGCGGCTGCGTGGTGTCTCCCAGGCCCCCCGGCACGGTGATCTCCTGGCTGGCGGCCAGGTAGCGCGGGCCGATGATGGTGCCGTCGGCGATGGCGTTGCGGATGACCACGTCCAGCCGGGGCTTGGCCGCGGCGGCGCCCACGCAGCTGGTCCAGCCCATGTCGAGATAGCGCTTCGCGACCTCGGCGCACCACAGGATGTGCTCCTCCGGCGGCATGCGCTGGATGGCATCCAGGCTGGGCTGGTCGTTCCACGAGAAGTGCGTGTGCGCCTCCACCATGCCGGGCATGAGGAAGGCGCCGGCGCCGTCGATCGTCTGCGCGCCCATCACCGGCGCGGCGCGCTGGCCGTAGCCTGTCTTCACGACACGTGCGATGCGATTGCCCTGCACCAGCACGTCGCCGGTGAAGGGCGCCTCGCCGCCGCCGTCGAAGACCCGGACATTGGTGAAGAGAACGTCGGCCATGGTTTCAGCTCCTCGCGTTCGCGGCCAGGAAGTCGCGCAGCTCGCGCTGGCATTCGTCGGGGCGCTCGACCGGCGTCCAGTGGCCGCAGCGCGTGAGCACGACCACGCGCTTGCGCGCGGCGTTGTGCAGCCGGTCGGCCATGGCGCGTACCGACTGCGGTGGCGCCACGCCGTCCTCGTCGCCGGTGACCAGCAGTACCGGCGCCTCGATGCGCTCTACCGCCGCGGCCTGCGCCCCGGCCAGCGCCTCGCAGCTGCGCGCATAGGCCTCGCCCTCCTGCCGCATCAGGCTCTCGCGCACGAAGGCCACGGCGAGCGGCAGGCGCTGGCGCGTGTCGGCGGAGATGGCGGCCTGGAGCAACCCCTGCGTGATCTCGTGCATGCCGGCCGCGCCTTCGCGCGCCTTGGCCGCGCGCGCCTTCATCGCCGCGCGCGCGGCGTCGGGCGGCGCGATCAGCGGGCCGAAGAGGGCGACGCTCGCCGCCAGCTTCGGATGCCCGGCCGCAATGTGCTGGCAGACGATGGTGCCCATCGAATGCCCCACCCAATGAGCGTGCGTGACGCCGAGGCGATCGCAGATGCGCAGCAGCACTTCGACATAGCGCTCGATCGAGAGCTCGCCTTCGGCCCGCTGCGAACGCCCGCTGCCCGGCAGGTCCACGCGCAGCACGCGATGCCGCGCCAGCGCAGGCATCAGCGGCGTGAAACTGTTGGAGCTGCCGCCGAGGCCGTGCACGCAGACCACGGCAGGGCCATCGCCTTCCTCTTCCACCGCGACGCGGTCGATCAGCTGGAATGACATCGTCGGTCGGCCTACTCGAAGGGGTTCTCGATGACGCCCACGCCATCGATCTCGATGCGCACCACGTCGCCGGACTTCAGCCACTGGGGCGGCGTCTGCCCCATGCCCACGCCGGCCGGCGTGCCGGTGGCGATCACGTCGCCGGGGTAGAGCGTGATGCCGCGCGAGCAGGTCTCGATCAGCGTGGGGATGTCGAAGATCATGTCCCGCGTCTGGCCGTCCTGCCGCAGCGCTCCGTTGACCCAGCCGCGTACGCGCGTGTCGCGGCCGTCGAGCTCGTCGGCCGTCACGATCCACGGCCCCATGGGGCAGAAGCCGTCGAAGCTCTTGCCCAGCTCCCATTGCTGATGGCGCATCTGCACGTCGCGCGCGGTCACGTCGTTGACCACCGTGTAGCCGAACACGTGGTCCATCGCGCGCGAACGCGGGATGTCGCGCCCGCCGCGGCCGATGACCACCGCGAGCTCCGACTCGTAGTCGATCTGCACCGAGGTGGCGGCCGAGGGCAGGCGCACCACGTCGCGCGGGCCGATCACGCACTCGCCCAGCTTGCCGAAGACGATGGGCCAGGGGTCGCTCTGCGGCATGGCGTCGCGGAACACGGTGCCGGCGAGCTCGCTGGCATGCGCGCGGTAGTTGCGGCCGACGCAGAACAGGCTGCGCAGCGGGCGCGGCAGCGGCGCGCGCAGCGTGAGGACTTCGACCGGCAGCCGCGTGCCGGAAGCAGGGGGCAGGGGTTCGTTGCGCGC
>NZ_LMTS01000200.1:0-5788 GCF_001541225.1 Variovorax sp. WDL1 | reverse complement strand
TGGATCAGCGGCAGCACGCCGGCCGATGCGTCGCGCACGGCCAGCGGCGTGGCCTCGCGGCCGTCGGCCGAGACCAGGCCTGCGTGGTCGCGGCCGCCCCAACTCCAGCTTGCAAAGCGCATCGCCGTTGTCTCCGTCTTGTCTCGAATGTCATGCGGGCCGGCAAGGCCGCCCCATCGCCTCGAGATCAGGGAACCGTGGTTTTTGAGACTTGCGTCTCAAATCGGGATCGGTGCATCATACGTGCCGAGCTCGGCACTCCACAAGCAAGGCAAAGCCCTTCCGCACTCCGTACAAACCCCATGACGCGACTGAAGCACAAGCTGAGCGAACCTCCGTTGCCGCCCGAGCGCGGCGTCAAGGCGGCGACCTTCAAGCTGCTGCTCGACACCGCCATGGACATCATCCGGCAGAGCGGCCACATCCCTTCGGTAGCGGAGGCCGCGGCGCGCTCGAAGGTCTCGCGCGCCACCGCCTATCGCTACTTTCCGAGCCGCAGCGCGCTGGTCACGGCGGTCATCGACAGCTCGCTGGGGCCGGTGCGCAAGCTGGCCTCCGACAACCCGAGCGGCCGCGAGCGGGTGCACGAGCTTTTCCTGCAGACCTTTCCGCGCTTCAAGGAGTTCGAGGCCCAGCTGCGCGCCGCCGCCCAGCTCTCGCTCGAGCAGTGGGGGCTCGAGCGCGCCGGGCTGCTGGAGGAGGAGCCGTACCGGCGCGGCCACCGCGTGCGCATCCTCGAGCACGCGATCGAGCCGCTGGTGCCGCAGCTGCGGCCCGCCGTGCGCAAGCGGCTGCACCATGCCCTGTCGGTGGTCTACGGCATCGAGCCCTACGTGATCCTGAAGGACATCTGGGGCCTGGGCGACCGCGAGGTCGAGCGCACCGCGCTGTGGATGGCCGATGCGCTGATCGATGCGGCGCTGCGCGAGTCGCAGCAGAAGCCCGCGCCCAGCGGCCGCCCGAAGCCGAACGGTGCACGGGTGCCGGCAGCGGCCGCTGCGAAGCGGCGCTGAATGTGGCCGAAGTTTCGCCGGAGTTGTGCCTGAACATGACCGAAGTCATCCTGCCCCCTGCCTGGTACGACGCGCAGTACAACAACCGCGCGCGCATTCCCGGCCATCCCGCCATCCTGCAGCACTGGGCCGAGGCCTCGGCTCGCGCCTATGCGCGCCCAGGCTGGGTGCTCGACCTCGCCTATGGGAACGACGCCAGCGAGCGCCTCGATGTGCTGCCTGCCGCTCGACCGGGCGCGCCCGTGCTGGTCTACGTCCACGGCGGCTATTGGCGGGCGCTCGACAAGCGCGACCAGAGCTTCGTGGCGCCGCCCTTCGCCGACGCGGGCGCAATGGTCGTGTTGGCGAACTACGCGCTGTGCCCGGCGGTCACGATCGAGCGCATCGTGCTGCAGCTGGTCCAGGCCATCGCCTGGGTCTATCGGAATGCGCGCGCGCATGGCGGCGACCCCGCCCGCATCGTGGTTGCCGGTCATTCGGCGGGCGGGCACCTGGCAACGATGCTGCTGGCTTGCGACTGGAAAGCCGTGGCGCCGGACTTGCCCGGGGACCTGGTCAAGTCGGTGCTGTCGATCTCGGGCCTCTACGAGCTGGAGCCGCTGCGGCATGCACCCTTCCTGGCAGGCGATATCGGGCTGACCGCGGCATCGGCCTTGCGGCTCAGCCCCGCGGCCATGCCCGCGCCCGAGCGCGGCGCGCTGGTCGCCGTGGTGGGCGGCGACGAGAGCGAGGAGTTCCTGCGGCAGGCCGACCTGATCGCGCAGGCCTGGGGGCCGCGCGTGGTGCGCGCGTCGGAGTGCGTCCCGGGGCGCAACCACATGGACGTGCTGCACGAACTCGCGGACCCGCGCTCGCGCACGCACCGGCGAGGCTTGCAACTGCTCGGCCTCGAGTCGTGGGACGTGACTGCCGACGGCAGCAGCGCGCCGACCGCAAAGCTCGCCGTGGAAGCCCTTCTCGAAGCCCGTTGACGCAGATCAAGAACGGCTGCTCGGCGTCGATGGCCGCCGATGTTCAAGCGCCATCGCAAGCGGAAAATGGTGTGCGGCGCCGAGCCGAAGGAGTTTCCAATGAATACTGAAGAATCGATCTCCACGCTGGAAGAACGTATCTCCAAAGCTGTTGCCGATTGCGAGGCATGGAGGCAAACCGGGTTCAGTGAGAGCTACATGGAGGCGTACGACCTTGTAGAGGCGTTGCAGTTGCAGCTGCGAAGACGTCTGCGGCTACCTGTCGCTGCCGCTGGTGATGGGCGAGAACGTTAGCGTCGGGCAGGTCGGGCGCCGGCGCGGTCTGCGTTCCGGCGCGCATGGCGATCGGCTCGGTGGCCAGCCACACGGCATCGATGCGGACCAACGCGGCCGCTCGCGCACTCCTTGCTAGGCAAGCGTCCTGCGCGGAAGTTTGATGGTGAACACGCACCCTGTGCCAGGTACGTCCCGAACGGTCAAGGAGCCTCCATCGGCCACAACGTTTCGTCGCGCGATGGAAAGACCAAGTCCCAACCCGCTCTTGTTGTCGCCGACCTGAACAAAGGGCTGGAAGATGCGTGAGGCAGCACCTGGAGGAAGCCCTCCGCATTGGTCCTTGACGTCGAACAGAACTTCGTCCCCCTCGGCGTAGGCGCTCAGGGCGACCTCGGTGTGGGCGTGGGTGAACTTGAATGCGTTCTGCAGCAAGTTCACCAAGGCTGCGAGCAGACGCTCCCTGTTTCCGGAGATGCCCAGTGCGGCATCGACCTCAAGGACAGAGAACGTGCAGCCCTTGGCACTCGCGTCGAGCGCGGCGGCATTCCTGGCCTCCGCGACGAACGATGCGACCGAGAACGCAGGCTCGTGCGTCAGCTCGACTGTGCCCCTCACCTGCGACAGCGACAGGCTGAGCAGTGCGGCCAACGAATTCAGGCTTCTTTTCAGCACGGCGCCGGTTGCACCATTGAATGGAACCTTTCCCGCTTCCAGGGCCGCGAACGCAAGCGTTGCGGTGTGCAGGTAGTTCCGCAGCTCGTGCACCAGCATGCCGAGGCGCTCGTTCTCCTCCGCGGTCTGCTGAAGCGCAACGCTGGCATCCCGCGAGGCTCCGAACTCCGTCACCGCGTCGGCGATGGCGTTGTCGAGGCAACGATTCAACGTGCGGAACTCATCGACGGAAAACGGGGCATCGCGCTCGACCGCGAGGTCTGTGATGGCTTGGCAGAGGTCTCCGTAGTCATGCACCACCTGGTCGACCGAGAAGCCGAGCTTCAAGAGCTCCTTGCCGTGCGCAGCGGCGCTCCGGCCCATCTCGGACAAGTCGCCTGCGTGACCGCCAGTGGCACCTGAAATCCGGAAGCTTTCGTCGAACTCACCGTTCTCCTGTGCCTCCAGCGCTCTCATCAACTGGTCCAGGAACATCGGCACCCCGTTGGCGAGCTGCGCGGCCGTCGCGGCTCGCCTGGGCCGCTGGGCGACCTTGGCCTTGCACCGTTCAATGAGTTCGTCGCGGTTGTTGTAGAGGAATCGATGCATATGGGACCACGTCAGCGAGCGCGAGCCAGGGCTTCCTATATGCGTCCCAGCAAGAGAAGCACGATCACCACCAGCAGCACAAGACCGAGCACGCCGCTGGGCGCGTAGCCCCAGCTTCTGCTGTGGGGCCAACTCGGAATGGCACCGATCAGCAAAAGAATGAGAACAATCAGCAGGATGGTGCCTAAGGTCATGAGCTTCTCCTGAACGGTTTGAGACGAACTGCGATCAGGCCAGCGCCCGCCAGGGACAGTCTAGAAGGAAGGGGGAGGGCTATCGGTACGCTACCGCACACAAGGCGACCTGACGTTGACATGGATCAAGCGCGGGACCTTGAAGCCAACCGTACAAGTTGGAACGGCGAAGGCCGGGACCGTCGCGCCTGAATGAGCGTCTGCATTGAAATTTAGTGTTGACGAAGCGGGCTCAGATACAGAGGCATACGCAAAGCGATCGCCGTGCCGCCTCTGCGCCGAACAATCGCGCCATCAGTTCGGAAGGCGCATGCGATCCGGCTGACAACAACCCTCTTTTCGACCAGTTCCAAATCCAGGAGATCTCAATGATCGCTTCCCAACAGTTGCCGCGCCGCTCTTTCCTGGGCAAGGCGGCGCTCGGCATCGCCGTCGCCCAGCTGACGTCCATCGTGCCTGCTTTCGCTCAATCCGCCGGTGCAGCCACTGTCAAGCGCCTCGAGCCGCTCAAGCGCGTCGAGGCCGGCAGTCTCAGCGTCGGGTATTTCGAGGCAGGGCCGGCAGACGGTTCGCCTGTGATCCTTCTTCACGGCTGGCCCTATGACATCCACATGTTCGTCGACGTCGCACCGCTGCTGGCTGCCGCCGGGTTCCGTGTGATCGTGCCTTACTTGCGGGGCTACGGCACCACCCGCTTCCTGTCGGCCGACACGCCGCGCAACGGGCAGCAGTCGGTGGTCGCCGTCGACATCATCGCGCTGATGGATGCGTTGAAGATCCAGGTTGCCACCGTTGCCGGATGCGATTGGGGCGCTCGTACGGCGTGCATCATGGCCGCGCTGTGGCCGGAGCGCGTGAAGGCGCTGGTGTCGGTCAGCGGCTACCTGATCGGCAGCCAGGAGGCCGGCAAGATCCCCTTGCCGCCGCAGGCCGAGTTGCAGTGGTGGTACCAGTATTACTTCGCGACCGACCGCGGCCGCGCGGGCTACGAGAAGAACCGCAACGACTTCGCCAGGCTCATCTGGCAGCTCGCATCGCCGAAGTGGAACTTCGATGCGGCCACGTTCGAGCGCAGCGCCGTGGCATTCGAGAACCCGGATCACGTTGCCATCACGGTCCACAACTACCGCTGGCGCCTCGGCCTGGCCGAAGGCGAGGCGAAGTACCAGGCGCTCGAGAACCGGCTCGCCAAGGCACCGGTGATCGGCGTGCCGACGATCACGCTCGAAGGCGATGCCAACGGCGCACCGCATCCGGAACCCACGTCCTACGCGAAGAAGTTCTCCGGGCGCTACGAGCATCGGCTGGTCAGCGGCGGCATCGGCCACAACCTTCCGCAGGAAGCGCCACAGGCCTTTGCGAAGGCCGTGATCGACGTGGCGCGCGGGTGAGATCCACAAGCGCCTTGGAAGGCCGCATTGTTTCCACGACATGAACGCCGAGGTGCGAAAACGCACATCCGCAAGGCGCTCTGCAGGCGCAAACTTCATCCCACACCAACCCATTCAACTTCTTGAAGGAATTCGACATGAACACCGCTTCCAAGCTCCTCTCCGGCTTTGCACTCGCGATCCTCGCTGCCGCAGGCGTCCAGGCAGAAACCTATGACGGCGTCGCCAAGGTCACGTCGACCCAGAGCCGTGCCGAGGTCCGCGCCGAAGGCGTCGCGGCCGCGCGCAGCGGCGACCGATTCAGCGACGTGGCAGGGCAGGGCGTCACCAGCATTGCCAGTTCGGTCGAGCGTGCTTCGGTTCGCTCGGAAGGAATCGCTGCCGCTCGCAGCGCGAATCCTTACGCGGAAGGCTTCGGCCAAGGCGTGACGCGTGTCGACTCGACGGTCGACCGCGCGAGTGTGCGCACCCAGGCGCGGGCGGCCGCGCGCGGGGATCGCCTCGCGATCTGAAGGAAGGCGCTTTGGAAGGAGAGCCGGGCTGGGCCCGGCTTCTTTGCGTGAAGGGGGGTGGTCTTGGAAGGCGGGAGGGGCACTCGGATAGTCTGATTGCGTGCTTGCATACGGTGCGCTTGGTTTGAGTGCGGAGCCGGGAATTCGCCCCGGCGGGCGAGTCACTTTCTT
>NZ_LMTS01000034.1:5603-6729 GCF_001541225.1 Variovorax sp. WDL1 | reverse complement strand
GCCTTTCTTTGGTTACTTTCTTTGGCGAGACAAAGAAAGTAACTCGCCCGCCGGGGCGAAATCCCGGCTCCTGCCTCAAACCAGGCACACGGTCAAAACAAGCGAACGAAACCTTCACCCCACCCCGCCCCAAAGGGAGAAGTGAGCAAGAGGCAAGCCCCCAGCCCTCAGCGACGAACCTGCGAAAGGCCATGCCATGAGCGCCGACGCAACGCAGACCGCACTCACCACATTGCTAGCACGCAACGGCCGTCGCGGCGAGGTTCAATCGCTGGCGCGGCTCACCGGCGGCGCCACCAAGACCACCTGGTCTTTCGACTGGGTCGATGCCGAAGGCCGGCACCCGTTGATCCTGCAGCAGACGCCGTCACGCGCCCCGGCCGCCGCTCCCGCAGCGCGCCGCCCGCCCAAGCTCACCGCCGAAGAGGACGCCGCGGTCATGATCGCCGCACGCGCGGCCGGCGTGCCCGCACCGCGCGTCGTGCATGTCCTCGCGCCCGGAGACGGCCTGGGCGGCGGCTACGTCACGGAGCGCGTCGCAGGCGAGACGCTCGGCAAGCGCATCGTGGCCGATGCAGCCTTCGACCCGGCGCGCCCGCGGCTGGCCACGCAGTGCGGCGAGATCCTCGCCGCCATCCATCGCATGCCGGCCGACCAGTTGCCCTTCCTGGGCCGTCTCGGCGCGGCCGACGAGCTCGCGATCTACGGCGGCCTGCTCCAGGAATACGCCTTCATTCATCCTGCGATGTCGTACGCCCTGCGCTGGATCGGCGAGCGCCTGCCGCCGGACGACCGCGCCTGCGTCGTGCATGCGGACTTCCGCACCGGCAACCTGATCGTCGATCCGGCCGAGGGCGTGTGCTGCGTGCTCGACTGGGAGATCGCGCGCATCGGCGACCCGATGCACGACCTGGGCGTGCTGTGCATGCGCAGCTGGCGCTTCGGCGGCGCGGGCGAGGCCGGCGGCTTCGGATCGCGCGAGGACCTCTACGCCGCCTACGAGCGCGCCTCCGGCACGGCCGTCGATCCGCGCCGCGTGCTGTTCTGGGAAGCGATGTCGAACCTGAAGTGGGCCATCTCCTGCGTGCGCCGCGGGCTGGCACGCGGCGCCGATGGACGGCCCGCG
>NZ_LMTS01000034.1:0-5552 GCF_001541225.1 Variovorax sp. WDL1 | reverse complement strand
CCGCCATCGGCCGCCGGCTCGAGGAGCCGCTGTGGGACTTCATGACGCTCGCGACGGCCAACGCCTGAGAAGTCTGAGAGGAGAACCCGCATGCCCGCCTTCGTCCCCTCCGCCGGCGCCCTGCTGCAGGCCGCCGCCGACGACCTGGAGCGCGACGTGCTGCCCGCGCTGGCCGGGTTCCCGCGCTTTCGTACGCGCGTCATCGTCAACGTGTTGCGCCTGCTGACCCGCGAACTCGAACTCGGCGCCGCCGCCGATGCCGCCGAGCGCACGCGGTTGCAGGCACTGCTCGACAACGGCGAGGATGAACTGCCCGCACTTCGAGCGGCGCTCGCGCGGCGCATCGACGAGGGCGCGTTCGACCTCGCCGACGAAGCCCTGGTGCGCCACCTGCGCGAGAGCCTGCGCGAGGCGCTCGCCATCGACAACCCCGCCTGGGCGGACGATCGGCGCTGAGCTCGCACTCCCATGGAATACACCACCCTCGGCACCACCGGCGTGCAGGTGAGCCGACTGTGCCTCGGCACCATGATGTTCGGCGCGCAGGGCAACCCCGATGCGGCTGACTGCACGCGCATCATCCACGCCGCGCTGGACGCGGGCATCAACTTCATGGACACGGCCGACGTGTACGGCGGCCAGGGCGGCACGGAGGAGATCGTCGGCGCGGCGCTGGCCGGCGAGCGCCGGCAACGCGTCGTGCTCGCAACCAAGGGTCACTTCCCGATGGGTGCCGACCGCAACATGCGCGGCAACTCGCGCCGCTGGATTCGCCAGGCGGTGGAAGGAAGCCTGCGGCGGTTGCGCACCGACTGGATCGACCTCTACCAGCTCCATCGCCCGGACCCGCGATGCGACATCGACGACACGCTGGGCGTGCTGTCGGACCTGGTGCGCGAGGGAAAGATCCACATGATCGGCACCTCCGGCTTTTCGCCGGCCGAGCTGGTGGAAGCGCAATGGGTCGCGCGCGAACGCCGCCGCGAGCGCTTCGTGAGCGAGCAGCCACAGTACTCCATCCTCGTGCGCGCGGCCGAAGCCGAGCTGCTGCCCGCGGCCGAGCGCCACCGGCTGGGCGTGCTGGTCTGGAGCCCGCTCGCAGGCGGCTGGCTGGCCGGCAAATACCGCGCGGGCGAACCCGCCGCGGATAGCTGGCGCCGGCGCTTCAACCCGGGCCGCTTCGACACGGCGTCGCCCGAGGGCCGCCGAAAGGCGGAGACCGTGGAGCGGCTGCAGGCGCTCGCGTCCGACGCCGGACTGTCGCTGGTGCACCTGGCGCTGCGCTTCGTGCTGGAGCACCGCGCGGTCAGCGCCGCGATCATCGGCCCGCGCACGCTGGAACAGCTCGAACAGCAGACGACCGCGAGCGACGGTCGCCTCGAGCCGGCGCTGCTGGACGCAATCGACGCACTGGTGGCGCCCGGCACGGTGGTCGACCCCGCGGACCTCGGAACCACGCCACTGGCACTCGGGGACGCGCGGCTGCGGCGGCGCCCACCCTGAGGCCGCCGCCTCTTGTTCAGCCACGACACGGAGACAACCCATGCCACACACCACCCGACGCACGGCCCTGCGCACGCTCGCCGCCGCCTCGCTCGCGCTCGCCGGCGCTGCCGGCGCGCAGGACGCCGGGCGCTGGCCCGACAAGCCGCTGCGCATCGTCATCCCGACGCCGCCGGGCGGCGCGCTGGACGGCACCGCGCGGCTGATCGCCGAGCGTCTCTCGGCCTCGCTTGGCCAGCCCGTGGTGGTCGACACCCGCGCCGGCGCCAACGGGGCGATCGCCTACGCGCTCGCCGCCAAGGCCCCGCCCGATGGCTACACGATGGTGCTGACGCTCAGCAGCCTGGTGCTCACCAGCCTGATGGCGAAGTCGCCCGGCTACACGCTGCAGGAGCTGACGCCGGTGTCGCTGGTGGCCATGCTGCCCAACAGCTTCGCAGTGGCGCGGCACGTGCCGGCCACCGACCTGCGCCAGTTCATCGCCTGGTCGCGCACGCGCAAGGAAGGGGTGGACTACGGCACCAGCGGCCCGGGCAGCTCCGCCAACATCCTGGGCAGCATGTTCGCGCAGCAGGCCGGCATCAACCTGGTCCACGTGCCCTTCAAGGGCGAGGCGCCCGCGGTGCAGGCGGCGCTGGGTGGCCAGATCGCGGTGGTGATCGGCGCGGCCGGCACGCTGGCCGCGCAGGCCCAGGCGGGCCAGATGAAGCTGCTGGCCGTCGCGCTGCCCAACCGCCTCAAGGATTTTCCCGACGTGCCCACCTTCGGAGAGCTCGGCTTCCCCGCCGTCAGCCTGTCGGGCTGGTCAGTGATGGCGATGCCTGCGGGCACGCCCAAGCCGATCGTCGACCGGCTGTCGGCCGAGATCACCCGCATCGTGCAGACGCCCGAGGTGTCGGCGCGCATCTTCGCCTACGGCTTCCAGCCCGAAGGCAGTACGCCGGAGGCGGCCCGGCGCTTCGTGCAGGACGAGACGACGCGCTGGACGGCGGCCATCAAGGCCACCGGCATCACGATGGAGTGACGAGGCCCTCGCGGCTCCACCGCTTGCGCGCCAGCCGACCGGAGCGCGACAGCGTGAGGGTCGCATCGCGCCCGTCGGCGCCGCCGAAACAGAGGTTGGTCGTGGAGCGGTCCGGCATGGGCACGCGCTCCACCAGCGCACCGGCCGGATCGATCACGGTGATGCCGGCGATGCCGGGCGCGCCGATGGTGGCGACGCAGACGTTGCCGCCCGCCTCGACCGCGAGCGAATCGAACATGCAGTACACCGGCGAGGCGAACAGCATGCCGCCCGGCGTCATCGCGGGCCAGCCGTGGAGCGCCAGTTCCCCGGGCCCGGTCACCTCGAAGCGCCAGAGCCGCGCGGTGACCGTCTCGGCCACGTACAGCCAGCGGCCATCCGGCGACATGCCGATGCCGTTGGGGGTGAGCATCGGGAACACCACCTCGCGGATCGACGAGCCATCGGCGCGGGCGTAGCAGATGCGGCCACGCTGGAGTTCGGCGTGGCCCATGGATCCGAGATCGGTAAACCAGAAGCCGCCATGCCCGTCGAACACGATGTCGTTGGGACTCTGCAGCGCTGCGCTTACGGTGCGCTCGTACAGTCGCTCGACGCGGCCGGTGGCGAGATCGATGCGCTCGATGCGGCCGCCGCCGTAGCCGGCCGCGCGGCCGTGCGGGTACAACCCACCGTTCGGATCGTTGTGCCACTGCATGCCGCCGTTGTTGCAGACGTAGCAGGCGCCATCGGGACCGATCGCGGCGCCATTGGGCCCGCCGCCGGGCGTGGCCACGGTCTCGACCCCGCCACCGGGACGCCACCGGCTCAATCGCCCGGCAGCAATCTCCACGAACAGCACCGTGCCGTCCTCCATCGCCACCGGTCCCTCGGGAAATGCGAGGCCCGTGGCCAGGATCTTCAGGTCGTCGTCCATCACTGCGGCTCCTTCATGCGCCGCGCCAGCGCGGCAGGCGGTGCTCGGCGAAGGCGCGCGGGCCTTCTCGCGCATCCTCGGTCGCCATGACGCGCCGCGAAGCGGCGTCGGCCTCGTCGCGCAGCGTCGCGTCGTTGCGGTCGAACGCGCGGCGCGCCAGCGCCAGGCTGGCGCGCACGGCGATGGGCGCGTTGGCCGCCGCGCGCGCCGCGATGCGCAGCGCCTCGGGCAGCAGGCGATCGGGCGCCACCACCCGGTTGACGAGCCCGAGCCGAAGCGCCTCGGCAGCGTCGATCGGATCGCCGGTGGCGATCAGCTCGAGCGCCGCGCCGCGCGGGATGGCGCGCGGCAGGCGCCACACGCCGCCTGCGGTGGCGGCGAGGCCGCGCTTCACTTCGGGCAGCGCGAAGAGGGCCGTGTCGCACGCGATGGCGAAGTCGCACGCGAGCACCAGTTCGAAGCCGCCCGCCACCGCCGCGCCGTTCACCGCCGCGATCCACAGCTTCTCGCGCGGGGCGTGCACGAAGCCGGCAAAGCCGCCGTCGGACGTTGAGCGCTCGCCGGGTGCCGATCCGCCGGCCAGCTCCTTGAGGTCGGCGCCAGCGCAGAAGGCGCGGTCGCCGGCGCCGGTGAGGATCGCGGCCTGCACGGCCCGGTCGCGTTCGATCCCGGCGACGAGCGCGGCCAGCGCACGCGCGGCCTCGGCATCGATCGCGTTGCGCGCGCCGGGCCGGTTGATGGTGAGCACGGCGACCTGGCCGTGGTCCTCGCGCAGCACCGCCTCCGCGCTCACGCGACCGCCCCGTCGTCGCGCAGGCGTTGGATGTCGTCGGCCGAGTAGCCGGCCTCGCGCAGCACCTCGTCGGTGTGTTCGCCGATGGCGGGTGCGTGACGTGGGTGCGACTTCTCGGCGCCCTCCACCTGGAACGGGCTGCTCACCGTCAGGCCCGTGCCCGGAATGCCCTCGGCCGGCACGAGCGCGCCGCACAGGCGCATCTGCTCGTCGCCCAGCACGTCCTCGCTGCGCGCGACCACGCCGACGGTGAGACCTTCCGCGCCGAAGCGCGCGGTCCAGTCGGCGCTGTCGCGCTGCAGGAAGACTTCGTCCAGCAGCGCGGCGAGTGCCGGTCCGTTCTCGCGGCGCGCGGGCAGCGCCGCGAAGCGTGGGTCCTGCGCCAGCGCAGGAGCCTCGATCACGCGCAGGAAGGCTTGCCAGTCGCGTTCCTCGGTGACCAGGCTGAGGATGAACCAGCGCCCGTCCCCGCAGCGATAGAAATTGGTGAGCGCGTTGCGCGGCCAGGTGCGCGGCTGCCGGTACACCAGCCGCCCGCCGACCAGCATGCCCTGGATCGCCATCGCGTTGGCCCAGGCGCCGTTCGCGAGCAGCGAGGTGCTGACCATGCCACCCTGCCCCGTGCGCTCGCGCCGGTAGAGCGCAGTGACGATGGCCGCGAACAACGTGACTGCGGTGGGCTGGTCACCCAGGCCGTTCGCCGGGTTGGCGGGCGGCCCGTCGGGGTCGGGGCGCGTCAGGTCGGCCAGGCCGCTGCGCGCCCAGTAGGTGGTTGCGTCGAAGCCCGGCTTGCCGGACTCGGGCCCGGTTTCGCCGTAGCCGGTGAGGGAGGCGTAGACAAGGCGGGGATTGAGTTCGCGGATGCGTTCCCACGCCAGGCCGAGCCGCGCGCGCACCGGCAGCGGGTAGTTGGTGACGAGCACGTCTGCGGTGCGCACGAGGCCGTGCAGCACGGCCTGGCCCTCGGGCTTCTTGAGGTCCAGCGCGATGCCCCGGCGGCTGCGCGCGCCTTGCATCCACAGGTAGTTGTGCTGAGAGTAGGCGAGGTTCGGGTTCTGCGCCGTCTTGCGGAAGCCGTCGCCTTCGGGCACCTCGACCTTGATCACGTCGGCGCCGAAGTCGGCCAGGATCGTGGCCGCCGCGGGGCCTGCGATGTAGCTGGCGACGTCGAGCACCTTGAGTCCTTCGAATACGCTCATGGGTGGGCCTCTTGCTCTCTTCCCTTTCCGGAGAGGGTTGGGGTACTGGGCGCTTGATGATGCGTTGCGCTCGATCGGAGGCTGGAGCCGGGGCGTCGTCCCGGCAGCCGAGTCACT
>NZ_LMTS01000118.1 GCF_001541225.1 Variovorax sp. WDL1 | reverse complement strand
TCAATCGAAGGAGCCTCCTCAAAATCCGGGGCGGTTCAGACAGCAGCACCAGAACGCCGAAGACCTTCACGATGCGGTGCGTGGACAGTCTGGCAGTGTTCGGCCCCGCCCGAAGCACGGTCATAGACGATCGAATGCATACTGCGTGCAGAAGTCAATGCCCGGGCGAAGTCAGCGGCTTGGCTGACGTGGATGAGGTTGTGTTGGAAATGGGTGTGGATCATTTTTCCCTCCACGGCTCGGTTGTTAATCAGCTCGTCAGCCGATTGAGCAACCAGGCGAAGAACGTCCCGGCAAGCAGCGCCCACCCGCTCAGCACGAGCAGCGCCACGAGGAACCCTAGCCACGCAAACGGGCGCGGCTGGACCATGCTGCTGAAGTCCATGCCATGGAGCAGGTTGTTCATGAAACCCAGGAACGGGCCAGGTGCCAGCGCCCAGATCAGCGCGCAAAGGGCATAGAACAGCCCGACGTTAATGGCTAGCGCGATGCCTGTGCGAAGCGGTGTCATGGCACTGACTCCGTCACTTCGCAGGCGCATCGGGCAGACGATCCAGCGACGGCGACAGCCAGCGCATGTGAGAGTAATCGAGTAAGTTTCATGCGGCGCCTGATGTCAGCGGTCGAGCGGAATGCCGTGTAGGCCTTGCGAAGCAGCGGCGCGAGAAGCGGATTGCTTTCTGCACTCTGCATCTGGGCGCAGAGTCGAGCCGGAAAGGCATCTGAAGAGCACCCGCTGATCGCAGGGCTCAACCTTCGGCGCGCTCGCGGCTATAGCGCCAATTGCATGTAGCGGAGCCGTAAGGGCAGCCCTGGAGGAAGGGGATGCGGGGTCTTCCACGCGAAGTGGTGGCGTCCCGCCAGCAGCTGCGGCGATCCAGATGACCGCGAGCTGGGCCGTCGGACTGGGATCGGTCTGGGCAGCGCCGGATTCCTGCTTGGGCAAGGAGCGCGACTCGTCGTCGCAGAACTGGAGGCACTGCGCCTTCGTGGTATCAATGTTGTGGCCGTGACCCGCAACGGCGCTTGCGTGACCTGCCATCACAGCGGGAGAGCATCGGCTGATTCGGAAAACCGGGCCGAAGCAACGTAGCCGTTATCTTCGCGCACTTCCAGCAGGCAGGCGTTGGCGATCCCTGAAGCAAGTACGAAAAGCCACACCAGCATCGCGAAGAATGCAGTGTTGCGCTTGGTGCGGATGGTCGAGAAAAGCTTCATGTCGGGTGCTTGTCAATGACGCTAATTGGCGAACTTGCGGGGTTGCGCGAGCAAGACACAAGATAAGATGGCGGCATAAGATAGATGGGATAGATGGCGGCAGACTCCTGCCACTACATTGCGCTTCACGCGACCTAAAGTCTGTGCGTTAACGTACAAAGCACGATCGCTGTGGCGCCTCCATGCTCGTTCCAGCCAGCTGGCCTCGGCAGGCTGCTTCGTAAACCGGAAGCGAAGTTTGAAGCGTAGCCCGCACCACCGGCGTCCGGCATGCCAATGATCATTGGACGGCCGAGCCGAGCCGAGCCGAGCCGCAGGGCGCTATAGCGCTAGCACTTTGCCATCATCTTGACGTCGTCCTCGGCCAGGGACGTCGCGGCGCAATGATTGCAGGCAGTGGCGCATCGTTGCAAGCGTCGGCATTGGGCGTACTCTCATGTTGCGTGGCGATCTGCTTGGGGGTACGGTAAGACCAGCGGCAGAAAGCAGATCGCGATGCGCCGGCAACATGGACTTGTTGGTCGCGCTGGGCACGTCTGCGGGCTACGGATTGAGTGTCTATCTGCTTTTCCCGCATGCCGGCCATGGGATGCCTCATCTGTACTTCGAGGCGTCCGCAGTCGTGATCACACTCGTGTTGCTGGGCCAGTGGTTGGAGACGCACACCAAGCGGCAGACCACCGAGGCCATCCGCGCGCTGAATGCGTTGCGTCCCGAACGGGCGAGGGTGCGCCGCGGCGGCGTCGAGGAGGAAGTTCCGATCGAGCGGGGCAAGGTCGGTGACCTGGTGGTCGTGCGGCTTGGCGAGCGCGTGCCCGTGGACGCAGTCGTCGTCGAGGGCGACAGCGAGATCGACGAGTCCTTGATCACCGGAGAGAGCCTGCCGGTCGCCAAGCATGCAGAGGACTCCGTGACGGGCGGTTCGGTCAACGGTCAAGGCCTGCTTCTGGCGCGCACCACCGTCGTGGGCGCCGAATCCACGTTGGCGCGCATCGTTCGGCTGGTGGAGTCCGCCCAAGCCAAAGAGGCACGATCCAGCGACTCGTCGACCGCGTCAGCAGTGTCTTCGTGCCGGTTGTCATCGGCATCGCGCCGATCACTCTCGGATGGGGCATTGCCACCGGCGATTGGAGGTTGCGATCCTGAACGCTGTGGCAGTGCTGGTCATTGCGTGTCCCTGTGCGCTCGGCTTGGCGACGCCGACGGCGATCATGGCCGGAACCGGCGTCGCCGCTCGCCATGGTGTCCTTATCAAGGATGCCGAAGCGTTGGAAGTGGCGCACAGCGTCAAGGTCGTGGGCATTCGACAAGACGGGCACCCTGACGGAAGGGCGCCCGGAGCTTGTGGCGTTCGAGGCAGTGGACGGCAATGCGGACGCCTTGTTGCCGTCGAGCGCCGGCATGCAAGCGGGCAGCGAGCACCCGCTGGCCCGGGCCGTGCTTGCGGCTGCGGGCATGCTGCTGGCAAGACGGGTGTTTCGATTCCGCGGGCGACCCAGGTGCGCGCAGTGGCCGGGCGCGGTGTGGCGGCTGTTGTCGACGGGCGCCAACTGCGTTTGGGAAGCACCCGCTATATAAGCGAACTGCAGATCGCGCCGGGCCAACTCGCAACGCGCGCCGCGCAGCTGCAATTGGCAGGACGTACCGTGTCGTGGCTTGCCGACGTGACTGAAACCCCCACTCTGATCGGCCTGCTGGCATTCGGCGATGAGCCGAAGGCCAGCGCCGCGGCTGCTATTGAGCGGCTGCATGCCCAAGGAATCAAGACCGTGCTCGCCACCGGCGACAACCGTGGGAGCGCCGATGCCATCGCTCGCACTTTGAAGATTGCCACGGTTCGCGCTGAAGTGCTGCCCGAAGACAAGCGTCCATCGTCGCGCAGTTGAAGGCGGGCGGCCAGCGCGTCGCCATGGTCGGCGACGGCATCAACGATGCGCCGGCCCTTGCCGCCGCCGACGTCGGCATCGCCATGTCCACGGGCACCGACGTCGCCATGCACGCTGGCGGAATCATCCTCATGCGGGGAGACCCGGCGCTCGTGAGTGACGCGATTGACATCTCGCGCCGCCACCTACGCCAAGATCCGGTAGAACCTGTTCTGGGCCTTTGTCTACAACCGCGCTCCTTCGGATAACGAGGATCATCATTTGTTGGACAACCGTAAAAACGGCGAGCAAGAACGCAGCCATCGCTCCGGACTTGCCTGCTATCACAAACTCTTTCCCACTTCACAGCTCCACAATTCCCGCCGTACCGTCCACCACGATCTTCGCCCCGTCGGCGATCACGCGTGTCGCGTCGGTTGCCCCGTCAACTAGGGGGATGCCGAACTCGCGCGCGACAATCGCGGCATGGGCGAATGGTCCGCCGACTTCCGTGACCGCCGCGGCGGCGATACCAAGCAGCGGCGTCCAGATCGGCGAAGTCGCTTTCGCCACCAATACATCGCCTTGATTGAATCGCGCAAAGTCTTCCGGACCCGAGATCACACGTGCGATTCCCTCCGCGCGTCCCGGACTGCTCGGCGATCCGACCAGCACGCGCTTGCCGTCGCTGTCGCTGACGCCGCGACCGAACATCGCTTCGCGTTGGGCGGACGTCAGCATTTTCATTAACGGATCCTTTGCCCAAACGGGATCGGACTTGGGTGGAACGAATTGCGGTGACGCGAGGCGCTTTTGTTGGTCGCGAAATGTACGGCGCGTTATAACCGTGGTCTTGAACGAATCCGCGCCCGCCCACACCTCATCGCGTTCGAGATAGAACACATCGTCCGCCTGCTCCAGATGTCCCGCCCGCTCCAGTCGCCGCCCCGCTTCCAGAAAAAGTCGCGCGCACTGCTGCGAGCACGCGTTGAAAGTGGAACACCGCATCGTCGGTGTTCGCGGCGTGCGTCTGACCTGTAAAGACCATTTGTCGCGCGAGATAAGCTCGCAGTCCTTTCAGTTCGTTCACAGTTTTTTCCGCGGCTCGACGTGCCTTCTGCGTTTTCGCAAGGCGTTCGTTGGGGCCCACATCGGTGCGGCTCGCAGCCGCGAGCTGCGCCTTCAAAGTGTCGGGCGATTCGCGCAGCGTCGGATGAATCGGGTCGGCGCTTTCGACGGAGTGACCGAACCGCGCCAGATAGTCTTTCACCGCGTCTGGATCGTGCGCCGCCGTGCGCAGAGAGCGTTCGCCGTCGAGCAGCAAACTGTCGTTGCCGCGGAACAGTGCGCCGGAGTCGGTAGAACCCGGCAGGTGCAGCGCGTCGAGCAATTGCCCGCTCACGCGCCCGATGGCGGCGAACCAAGTTACTTCTATCCACCACCACGAAAGCTCATCCAGAACGCGCTCGGAGTGTGCGCGTAATTCCACATCTGGCAGTTCATTGACCTCGATATGCACGAGCTCGGCCAGCGCGGGGAGGCGGCTCGTCCAGCGGCGCTTGACGCGCGCGTGTCCGTTCAGCGGTTTGAACAGGAAACACAAATATATCCCGACCATCAATCCGATCAGCGACCGCACATTGTGATCGACGCGCTGATACAGCCATCCGTTGATGAGAACGGACCACGGTTTGGGATGTTTGGGAATGGGCGGAAACGTGCGCGCCTGTTCGCGTGCGTTGACCATCGTGGCGAAGGTCGTCGTCGCGCCAAGCGGCGAGGGCGGCTCTTTTGCCCATTCCGCCGTCTGCACATCCTTCATCCATTTTGCGCCGGGCACGGGGCTCGGCCACGGCACGGGCGCGGGTGGCAGCGCCGTAGAGATTTTCGATCGCTCTGCCGAGTGTGACCAATTCCGTCACCTGCGGGGCGCTCAACACTTGGGCACGTCGCTTGTTCTCGTCCACCTCGCTTTCGACCGTTCCAGTGTCCGACAGCGTCGTCATGACGGCCTTGTCGCCGATCTTGATTTCCTTGATCGCGTCGGTCGTCTTGTTCACGACGATATGATCGGGCGTGACCGACCCGCCCACAATTGCCTCCCCCAAACCCCATGACGCGTCCAGAACGATCTCGTCGCGCGCGCCAGTCATGGGATTCGCCGTGAAGAGCACGCCCGCCGCTTCCGCAGCAACCATCCGCTGCACCACTACGGCCATCCATACGGCGGATGGCTCGACCCCTTTCCGGGCACGATATTCCAGGGCACGCGCGGTCCACAAACTTGACCAGCAGCGTTTGACAGCATCGAGCAGCGCCTGCTCACCGCGCACGTTCAGGAAACTGTCGTGCTGTCCGGCAAAGCTCGCACCAGGCAGATCTTCGGCGGTGGCCGTCGAACGCACCGCGAGGGGTAACGTATCGCCACTCGCTTGCGTTAGTTCGGCGTATGCGCGTTGGATCGCATGCAACACATCCGGCGGAATACTGGCGGGACCAAAGAGTTCGCGAATCTCCTTGGAGGCATCTTCGCTGGAGCGTTTTGCATCCTTGGCCAGCGCGACGATTGACGCCTGCAACGCGTTGGCATCGATAAATGCGCGGTATGCCTCGGTGGTGATGAGTAAACCGGGTGGCACGGGAAAGCCAGCGCGCGCCATGCGTGCCAATGAAGCACCTTTGCCGCCTACAAGCGGGAGGGTGGCAGACACATCATCCAGTGCCAGGACAAGTGATCCCCTGGCGGCGGGAGGCCCGGGAGAGCGCGCGGTCGCGGGGGCGGATGCGGCGATCGGCGGCGCTGCGGGAGGATCTGATGGCGCGGCTGGCGGCGGGTGTGGGCTTGTGCTTTCCATCTCCGTCTCTCGTTCATTTCAGCGAGTCACGCATTAATCAGGGTGCGCCTCTCGCGTTCGCGTCCATGTACATCAACTCCCAGATGTGCCCGTCGAGGTCTTCGAAGCCGTGCCCGTACATCCACTCTTGGTCTTGCGGCGCACGCGGAGCCTTGCCTCCGGCCGCCAACGCCTTCGCGACCAATTCGTCAACCTCCGAGCGGTTCTCGCATGACAGGCAGACCAGAACCTCCGTTTGCTTGCTGGCATCTGAAAGCGGTTTGCTTGTGAAGGTTTTGAAGAAGTCTTTGACGAGCAGCATCGCGTAGATGTTCTCGCCCACGACCACGCAAGCGGCTTGGTCATTGGTGAACTTTGGGTCAATCCGCATCCCTAGGCTTTCGAAGAACGCCCTCGACCGCGGGAGATCGTTGACGGCGAGGTTCACGAAGATTTGCTTGTGCATGATTTGCCCTTCAACGGATGTGTTGCTGGATGGAAGCGGCTTACTGGCCGTTGGAGAGAGTTTGACCAAGTCGGACCCGCTTGGCTTACAGGTTCTTCAGGTCGAGTCAGGTTTCGGCTGTTGCACCGTTCTCTCTCGCGCCTTGCAGAGAAACGCGCGGACGGCGCGCTCCTGAACTGCGCGCTCGTCGATCTGCCGCGGTGCGAAGACATCACGGAATTGGCGTTGGATCTCGGGTTTTCCAGCCACGCGCACTTCAGCAACGCCTTCAAGGCGCACTTTGGAATCGCGCCATCGATCTTTCGCGACCGCGCGACAAACCGCAGTCGCGTCTGGTAGCGATACAGCGGTACGCCATCGCACTGCATGAATGCCTGGGTGAGAGGCACCCGACACCCCGACGGCGTGCGCTACGTCGTCGAGCGTCATGGGTTCGCAGCCGCTCGCGTGCAGGAACTGCTTGGCCTGATCAACAACGCGAAGCGGGGCGGATCGAAACACTGGGCGCGTGCCGACCAGCACTTCGCGCAGCAGGGCAATTGTCAGCTCGTCGCCTGCGAGCGGGTCGCTTCCTGCTGCAGCCAGGTGCAACAGGTGATGGACAATAACTTGCGCGCGCGAGGTTGCAGTTGCGGATACGTTCTTGAAGCAGGCATGTTGCGCAGGGACGCGTTGCCCGCACAGCTCCTGCAACATGGACAGGCGCGGCGTGATGATGATGCTGGCATGCCCGACGCCGGCGACCAGATGACTTTCCGAATAGTCATCGCCCGCGCCGACGAAGAGCACGCTATTGGAGTCAAGGAGCGCGGTCTTGGCTCCGACGCACCAGCTGACAGCGCCCTCATACGGAAGCACCAACTGGTACTCCGGTGAATGCCCGGACGGCGCAGCGCAGTCGCCGGAACGTTGGAAATCTTCGACCAGGCTTAGCGCGCTCGCATGCAGCGTGCGGCGGCGAGACAGGGTCGGCCGAACGAGGGTTGACTTCGCGGCAATGCTCGTCTTCACGACGGCTCCCTTGTCGACTTGCCGGCGTCGATCGCCTGCGGTCGCCCCATCAGCCACGCCCCGCACTTCAGCCACGACGCCACGCATGAAGATCTCCTGGTTTAACGTCGCTGAGCCGGTGGAAGGCCTAAGTTAGCCAGCCACCCGTGAAGCCTGCTCGCCGCAAGCCGGCGGCGATGTAGGAGCAGTTCCGAATCAGTTGCCACAACAAGCCGCTTCGGTAGTTCTCGATCATCAAAACAATCGGCCCCTGATTGAGTCCGAAATGCCACTGCGAGACCCACCAGCCGTACGGATTGCCGGGCGCACCCGGGTGCGATGGGTTGAAAGATGCCTTGAAGCCGTACGAGTTGAACTCGGTCAACTCGGCCTGGTGGATGCAGTAGTCCAGCGTCGGCAACACCACGTCAGGCGCGAAGGGCAGCGACGCCGCCACTGCCCACGGTGCGAGGGTGCCGTCGTCCGGGCCGTAGGGCACGCCGCGCGCCAGGTAGTCGAAGTACTGGCGCTCGATGCCGTTGACCTTCAGCATAGCCTGCCCGGGGCCTTCGCTCGCGGTAATTCCCCAGCAATGGCTGCCGTAGCCATCGAACTTGCGCGGGTTTTCGATTGCGTACTGCTGTTGCACGAGCGTTGCGCGGCGGCTGTTCTCGAAATAGTCGATGCCCTTGTCGCGCATGAAGGCGTCCTGAATACCGCGGAAGTCGATCCAGACATGCGAAAGCTGATGGGTGAACAACGACCCGGCGTACAGATAGTCCTGTCCGTAGCAATGTTCCCAACGATAGGTCGAGGCCCACGCTGCATAGCTCTGCAGCGGCAGCGCGTGGGACGGCGACCCCAGCCCGACGATGTAGAGCAATAGCGCCTCGTCGTAGCCTTCCCATCGGTAGTCGAGGAAGCCGCTCTCCGGCTTCCAGCCGTGCGTCACGGTTGGGCCCTGGTTTTGTGCCCATTGCCAATCGGCGTGGCGATAAAGCGCGTCGCCGAGCATGCGGATTTCGCGTTCGTCGGCCGTATCGGCGTCGAAATAGATCCCTGCTGTCAAAGCGCCGGTCAGCAAGAAGGCGCTGTCGATGGTCGACAGACCGCATTGCCACGCGCGACGGCCGGTCTGCATGTCGAGAAAGTGATAATAAAAGCCGTGGTAGCCGGTGGCGTCGGGCGCCGGGCCTTGCGGGCTGCTCCAGAAAAAACGCAGCGTCGCGAGCGTTCGCTCCACCGCCGCAGAGCGCGGTATGAAGCCGCGCTCGACACTCACCGGGTAGCAGGCCAACGCAAGGCCCGTCGCGGTAATGCTCGCCGGCCAATTCGCCGCGGTTTTGTCGACCACGAGGCCGTTGGCGGGGTTCGTTTCGTGCAAGAAATAGCCGAACGTGTCGCGCTGAAGGTTTTCCAGCACGGCGTCGACGGTCAGTTGCTTGCTGTTCATGTTCCTGCCCCCGACCGAGCGCTCACTCAAGTCGCAGCCGGCGCCGAGTCTTGGCTTGGCTTGGCGATCGCCAGATCGCAGACGCGCCCCGCAGAACTATCGAGCGAGGCCGTGTCGACCGAAAAACCGCTGGCTTCGACTCGTTCGCCGGCGCCTCGCAACAGCGGTAGAAGGTCGGCGGTCAGTATGCCGAAGCCACCGCTCACGTCTGTTGAGTAAATGAGTGCTTCGACGACGGTGATCAGCCGCAGCTGTGCGCCGGTCAACTTGGCCAGCTTGACGGCCTCCTCCACGCCGCGGTCGGAGGTGGCGCTGCCGTGGATCAGAAGAAGGATGTGGGTGTACATGGCGATGCATTGGTCTCGTCAGGCGCAAGCCTGTGCCAAATTTTCGGGTCGGTCTGTGCATCGGCGCACAGACGAACAGCTCCCCGTTTGGCTACAACACCCATGTCAAAGGGCTGTTGCACACAGCACTGCCAATGTCGAACTGCAAGTACCTCATTCCGCTAGCCAGCAAGCCGCCGCCAGGACTGCCATCGGATGTCGCTGTCAACGATTTGAAAACCCGCAGCAATCCACCCGGAGCGGCCTGATGCCCGATTGCCTGTCAACCGATCTCCTGCGGAAGATGCACGCCTATTGGCGCGCGGCAAATTACCTTTCGGTCGGGCAGATTTACCTGCAGGGCAACCCTCTGCTCGAATCGCCGCTCACCCTTGACCACATCAAGCCGCGTTTGCTGGGGCATTGGGGCACGACCCCCGGATTGAACTTGCTCTATGTTCACCTGAACAGGCTGATCAAAGACAACGACTTGAACATGATGTATGTCATCGGCCCCGGACATGGCGGCCCGGGCATCGTGGCGCAGACCTATCTGGAAGGCTCGTACACCGAGCACTATCCGGCGATCGAGCGCAACCGCAACGGGCTCGAACGGCTGTTTCGACAGTTCTCGTGGCCCCACGGAATCCCGAGCCATGTATCGCCGGAGGTACCGGGCTCGATTCACGAAGGCGGCGAACTGGGCTACTCATTGGTCCACGCCTACGGGGCCGCATTCGACAACCCCGACCTGATCGTCGCCTGCATCATCGGAGACGGCGAGGCCGAAACCGGAGCGCTGGCGGCGGGCTGGCACTCCAACAAGTTTCTGAACCCTGCGCGCGATGGCGCGGTGCTGCCGATCCTGCATCTCAACGGCTTCAAGATTGCCAATCCGACGGTGCTGGCTCGCATCGGCCGCCAGGAATTGACCGATCTGTTGCGCGGCTATGGCCATGAACCGCATTTCGTCGAAGGCGACGATCCGGCGCTCGTGCATCAAAACCTCGCCGGCACGCTCGATACGGTACTGGCGCAAATTCGCCAGATTCAGGGCACCGCGCGGTCGCTCGATGCGACCGAACGCCCGCAACGTCCGCGCTGGCCCATGATCGTGCTGCGCACGCCCAAGGGGTGGACCGGGCCGAAGTTCGTCGACGGCAAGCCAGTCGAGGGTAGCTGGCGCGCGCATCAAGTGCCGATTGCGGACTTCAAGACGCCCGAACACCTGCAGCAACTCGAAGACTGGCTCAAGAGCTACCGGCCGCAGGAACTGTTCGACGAACGAGGCACGTTCCGTGAGGAGTTGGCGGCGCTCGCGCCGACCGAGCAGCACCGCATGGGCGCCAATCCGCATGCCAATGGCGGCGGGCTGCTGGCGCCTCTGTCGATGCCAGACTTCCATGACTATGCCGTTGCAGTGCCCCGGCCCGGCGGCGTCGAGGCGGAAGCGACGCGGGTGCTTGGAAAGCTGCTTCGCGACGTGATGAAGCTCAATCTCGACAGCGGCAACTTTCGGCTGTTCGGCCCGGACGAGACCGCATCGAACCGGTTGGCAGCGGTGTACGAGGTTTCCGGCAAGCAATGGATGGCGCAGGCCGAACCGGGCGACACCGATCTCAGCGTCGACGGCCGGGTGATGGAGGTGTTGAGCGAGCACTTGTGCCAAGGCTGGCTCGAGGGCTACCTTCTCACTGGGCGGCATGGCCTGTTCTCGTGCTACGAGGCCTTCATCCACATCATCGATTCGATGCTCAACCAGCACGCCAAATGGCTGAAGGTGAGCAAGCAGATCCCATGGCGTAAGCCGATCGCGTCGTTGAACTATCTGCTCACGTCGCACGTCTGGCGACAGGACCACAACGGCTTTTCGCACCAGGATCCGGGCTTCATCGACCATGTGGCAAACAAGAAGTCCGATGTCGTGCGCATCTATCTGCCGCCGGACGCCAACTGCCTTTTGTGCGTCGCGGATCACTGTTTGCGCAGCCGCAACTATGTCAATGTGATCATCGCCGGCAAGCAGCCTGAGTGGCAATGGCTCGACATGGATTCGGCTGTTCGTCATTGCACCGCGGGCGCCGGCATCTGGCAGTGGGCCAGCAACGACGCCGGCGATCCCGACGTCGTCATGGCCTGTGCCGGCGATGTGCCGACCCTTGAAACGCTCGCCGCCGTGACGCTGTTGCGAGAGTACGTACCCGACATGCGCATCCGTGTCGTCAACGTGGTGGACCTGATGGCGCTGCAGCCGCGCTCCGAGCACCCCCACGGCCTGGAAGACCGGGAGTTCGACGCACTGTTCACATCAGACAAGCCGGTGATCTTCGCCTTTCATGGCTATCCCGTGATGATCCACAAGCTGACCTACCGACGGCGCAATCACGACAACATTCACGTGCGCGGCTACAAGGAGGAGGGCACAACCACCACCCCGTTCGACATGGTCGTCTTGAACGACCTGGACCGCTATCGGCTCGCGCTGGACGCCATCCAGCGAATTCCGCGGTTCGTCGTCCAGGTTGAGCAAGCCACGGCGCGCTACTGGGCGACGATGGAGCGTCACAAGCTCTACATCGGCGAACATGGCGACGATATGCCGGAGGTCCGCGACTGGCGCTGGCACTCATGAACACGATGGCCGCCCACACACGCGGCACAACAGGCGCGCAACCGGGCTCGCATGTGCTCGCGCTGAACAGCGGTTCTTCCTCGCTCAAGTTCGGTATGTACCGGGTTGAACCTGCCCGCACCGAAACGGTGCTTTCCGGAGAGGCTGAGTCGATAGGCGACAGCAAAGGCAGATCCCGCGCACAAGACTCACACCACAAGGAGCTAGTCTCCGAGGTGGCATCCGTTGCCAGCCAACGCGAAGCATCATCCGCATCGCAAGACTTCTTGCTGAGTCTGGAGTGCCGTCACCGGCCGCCATCGGGCACCAAATCGTGCATGGCGGACCGAAGCTGCGCCAGCATTGCATCATCGATGATTCGGTATTGCGGCAGATCGAAGCCGCCAGCGCGTTTGCACCGCTGCATATGCCCTCGACGCTGTCGGTCATTCGCTTTGCCCTGGAGAATTTTCCCGGTGTTCCGCAGGTAGCCTGCTTCGACACCACCTTTCACTCCGGGTTGCCGGAGGTCGCACGTGTCCTCCCGATTCCCAGGAAACTGCAATCGGAGGGCATCCTGCGCTACGGATTTCACGGCCTTTCGATCGAATCGATCGTGCACCAATTGGGCAACGATCTGCCGAACCGCGTGGTCGTCGCCCACCTCGGCAACGGCGCCAGCATCACCGCTGTCAAGGGCGGTCGATCGGTCGACACCAGCATGGGCTTGACCCCCACCGGCGGCGTGATCATGGGCACGCGCAGTGGCGATCTCGATCCGGGCGTTCTGGTCTATCTGCTGCGTGAGAAGAAGTTCGATGCGGCCATGCTCGAAGCGCTGGTCGATCGCCGCTCAGGCCTTCTGGGCATTTCCGGCGTTGGCAGCGATATGCGGCGCCTGCATGAGGCTGCTTCATCTAATACCGATGCGGCGCTTGCCGTTGAAATGTTCTGCTACGGAGTGCGCAAGCAAATCGCCGCAATGATCGCTGCGTTGGATGGCGTCGACCTCATCGTTTTCACCGGCGGCATTGGCGAAAATGACGCGCAGGCGCGCGCCGCCATCTGCGAAGGCTTGTCCTGGATCGGCGCGTTGAACTCGACGAATCGCGAAACCTGTGCGCGAGCATTTCCATCAACGCGGCCGGATCGCGCTGCGCGGTTCGGATTGTTGCGTCAAAGGAGAATGAGCAAATCGCACGTCATACCGGCGAGTTGTTATCGCACGCGGATCGGACTACTGGAAGTTGGCGCGCGGGCGGGGTAACGCGGGCGCGCTGGCGCGGAACGGATGACCTCCCTCCCTAGGCCTCGGTGACGATTTCGTCCGTAAGTCGGCCCCCGAAGCCGCGGCGGAGTCAGTATGGCGCTTGCCCCCCAAGGGATGCCGGAGGCGGAGGATGTGCATTGCCACCTCGATCCCTCATCAATCTGTGCGGAGGGTAGCTCCCCGCAGGCGCAGTGCGTTGCTGATCACCGAGGCCGAGCTCAGGCTCATCGCCAGCGCAGCGACATGGGCGACAGCAACAAGCCCGTGAAGGGATACAGCACGCCGGCGACGAGCGGAATGCCGAGCGCGTTATAGACGAAGGCGAAGGCCAGGTTCTGCTCATGTTGGCCACCGTCGCAACCGTCAGCGCACGTGCCGTCGCGATGCCGCGCAAGTCGCCCTTGACATTTCCTCGTTCGAATTCATGGTTTGATCCGCGATTCCTTCGCGCCGAGCCCGAGCCCGAGCCCGAGCCCGAGCCCGAGGACGAGGACGAGGACGAGGACGAGGACGAGGACGAGGTAGACCGACCGCGCAATCACGAGTTCTTCGGTTCCGCGGCGGCTCATCGATTCAGCCATTTCCGCAACAGCCAGCCGAGCAGCGGAGACAGACGCGTCCGGGTGTAGGCGTCCGCCGCCTTCTTGATCGCCTCGGCTTGGGTCGGGTAGGCATGGATCACGCCGGCCAGCGTCCGCAAGCCGATCCCGGCTACCATCGCGAGCGATATGCCATTGATCATCTCGCCGGCGTGCCGTGCCACGATCGTGGCGCCCAGAATCGTGTCGGTGCCTTCCCGAACGTGGATCTTCACGAAGCCGTCTTCTTCGCCATCGGCCATCGCACGGTCCACGTCATGCATCGGGACCGTAAAGGTTTTCACCGGGATGTTGCGTTCGCGCGCCTGTCTAACGTAGATGCCGACATGGGCGACCTCCGGGTCGGTGTAGGTGCACCACGGAATCGTCAGCGCACTCATTCTTTTGCGGCCGAGGAGCAAAGCGTTCTGAACCCCGATGCGAGCCGAGGCATCGGCGGTGTCGGTGAACTTGTGTTCGAGGCAGACGTCTCCTGCGGCATAGATGCGTGGATTGCTGGTGCGCAGGAAGTCGTCGACGCGGACCCCTGCTTTGGCGTCGTATGCGACGCCTGCCGCCTCCAGGTCGAGCCCTTGCACCGCGGGCATGCGACCGATCCCGGTCAATATCTCATCGACCACGGACGTCTCTACGTTGCCGTGGTGGACCATCTCAACGAACTTGCAGCCGCTTTCGACGCGAATGTTGACGACCTTGCAGTTCAGGTGGATCTCGACACCGTCGCGGGCCAGTGCGTCGGAGACCATTTGCGCGGCGTCGCGTTCTTCCTTCGGCAGGAACAGCGGTTCGCTGTGGGAAATGATGATTCGCGTGCCGAGGCGGCAAAAGGCCTGCGCTAGTTCGCAGCCGAGCGGGCCGCCGCCGATGACGAGCATGCTTCGCGGCAGCACCGTCAAGTCGAACACGGTTTCGTTGGTGAGGTAGCCGGCCTCGGCAAGGCCAGGGATCGTCGGCAGCATCGGTCGCGAACCGGTTGCGATCAGCGCTTTCTTGAAGCGCAAGCAGGTGCCGCCGACATCGACCGCATCGGGCCCGACGAAGCGGGCGGTGCCGAAATACAGGTCGATCCCTTCTCTGACTAGCCGCGCTGCGGAATCGACTCGGCTGATGCGGGTGCGGATGCGCCGCACCCGTTCCATCGCCGCCGGAAAATCGACCCGGATGTCCGCCGGTGCCTCGGCGCCGAAGTTCGCGGCGCTTCGCATCTCAGCGTACAGCCGCGAGGTCCGGATCATCGTTTTCGATGGAACACAGCCGTAGTTCAGGCAGTCGCCGCCAAGCAGGTGTCGTTCGATCAACGCTACTTTCGCGCCAAGCGCCGCCGCGCTGCGTGCCGCGACCAGACCGCCCGGACCTGCGCCGATGACCAGCAGATGGTAGGGACCGCGTGGCGTCGGGTTTTGCCAGTCGAGCGGGCGCGCGTTGCCGAGGCGCTCCCGCTCATGAGGGCACTCGAGGGTGCGTGTGTCTGAAGCCTGGTCGGGCTGCATCGGTGTGACGGCGCGTGGCGACTACAGCCAGCCGCCTCGGAACCCGGCGCGGCGCAGGCCGGCCTGAATGTAGGTGCAGCTTCGGCCCAGCCGCCACAACAATCCGGAACGAAAGTTTTCGATCATCAACACGATCATCCCCTGATCCAGTCCGAACTCGCCTTTCGAGATCCAGCCGCCGGGTCCGGGGTCGCTGACGGTTGCGTTGAAGCCGCTCGCACGTACCGACTCGCCCTCGCCGCGCGTTCTGTGCGCATACAGCTTTCGCACCGCCGGCAGCGCGATCTCCGGTGCAAACACCAGCGAGGCCAGCGTCGACGAGCCGGCAATGGTGCCGTCGTCCGGTCCGTACGGTACGCCACGCGCGGCATAGCCGTAGAACGCCTGCCGCCGGCCCGCGACCAGCCGCGCATCGACGGTCGGGCCGTCGCCTGCCGAAAGGCCCCAGCAATCTTCGAAGTAGCCGATGAAGCTGCGCGGATTCCGTGTCGCGTATTCGCGCTGCACATAGGTCGCGCGACGGCTGTTCTCGAAATAGTCGCAGGCTTTCTCGCGCATGAAGCGGTCTTGAATGCCGCGAAAGTCGATCCACGCGTGCGAGAACTGGTGAATGAAGAGCGGGCCAGCATACAGATAGTCGTGCCCGTACAGGTTTTCCCATTGGTAGGTCACGGTCCAGGCCCGGAAGCTTTCTTCGGTCAACGGATGGGTCGGCGACCCAAGGCCGAGAACGTAGAGAAGAATCGCCTCGCTGTAGCCCTCCCACCCGTAGCTCAGGAATCCGGACTCAGGCTTCCAGCCGTGCGCCACGGCCGAGCCATCGCGCTGCGCCCAGCGCCAGTCGACCCTTCGGTACAAGGCATCGGCCAGTTCGCGAAGTTCGACCTCGGCCGGCGTGGTGGCGGTGAAATAGGCGGCGGCGGTCAGCATCCCGGCGAGCAGCAATGCGTGTCGATCAGCGACAGTTCCGACTGCCACACCCGGGCACCGCTCCCCATGTCGAGAAAGTGAAAGTAGTAGCCGCGGTAGCCGGTCGCATCTGCCGGTCTGGTCGCTGTTCCAGAAGAAACGCAAAGCTTGAAGGGTGCGCTGCACGGCATCGGAGCGCTCGATCCAGCCGCGCTCGACCGCGACCGGATACGCCGACAGCGCGAACCCGACCACCGCGATGCTAGCCGGCGAGCCGTCGCGCGTCGTGTCGGCAACCAAGCCGTTCTGCGGGTTCGAAGTCTTCAGGAAATAGTCGAAGGCGGCACGCTGCAGACGATCCAGCATTTCGTCGTCGGAGAGCCTCGTCGCGTCTTCCGCGGAGAGTGCGCCAGGTTTTGCGCCTGCTCCCTCTGGAAGCGGCGACGGCACGCTCACCCCGGGCCTCCGCCAGAGGAAGCCGGAGCAGAAGCGGGAGTCGCGCCCGAAGATGAAGACGCAGGCGAAATCGCCGCGTCGACGATTGTTTGCGCCTCATCCAGGATGCGCTGCAGGTGCTCGGAGCCTTTGATACTCTCGGCATAGATCTTGTAGATGTCTTCGGTACCTGAAGGCCGCGCAGCGAACCAGCCGCTTTCAGTGATAACCTTGATGCCGCCGATCGGCGCGCCATTGCCGGGTGCCTTGCTGAGGATGCTCTCGATCTTTTCCCCGGCCAGTTCGGTCGACGTGATGTGCTGCGGCGAAAGCGCGGCCAACTGCTTCCTCTGTGGTGCCGTCGCAGGTGCCTCGACCCTCTCCGCTACCGGGTTGCCGAATTCGTTCGCCAGATCGGCATACAGCGCACCGGGGTCGCGGCCCCTGCGCGCGAAGGTCTCGGCCGAGAGGAACGCTGCGATCATGCCGTCCTTGTCCGTGGTCCAGACCCGCCCGTCGCGGCGCAGGAACGCTGCACCGGCACTTTCTTCGCCTCCAAAGCCGATCGAGCCGTCTTGCAGACCCGCAACGAACCACTTGAAGCCGACCGGCACCTCGTAGAGTTTGCGGCCGAGTCGGGCCGTCACCCGGTCGATCAGCTGCGTGCTGACGACGCTCTTGCCGACCGCCGCCAGCGCTGGCCACTGCGGGCGATGGGCAAACAGGTAGTCGATGGCGACCGATAGGTAGTGGTTCGGTGGCAGCAAACCACTCCCTGCGGTGACGATGCCGTGGCGGTCGTGATCGGTATCACAGGCGAAGGCGATGTCGAAGCCATTCTCGATGCCAATCAGGCGCTGCATCGCGTATTTTGAGGATGGGTCCATTCGGATCTGTCCGTCCCAGTCGAGCGGCATGAAGCGGAACGTCGGGTCGACGACGTCGCTGACAACCGTCAGATCGAGGCGGTAGCGTTCGGCTATCGCGGCCCAGTAGTGCACTCCGGCGCCGCCCAGTGGGTCGACCCCCATGCGGATCTTCGCGTCGCGGATCGCGTCCATGTCAATCACGTTGCCGAGGTCGCCAACATAGGCATTCAGAAAATCGTGGCGCTGCGTGGTCACGGCCTGCAGGGCCTTGGCGTGCGACATGCGCTTCACACCTTCGAGTCGATGTTCGAGAAAACCGTTGGCCGCCGCTTCGATCCAGCTGGTGATGTCCGGGCCGGCCGGGCCGCCGTGGGGCGGGTTGTACTTGAAACCGCCATCACGCGGCGGGTTGTGCGAGGGCGTGACAACGATGCCGTCGGCGAGCCCTGCGCGGCGCCCGCGGTTGTGGGCAAGGATCGCGTGCGAGATCGCCGGCGTCGGCGTGTACTCGTCGTTGGTCGCCAGCATGACGACGACGCCATGAGCCGCCAGCACTTCGAGCGCGCTCGCGCACGCCGGCTGCGACAGTGCATGCGTGTCGGTGCCGAGAAACAGCGGCCCGTCGATGTCGTTGGCTTTGCGGTACTCGCAGATCGCCTGCGTGATGGCCACCACGTGCCATTCGTTGAACGAGCGGTCGAACGCCGAGCCGCGGTGCCCCGAGGTGCCGAATGCGACGCGCTGCGCTGCGGCCGCAGGGTCGGGCACGTCCGAGTGGTACGCGGTGACGAGCTTAGACACGTCGATGAGCGACGACGGCGATATCCGCCTGCCGGCGAGAGGGCTGATTTGGGTTGGCATGGTGCTGTTACGCCGTCGGCGCCTGCTGCGCCAACAGTTGCCGGGCAGCGGCGGCGACGTGCGCGGCATCAAAACCGAAATGCGTTTCGGCGACCTTGCCCGGCGCCGACAACCCGAACGAACGCATGCCTATGATCGTGCCGCCGCGGCCGACATAGCGCTCCCAACCGAACGGTGACGCCGCTTCGATCGAGACTCGCGCCGTCACAGCGCGCGGGAGGACGCTGTCGCGATACTGAGGGCTCTGACTCTCGAACAGGTCCCACGACGGCATGCTGACGACACGGGCCGCGATCCCTTCGCTCTTGAGTTGCTCGTAGGCGGCGATGCAGAGCGCAACTTCACTGCCGGTCGCCAGCAGCAGCACGTCGGCCTTGCCGTCGGCCGCGTCGGCGAGCACGTAAGCGCCACGCGCGACGCCGCCGGCGCTCGCATACCGGCTCCGGTCGAGCGTCGGCAGCGCCTGGCGCGACAGCACCAGGCTCGCCGGCCGGTCGGTGATGCCCATGATCACCTTCCAGGCCTCGACCACTTCGTTTGCGTCGGCCGGGCGCAACAGCACCATGCCGGGCATCGCGCGGAACGAGGCGAGTTGCTCGATCGGCTGGTGCGTCGGCCCGTCCTCACCCATGCTGATCGAATCGTGGGTCCAGATGTAGATGACGGGAATACCCATCATCGCGCTGAGCCGGATCGCGCCGCGGGAGTAGTCGCTGAAGATCAGAAAGCTCGACGCGTACGACCGCAGTTTCGACAACGCCATGCCGCTCGCGATGGCGCACATCGCATGCTCGCGAACCCCGAAGTGCAGGTTGCGCCCGCGGTAGTCGCCACCCTCATCGCTGCCGCCAGAGGGCGGCTCGAATTCACCGGCGAAGTCGAAGCTCAGATGCGTCTTCGTCGACGGTGACAGGTCGGCCGCCCCGCCGAGCAGCCACGGCATCCGTTCGGCGATCGCTCTCAGCACCTTGCCCGCCGCTTCGCGCGTGGCGAGGCCCTTCGCGTCGGCGGCGAAGCTCGGCAGCGCGCTGTCCCAGCCGTCGGGCAGCTCGCGCCGCTGCATGCGATCGATCTGCGCGGCGAGGTCGGGGTACTGCGCCCGGTAGGCGGCAAAGTGTGCGTTCCATGCCTCGTGCCCGCTCGTACCGCGTTGGCCGAATTGCGCGCTGAAGTGCGCCTGTACGCCGTCGGGCACGGCGAACTGCACGTCCGGATCGAAGCCGTAGAACTGCTTGGCCAGGCGCACTTCGTCGACGCCGAGCGGCTCGCCGTGCGCCTCCTTGGTGTCGTGCTTGTGCGGCGCGCCGTAACCGATATGGCTTTGCACGATCACGAGCGTCGGCCGATCCTGCGTTTCGACAAAGGCCTGCAGGCTGCGCGTCAGCAGTTCGAGGTCGTTCGCGTCGGCGACACGAATGACCTGCCAGCCGCAGGCCTCGAAACGGGCTCCTACGTTCTCAGTGAAAGTGATCGACGTCGAACCTTCGATGCTGATGTGGTTGTCGTCGTAAATCCAGCATAGGTTGGCCAGCTTCAAATGGCCGGCGAGCGACGCGGCTTCGCTGCTGATGCCTTCCATCATGTCGCCGTCGCCGCACAGTGCGTACACGTTGTGATCGAACAGATCGTGGCCGGGGCGGTTGTAGGTGGCGGCGAGCCAACGCTGCGCGATCGCCATGCCGACGCTGGTCGCCGCACCCTGGCCGAGCGGGCCGGTGGTGGTCTCGACACCCGAGGTCCAGCCGTACTCCGGATGGCCGGTGCAGCGGCTGCCGGCCTGGCGAAAGCTCTGCAGGTCGGCCAGCGTCACCGCGAGTCCGCCCGACTGTTCGTAGCCCGCGCCCTTCGCCTTCACGCCGCACAGGTACAACAGGCTGTAGAGCAGCGCCGAGGCGTGACCGACCGACAGCACGAAGCGGTCGCGGTTCGGCCAATCGGGGTCGTTCGGGTCGTAGCGCAGAAAGCGCTGCCACAGGCAATAGGCGGTCGGCGCCGCCCCCATCGGCGTGCCCGGGTGGCCGGAGTTCGCCTTCTGCACCGCGTCGATGGAAAGCGTGCGCAGCGTGTCGATGCACAACTGGTCGAGTCGCGTCGCGTCGTTCATGGCGTCACTCCGGCAATGCGATCGGCGCCGGCCGCGCCGTGTAGACGATGCGCGCGCAGTCGTTGCTCTCCACGGCACCTGCTGCAGGTAGGCCGGTAAGCACTTCAGGTACTGGGCGCAGGGCAGCACCGCCTGCGTCTGTGATGCCGGTGCGGCTCATGGTGCACTGGCTTGGGTGAGCGCATCGGTCTTGGCGGCAATGCGTTGCAGCAGTTGGTGCCAGGACTTGCTGAAGGCATCGGCCCCTTCGCGCTGCAGCCGCGCCGCCAGGGCAGCGTCGTCGATGCCTGCGCGCCGGCATTCGGCGAGCACCGCTACGGCATCGCCGCCGTCCGCCGGCAAGGACTGCTTCACCTCGCCGTGGTCGGCGAAGGCGAGCAGCGTCTTCTCCGGAATCGTGTTGATCGTGTCGGGCGCGGCCAACGCCTCTAGGTAGAGGGTGTCCCTCGCCGCCGGATCCTTGGTGCCAGTGCTGCCCCACAGCAGTCGCTGTGCTTGCGCCCCGGCTGCCGCCAGTTTTTGCCAGCGCGGCGACGCAAGCAGTTCGCGGTAGGCCCGATAGGTCTGCATCGCGACGGCAATGCCGAGGCGGCTGCGCAGGTGCGCCGGGATCGTGTCGTTCACCGCCGCGTCCCAGCGGCTGACGAACAGCGATGCAACCGAGCCGATCTTCGGATCGCGACCGGCCGCGATGCGGTGCTCGATGCCGCGCATGTAGGCTTCCGCTGCGGCTGCGTATTGCGCGCGCGAGAACAGCAGCGTGACATTGATCGGTACGCCGGCGAAGATCGATTCCTCGATCGCCGGAATGCCTTGCGGCGTGCCCGGAATCTTGATGAACAGGTTCGGCCGCCCGGCCCGCGCGTGCAGCCGCGACGCCGCCTGGATGCTGCCCGCGGTGTCGTAGGCGAGTAGCGGCGATAGCTCGAGCGACACCCAGCCGTCAACGCCGCCGGTCGCGTCGTGCACCGGCCGGAACAGGTCGGCCGCGCGCGTCAGGTCTTCGAGGGCGAGTTCGAAGAACAAGCCTTCGCCCGACTCGCCTTCGCCCGCCTTGCGGCGGATCGCCTCATCGTAGAAGTCGGACTTGCCGATCGCCTGCTCGAAGATCGTCGGGTTCGAGGTGAGCCCGGTCACCGCGAAGTCGGCGATGTAGCGTGCCAGCGTGCCGCTGGTCAGCAGCCCGCGCGTGATGGTGTCGAGCCAGAGGCTTTGGCCCAGGTCGTGTAGCTGTCGTGTCGCGTTCATGAGTTCTCCTGCAGTGAGACGCCGGCCGGGCGCTGCCCCAGCAAGGCCGGTACATCGACGTCCGCCAGATCGCCGATGCGGTCCAGCGTGATGTCGGCTGGGGGATAGCTTGCGATGCTGTGCGGGTCGAAGGCGTAGTGTCCCTGGCGCGGGAATACCGTCGTCAGCCGCTGGCCCAGGGTCTGTTTCATCGCGGCGAGGATGCGCAGTTTGTCGTCCACCATCACGTAGTGGCGCGCCGGATAGTGCCGCTGCACCGCGTCGAGCATCAGCTCCTTGTGGATGTAGATCAGCACGCGGCCGTCGACGGCTTGCCAGAGCCCCGAGCGCTGAACCTTGCGCGGCTGGAACACCACATCGCCGTCCGACAGAATCACCGTCGGGCCGAAGCGCCGCAGGTGCTCGATGGCGCGCAGCGCGCCTGTAAACAGCCGGTCGGCGAATGGGTAGTCGATGAGAAACGTCGACATCTGCAGCAGCCGCGGGTCGTTCATCGCATCGCTCAGTTCGCGCACGCGGTAGCGCTGCAATGCACCCAGGTAATCGGCGTAGCCGAGCTCGCTGCGCAACTGCTCGAAGATCGTCCAATAGCGATCCGCACTCGCGCTGCCGAACGCTTGTTCCAAGTGGTGCCTGAGGTCGCTGACCACGCGGTCGTTGTCGAGTAGGGTGTTGTCGACGTCGAACAGAAACACCAGGTCGCAGGGCGCGCTCATGGCTTCCTCGCTTTCCGCGCGCAGCGCTGGCGGGGGGGCGAAGTGCCGATCCTCGGGCAGCTTCAGAACCCCCTCGACCATCAGGTCGGTCGTGAGCAACGGCCCCGACGCGAACTTGCGCGGGCTCCGCTCGCCGCTCGCAAGGCACTTCACATGGGAGCCGCCGATATCGACCACCAGGACTTTCATAGGCGCTCGCCGCGCTGCCGGCTTCATGACGTCTGCGCGACCGCCGCAGGTCGCTCGCCTCGCATGCACGAGTGCTTGATCCGGTGCTGCGGCAGCGACAGCAGCCGGGCGGTGTTGACCAGCGCCATGTGGGTCAGCGCCTGCGGAAAGTTGCCCAGCATCCGGCCGGTGTGCGGGTCGAATTCTTCCGACAGCAGGCCGACGTCGTTGCGCAACGTGAGCAGCCGTTCGAACAGCGCCTCGGCTTCGTCGCGCCGGCCGGTCAGCGCCAAGCTGTCGGCGAGCCAGAACGAGCATGGCAGGAAGGCGCCTTCGCCGGGCGGCAGGTTGTCGACACCGGTGGCAGTCGCGTAGCGCAGCACCAGGCCGCCGGCCATCAGTTCGCGCTGGATGGCGTCCACCGTCGCACGTACCCGCGCATCGTCGGGCGGCAGGAAACCGACCAGCGGGATCAGTAGCAAGCTGGCGTCGAGGGCGGATGCGCCGTAGTACTGCACGAAGCTGTTGCGCCGGGCATCGAAGCCGGCGTCGCAGACCTGCGCGTGGATCGCGTCGCGCGTGCGTCGCCACGCATCGATCGGCCCGTCCAGCCCGAAATGTTCGACCGCCTTGACGGCGCGGTCGAACGCGACCCAGGCCATCACCTTCGAATGCGTGAAGTGCCGCCGTGGCCCGCGAATTTCCCAGATGCCTTCGTCGGGCTCGCGCCAGTGCGTGTCGAGAAAGTCGAGCAGCGCCCGCTGGATCCGCCAGACATGCGGCTCGGTGGCGAGGCCGGCGGCACGCGCCAGGTGCAGCGTGTCCATCACTTCGCCGTAGACGTCGAGCTGGAACTGCCTGGCCGCCGCGTTGCCGACGCGCACCGGCGCGGCGCCACCATAGCCGGGCAGCCAGCCGAGTTCGACTTCGTCGAGACGGCGCTCGCCGGTCACGCTGTAGAGCATCTGCAGGTCCGCCGGGCTGCCGGCAACGGCGCGCAGCAGCCACTCGCGCCAGGCGACCGCCTCGCCGGTGTAGCCAGCGAGCAGCAGCGCGTTGAGCGTGAAGGTCGCGTCGCGCAGCCAGCAGTAGCGGTAGTCCCAATTGCGCACGCCGCCGGCCTGTTCGGGCAGCGAGGTGGTGGGCGCGGCGACGATGCCGCCGGTGGGCGTGTAGGTCAGCGCCTTCAGCGTGATCAGCGAGCGCAGCACCTCGGAGCGCCAGCGACCCTGATAGCTGCCGCGCTGCGACCATTCGAGCCATTCGCGCTGCGTCTCCAGCAAGGTCTGCTCGGGGTCGATCGCTGGCTGCATCGGTTCGTGCGAAGGGCGGTAGTTGAGCACGAACGGGACGCGTTCGCCGGCGCCGACTTCGAACCGGGCCACGGTCTTCATCTGCTCGCCATGCGTGCGCACCGGGGTGTGCAGTTCCAGCGTGTCCGGCCCGGCGGTCGCGAGCACCGTGCCGTGCGCCTTGTGCACCCACGGCACGATCGAACCATAGTCGAAGCGAATTACGAGTTCGGTGCGCATGCGCACGCGCCCGCTCAGGCCCTCGACAATGCGTACGATGTCCCAGCGCTCGTTCGACAGCGGCATGCTGTCGATGACGCGCACCGCGCCCTCGTCGGTCTCGAACTCTGTTTCCAGGATCAGCGTGCCGTCGCGGTAGCGGCGCCGCACCGTGCGCACGCCCTGACACGGCGCGATCAGCCAGCGCCCATGGTCGGGGCCGCCCAGCAAGGCCGGGAAACAGGCTCCCGAATCGAAACGCGGTATACACAGCCAGTCGATTGAGCCGTCGCGGCCGACCAGAGCGGCGGTATGGCAGTCGCCAATCAGCGCGTAGTCTTCGATGGGCAGCGGCATCGCGTCACCTCGCCGCTTCGGGGTTGCGCCAGCCACCATCGGCCGCGATCAGGCGGTCCGCCTCGGGCGGACCCCAACTGCCGGGCGGGTAGGAGGTGGCGCGGGGATGCTCGGCGAGCACCGGCTCGACAACAGTCCAGGCCGCCTCGACCGCGTCTTCGCGGGCGAACAGCGCGTTGTCGCCGGCCATCGCATCGCCGAGCAGCCTCTCGTAAGGGGCCTCTTCACTGGCTTCCTCTTCCACCAGACAAAGCTCCTGCTGGTCGCCGACAAACCCCTTGCCGGCGCGCTTGACGCGGGCGGCCAGCGCGATGGTCGAACGCGGCGAAAGGTGGAAGCGCAGATAGTTGGCGTCCGCGCTCGTCGCCACCGAGTCCGCGAACAACCGCTGCGGCGGCGGCTTGAGCCGCACCAGCACCTCGCACGCCGTCTCGGGCAGACACTTCCCCGAGCGCAGGTACCACGGCACGCCTTCCCAGCGCCAGGAGTCGATGTGCAGCCGCAGCGCGGCGTAGGTCTCGACATCCGAGTCCTTCGCGACCCGCGGCTCTTTGCGATAGCCGGTGTACTGGCCACGCACGATATCGGCTGGGTGCAGCGGCCGCATCGCTTGGAAGACATTGGCCTTCCCGGCATGCACGGCCGCAAAGCCGCGCCGCGCCGGCGGTTCCATCGCGAGCAGCGCGACGATCTGGAACAGGTGGTTTTGCACCACGTCGCGCAGGCAGCCAGCGCTCTCGTAGAAGGCACCGCGGCCCTGCACGCCGAACTCTTCGGCCAGCGTGATCTGCACGCTCGCCACGCAGTTGCGGTTCCAGATCGGTTCGAGGAACGAATTGGCGAAGCGGAAGTAGAGGATGTTCATGACCGCTTCCTTGCCGAGAAAGTGATCGATGCGGAAGATCGCGTTGTCGGCAAACACTTCGAGCGCGACGCGGTTGAGCTCGCGCGCCGACGCGAGGTCGCGGCCGAACGGCTTCTCGACGATGACACGCGCCTGCGCGGCCAGGCCCGCCGTGCCAAGTCCCCTGATGACGGTCGGAAACAGCGCTGGCGGAATGGCGAGGTAGTGCGCCGGGCGCCTTGCTCCGCCGAGGGCCTGCTTGAGCGCTTCGAACGTGCCGGCATCGTTGTAATCGCCGCCCACGTAGTGCAGCACGGACAGCAACCGGTCGAGCGCGATCGGGTCGTCCGCGACAGCGGTGCTCTCGACGCTTTCCTTTGCCCGTGCGCGCAGTTGCTCGATGCTCCAAGCCGACGAGGCGACGCCGATCACCGGCACCTTCAGCGCGCAGCGCTTGCACGTCGCGTAGAGCGCCGGAAAAATCTTCTTGTAGGCCAGGTCTCCGGTGACGCCGAACAGCACCAGCGCGTCGGACGGCGCAATGGCTCGGGCAGGGTCGTCGTGCATTTCAGTGCCCGCACGGCCGCCCGAAGGGCATTGAGCGACCTCTCGGGGGCAGCGAACGAAGAGAGCGTGGCGGCCTTTTCACCTAAGCCTCCGCCTTCGGTTCGCCGGCGGCCTTTTCGACATGGCCGCCGAATTGTCGCCGCATCGCCGACAGCACGCGGTTGGCGAAGTCCGATTCTCCGCGCGAACTGAAACGGGCATACAGCGCGGCGCTCAGCACCGGCGCCGGCACCGCTTCGTCGATGGCTGCCTGGATCGTCCAGCGTCCTTCGCCGGAATCGGAGACGCGGCCGTGGAAGCCCGCGAGCACAGGATCGGCGGCGAGCGCGGTGGCGGTCAAGTCGAGCAGCCACGAGCCGATCACGCTGCCGCGCCGCCAGACCTCGGCGATCTCGGGCAAGTCCATTTCGTACTGGTACAGCTCGGGGTTGCGCAGCGGCGTCGTCTCTGCATCGACGGCGCCTGCGCGCTTGCCGACATTGGCGTTGCGCAGGATGCTCAGCCCTTCGGCGTATGCCGCCATGACCCCGTACTCGATGCCGTTGTGCACCATCTTGACAAAGTGGCCGGCGCCGTGCGGACCGCAGTGCAGATAGCCCTGTTCCGCGCTGCTGCCGTTGCGGCTGCGGCCCGGCGTCGGTGCGGCGGCACCGACGCCGGGGGCCAGTGTCGCGAACACCGGCGCCAGGTGCTGCACGACCGCGTCCTCGCCGCCGATCATCAGGCAGTAACCGCGATCGAGGCCGGCGACGCCGCCGCTTGTTCCGACATCGAGGTAGTGGATGCCGGATGCCCGCAACTCGGCGCCGCGCCGAATGTCGTCACGGTAATAGGAATTGCCGCCGTCGACGACGATGTCGCCGGCGTCGAGAAGCGGCAAGAGATCGCCAATCGTCTGGTCGACGACCGCCGCCGGCACCATCAACCAGATCGCCCGCGGCCGCGACAGCATCGTGACCAACTGCTGCAGCGACGCCGAGCCGGTGGCGCCCTGCGCGGTGAGCCGCTCGACGCTGGCGGGGTGCGCGGCGTAAACGACGCAGTCATGGCCTGCGCGCATCAGCCGGCGTGTCATGTTGGCTCCCATGCGTCCGAGTCCGATCATGCCGATCTGCATTGCGATGCTCCAGTCTTTCAGTCCAGTCCTTCGGGCCGCGGGTGTTCGAGCGGCGTCAACCTTGTGCAGGTGGTATTCGCACCTCGACCAAGTGTTCCCGGCGATCGTCAACCAGAGGGATGGCTTGGCCGGGCAGCAGAACGCCATCGACCGTCAGCCTCGGCTCGCCATTCGCAGCGGACGTTTGCAGCACTGTGATGTGGTAGATGGTCTGCCGATAACGGTAATGGACCTGGAATGAATTCCAGTCGGCGGGCAGGCACGGGGAAACATGCAGTTTGTCGGCGTCGAGCCTCAAGCCCAGCAGGGACTCCAGGATGAACCGGTACATCCAGCCGGCCGAGCCCGTGTACCACGCCCAGCCGCCGCGGCCGGTGTGCGGCGCGAGCGCATAGACGTCGCCTGCCAGCACGTAAGGCTCCGTCTTGTAGACCGCGATCGAATCGGGCGAATTCGTGTGATTGACTGGATCGAGCAGGCTGAACAGTTCCCACGCGCGCTTGGCATCGCCGAGTGCCGCGAATGCCATCGCTGCCCAGACCGCAGCGTGTGTGTACTGCCCGCCATTTTCGCGCACCCCTCGCACGTACCCTTGTATGTAGCCCGGGCTGGGTTCGGAGTGGTCGAAAGGCGGATCGAGCAATCGGATCAGCGCGGCGTCCCGGCGGACGAGTTGCGTATCGACAGCATTCATGGCCTCGCGAGCGCGCTGCGCATTGCCCGCTCCGGACAACACCGCCCAGCTCTGCGCGATCGAATCGATCCGGCATTCGGCGCTTTCCGCGGTACCCAGCGGCGAGCCGTCGTCGAACCAGGCGCGGCGGTACCAGGCGCCATCCCAAGCGTGTTGTTCGATGGCGTCGCGCAGCCGGATCGATTCGCCCCCGCAGCGTTCGGCGAACGGCGCATCGCCGCGGCCCCGCGCGAGTTCGCCGAATTGCGCCAGCACGGCATACAGAAAGAAGCCGAGCCAGACGCTCTCGCCCTTGCCGCCGGCGCCGACGAGGTTCATGCCTTCGTTCCAGTCGCCCGAACCCATCAGCGGCAAGCCGTGAGTTCCACAACGCAGACCGTGCTCGACCGCGCGCACGCAGTGGTCGTACAGGCTAGCCACTTGGTCGGACCGCCTGGGAAGATCGTAGGCCGACTCTTCCTCGTCCTTGAGGGCTCGGCCGTCCAGGAAATGGACCGGCTCATCGAGCACTAGCGCGTCGCCGGTGGCCCCGACGTAGCGACACGTCGCCAGGGGCAGCCACAGGTAGTCGTCCGAACAACGCGTGCGCACGCCGCTTCCCGAAGGTGGGTGCCACCAGTGCTGGACATCGCCTTCGGGAAACTGGCGCGACGCGCAATGCAGCAGGTGCTCGCGCACCAGCTCCGGGGTGGCGTGGACAAGTGCCATCGCGTCCTGCAGTTGATCGCGGAAACCGAACGCGCCGCTCGATTGGTAGAACGCGGTGCGCGCCCACATCCGGCACGCGAGGATCTGGTACACGAGCCAACCGTTGGTCAGTATGTCGAGAGAGCGGTTCGGCGTTTCAACCTGCACCGCGCCGAGCGTGTGTTGCCAGTGCTTCTTCACAGCAGCGAGTGCTTCATGCGCCGCCGACGACCCCTGCCAGCGCTGCACGAGTCGACGTGCCTCCTCGATGCTGGCTCCGGCGCCGAGGCGGAAAGCGATCTCGCGCGTCTGCCCATCGGCCAACTCGAATGGGATCCGGATCGCAGCGCACGGATCGAGCGCGGCACCGACGGTGCCGGAAAGCTGCACTTGCGACATCGCGGCGGGATCGCGTAGCGTTCCATTGCGTCCGAGGAATTCTGCGCGATCGCCGCAAAAGCTCCAGCCCGCTACATCGTCGGCCACGAAAAAGGCGGCGCGCCCGGCGAATTGCGTGTTGTAAGGATTGCGCGCGAACAGTGCGCCGCTGCCCACATCAGCTTCGGTGCTCACGTGCAGTCGCGTTTTTGTGGCCTCGTCGCCGAGCACCCATTCCAGGTAGCCGGTGACGGAAAGCCAGCGTGCGCGGCCCGACCGATTGCGCAGCGTCAACACCGCGAACTTGACCGGCTCATCCTTTGCCACGTAGACGACGAGTTCGGAGTCGATGCTGTTCTCGTCGTGCTCGAACACGCTGTAGCCGAAGCCGTGCCGTGTCACATACGGCGCTGCGCCGCCCCTCGGCAACAGCGTGGGCGACCAGTAGTGGCCGCTGGCCTCGTCGCGGATGTAATACGCCTCGGTGTTTGCATCGCCGACCGGGTCGTTCGACCACGGCGTGCGACGGAATTCGTGCGCGTTCTCGCTCCAGGTAGTGGCGCTGCCGCTCTCCGAGACCAGGGTGCCGAACGACGGATTCGCCAGCACGTTCACCCACGGCGCAGGCGTCATCTGTCCGGGCCGGGTTGTGATGACGTACTCGCGTCCATCCGGAGTGAAGCCGCCCATCCCGTTGTAGAAGAGCAGGTCGCGCTCAGCTGGCTCGTCCGGCAGCTTGGTGGGTGCCCGGGTTGCGCGGGCACCGCGACGCGCGGTGGCCGACGGGGGGCTCGAAATCGGCGTTGCGCAGCGCCGTTCGAGCTGCTGCGCCAGCGGCCCGTCGGCGTCGCTGATGACGACGCGGGCAACCGTTCGCAGAAGAACGCAGTCCCCTTCGGGCATCTTGTCGGCGGGGCGCACGAAGAACCCGCCGGGCTGATCAATGCGGCCGGCGTCGCCGCCAGCAGCGATCAGCTTCGTGATTTGTTCGTGCAGGGCGGGCTGGTCACTAGCTTCCCCCTCGCAGAGGATCACGAGATCCACAGCCAATCCGTGCAGGCGCCAGTACGCGTGGGCCTGTGCGAGTTGGCGCGCCAGATCGATGTTCGCTGGGTCTGAGATGCGCAGCAGCACGATCGGCAGATCGCCGGAAATCGCGTAGCCCCACAGGGCGGACTGGCCCTCACGGTTCTGGCCGAGAATGCTCGGCGGGGCGCGCAGCGAAGCGTTGGCGTAGATGACGGAACCGGCTAAGCGCGCATAGAGTCGCGCATCGGTTTCGCTGGCATGCAGCCGGCTCAGCACCGCCTGGCCCTGCGCCGGCGCCGCGGCGAGCACGCGATCCGCCATCTGCCGATGCTGATATTTCGCGACCAGTCCAAGGCACTTCTCACGCGTCGGGCCGATGCCGGTGATCAAATCGACGCTGGCCGCTTGGCCGGGATAGAGCGCGATGCGACAGCGGATCGCGACCACCGCATCGAGCACGGCGCCCGCGCTCCCCGACAATGCCATGTCGTCATCCAACGCCTGCGGATCGGCCGTGCTGCGGCCACGACCGATGAAACGCATGCGGTCCGTCTCGTAAGAAACTTCTCCCCGTGCCGGCTCGGGCGCGGTCAGAAGGTGAAACATCCACGGCGTCGGCTCGTCGGGAGCGCGCGGACGGCGGGTGCACAGGATCGCCTGGCGCTCGCGCAGGATTTCGCTTTCAACGAACAGTTTGCTGAACGCCGGATGTGCCGCGTCGGCGGCAGGCGGTGCGAGCACGATCTCGGCGTAACTCGTGATTTCGAGCACCGTGCGTATTGAAGAGCCGTTGGTGACGCGGACCCGGCGCAATTCGACGTCATCTTCCGGCGCGACGGCGATCTCGGTCTGCGTCCGGACGGCGTGGTCGCTGCGGTCGAAGACCGCATGCCCCGGCGCGAACGCCACCTCGTAGGTGTCCGCTCGCCGCAGTGTCGGCTGATGGGTGGTCGACCAGACATCCCCGTTGGTAACATCGCCGATGTAGCAAAAGGCGCCCCAGTTGTCACAGGTAGCGTCTTCGCGCCAGCGCGTGACCGCGAGGTTCTTCCAGCGACTGTAGCCGCCTCCGGCGCTCGTGAGCATCACGTGGTAGCTGCCGTTCGACAGCAACTGCACTTGCGGTACCAGCGTGTCCTGGCCGCCTGCAATCCGTAACGGCGCATTCCGATTAACGCTATTCATAAGTGAGCCAAGCAAACAAACAACCAAACTGGAGCTTCGGCGGAATGCGCGGCGCGTTACTCGGTCCTTTTCTGCGTCGCGCCTCATGCGCACCTCATCCGGTTGCAATCAACCAAATCGGCGCGGGCTGAATGCAAGACTGACATGGGATTCGAGCCTATCTTCCTCGATCAACTTTCCTTGCTTGCTGTCAAGTCCGATGGTGTTCTAGAACCACACCCGAACGCCCGCGACCACGCGCCATCCGCTCACGTCTTCACCCCGTTCCCGTGCGAACTTCGCCGCGCCGCCGAAGCGTTTCTGCCAGGACACACCGATATAAGGGGCAAACTCGCGCTTGATCTCATAGCGCAGGCGCAGCCCGAGTTCAACGTCGTTCACGCCGCGCCCGATGCCCATTTCTCTCACTTCCTGAACTGCGATATTGGTTGCGAAGCGAGGCTGCAAGATCCAGCGCTGGGTCAGCAGGAGTTCATACTCGAGTTCAGCCCGACCGGATACCTCGCCGCGTTCACTGACGAAGGCCGCCGCCTGAACCCCGAACCGATAAGGTGCGAGCCCCTGCACTCCGAAGACTGCGTAGGTTCTCGATGGGCCATCCGATCTTGGCTTGAAGTAGCGCACCCCCGCTTGCAGATCCCAGAAGGGGGCAACCAGGCGACCGTAGAGCAGCTGTACATCCAAATCCTCCATCTTGCCGTTGTAGGGCTTCGTGCCTTCGGTGTAGATCCAAAGCCGGTTGTAGTCTCCGCCGATCCACCCCAGCGTATTGAAGCGCAGCGCATCGCTGCCTTTGCCGCCGCCGGCGAAACGCGCCGTAGTGTGCTCGAATTGGTCGAACAAGAAGTAACTGCGGATCGGGCTGTCCTCGATGGGCGGGGGAAGTGTCTGGGCCTCGGCGAGCGGCAACATCGTGCACGACAGCAAGACGCCCGCATGGCGTAGCGCGCGTTTGGTGTTCGACGAGCGCTTCATGTTCGCCCCTTCGCTTTCGGATCGACGACCGAGACCACACGCAGCATGCCGAGTTCCATATGAAAGAGCAGATGGCAATGGAAGGCCCACTTGCCGAGCTCGTCGGGCTCGACATCAAACGAGAGACGTTCACCGGCTTTCACATTGATGGTGTGCTTCAACGGCCGCTTCGCGCCCGCGCCGTTCTCCAGCACCATCCACATTCCATGCAGGTGCATCGGGTGATCCATCATCGTATCGTTCACAAAGGTGACGCGAAGCCGCTCGCCGTAGTCGAACGGGATCGGCTCTTCGGCCTCGGAGTATTTTTTTCCATCGAATCCCCATATCTGCCGCTCCATATTGCCGGTAAGGTGCAACTCGATCTCGCGCTCGGGCACACCTTCCCGTCCTCCCGTCGACAACCGCCGCAAATCGCTGTAGACGAGCACTCGCCGACCAGCATCTCCGAGTCCGGTGCCTGGATCGTTCACCCGGCTGGCGGGCATTTCGGCGATCGTGGAATTGCCCGGTCCGTGGCGGTCTGGCCCGTGCGGCTCGGCCTGCTTTGTCGTGGCCTTTGCCGGCGCGGTGCCCGCTGGCATCGCCATGCCGGGCATCGCGTCCATCTTGGGCTTCGCAGGCGCGGTGTCCGCTGGCATCGCCATGCCGGGCATCGCGTCCATCTTGGGCTTCGCAGGCGCGGCGTCCGCTGGCATTGCCATGCCGGGCATCGCGTCCGACGCGGGCCTGCCGCCGCTAGCGGGCATGGACATAGCTCCCATCGCATCGCCGGACATGCCCATGTCGGCCATGGTCCGAAGGGGACGCACGCGGCGCTCGGGGATTGGTGCGCGCAGCCCGGAGCGAAGCGCAAGCGTGCCGGCTGCGTAACCACTGCGATCCATCGCCTCGGCGAAAATGGTGTACGCCTCTGCGGCACGCGGCTGCACGATCACGTCGTAACTTTCGGCCGGAGCGATCCTGAACTCCTCAACCGCGACCGGTTCGACGTTCTGACCATCCGCCTGCACGAGCGTCATCTCCAAGCCCGGAATACGAACATCGAAATGCGTCATCGCACCCGCGTTGATGAAGCGCATGCGGATGCGCTCGCCTGGCTTGAAGAGCGCGGTCCAGTTTTGATTTGCCGCCTGCCCGTTGAGCAAGTACGTGTAGGTGGAACCGGTCACGTCCGCGATGTCGGTCGGATCCATCCGCATCTTTGCCCATTCCATGCGGTCCGCAATCGTGGCGCGCCAGCCATTGCGGGATGCATCGCGAAAAACATCGGCCATCGTGCGCCGGTTGTAGTTGTAGTACGAACCGAACTTTTTCATCTTCGCCAGCACGCGCGCTGGATCCTCGAAGGTCCAGTCGGACAGCATCACGACGCATTCGCTGTCGTATGCGAACGGGTCGCGTGTGGCGGGGTCGATGATGAACGGGCCGTACAGGCCCGCCTGCTCCTGATTGCCTGAATGGCTGTGATACCAGTACGTGCCGCTCTGGCGCAACTTGTATTGATAGGTGAAGGTCTCGCCGGGTCGAATGCCGGGGAAGCTCACCCCCGGGACGCCATCCATATCCGGCGGGACAAGAAGCCCGTGCCAGTGGATCGAGCTCGTCTCCTCCAACTGGTTGGTCACCCGGATGGTCGCGGTCTCGCCCTCGCGAAAACGCAACACGGGACCGGGCAGCAAACCGTTGACCACGGTTGGCGTGGCGCTGTGCCCATCGATATCGAGCCTGCCTTTGGCGATCACGAGGTTGGACACCGTGCCGGAGCTTTCCTGTAGAGGCAATGTGCGATCCGCAGCGGCCCAGGTGTAACTTGGGGACAACGCGTGGAGCGCCGTCCCTGCTCCCGCAGCCGCGCTGGCCCTTAGGAAGCGCCGGCGCGGATTCATGTCATCGTCCTGCAGCTCTTGGCGCAGCGCTGGCATTCCTCGACACACTCGCGCATATCTCCCACCTGCTCGCAGCTCTTGGCGCATGCCTCGCATGCTTCGGCGCAGATCAGGCAGACGCGGCCGTGCAATGGCGAATCGCTCAGCATGAAGTTGGCCGACGTCTGACAGAGCTCGGCACAGTTGAGCATCAGGCGAAGGTGTTTCTGCTCCACGTGGCGCCCGCCCCGCTCGAGGCAGTAGCCCATCGCCATTCGCAGGCACATGCTGTGACAGTCGAGGCACGCTTTGATGGCGTCTTGCATAGGTGACTCCTTGCTGCTTTGCTGTGAAACGGAAGGCGTTCCCGCCGCTGTCTGCGGTCCTGGCTTCGGCTCTGCGGCAAGCGCGTCGACCGAAGCTAGCAGCTGGAGACCTCCACCCGCAGTGACCGCGAACACCGTCTCGATGAGGCGGCGGCGCGCCACCCGCGGCTCCCGGTTCATATCAAATAATTCAAGTGGCGAGCTGAGATTCATGTTTCATTCCGTTTCCTGTGAACCTGGAACCTACTGGCGCTTTCCTTCATTGGACGGCTCTTTGCTTTCACGCGATCCAATTTCCCTGCCCATCATTTCGCACCCGTGGCCGGGACCGAACCCCTGCTTGGTCGACGACCTCCGCAACACCGTCGGTTTTGCGGGCGACCGTGACGGCTCGCGTGCGTCTGTCCGCTGTCGGTCACAGAAAGGCTGCGGATCGCACTTCCCCCACGACGCAAGCGATTGTTCGTGTCAGCCGCTTGCGAATTCGAGGACCACGCGTGACGGTACATCGCCATGCTCCAGCCTCTCGAAGATTCGGTTGATCTCCGACAGAGGCTGCAGCTCAATATCGGCCTTGACCTTGCCCTCGGCGGCAAATGCGAGCGCTTCGGCCATATCGCGGCGCGTACCTACGAATGAACCGCGCACGGTAATGCAGTTCGCCACCACGTCGAAGAGCGGAACCGGAAATTCGCCCGGCGGAAGCCCTACCAGGACGCAGGTGCCGCGCTTGCGGGTCATGCCGACGCCCTGCTTGAATGCGGCGAGCGAGGGCGCCGTGATCAGAACCCCATGAGCTCCGCCGCCGGTCTCCTTCTTCACCGCGGCTGCCGGGTCGCCCGCTTTGGCATTGATCATGACATCGGCGCCGAGGAGCTTGGCGTGGGCGAGCTTGCCGTCATCGATGTCAACCGCGCAGACGTGGAGTCCCATGACCTTGGCATACTGGATCGCCAGATGACCGAGGCCGCCGACGCCGGAGATGGCGATCCATTCGCCAGGCTTCGCTGCGGTCTCCTTGATCCCCTTGTAGGTGGTGATGCCGGCGCAGATGATCGGTGCGGCATCCTTCGCCGCAAGGCCGGAAGGCACATGAGCGACGTAGTTCGGGTCGGCGAGAATGTACTCGGCAAAACCGCCGTTCTTGGTGTAGCCGCCGAACTGTGCCTGGGCACACACGGTCTCCCAGGCCGCCAGGCAATACTCGCAGTGACCACAGGCCGAGTAGAGCCACGGCACGCCGACGCGGTCGCCCTCCCTCACGCTGTTCACGCCGGATCCGACGGCTGCGACGAGCCCGATGCCCTCATGGCCAGGAATGAACGGGAGTGTGGGCTTCACCGGCCAGTCGCCGCGCGCGGCGTGGAGATCGGTGTGGCACACGCCACAGGCCTCGGTCTTGACCAGGATCTGGCCCGCCCCGGGAGAGGGGATGTCCCATTCCCGAAGCACCAAGGGTTTTCCGAACTGCTCGACAATGGCGGCTTGCATCTTGCGTTCCATGTGCAACTCCTCATTTCAGGATGGGATCAGTGGATCAGTCGATATCGCTCCGTCGAGCGATCCGCAAACGACGCCTATGCCGGCGCGTCGATCGAAGCGACGCGAACCAGTTTTTTGTTCACGAACTCCTGGATGCCCATGCTGGAGAGCTCGCCGAGGTATGCAATACGCCGCTGATACATGATTTCATCTCCTTTGCTGCGCACTGCGCCGCAAATTTTTCGACTACATGTGGGGCATCGGCTTCATGGCCTCATCGCGTTTCATCATCTGCTCCATCATCATCTGCATCATGTCCATGCGCGTATCCGTCATTTCCTGGCGCTTCTTCATGTCGCCGTCTTGCATGCTCGCTTTCTTGTCGCCCATCGCCATTCCGCCGGGATCGCCTCCTCCCTTCATCGTCGGGCTACCCATGCCGCGCATCATCTTCATAGTTTCCTGCATGGTCTGCATGTGCTCCTGCATCAGCTTCTGACGATTCTTCGGATCGGTAGTGGTCCCGATTTTTTCCATCTGCTGCTGCATTTTTTCCATGTTCGCCTGCATCTGGGGCCCTTGTTTTTCCATGTCCATGCTCATCGCTGGCGTGGCGGGCGCGGGCTTTTCCTGGGCCGGTTTTCCCATGTCCATGTTCATTGCGGGTTTGGCGGGCGCGGGCTTTTCCTGCGCTGATGCGATGGGTGCTGACAAGGCGGCACAGGAGACGATTGCGGCAGCAAGTATTGCGGTTTTCATGGTGGTCTTTCAGCGTTCAATAAGTTCATGTTTCGAGAAGGAACCCCATTACTTGGACGAGGTCCACCGAGCATTTACTTGTAGGCGCAGTCCCTTTCATTGTCTGTACGCTACCGAACGGATGGCTTGTTGTTGGCCGAGGTCTCTGACGTAACCGGATGCACTACCCCTCCTTGGCGACCACCGAACCCGACGAACGGCTACGGGGGTATCTGCAAACACCCCAAGGCCGCCATGAACACCGCCGAAGGTCCGTGCAGTGCGTGGAAGCTATGCCTTGGACGACGTTCGTCCAGTTGTCCAGCGCGTCGGAGGAATCGTGGGATGTCCGCTGCCAAGTGCCGAGCACTCCACCGCATCTCATCGCCGTGCTTACCAGCGCCTCTTTGCACTTGACCGCGACACTGCGGCCCTTGAGGCTGAACCGGCCCTTTGCGCCCGTGCGCTTGAGGCCCGTGCCCTTATCGATCTCTTCGTGCATGGTCATCGGTTCCACATGGGCTCAGTTCAGTGGACTTTTTTCCAACCCAAGCCCTTGATGTCGTTCCAAACGGTTGTTTGGTGACATAGGAAGCACTGATTCACTTTGGCATTCGGTTGTTTCGCGAGCGGGGCCGACATCATCGAGAAGTGCATCATGTTGTGGCTCGGCGGCGGTTTATGACACTGTGCGCACTCGGTCGAGCGCGCCGACGGATGGAGAAATTCGGCGATAGTCCACTGGGTCGTCGCGTGGCATTGCACGCAATCGGTGCCGAAGAAACCCTGATGACGATCCTTGGTCGCGTGGCAGCTGACGCAATTGAGCATCGACTCGTCGGCACCGAGACGCGGATGGTTGAGGGGCAACGTAGGCTTATCCGGCTGCTTTACCTCGGCGTAAGGGGCGGCCGGCGGCGGCGTCTTCGCCTCTTGGCGCGGCAGCCGATTCAACAGGTTGGCCACCGCTTCAACGTCAGGGGCACTCGGTCCCACGTCCGGCCCGGCGGCTTTCATATCCCGGTGTCCAGTTCTGGCAAGCAGAGCATGATCCATGGTCGTTGGCATCCGCGCCGTTCCTTGGTGCTCCACATGACAGCCGATGCAAACCTGAACGTTCGCATGAAACACCGTGGGCTGACGTTGCAACAGCGCCGTATTGTCGGCGTGGCACGCGATGCAAAGCTTGGGCTCGACACCCTTCACTGGCGTGTGGCAGGCGGCACAGTTGTTTGAGAGAAATGTGTGCGACTGCGACAGCATCCCCGGCGCTACGGCTTGTTGCCACAAGGTGCGTGTTTTTGAGTCGCTCTTGGTCCAGTCAACGCTGACGCCAATCGCGACGATGGCTGTAAGCGCTGCGATGATGAGTTTTGCTTTGCTCATGCTATGAAAACCACCTTAACCCGTACTGGACGCCGGCCCCGATGTGCAGCGCGAGCAGCACATAGAGGATGACGGAGAGAACGATGTGCAGCTTCAGAGATCGGCCGAACCAGCGTTTGAAGAACTCGTGCATGCGGACCGAGTACTCCAGGTCCGCCACGGACTCGGCGATGCGGGTCACCTCGCCAGCGGGGCCAGCGGGTCGTACGTCGAGCCCGAGTGATGCCATCGCTGCCGTCAAGACTGGCGCCCTTGGAAGAACTCTCATTTCAGCGGGGGAGTTTTCGAGCTTCCACCAGGCATTGTCGAGATCTCCTCTGGCGGTCTGCAGCAGCGCCAACTTGTCTTTCATTTCATGGGCGACAAAGGTGAGCAGATAGCGAACTGCAAACCCGCTGAGGACGACGAGCAGCATCGTTGCCGTCAGCGTAGTTCCCAGCCAGCTGTCGAACTTGTGACCCGTGTGGATGATCGCGAGCAAAGGGCCGAGAAGGCCCGCATAGACGTGCAGGGTAAGCAACGTCTTCATCGATACGCGCGGTGTGATTCGAGCGTTGAGCCAGGAAATACGCTTTGCCATCGGGTAGGCGAGCGGGACGAGCATGAGCACGGCCCCCGCTATCCCGAATACCGCTCCGAGTCCGCTGCCCGGAAAGCGAGGCGAGCGGTGCAGGAAGAAGCCGAGCCAGGCTAGAAGCAACACGCTGAGCACACCGGTGACGACGATGCCTTCACGTTCAGGCCACTTCATGGCTACGCCTCCACAGTGACAGGGCCGGTGGGCTTTGCCTGGCATGCGAGAATCATGCCGTTGGCCTTGTCTTCAGGATCAAGCCCGTCCTCGACCGCCATCTCGACTTCGCCGGAAGTCATCTTCACCTTGCAGATGCCACAGGTGCCGACGCGGCATGAGAATTCGATCCCGATGTCGAGCTCTTCGGACAGCTCAAGAACGGTCTGATCAACATGAATTTTGGAGGACTTGTTGTTCTTCGAAAAGGTCACCAGCGGGCCGGTAGCAGGGGCAGTGGATTTGGCGGTGGTCCCCGCGGCGCCGGGGGTGGGCGCGGCTGAACCAAAACTTTCGGTCTTCACCTGGTCGGGTGGCACCTTCAGCTCAGTGAGGATCGCCTTGACCGCGTCCATCATCACGGGCGGCCCGCAAAGATGGATTCTTCGCGAAGCGATGTCAGGGACAGTCTGCGCGAGTAATTCCTTCGTGAGGCGTCCTCGTAGCCCTTGCCATTCCGTCCCTTCCGGGTGCTCCATTGCCACTGCGACGTGCAGCTTCTTGTTGACACGCTGAAGCTCAGCGACATCTCTTGCAAAAATGAAATCAACTGGGGCCCGGCACGCGTAGACAAGAAAGATGTCTCCGGGCCACGACCGCTCCGTAAGGTAGCGCGCGATGCTCATCATCGGCGTGATTCCCACACCGCCCGCGATGAGAACGACGCTGTCCGCTTCGGTTCCGGTAAAGGTGGACTTTCCGACGGGACCTCCTGCTTCGATCTGGTCGCCAACCTTGAGCACATCGTCGACATGACGCGAGACCGCGCCCCGTGGTTCGCGCTTCACGGTCAGGTCGACATGGTCGCGCTGCGTCGGGGAGGATGAGATGGTGTAGGAGCGGTTCATCCTCGCCCCACCCACCGAGAACGCAACATTGAGGAACTGACCGGGCGCAAAGATGAAAGGCATGGGGCCATCACCGGACACGGGCTGGAGACGCAAGGTTTTCACGCTTGGTGTTTCCGTGATGATGCTGCCGATGCGGAGTTGGCCTCGCCACTTCGCATTGGGAACTGACGCCACGTTAGCCTGTGGAGCTTCGATCGGCAACGCTGTTGCGGCCGCAGGCTTGGCTGCTGAAGCAGGGGCAGAAGGCTGCGACGGTGGGCCTACAGGCGGGGATGCTTTTCCCGTCGGCGGCGCGTCGCCAGCTGGTGGTGTCCCTCCAGTCGGCGTCGTCGTTCCAGCGGGCGGACCCGCTGGTGAAGACGGGTTGGGTGCTCCGCCGAGGGGGGGCGACGTTCCGGGGGGCGGCGCTCCCGGATTAGGCTCGATGCGCCCGAAGAGGGCAGCAGTTCGGCGCATCTTGAAGAAGTACATGGCGACCATCGCCAGCGCGAACGCGATGAGCAATGCCATCACAAAGAGATGCAATGGCAAGACGCCGAGAACTTTTCGTGAATCTTCACGCGCAATGGGAGACGCGAGGTTCGTCTCGCTCTTGAACCATTGCGAAGCGACATTCTGAGGCGGTGTTCCTTCCTGAAGAAGCTTGTGCACGGCGACGCCGCTGCCCACACGCCCGAGGCCGTCGCGCGACTGTTGCAGCGCGCTCTCGGCTGTGTCGTGATCGCCCGCTGCGATTGCAGTCGACAGGCGTTCCTGGGCCGTCTGCAAAAGCATCGTGCCTTCGTAAATGCGCTCCTCGGAGAGGCGGCGCACTTCGGCACGCTTTTCGGGCGTCAACGTGGGCAGACTCATCAGAAACGGGTAGATCTCTTTTCCCGCGCCACCCCCGCAGCAGCCTTCGCTGCCCATCATCCCTTCCATCATTTTCTGCATGCCCCCCATCATTCCCTGCTTGGCGTCCGGCTGGGCCGACATCGCAGGGGGAGCCTGCGCAGGCGCGGAGGCGCCTGCCATGGGGGCGCCGGCACTTGCAGCGGACGGGGATGGATCGGGATTGGACGGCTGCGCTGCGCCGGGATGATGAGACTCGTGCTCGGTCTCTTTTGACTGAGCGGCAGCGGGCGAGTTACCGATCAGGAGGGAACCCATCAATGCCAGACAAGCAATTCGCTTGATCGGGCCGCTCAATCGGCCCGGCAGGCGCCTCGCAAAGAGTCGATGGACAGAAATAGATGACATCGCGTCGAGAAGCTTATATCCGCTTCAAAAGAACTCAAGCGCTGAAACCCCGTGTGCCTCGGTAAGAGTTCTGCATCACTCCATCTTCATCGGCGCGGGCATCGCGGGCGTCTGTGCGGGCTTGCCGGTAGCGGGCGATGGCCCACTTGGCTTGGTGCCGAGCAGTGCTTTTTGCTGGTCAGAGGTAAGCACCTTTGCCGCCTCGCCGACCGCCCTGATGAAGGCGACGCGTTGATCGCCGCGAAGCTTCTCTATGGCTCGAACCTTCGCTTCGATCTTGGCGGCGTCCGGTGTATCGGCCGCCGTCAGCATCCAGAGCTCCTGTTCTGCGTCCTCGAGCCGACGATCCGAGCTCGTCCGATCCAGCAGAGTTTTTTCCTTGATCCGGTTCAGAGCGGTCTGCTGCTCTGTCGAGAGGGTGATGTGCTGAGGATGATCGAGAAAGAAACCGGTCGCGCCAACGTGGTACAGGTGGGAGGCACCAGGAAACCCGGGCAGACTTGCAGAGGGTGCCATATTGCCCATGCCGCGCCGCGCCGGCATGGATCCACGCATGCGACCCATCATGTCTGAACTTGACGGAGCGGCCATAGGGTCTTGCATACTGCCGGAAGAGTTGGTGCTGGGCATAGGGCCATCCGAAGGCATGTTGCCCTTCATCATTCCATCGCCCATCCCACCCTTTTTCTCCATCTTGTCCATGTCATCCATCATTGCAAGACGGAAGCCGGAAGGTAAAGCTTTAGGTGAACGCAGGCCGCTCCACGCCCCATCATCATTTGGATTCGCCGCTTGGGCCGTAGGTGATCTAGCCCATAGCGGGAACGAAATGGTGAGCGCAATGGTGACCGCCGTTGCGGCGGCAACCAGGCTCGTCTTCGAATATTTGCTCGACATTTTTAGCACCTTTTCGGTTAGACGGTGAAGCCCACTTCTGCTTGCCTAGCTCTCGAATTCAAGGCGGCTTTCGGCCCTACGAGTGTGGAGGCGTCGCTATTCGACGCAGCATGCACGATTTAGGGTTGGTTCTTGTGAAACTGCGCGTGGTTGTGCGACGGCTTTTTCTTGACCTTTTCACCGGAAGCGGATGCGGAGTTGCCAGGGCCGCACGGCGCTCCCGTAGCCTTCGAACCGCTGCTGATCCCGAAACCCTGTGCGTCAACGTGGTTGTGACGCTTCATTGGCGCTTTGCCGCAACCGCTTGGAACAGTCGCCGAGTTCGCCGGTGTCGGCATTGTTGCGGCCGGTTGCTGCGCATACGCGGGAATCGCCGCGATCGTGATGGCGATTGCAGATGAGACATAAAGTAGTTGCTTCATGGTATCCGGGAAGAGTTGGTGGAACAAGGGATGAAACATGTAGCCGGCCTGGTGGTTCAGCGGCGAAATCAGTCATGAATGCATCTTGGGGCGCACCTAACGCACGGCCTTTGATACAGATCAAGTTCGAAGCATCATTGCGCCCCTTCCTCATCGAGATCTATGGCGGCAGACGAGATGCCCTATCATCAACCTAGGTGCGGCACACAGGTCAAGCGCTGGCGTGGCGCGGCAGCGCTGGGTGTTCCAGCGCCTCGTCGAGTTAGGGCAAATGGGCAAATTGACTTCGCGGAATGTGGGAACGCTTCGCGGCGCGCCCGTTCAGCCTCGACGCCCGGCGATGCAACGGCGCTCCCACTGCACCTTCTTGGTCGGTATACAAACCTCGGGCAGGAAGTCCCTGCATGGGGGTCTGGGGGTCTGGTAAGCGTGGCAGCGTCGATCTTGTCACTTGCCGATCTTGACCTCGGCCCAGGCGGTGGCACGTACCTGCAGCGGGGTTGGGATTACAACGCCGCGTACCATCGGCACCAGTAACCGCTCGACAGCCGCCGTGTCGCAGTCGCCGGTTGCCTTCGCGCGGGCCAACTTACCGCTGCGCTCATGATCCTCGGCTCCGCTTGACGGCAACGAGTCGCATGCCCACTGAAGGACAACCCCGGACTCGGTCCTTCGATCACCTCGATCCAGCTGACTCAAACTTGTTGCACAATAACGATACACCTATTCGCTGACGACCGCCGCTAGAACTCAGTCCAATCCGCTGAGGTCCCCACCGTCCTCCGTCAGTTCGCCGTCCTCGCAAGTTGCCGATGGATCCCGGCAATATGGAGATTCTCATTGGCTGCTTGCTCGTAGGTTCGGGCTAGGTTCTCGCAGTGCCGAGCCAATGTCTCGTGTACTTCTACACCGCTTGCAGGAGTTCTGTTCCTGCGGTACGTGATCGCATAGCCAAAATGCCGCTTGGCCGTGGCTGCATCGATGGCCGCTTGCCGCTCGTACTCGGCTGCGATGGCTCCATGATCCAGTTCGCTGACCGTCCTCTCCGACCGGGCTGGCCTAAGCGCCGAATCTTCCGGCGGGCGCGAAGCACATCCGGCCGCAATCAATAAGGTTCCGGCAGATGCGGCCATGGCAAGTCCTCGTAGCAACGCGATTCGCTTAGTCATCATGATTTCCTTTGAAGTTCTTGATTGAACGTGCGGCCGAAGGGGTGGCGGATCCTTCAATCGCCGAAAAAAAATGAACGATGCGCCAACTGTCGTACAAGCGCTGGAAGGAACATTGACAAATATCAATCGACAGCGATGTTGAAGGGCTGTAGCTTCCTTCGCCGCTCAGCACACCTGAATAATCCTTGCGTTCCGGTTGTATCCACGGCTGATGAGGAACGCCGCAATCACGGCCCCGGCGTCGCTGGAGAATGCGGGTGGCGCCGGCAGCCATATGGCAGGACAGCTCCGACAGAGCCTTCAGCACCGGACTGTTTTTTGACCGGCAGCCTTAGCTCCAAGCTCAGGCACGAGCGCGCACGCCGAGCGGCCCGCACGCGCGTCGCTCGGACGGCCCACGTTCGCAAGCGACCGCGCTCTGCTCGCGTCGCTTGCGAGGTCGCCATGTTTTGTTGATCTCCTTTCGCCCCTCGATGTCTGGATCGCACTGCCAGCAGCGTCGTCAGCCGCGCGATCTCGGTCTCAAGAGTGCGAAGGCGCTTGGCCTCGGTCGGCGCGAGATCACCAAAGTGCGCTAGGCGTAGATGGTCTGCTCGCTGAGCTTGTGCTTCTTTGGCCGTTTCGGAACATCGTGTGCTCAGCCTCACGCGGCAAGACAACCAGGCTGCTCTTCGGCAAATCTTGTCCCATAAGCTCGTGTCTTCGAAGAGCCATCTCCCGAAATCCACTAGCTCGACGAGTCGGGCAGGTAAGCCATCATGCGATCTTCATCATGTCTTTCGCCATCGGCCAAGCCACGACGAATTCACTCTCTAACTTTCGCAGGCCCGCCGCCCGCCTTCTAACTTGGCTCCATGCCCCGTTGCGTCGGCCTGGGGCGGCCAGGTCAATTCCGCTGACGAAGTCGGACGACCGTAAGATTCGATCCGGTTTTTTCTAGTTCGAAGGCGACCTTGTCGCCCTCCTTGAATTTGCCCAAAGTCTGGTTGTTCTTGAGTTTGAATTCATGCGTTGCTGACGGCATCTTGAGTTTGTCGATGGTTTCGTGTTCCAGAGTAATTTTCTTTCCCTGCGCATCGATGCTCGTGATCACGCCGATGCCGGAGGTGCGGACGACCCCGTGCTGGCGGCCTGGATCGTCGTGGCGTTGAGCGAGCGCGTCGGTCGCGAGGATAGTGCTGAGGGAAAATATGGCCGCAGCCAGGACTGTTGACTTCATTTTGGCTCCTAGTAAACGATTGCACCATGGGACGGCGTCTGAACAAGCAAGAAATAGGCCGTCTCCGTCGGAAAAATGCGCCTTGCGCCTGATGCCATGAATACCTTTCGCGAAGTGATGGAGTGGGTGGGGCTGGGATTCGATGCTACTGGTGTTTTGGTAATTGCGGGAGGTGTCCTGATCGCTGCAGGGCGGCTGGCCGCAGGGGCTTCAGGTACAAAAGCGATGGGTGTCCGGCGCTTCCGGCAGGACTTCGGCGGCGCGATCGTGCTCGGCCTGGAATTTCTGGTGGCCGGTGACATCATCCGTACTGTTGTCGTTGCGCCGACCCTCGAAAACGTTGCCGTGCTGGCGATCATCGTCCTAATTCGCACTGTACTGAGCATGGCCTTGCAGGTCGAGATAGAAGGCCGCTGGCCGTGGCAGCGTCATGATGCCGACGCTCGGGGCCATACCCAGTCACAGCCCTCGACCACAGTCGATACCGACGTGGCGGGTCAGCGCGCACGCATCAAGCGCGATAGGAACTAAGTGAACTCAAAGAGCACGACAAGTGATGAAGAAGAATCCTGAACCCTTCATTGATGGCATTGAGGTTCCGAGGCGCGTACCGGCCTTGCACGCTGAGCGCAGGCGCCGGCAGTTGCTGGTTCTGCTGCCCCTTTTTGCGCTACCGGCCGCGTGGGCGAGATCCCAGACGAACGGCGGGTTTGTCGAAGTATGGAAGAGCCCGACGTGCGGGTGTTGCGAGGACTGGGTTGCCCACCTCGAGTCCAACGGCTTCAAGATGCGCACCCATGACGCGGGCAACACGGATGCTCGACAACGCCTCGAGATGCCACCGCGGTATGGCGCGTGCCACAGTGCCAGCATCGCCGGCTATGCGATCGAAGGCCATGTGCCGGCGCGGGAGATTCGACGCTTGCTCAACGAGAGGCCGGTCGCCATTGGACTGGCCGTACAGGCGATGCCCATCGGCTCGCGCGGCATGGACGGGCTCGCCTATGGCCCGCGCAAAGACGCCTATGAAGTGGTGCTCGTGGCCAAGAACGGCAGCGCCAGCACCTACCAACGTTACTGAACGAAGAAGTCACGCCGTGAAAACAGTCAACAATTTTGCCGTCTCGGCCCTTGCGGCGTTTGCGGCAGCCCTTGCTGCCAACGTGCAGGCCCAGGGGAGCACGGGGCAAGAATAGCCAAGGAAAACAGGAAGATTACCCCCAAGCATGGCAATTCAAGAACCTCGACATGCCCTGCATGACAATGCTGTTTCAAGTCAAGGATCCGGCCATGCTCCACATGGTGAAACTCGGCGACAAAGTGAAGTTCAAAGCCGAAAAGATTGGCGGCGCCATCGCTGTGACCGAGATTCAACTCGCCAAGTGAGCTTGGCCTCGATGCACGCACGGCCCTGACAAGTACCTGCCGCCGCGACGTCGAACTTGTGGGCGCCCGGAACCGCCCGGCCGATCGGCCCTCGCTTTTGTAACTGGTGCAATGTACTTTCGTTTTCCGATCCGCAGTCCGAGATGGTCGTCCGTCACCCACCAGGCTGCCGTGTGGCTGTTGCTGTCGATGGCTGGCGGTTGCGCCAGCGTGGGGCAGGACGTGCCTCGAGTGCCGTCTTATGCAATCGGCAACGGCGAGCAAACCACGCTCGGCCGGGCATTCGCGGAACAAGCCGCCCAACATCCCGCCTTGTCCGGTTTCCAGGTCGTGACGTCGGGTCATACCGCTTTTGTCGCCCGAACTGCTTTGGCTGACGCGGCTGAACGCACGCTCGACCTGCAGTACTACAGCGTAGGCGATGACCTGACGACCGACCTGCTGCTGCTTCGCATCGTCGCCGCCGCCGACCGGGGCGTCCGGGTGAGGATTCTGCTTGACGACATCAATGCGCGGGCGCGCTTCTTCGCGCGCCGCGCGATCGCCGCACACCCCGCGATCCAGGTGCGCCTGTTCAACCCCTTCTTTTCGGGCGGCACCTCGAGCCTCGCACGTCTGGGCGAATTCGTCTTCGATGGAGAGCGGCTGAATCGCCGCATGCACAACAAGCTCTGGGCGGCGGACAACGCGGCCGCGGTGGTCGGCAGCCGCAACCTAGGAGACGAGTACTTCGACGCGAACGTTGCGTCCAACTTTGCTGATGTGGACCTGCTGGCCGCCGGGCCGATCGTGAAAGAGTTATCGCACGCCTTCGATGCCTACTGGAACAGCGCGGCCGCCATTCCCATGGAGGCGTTTGCCGAACGCCCGGATGCCGCCGAAGGCGTGCGCGTGCGGCAGTCATTGCGCACGCGCGCCGCGAATTGCCACGGTCTTGCGCCTTGCGACTGGCTGGCGCAAGACAGCCTGCTTGACGCCCTGCGATCCGCGAGCGTTCAGCTCTCATGGGGGCGTGCCCAATTGACCTACGACCAGCCCGACCAAGGAAAGATTGGCGTGGCTTCCGGAATAGAGCACGGTTCGATTGACGACCGTGAAGGTGGCTCTCGCACCGCGGCCGAACTGCTGATCATGTCGCCATATTTTGTGCCGAGCGAGGATGGACTGCGCCACTTGGAGGAGATGCGCGAGCGCGGCGTACGCGTAGCCGTCTTGACCAACTCGCTGGCCTCCACAGATTCGCCGGCAGCGCACGCAGGTTACGCGCGTCATCGGATGGCACTGCTGCGCAAGGGGGTGGAGTTGTTCGAAATGCGTCCACGGCCGGATGTCCGGCACCGCTTGCCGCATCGTTGGGGGCGTGCGTCGGCCGCCAGCCTTCACGCGAAAGTTATCGTGCAGGATCGTGTGCGCGCCCTCGTTGGCTCGCTGAATCAGGATCCACGCTCACGATTACATAACACGGAGGCTTGGATCACTGTCGACAGTGTCGAGCTGGCGGGCGAATTGGCGGCGTTGTTCGACGAAGGATCCGATCCTCATCATGCCTTCAAGGTCGACCGAAGCGAAGCTGGCGGCGAAGCAGCGCTCGAGTGGAGTGCTGAGGAGCGTGGGAAGATCGTGACGCACGATGTTGAACCCATGACAGACTTGGGGCTGCGGCTTTGGCGTGGCATTCTGGGTGTACTGATCCCCGAGCACATGCTTTGAAGCGCGCTGCGCAGCGTGCTTCAAAGCGGCCGCAGCCGCAATGATGGTGCGACAGCCTGAGCAGCGCGGGCGAGCTCCCAAGGCTGGTCCGAGCTTCGCTTCGTCGATCCTGAAATGAAAATTGAACACTCGACCTCCCGTATTGGCTGGGTCGAGCTCGACCGTGCCGCCGAGCTGGATCGTGCGCTTCTGAACTCGCTGTTGTCGTGCGCACTTGCAGACTTCAAGAGGAAGTTCGGTGGCAAGGCTCGGAGGCGAAACTGCTCCTTGTGATCCATGGCAGAATAGCAATGGACGGAGCAGCTTCCAGTCGTGTCTCTTTGGCTTGATTTAGATCAAACCATCGAAGACCGCATACTCCTATCCTTTGTTCAGCGTTGGTAATCGAGCCGGATAAGGACCAAGGCCCGACGCTAACCGACCTGTAACCACTTTTATCCGGAAACATTCCTTTTGGAGATTGTCATGAAATTGAATCACATCACACTTGCGGCAGCTCTTGCGGCCGTACTCGCCGGTCCGGCTGCATTTGCTCAGAATCCGGGTGCCACGCAGCCGGAAGCGCAGATGTCTGGCAACCCCAAAGCCGAGGCGGCAGCCGAAAACAAGCACAAGGCTAAGCCCCATGGCATCGACAATAGAGCAAAGCAGCCAGAGGCTCAGAAAAGCGGAAGTCCCAAAGCTGAAGCCGCTGCGGAACGCACACACAAAGCCATGTCCCATGGCAAGGTCAACGACGCCGCGGACAAGCGCCTTGAGAAGGACCACCCCAACCACTGAGCGCGAAGCAGCAAGGTCACCGAATCCTTGGTGCTTTCCACCTTGCCTTCGTCCATATGTCTAGGCGTCGCTGCAGCCGGGGCTGCCGTCACAGGCGACCCTGCGGCGGGCGCGGCGTACAAACCTGCTGAACACCCTTACTCAGGGATGCGCTGATCTATGACCGCTTCAGAGCGTGTTGAACGGCGCTGGGCGCGAAGTCAGAGCCGGCCGCGCAAATCTGAACACGGCCTGAAGTGGAACGGCTGCTCCGTTGGGCGAGGATAGAGCCCGAGACGACAGGAGCAGAGCAGATGAGCAGAAGACCACGCCGTAACCACTCAGCGGCATTCAAAGCCAAGGTGGCGATCGAGGCCTTGGCCGATGGCAAGACGATTGCCGAGATCGCACAGAAGCACGACGTGCACCCTAACCAGGTGACGGAGTGGCGAAGGCAGTTGATGGAGCGCGCCGCGGGCGTGTTTGGCGGCGCGGTGGCGCCGGAGTCGCCGCCGGTGGACCTGAAGGCGTTGCACGCCAAGATCGGACAGTTGGCTCTGGAGAACGATTTTTTAGAGGGCGCGCTCACCAAGGCGGGATTGCTGAGCGCAAAGCGATGATCGACCGTGATGCCAAGCTGCCGATCAAGCGGTAGGCCCAGTTGCTGGGCATTCAGTCGCGGCACGGTGTACTACCACCGCGAGCCGGTCAGCCAGGGCGAGCTCGGGTTGATGCGCCGTATCGACGAGTTGCACCTGGACGGCGCGCCGGCGGTCAGCCTCGACGACATCCGGCAGTTCCGGCAGCTCGGCTCGAAGACGCCGGGCCATCCCGAGTACCGCATGACCACCGGCGTCGAGACCACTACCGGTCCGCTGGGCCAGGGCTGCGGAAATTCGGTGGGCATGGCCATCGCGCAGCGCGCGCTGGCGGCGCGCTTCAACCGCGACGGCTTCACGCTCTTCGACCATGACGTCTACGTGCTGTGCGGCGACGGCGACATGATGGAGGGTGTCTCCGGCGAAGCCGCTTCAATCGCCGGCCATCTGGCGCTGTCGAGGCTCTGCTGGATCTACGACAGCAACCGCATCAGCATCGAAGGCTCGACTCAAATCGCGTTCACCGAAGATGTCGGCAAGCGCTTCGAAGCCTACGGCTGGAACGTGCTGCATGTGGACGACGCCAATGACACGCAGGCCATCGCAGAGGCGTTGGCCAATTTCCGCAACACGCGCGACCGGCCGACCTTCATCGTCGTGCGCTCGGTCATCGGCTGGGGCAGTCCGCGCGCCGGCAGCGAGAAGGCTCATGGCGAGGCATTGGGCGCCGACAACGTGCGTGCGACCAAGAAGGGCTACGGCTGGCCCGAGGACGCGCAGTTCCTCGTGCCCGACGCTTCGCCGAAGCCTTCAACGCCACGATTGCGCAGCGCGGCAAGGCGGCGCGCGAAGCTTGGGAGTCCGCCTTCGAGCGCTACCGCCAGGCCTTCCCGAAGGAAGCAGCCGAGTTCGATCTGCTGCGCCAGGGCAGGCTGGCCGAAGGCTGGGATGCGGATGTGCCCAGCTTCCCGGCCGATGCGAAAGGCATCGCCTCGCGCGATGCGGGCGGCAAGGTGCTGAACGCGATCGCGCCGCGCGTGCCGATGCTCATCGGCGGTGCGGCCGACCTCTCGCCCTCGACCAAGACCAATCTGACCTTCGAGGGCGCAGGGGCCTTCGAAGCCTGCAATCACGCGGGCCGCAACATGCACTTCGGCGTCCGCGAGCATGCCATGGGTTCCATCGCCAACGGCATGGCGCTAAGCTACCTGCGCCCGTACACCGCGACCTTTCTGGTTTTTGCCGATTACATGCGCACGTCGATCCGGCTGGCGTCGATCATGGAAGTGCCGGTGGTCTTCGTCTTCACACACGATTCGATCGGCGTCGGCGAAGACGGACCGACGCACCAGCCGATCGAACACCTCGCGACCCTTCGTGCCATCCCCGGGCTCGACACGATCCGGCCCGGCGACGCCAACGAATCGACGGTGGCCTGGAAGGTGGCGCTCAGCCATACGCGCGAGCCGACCGCGCTCATCCTCTCGCGCCAGGCGCTGCCGACGATTGACCGCAGCAAGTACGCCTCGGCCGACGGCCTGCAAGAAGGTGCTTACATTCTGGCCGACGCGAAGGAGGGCGTCGACCCCGAGATTATCCTGATCGCGACCGGCAGCGAGGTCTCGCTCGCCGTCGCGGTGCACGAGCAGCTGGCCGCAGACGGCGTGCGCGTCGTCTCGATGCCGAGCTGGTACCTGTTCGAGAAGCAGGGGCGTGCGTACCGAGAACAGGTCTTGCCGCCGCACGTGAAGACACGGCTCGCCATCGAACAGGCCGGCTCGCTCGGCTGGGACCGCTACGTCGGCGCCGGCGGCGCCACGATCACCATGTCCACCTTTGGCGCTTCGGCGCCGCTCGCCAAGCTGCAGCAAAAGTTCGGCTTCACGCAGGGCAACGTGCTGAAGGTGGCGCGCCAACTCATGGAGGCACACACATCATGAAGAACCCCCTGCAGCAACTCCACGAGGCAGGCCAGGCGGTCTGGCTCGATTTCGTTGATCGCAAGTTCCTGGCCGAAGGCGGCCTGCGCAAGCTCATCGAGGAAGACGCGCTGACCGGCGTCACCTCGAACCCCTCGATCTTCGAGAAAGCCATGGGCCACGGCGATGCCTACGACGCGGGCTTCAAGGCCTGGCTGGCCGAAGCCGGAACCGGCGCCGGCGCGGTCGCTGCCTACGAGGCACAGGCAATCCGGGACATCCAGCATGCCGCCGATGACCTGCGCCCTGTCTACGGCCGGCTGCTCTGCCGGGACGGCTACGCCAGCCTCGAGGTCTCGCCCTACCTGGCGACGAACACGCTGGACACGATCGAGGAAGCGCGCAGGCTCTGGGCGGCAGTCGACCGGCCGAACCTGATGGTCAAGGTGCCCGGCACCGAGGCCGGCGTGCCGGCCATCCGGCAACTGATCGAAGACGGGCTCAACATCAACGTCACGCTGCTGTTCTCGCAGGATGCCTACAGGGCCGTCGCCGAAGCCTTCGTCGCCGGGCTCGAGGAACGCGTCGAGACCGGCAGGTCCATCGACCGCATCGCCGGCGTCGCGAGCTTCTTCGTGAGCCGCATCGACGCGCAGATCGACAAGGCGATCGACCAGCGCATCAAGGATCGCGACCCCGATAGCGCCGCGCTGAAGGCGCTGCGCGGCAGGGTCGCCATCGCGAACGCCAAGATGGCCTATGCCTTGTACCGCGAGCAGATCGCGAGTCCGCGTTGGCAGGCGCTGGCCGCCAGGGGCGCGATGCCGCAGCGGCTGCTGTGCGCATCGACCGGCACCAAGGACCTGAGCTATCCGCCGACGCTCTACGTTGACACGCTGATCGGCCCCGACACCGTGAACACCATGCCGCCCAAGACCATGGATGCGTTCCGCGCACACGGCGTCGTGACCCCCAGCCTCGCCGAGGACATCGAGGACGCGCGCCACATCCTGTCTGAGACCGAGCGCCTGGGCCTCGATCTGCAAGCGGTCACGGCCGAACTGGTCGAAGATGGCGTACGGCAATTCGCCGATGCCGCCGACAAGCTGCTTGCCGCCGTCGAGAAAAAGCGGGTAGCGTTCACCGGCGGCAACCGCACCTGAAACCGGAGACATCATGCAGATTGGAATGATCGGCCTCGGCCGGATGGGCAGCAACATCGCGCGGCGCCTGATGCGTGGCGGCCATGGCATCGTCGCCTTCGACCACGACGAGAAGGCGGTCGCGACGCTCGGCAGCGAGGGCGCCACGACCGCCGCGTCGCTGCAAGACATGGCAGACAAGCTCGACAAGCCGCGCATCTTCTGGTCGATGCTGCCGGCCGGCGCGCCGACCGAATCGACCATCGACGCGCTGATTGGCCTGTGCGCGCCCGGCGACATCGTCATCGACGGCGGCAACACCTTCTACAAGGACGACATCCGCCGCGCCGCGTCGTGCCGCATGAAGGATCTGCACTACGTCGACATCGGCACTTCCGGCGGCGTCTGGGGCCTGGAGCGCGGCTACTGCATGATGATTGGCGGCGAGAAGGCGACAGTCGATCGGCTCGATCCGGTCTTCGAGACCCTCGCCCCCGGCTACGGCGGCGTCCCGCGCACGCCCGGCCGCGACCCGAAAGACGACCGCGCCGAACGCGGCTACATCCATGCCGGCCCCGCGGGCGCTGGGCATTTCGTCAAGATGGTCCACAACGGCATCGAATACGGCCTGATGCAGGCCTACGCCGAGGGCTTCGACATCCTGAAGAACAAGGCGTCCGGGAAGCTGCCCGGAGACCAGCGCTTCGACATCAACCTACCCGACGTGGCCGAAGTCTGGCGCCGCGGCAGCGTCGTTTCTTCATGGCTGCTCGACCTCACGGCTTCCGCGCTGGCGCAGGACCACGGCCTCGACAACTACTCGGGCAAGGTCGCCGACAGCGGCGAGGGCCAGTGGACCATCGACGCCGCGATGGAAGAGGCCGTGCCGGCCTACGTGCTCTCGTCGGCGCTCTTCGCGCGCTACCGCAGCCGCGTCGACAGCACCTTCGGCGACAAGCTGCTGTCGGCGATGCGCTTCGGCTTCGGCGGCCACCTGGAGCTGCCGCGCAAATGAACGGCCCCTTCGGCGCCTTCAACGGCGGCACGCTCTTCGAGTTCGAGCGCGTCGGCGAGCCAGCGGATGCCGCTCATCGGCCGCGCGCTGATCAGCGTCATCGCGATGCCGGCGGCCTTCAACCGCTTCGCCGCTTCGACGTTGGCATCGGGCAAGGTCTTGCCATGCCGCACCAGCGTGCCATCGACGTCGCAGACGACGAGGCGGATCGCGACGCCCACGGCGCCGTCATCGGTGAGCCCGAGCGGCTCGCGCCCGAGGTGACGCGGCGCATCCTCTCGATCCTCGACGAGGCCGAGGTCGACGTCTGGCTGTTCGCCCACGAGCGCTGGCACGCGCGCGACGACCGCAACCCGCACGTGCCGCGCGAGAAGCTGTCGGCCGCGCTGGAGCCCACGATCCGCAGCGACCTCGAGAACCTGTGCGATGTGGCCGACAAGATCGTCGGCGTCAGCGACGACGCGGCCTTGCTGATGCGGCTCGAAGCCGCCATGCAGCAGGCGACGCAGGGCGAGGCCACCGGCGCGCTGTCGCAGCCCTACTTTCTCGACGCCACCGCGCTCAAGGCCAACAAGGGCGATGGGGTCGCCGCAGTCGCCGCGGTCGCCGCGGCCATGCGCGTGCCGCTGGCGGAAGTCGCAGTCATCGGCGACATGCCCAACGACCTGCCGATGTTCGCGCGCGCCGGCCTCTCGATCGCGTTGGGCCAGGCGCCCGAGGCCGTGCGTGCAGGTGCAGACTGGACCACCGCATCGAACGAGGAAGCCGGCGTCGCGCAAGCGATCGACCGCCTCATCGGAGAGCACCCATGAAGATCGCCGCCTCCGTGCTCGCGGCCGATTTCGCGCGGCTCGGCGAAGAGGTACAGGACGTGGACCGCGCCGGCTCCGACTGGATCCACGTCGACATCATGGACGGCCGCTTCGTGCCCGAGATCTCCTTCGGCCCCGCAGTGGTCAAGGCCATCCGGCGCTGCACGAGGAAGCCGCTCAACGTGCACCTGATGGTGGTCGAGCGTTCGCTCGAACGCTATCGCAATGCCTGCGCCGACCACCGGCTCGTGCAGGCCGAGCCGGGCTCGACCGTGCATCTGCACCGCGTGCTCAGTCGCGTGCGCGAACTGGGCTGCCGACCCGGCGTGGTGATCGACCCGGCGACGCCGATCGCCTGGATCGAGCATGTGCTGCACCTGGTCGACATCGTGCTGGTGATGACGGTGAATCCCGGCTTCGGCGGCCGGGCTTTCCTGCCCGAGATGCTGCCGAAGATCGCCGCGCTGCGCGCCGACAACCGCGGGCTTGCACCGCACATCGAGGTCGACGGCGGGCAGGACGCCGAGACCGTGCGTCGCACGGTCGAGGCCGGCGCCGACGTCATCGTCGCGGGCATCGCCATCTTCGGCACGCCCGACTATGCAGCGGCCATCGCGAACATGCGAGCCGCCGCGCAATGAAGCCGAAGCCGAAACCGACCCGGCGCATCGAAGACTACGCGCTGATCGGCTCGACCCACAGCGCCGCGCTCGTGCATCGCCACGGCGACATCGAATGGCTGTGCCTGCCGCGCTTCGATTCGGGCGCGATGTTCGCGAGCCTGCTCGGCGACGAGAGCAACGGCTGCTGGTCGATGCACGCCGCGAACCGCAAGGCTCGCGTGACGCGGCGCTACCTGCCAGGTACCATGGTGCTCGAAACCACGATCCGCACCGCCAAGGGTTCGGCCATCGTCACCGACTTCATGCCCAAGCCGACGCAGGACGGCACGCACGAGCTGGTGCGCATCGTCCGCGGCGTGCGCGGCACGGTGGCGCTGCACACCGAGCTGCGCATCCGCTTCAACTATGGTGAATGGTGCCCGTGGGTCCGGCGGCGCGAAGGCGCGATCTACGCGGTGGCCGGCCCCGATGCCGTGCGTGTCACCTCCGGCGTGCCGCTGATCAACGAGAACCTCGCGAGCTCTGCCGAATTCTCGGTCACGGCTGGCCAGGCCATCGCCTTCTGCCTCGAATGGTTCCCCTCGCACTTGGAACCACCGATCACGCGCGACGCCTATTCCTTGCTGGCCCGCACGACGGCCGAGTGGTGCGCGTGGACCGACCGCTGCGGCTACGATGGAGAGTTCCGCGACGATGTCACGCGCTCGCTGCTGACGCTGAAGGCGCTCACCTACGAACCCAGCGGCGGCATCGTCGCCGCGCCGACCACCTCGCTGCCCGAGCATCCGGGCGGCCAGCGCAACTGGGACTACCGCTATTGCTGGCTGCGCGACGCCGCGCTCACGCTCTATGCGCTGATCGGCTCTGGCTACATCGAGGAGGCCAGCGACTGGCGCTGGTGGCTGATGCGCGCCGTCGGCGGATCGCCCGAAGAGCTGCAGGTGATGTACGGCCTGCACGGCGAACGTACCCTGACGGAGGTCGAGCTTGAATGGCTGCCCGGCTATGAAGACAGCCGGCCGGTGCGCGTGGGCAACGGCGCACAGGCGCAGCGACAGCTCGACATCTATGGCTCGGTCATCGCGGCCTTCCACGCTGCGCGCAAGGCCGGCCTGGCCGACATGGACAAGGTCTGGCCGCTGGAACGCGCCATCGCCAAGCAGCTCGCGGTCTTGTGGCGTGAGCCCGACTGTAGCATCTGGGAAGTGCGCGGCGAGCTGCGGCACTTCGTCCATTCGAAGATCATGTGCTGGCTCGCCTTCGACCGCATGATCGCGAGCGCGCAGGAGTACACGCTCGAAGGCCCGATCGACGAATGGCGCAAGGTGCGAGAACAGATCCATGCTGACGTGCTGGCGCACGGCTACGACAAAGCCAGCAACTCCTTCGTGCAGTACTATGGCGCCGACGCAGTCGATGCGGCGCTGCTCTTGATGCCGCTGGTCGGCTTCCTGCCCATCCACGACTCGCGCGTCGAAGGCACCATCGCGCGGATCGAGCGCGAGCTGATCTTCAACGGCCTCGTGTACCGCTACCGCACCGAGGAGGGCGTCGATGGGCTGGCGGGCGGCGAAGGTGCGTTCCTCGCTTGCAGCTTCTGGTTGTCGAACGTCTACGTCGCCATGGGCAAGCTGCGCAAGGCCAAGGCCTTGTTCAAGCACCTGCTCTCACTCGGCAGCGACGTCGGACTGTATGCGGAGGAATACGATCCGACGACGCGGCGGCAGCTCGGCAACTTCCCGCAGGCGTTTTCGCACATCGGGCTGATCAACAGCGCGCATGCCATCACCTCCGCTGCCGGTGGCGTGTGGGAACTGGCCAATTGCGATGGCAAGGCGGTGCAATCGGGCGAGCCTTTGATCGTCATCGTCTTTGGTGTGTCGGCCTCTGGCAAGAGCACGCTCGGCAAGGCGCTGGCGGAGCAGCTGGACTGCGACTTCAAGGACGGCGACGACCTGCACCCCGCCGCCAACATCAAGAAGATGCGCGCCGGCAAGCCGCTCACCGACGACGACTGCGCGCCCTGGCTGGACCGCGTCGCAGGCTGGATCGCCGAACGCGCGGCGGCTGGTGAGCGCAGCGTCATCGCATGCTCGGCGCTGAAGCACGCATATCGCGACCGCCTGCGCGAGGCCTCTGCCAAGGCCGCGTTCGTCCTCGTCGCACCGGACCAGGCCGTGCTGCGCAGACGCATCGGCGCCCGCAAGCGCCACTTCATGTCCGCATCTCTGCTTACTAACCAACTGCGCACGCTGGAGCGGCCCGACGCATCGGAACTTGCGCTGACGATCGAGAGGAGTACTGACGTAGGGGAGGCTTGCCTTCAGGCACTTGCTTGGCTTGCGTGGCTACGCGAAAAACGCCCCGGCGGGCGGGGTGTTAGCTTAAGCCAATGCGTCTCGGGTTGCGCCGCATTCCGCAAGACAAGGGCGTGATCCGCTGGCTCGGTCACGCGAAGCCCCACAGCACCTGAGCTGATCGTCCTGCACTTGCGACCGCAGGCCGACGAGTTCGTGCGGCGCTTCCTGCTGCACGTGCTACCGCCGGGGTTCCAGGGTATCCGGCACTTCGGCATGCTGACCAACCGCACGCGCGAGGCCAAGCTGCAGCAGGGTCGCCACTTGTTGAAGTCGCCGGCACCTGCTGCGGCGACGCCCGATGAGTCCGAGGACTATCGTGATCGCTATTGGCTACTTTCCGGCGCCAAAATGCCGTCTTGAGATGATGGTTGTAATGCGTAGGAATGGAATTGACCCTTTTGCGCGGACGGATTGGGACTTGCTTTTCAAGCCGCCTGCACGGCGCTCAGCACCACGCTGCATGCCAGCGATCGCGATCGCCAGTCCGGTCGCCGCCGCTACGATGGAGATCGAGATCGCGTAGACCAGCAGCCTTGCGACGAGGAGCGGGTGCGCCCCGTGGCGATCGGCGGCGCGCCCGCCAAGCAATGCGCCGCCGAACTGCGCCAGCATGTAGGCCGCCGTCGGGCCCCCGGTGTGCAGCCTCTCCGAGCCCGGGCTCGAATCCGCGCCGAGACGCGCCATCAACGAGGGCAGCATAGAAAAGTTCGCACCATAGCCCAACGCCACTGTGAAGTTCGCGCCCGCGAGGAGCGCTGCTGCGCGGTCTCATGCCACGAACCCCGGCAGCGGGTGTCCTGACAGGGATCCTCGCACCCGTGAGGTCTCGGTTGCGCGCTGCGTCAGCCATCATCGTGGCCCCGCATTGGCAGACGGGCGGCGATCTCGCCGTCGCGTGCCGGCCCCCATGATGCAAGCGCGACGGCGGCCCCCAACACCAGGACCAGCGCTGCCGCCCAGAACGGCGCTGCCGGCTGCCACGCGAACAGCGACCCTGCGCTCACCGAACCCAGCGCCTGCCCGAGGTTGCCGGCCGCTGCCTGCCGGCCAAGCAGTTCCCCAAGCGCGGCTGCATGGCGCTCGAGCAGCTCGTAGGACAGTACCGGTCCGACCATGCCGACCCCAGTGGACACCACGACGATCAGCAGGCCGAGCGCCGCGGCGTCCGGCACCGCAAAGGCGAAGGTCAACGCGAGCGCCGAGGTGCTGAACGCGACCGCGACCCAGCGTTGGTTGATGCGGCGGCGCACGCCTTGCAGCAGCAACGTGGACTGCGCTGCCAGCATGGCCAGGCTGCAGGTGACGAACATAACGGCCATCGTGCCGCTGGCTAGGCCCAGCGTCTGCCCGCCGAACAGAGTGAAGCCGACTTCAAAGGTACCAACCGCAAACGAGACCAGCAGTGCCATGCCCATCGAGGCGCGAACGAACCTCCGGCGGTCTGGCGACAACTGAGGTGGCACGTCGCGCTCAGGCGCCGCGCGCTTGCGGCCCAGGCCCCACGGGATGAGCACCAGCAATGGGAGCCCGCCCAATACGATGGCAAACGCGGGCCAGTTGACCATGTCAAGCATGCGCCCGACCGGCATGCCCATCACTGGCCCGGCGATCCAGGTTCCGAAGGCCGGGCCGGCGAGAAAGCCGATGAACGACGCGCTGCCGAGCAGCACAAAGCGGCGGCTGCGCACCTCCGGCGTGCTGATGTCGTCGACGAACGCCTGTGCTGTCGGGACAATTGAGGCGGCACCTGCACCGGCCAGGAAGCGAGCCGCATACACGACCATCAGGTTCGGTGCCAACGCGGCTGCAGCGCCGCCGATCAGGAATGCTGCGAAGCCCGCGGCCAGTACGGCGGAGCGGCCATGCCGGTCCGAGAGTCGACCCCACAACGGCGCGAAGAGGAACAGCGCGAAGGTGTAGACGCCGCCCAGCATGCCGACGTGCCACGCGAGCGCGGACGGCGTCGCCCCGCCGAGGTACAGCCCCAGAAACAGCTGCAGCAACGGCAAGCCGGCGCTGTAGCCGAGCGCGACGACGAATATCATCGCTCCGAGCAGCAACATCGCCCGGCCCGCCGCCACAGTTGCGTCGGGCGATGCCGGCGCATTGAGGGCTGCTGTCTTGACCATGCCCGCGCCGCCTTCAGACCGCAGCCGGAGCGGTCTGCCTGGCGTCGCCCGTTGTTCCTGGAGTCGCCCGGACCCGGCGGATGCCGGTCAGCCGCGTGCGTTTGAGCATCAGCGCATTGATGGCCACGAGCGCGGAGCTCCCCGACATCGCGATGGCGGCCACTTCCGGACTGATGGTGAACGGATAGAACACGCCGGCGGCTAGAGGGAACGCCACCACGTTGTAGGCCACCGCCCACCACAGGTTCTGGTGCATCTTGCGCAGCGTTGCGCGCGAGAGCTCGATGGCGCCGACCACATCGAACGGGTCGCTCTTCATCAGCACCACATCGGCGCTTTCCATCGCTACGTCGGTGCCCGCACCGATCGCGAAACCAACATCGGCCTGCGTCAGCGCTGGGGCATCATTGATGCCGTCGCCGACCATGCCGACCTTCTTGCCCTGCGCCTGTAGTTCCTTGACCTTGGCGGCCTTGTCGCCGGGCAGCACATCCGCAAGGACGATGTCGATACCGAGTTCCTTGGCGATTCGATCGGCAGTGGCCTGGTTGTCGCCCGTCAGCATGGCCACCTGCACCCCTTTGCCGTGGAGCGCCTTGACGGTCTCTGCCGAAGAAGGGCGCGCCGCGTCGGCGATAGCGATCAGACCGATCAGCCGGCCACCATGGGCCACGTGGACCACCGTGCGTCCCTGGCCTTGGAGGTTGCGAGATTGAGCCTCCAGGCCATTGAGGTCGATGGCATTCGCGTCCATCAACAGCCGATTGCCGAGGAGCGCTCTTTCGCCGCGAACGACGGCTTCGGTTCCCATGCCATCGATGTTGGTGAATGCGCTCACCTCTTCGAGTGGCAGGTGTCCGGCACGTTGGAGCACAGCCAAGGCCAGAGGATGCTCGGAGAGCTTCTCCACCGAGCCGGCGATGGTCAGCAGCGCATCGACGCTCGTGCCACGTGCCGCGACGAGGTCGACCACGTCGGGCTCGCCGAGCGTCAGCGTGCCGGTCTTGTCGAAGATCACGACATCGAGCTTGGTGGCGTCTTCGAGCGCTGCGGCGTTCTTGAACAGGATGCCGTTCATCGCCCCCAGGCCCGTGCCGACCATCACCGCCATCGGCGTGGCCAGTCCGAGCGCGTCGGGACACGCGATCACGAACACCGTGATGGTCAGCGTGAGGGCCAGCAGCACGGGCTGGCCGAGCACGAAGTACCACACGCCGAAGGTCGCGAGTCCAATCAGGAAAGCGACCAGCACCAACCACTGCGACGCCTTGTCGGCAAGCAGCTGCGCCGGCGCCTTGGAGTTCTGCGCCTCCTGTACAAGTTTGACGATCTGCGCCAAAGCGGTGTCGGCGCCGACCTTGGTGGCGCGGTAGCGGAAGCTGCCGCTCTTGTTGATGGTGGCGCCGATCACGCTGTCGCCGACCGCCTTCTTGACCGGCATCGACTCGCCGGTGAGCATCGATTCGTCCACCTGTGACCCGCCTTCCAGCACCTCGCCGTCAACGGGAATCTTGTCGCCGGGGCGGATGAGCACGATGTCACCCAGCAGCACGTCGGCCGTCGCGACCGTGGTCTCGACACCGTTGCGTACGACGGTGGCTTTCGGCGGCGCCAGGTCCATCAAAGCGCGTATCGCCTCTGAAGCACCGGCACGCGCCCGCATTTCGAGCCAGTGTCCGAGCAGGATGAACACCAGCAGAACCGACACCGCCTCATAGAACTGCGCCCCTTCGAAGAGGAAGGTGGCTCCGACGCTGAACAGGTATCCGGTGCCGACGCTCAGGACGACCAGAACCGCCATGTTGAGCACGCCGTTGCGAAGCGCGCGCGTCGCGGCGACAAAAAAGGGCCATGCCGGATAGATCACCGCACCTGTGGCGAGCATGAACAGCCACAGTTTCAGGTCGAGGCCGAACGGGGGACTCAGCTTGATGAAGTCCACGCCCATCGGGGCATAGAGAAAGATGGGCACCGTGAACGCGAGGCAAATCCAGAAGCGGTTTCGCATGTCGCGCGCCATGCCGCGCGCGTCCATGCCGGGGCCGTGTCCCATCTCGCGAGCCATGGCATCCATCGTGCCGTGGTCCATCGGGTGCCCAGCTGTGGCGGGCTTCGCGCTTGGGGCCGCATGCCCTGCATGCTCGCGGGCGTACTCGTGACGTCTACCAGCCGCAGCGCGCGGCACGCAAACATGTCGAGGCGTGGCCTCACCGCCGCAGTGGTATCCGCATGCTTCGATGGTGGCGCGAATGGCCTCTGGCGTGGTCTTGCCCGGGTCGAAGGTCACGCTAGCAGAGCCGGCCACGTAGTTGACCTGCGCTGCCGTCACGCCGGGCTGGCGCGACAACTGCTTTTCGACCCCATGGGCCGACATCGACGACACCATGCCGCCGACCTCGAAGCTCATTGTTGTGTTCATGAGGGTTTCATTCTCAAAAGGCAAAGCAACTGCTGCTCCGACCGGACATTCATCCCATCAGCGTCTTCAGGGCATCAAGGGCCACCTTGGGGTCGGCGATGGCGTGGTAGATGGGCGGGATGTCTCGTTTCAGGCCGAGGAGTCCGTAGACACCGTGCATCGCCGTACGCACCGAATACTCGACCGTGAAGACCACGTCTTCGGGAATCTCGACGTATTGACCCAGCAGCGCATAGTTCTTCGCACCGTGTGGGATCACCGGCGGCCGATCAGTGACATCGCGTCGCGAGAACTCGCTGGTGATGTAGGGCATCATCACCGGGATGACGGTCGTGCTGCGACGCACTTCGTCGAGAATGTCCTCGAACCCCAACTGGTGCATCAACTCAGTCAGGATTTCGCGGCCGGTCGCCTGGGCCATCGACTTGTCGATGTAGTCCCCTTTGTTATCGATGAAGAGCCCGTAACCCCAGAGCGTGAACACGTCGTCAGGCTGGCCGGCGAAGTGGGGCGGATGCGGCACCACGATAGACATCAGCCAGCTGGAGTCCTTGAAGGTCATCAGGCCACCGGTGCCGGGCTTGTTGCCGCTGAATTCCTCGATCCGCCGAACGAGGGCCGGCGAGCGCATCGTCAGCGTGAAGGACTCCCACTTGCTTTCGTCGATGTTGCCGCTGAAGGCGTAGGGTCGACCAAGACCTGGCGCCTTACGTGCCATCGTCTCCCACAGCCTCCAAGCACCGTCGATCTTGTCGCGCACGAGTTGGGGTGCGTGATCGTCGTCTCCCAGTCGCGAATCGGCGGTCATCGAGCCGATCGTGATGAACGCATAGTCCCGCAGCCCAACCGCGTACGAGACCTCTTTGCCGTGGCGCGTGCAATGGATCGCCGTGATTCGCTGGCCGTCGCTCTCGGCGAGGTCAACATCGATCACCTTGGTGCCGTACTCGAACTGCACCCCCTGATCGGTCAGCCACTTCTCGATCGGACGGACCAGCGAGTCGTACTGGTTCAATGCGCTTCGCCGCACGCCCGCCAGAGTATGGATCCTTGGAAACTCCTGCATAAACCGCAGCATGTAGCGCTTGAGTTCGATGGCACTGTGCCAGTTCTGGAAGGCGAAGGTGGTGCGCCACATCGCCCAGAAGTTGGTCGCGAAGAAATGCGACGAGAAGCAATCTTCGATGCGCTTGGTCCCGATGATTCGCTCCGGCATCGCGAGCAAGCGCATGATCTCAAGGCGATCCTGCAGGTTGAAGCCCAGATCGGTGGCATCGAGGATCTTGTGATCCTTGTCGATGAGGCGCGCATGCGAATCTGAATGCCATGCCTTGTTGAACGCCCAGACGTCGTCCTTGACAGACCTCGCCGGATTGGCACGCGCGGGGATCGATTCGAGCACGTCCCATAGGCAACCGTAGGCCTCTTCGGTCCACATGCGGCCGCCACGGGTGACGTATCCGTTGACCGGGTCGCCCGAGCCGTCGAGGGCGCCGCCTGCCACCTCCAACTCTTCCAGGATGCGGATGTTGGCACCGCAGAATCCTCCATCGCGGATCAGCAGGACGGCCGCGGACAGCGAGGCGATGCCTCCGCCGATGATGTAGGCCTTGGCCGCGTCGGTTGTGTTCATCGATGTTCTCTCCCATGAATCAGGTTAGACAAGTGGGCCTGGCCAACCGAACGGACACGGTGGCGCTGGGCGGATAGGGCGGAAAGGAGCGTCCGGCGCCGCGCCATGCAAAGTGGAGGTAGATGACCGCACTCATCGGCACGGCGAACAGGCACCACCTCGAGATGAATCCATCTGGCGTAGAGGTCGTACGCCGCGCCGAACGACAGCAACGCCAGCGCGACAAGTGCCCAGTGAAGCAGCACGCCGTCGCGCTCCAGGCGCGATTGCGCCAGGGTAAGGAAGGCCCCCAGTGCGAGCAGGACCGTTGCGAAGAGACCAGCGAGTTTGGAGCGGACGGATGACATAGCAATCTCCGGGTTCATCCGTGGGCATCGGGTAGAAACACGCGGACCCCAGCGGCAATGGCCGCAGCGAGCGAGATGCGATTGGACGCGTGGCGGATCGTGTCGCAGCTGACGATGTCGCCCGCGCCGGCCACGCGCAGTTCCTCGAACGCCGTCTGAGCGAATACCGCGTGGACCGCCACGCACACGGGCGCGGCGAGCCCGGCTCGGCGCAGGTGGTCGATCGTTTCGATCATGGTGCGGGCGGTCGAGACGACGTCGTCCACCAGCACGGGCGTGTGCGACCGCCAACGCTCGACGTCCGGTACCGACACTTGGACATCGCGGTCGCCGCGGCGCGTCTTGGTCAGCACGACGAAGGGTGCGTCGGACTGCTGTGCCACATCGCTGACCCACTGGGCGCTTTCCTCATCGGGGCCGATCAAGAGGGGATTGCGCACCTGCGCCCGTACCCACTGCGCCACACTGTACGCGGCATGGACGACACGTGACGGGACGCTGTAGACCTGAGACAGGTCCGGTATCCTGTGCAGGTGCGGATCGACGGTCACCATCCAGTCGACATAGTGCGAGATCCAAGCTCCGACATGCTGGGCACTGATCGTCTCGCCCGGATGGAACCGACGGTCTTGCCGCATGTAGGCCAGGTACGGCGCCACGAAGCCCACCGACCACGCGCCCGCCTCACGGACCGCTGCCGCCAGCAAGAGCAGCGGCACCAGCTTGTCATCGGGTCGGTCGAGCGTGCAGGCGATGAAGGTGTCGCGGCCTTCGACCGATGACTCGACGCGCACATAAGACTCGCCGTCAGGAAAGCGCCTTACCGTGGCGGCGCCGCGTTCCAGCGAAAGGTGAGCGGCCAGTTCATCGGCGAGCTGCTCGTTGCCGGGCATCGCGATCACGACGGGCTTCATGGCGTCACCTCATCGCTTAGCGTGACGACGGGATGGGAATCAAGGTAGCTGCGGGCATAGGCCAGCTCACCAGGCGCCTGCGCATGCAGCGTGAACAACGGCATGCCGCGCTCGACATGGTCCCCCAGCCGCACGTGCAGCACGAGGCCGGCGGTCGGCGCACTGGGCGCGCCGGCGAGCTTGGCGACCCGCGCGAGCCGACGGCTGTCGATGCCCGACACGTAACCGTTGCGTTCGGCCACGATCGGCTCGCGCAGTGGAGCGACGCCGGGCTCGCGCAGCCCGCCTTGCGCTTCGCAGATGGCCTGGAACTTGTCCCAAGCCGCGCCACTGTCCAGCAGGCGGCAGGCCTCGGACTCGCCCGTGCCGGGAGTGCTGTGGCCGCAGAACTCGAGCAATTCGCCGGCCAGAACCAGTGCGCGCATGCGCAGGTCCACCGGCGCCGCCGCTGCGCCGCGCAGCACGGCCAGAACGTCATGCGCTTCGAGCGCTGGGCCTACACCTCGCCCGACCGGCTGGGCGCCGCGCGTACGTAACACGCGCAGTTGCAGCCCGTGGGCTACAGCAACTTGCTCTAGCAAGGTCTGCAGCCGATTCGCGTCCTCCTCGCTGCGCACCTTGGCGGTCCGACCGACCGGGATGTCGATCACGGCGTGCGTCGCTCCGGCGGCGATCTTCTTCGACAGCACGGAGGCGACGAGCTGGGCGTCGCTGTCAAGGTCGAGCGGGCGCTCGACGCGGATCAGGATGTCGTCGGCCGGGCTCAGGGTCAGCGCCCCGCCCCAGACAAAGCAGCCGCCCTCGCGATCCACTACACGTCGCATCGCGGTCAGACTGAGGTCGACGCGCGTCAGCGTCTCCATCACGTCGGCCGTCCCCGCTGGCGAGGTGATCGCGCGCGACGAGGTCTTGGGCATCGTCAGCCCGGCCGCCGCCGCAATCGCGACCACAATCGGCGTCGTGCGGTTGCCAGGCAGGCCGCCCACACAATGTTTGTCGGCGATCGGCGTACGCCCCCAGTCGATACGGTCGCCGGCCTTGACCATGGCGCTTGTCAGGTCGATGGTTTCCTGCAAGTCCATGCGCCCGCCGGCGCAGGCGCTCAGGAACGCAGCGATGTGCATGTCGGAGTAGCGGCCTGCAGCCACGTCACCGACGATGGCGTCGAGTGCCATGGTGTCGAGCCGGTGGCCGTAGATCTTCGAGCGCATCGCGCTCAGCGAGTCGAGCGTCGGCGCGTGCGCCACCTTGACGGTATCGTTCGCCGCGGCGCCAAGAGCCTGCCATGCGCGGGTCGACAGGCTGGCCTCGCCCGGCGCCAGCAATTCGGTGTCGACCACGTTGAGCGTCGCGATGATGCGGTGCTCTCGCAGGGCCACCTCTACACGCGTCTGGGCCTCGAAACCTTCGGCCCTGCAGACATGACAGTCGCGTCGCATGTAAATCACATGCTCCTGCAGCGTGTCGATGCCCAGCAGCCGCAGGCGCAAGCCCGATGCTTTCATCATGCAACCTCCACGCTTTGGCCCAGCCGGGGCACGGTCGCGGGCCAGCCGAGCTCACGCTCGATGCGTTGCCGCAATGCGTCGGCCGGACCCGGCTCGCCGTGGTTGAGGTAGATGCCGCGCGGCGGCTGAGGCGCGGTCGCCAGCCACTGCACGAGCTGCTCTGCATCGGCGTGCGCCGACATGCCGGGCAGCGACATCACCTCGGCATTGATGGTCACATCTTCGCCGTGGATGCGGATGCTGCGCTCGCCGGCAAGCAGGCGGGCGCCTCGCGTGCCGTCCGCCTGGTAGCCGGCGAACACGATGGTGTTGCGGCGATCCGGACCCAGGGCTTTCAGGTGGTGCAGCACACGGCCGCCGGTGGCCATGCCACTGGCCGACACGATGACCGCCGGGTACCGCAGCGTATTCAGCGCACGCGACTCCTCGACCGTGCGCGTCATCTTCGCGACCTGGCACATGCCGCGGCATTCCTCCACCGACAGACGGTGCTCCGCGCGATGCCGGTGATAGATCTCGGTCATGTCGATCGCCATCGGGCTGTTCAGGAAGACCGGAAGGTCGGGGATGGCGGCACGGGTCTTCAGACGGTAGATCGCGTAGAGCAGCGCCTGGGCTCGCCCCACCGCAAAGGCCGGGACCACCACGATGCCGCCGCGTGCCGCCGTACGCTTGATCACCTCGCCGAAGGCGGCCTCGACGTCCTGCGTATCGTGCAGCCGGTCGCCGTAGGTCGACTCGATCACCACATGATCGGCGCGCGCTATCGGCAGCGGGGCCCGCATGATGAGATCGTCGGGGCGGCCCAGGTCACCCGAGAACAGAACTGTCGTGCCGCCCGCAGTCAGCTCGACCGAACTTGCGCCGAGGATGTGGCCAGCCTGCCGCAGGCGCAGTTGCATGCCTCCCATCACTTCCTCTCGCTGCTCGAGCGGCAGCGGCTCGAGACGGCGCAACGCGCGCTGCGCGTCCTCCTCTGAGTACAACGGCAGGGCCGGCTGGTGCTTGGAGAGCTTGTGGCGATTGGCGTACTCCGCATCCTCTTCCTGGATTCGCGCACTGTCGGGCAACAGGACCCGACACACGTCGATCGTCGACGGTGTCGCGAAGACCGGCCCGCGAAAGCCCCGCTTGACGAGCAGCGGCAGTGCTCCGGCGTGATCGAGGTGTGCGTGCGTCAACACGACGGCATCGAGCTTCGTCGGGTCGAACGGGAACGGCTCCCAGTTCATGGCGCGCAGGTTCTTGTAGCCCTGGAACAGGCCGCAGTCGACAAGCAATTGCTTCCCTTCGTGCGTGACGAGGGTCTTCGAGCCGGTGACGGTGCCGGCGGCACCCAGGAAATCGAGCTTCATGGTCTGGTCCTTGGGGTGGTACTTGCCGCGTTTGACGCTCTCGACCGGTGTCGTGGACAAGCAGGGGCGGCTGACTCCTTTTCGCTACATGGATACCGGCGACTTCCAAGACAACACCGCCATTCCGGTCAACGCGATGATCGGACGCGCGAGCGGGAGCAGCTGCCGGCGATGCCGCGGTGATGACTGCGCGCGGTGATCGCCGGAGAGGCACCTGCACCAGCGCGCGATAGCAGGCTACCCCGGGTACGCCGATTGCTAAACAGAAGACGAAGCCTTCGACATCGAAGCCCGTACGCCGAGCCAGTTCGAAGAGGCCGGGTGAGCTCCGGTACTTGGGTACGGACAGCGGTGCGGTTAAGCCGAAGCGTGCCATCAGCTTGCTAGCCCACAACATCGGGCGGTGCAGGGCCGGCTGGGCCATGAACGGCAACGCCCAGGGCAGCAAGAAGGCCACTGCCCATCGCAGCCACGCGCAGCGGAATGCGGGGTCAGCCGGTGTCACGTCATGGTCCTTGCTGTTTCGCGGGGGAGTCGGCGCGATCGTCACGCATGAGGCTGCGTCGCCCCTGGCGCGCCAAATTTGGGAAAGAACCGCGGCGTCTGACTCGCATAGCGCTCCCATTCAGCTCCGAAGGTCTTGGCTGAGTCGCGCTCTTCCGTGAAGGACAAGCGGACGTACATCGCGCACAGGATCGGGAACATCACGAGGGTCAGGACGGTCGGCCACTGCAGCAGGAAGCCGAACATGATGAGCACGAACGCCACGTACTGCGGGTGCCGAACCCGGGCATAGGCACCGGTCTTCGCCAGCGTGCCGGCACGCTGGCTCGCATACAGCACGGACCATGCGGCGGAGAGCAGCCAAAAGCCGCCGCCGATGAAGACGGCGCTGAGCGCGTGGAACGGTCCGAAGTGCGGATTGGCGCGCCAGCCGAACATCACCTCCAGCAGGTGGCCGGCGTCGTGCGAGAGGAAATCCACGCCAGGAAACTTCGTTCCCAGCCATCCCGACAGCAGGTAGATGGTCAGGGGGTAGCCGTACATCTCGGCGAACAGCGCCACCAGGAAGCTGGAGAAGGCGCCGAACGAGCGCCAGTCGCGACCGGACTGCGGCTTGGCGAAGCTGAATGCGAAGATGATGAAGACGAGGGAATTGATGACCACCAGGGACCACAGTCCGTAGGCCGGTGCGTTGTCTTGCGTCATGGAAAGTCCTTTGCGGTTGGCTCAGTGCTGGTGCGGCTGGTGCGGGGCGGACGGAGGGGTGGGCGTGGCACCGGGGCTGCCTTGAAGGCCGGTTTCGTCAACGGGATCGGCGCTGCCAGATCCCGTCGGGCCGTGCCCCGGATGGCCGCCGTGGCCATCGTGCCTGCCATGGAAGAAATGCATCAACGGGCACAGCGCCAGCAGGAGAAACGGCAGGGCTCCCATCAGGTGTGCACGGTGCTCGATGAAAAGGAAGAAGCCGGCCACCGCAAGGAAGCCGAAGAAAACCCAGGTCAGGGCGGCCCCGCGCTGCGAACGGGGGCCGGTGGTCGGATCGGCAGGGAAAGAATGGTTGTCCATGATTCGGCCTTTGGTGTTCGGTCTGGGCCGGGCCCTCTTGGAGGAATCGGCCTGGCTCGGGCAGTTGCTCGTGTGGTGGCTGCGCGTGGTTCGGTTGTCCCGGTGGCTCGTGCGGAGGGAGGCCAAGCTGAATGTGCAACCTGGGTGCGGCACACAGGTCAAGCGCTAGCACTCTCGCTGGACGCAGGTGTGGGAAGTGCGGGCCATCCTGGGCACGCGACGTGGGCGCAGGTCAAATCCGCGCGCACGATCAAACTGTGCCCACTCCCGACACGGGGGTTCGTCAAATGCGCAGGCGAGGCGAAATGTCCAGCGGGGCGCGCGACGGTGGTGGGTGCGCCAACTGCGGCGGCGCAGCGCTCACCATCGCGATGACTGGCTCCCAGTTCCGCGCCGGTGCATGCGACCAAGGGATCGCATCGACCGTCAGCGACCACTTGATGGCCGAGAGGAAAGCTGGCCCGCCGGTCAGGGAAGCCAGCTCTTCGCAGACATGTGCTTTGCTGTCGTTCGACGGCTGCTCGGTTCGCAGGGCGTGCTTGTGTGCCTCATGGGCCTCCTGCGGCGCATGGACGCGAGCCTGGGTCGCATCCGGCGAGACGGGCGGCGCTCTGTGCTCGCCATAGATCTCGCACAGGGCCGTGCCCGCGATGGCCCGTACAGCGAACAGCAGCAGGAACGCAGTCCATGCGCTCCTTGCCAGTTTGCTTCGCCATGTCGCCATGTTGCAGTCCCCACGCCGAGTTTCGGAGGATTCACCATGAATCCTTCAGCACAGCTTATTCGACAGCATTGCCGAGCGGTTGATATGGATCAAGGTCTGAGCATGCCGGCACCGGGCTCGGCCTCGGTTCATCTCGACGGGCGCAGCCAGGTGAGGATGCGGCCCGAGCATCGTCAGCTTTCGTCATCAGGGAGACTGACCTGCAACCCGGACGGTAAACAAATGCCAAGCAGCCTGTAGCGACAAGGGCTTGTGGCCTGTCGATCAGTGCCATCGAGTTCATCGAGCCGGAGAGAGGACGGGATGGGGGCTGCGAGATGCCTTGGTCGTGCAGAACTTTGACCGTGAGTCGGCAGCGGTCCGCGCGCCGTCTGGCGGCGGCCCTCACGTCCCGTAGAGGCTTTGGAATGCCATCTCTGCGATGCGATCACGCAAGTGACGCCAGGACTCGATGGATTTACCGGCGCCTTCGGCCGCGCTGCGTTCCGCCCGATACCAGGGATTGAAGGCGCGTTCTTCATCGCTGAGGCCCAGCGTCTGAGCTGCCCATGCCAGGATGGGAAACAACGCAGCGCCCGGTGCGACGCGCTCGGACCACATCAGGCGGCTGGTGCGCATCGGATGCCAAGCCTCCAGCCAGCGTGCCGTGGCGGGACTGCCAAGCTGCTGCACGAAGGGTGACAGCCACTGGGTGTAAAGGGCGTCCAGCTGGCGCGACGCTTCGGCGACGCGTTCGAACGCAGCCGGACGGGGCTCGAAGGGCAAGTCCTCGATGCGTCGGGGCTCGAAGGTCGCGCGGTCGGCGTCTTCGGTCCGAGCGGCGGACTCGAGCTTCATCTCGTAGAGGCCCGGCGGCAATGCCTGGATGACCGAAGCGTGATGCAGGATGGCGCGGTGCTCGCGGCGTGCCACGTCGGCCGACACGAAGATGCCGAGATGGCCGACATGCTCGTGCAGAAGATAGACGATGCGCTGTCCGGCGCTGACCAAGCCTTCGGTCGAGCCGAAAACCGTCTTCAGCCACGCGAGGGCTTGGCTCGGCGGCGTGATGTTGTCGCCATAGGAACAGAAGATGACGAGCGGCGTCCGAATCTGCGACAAGTCGGCACGGCAGTGGCCGTCGACCACCACGACGCCTTGCTCGACACGGTTGCCGATGAACAGGTCACGAATGATGCTCAGGATCTCTTCGCGCCCCAGCTTGTAGAAGCCGTTCCACCAGCGTTCGAATTCCAGAAAGCGCACCTTCTCGCGCTGCGGCTCCGCGAACACCTGGTCGTACTTTTTCCAGACCCCTTCGGGCCGCAGAGCCTCGAAGTTCTGGACCAGCCACGCTCCATCGAAGTGGCCGTGGCCCAGATCCGCCGCCAGATGTGCCGGCCAGACACCGCCAACCAAACCACCCATCAGGCGCATCGGGTTGACGTCGGCCTCACCCGCCCAGTAAGACAGGGGCGACCCGTTCAATACAGCCAGACCCGCCTCGCGGTTGCAGTGCGACAGTGCCAGAGCGACGGCCCAGCCGCCCTGGCAATTCCCATAGATGATCGGAGCGCGCGCGCGATGGCGTTCGGCAACGATATCGATGAAACGCGCCAGTGCCTCGACGACCGATCCCAAGGTCTGGCCCTCGACCGGCTCGGGGTCGAAGACGACAAAATAGACCGGGTGCCCTTCCAGCAGGGCCATGCCGACCTCGGAGTCGCGCCGGAAACCCCCTATGCCGGGGCCATGGCCCGCCCGTGGATCGACCACGATCACCGGCGCGGAGCCTCGACGCACATGACGTTCCAGCCGGTCCGTTCCGCACCGAGTGATTCGAAGTAGGCGGTAGTTGCAGGGTGAAGCGAAGTCCCGCGCGTTTGCCACCGGCTCGGCATCGAAGTGCAGCAGCGGTGGCATGCCGGCGGCTTCATGATCGAGCATGTTGTCGCCGCGTTGGCGCAGCAGGTCCATGGTCGCGAGCGATCGCCAGAGGGCGTCGGCCCAATAGCGGGGCCAAGATTCGAGGGGGGCGGTAACCGAGGTGGCAGCGGACAGGTCGGGGTATTCCAAGGGCAATATTCCTGGTCGACTGGGGTGGGACTGCGTGTTCGCGCAAGAGCGGGTAGTTGTTCGCCGCCGGTCGGTCAGTCAAGGGCGATGTTGCGCTCGACGTTCTTGTCGGGACAGTGCAGACGTGCCAGCAGGTGCCGCAGCAGGTTCAGCCGCGCGAACTTTTGTCATCGGCGTCCATGGGCGGGTTCTCGATCGGACGGCTTGCCGAGGGCCACCACTTCGTGCGTTGCTTGGCCGGACGCGGCGTCGGAGCTCATGATCGAGCGCAGCTCAGCTGCAGCTGCCGCAGCAGCCGCCCCGACTGCCCTTCGGATGGGTACTCGGTCCGTTGCCTATGGGCGTCAACGCGCTCGCACCCGACAGCTTGGCCGGATAGCCCGCGTCGCTGAGCGCCGAAACCAGCCGTTCCGCTCCGGCGTCGAGCGAGCCGCTCACGCGGACATGGCCTGACTGCAGATCGACGGCGACGTCGGTTACGCCGGGGATCGGCTTCAGCGCCTGCGTGACATGGTTGACGCACGAGCCGCAGCTCATGCCCTGGACTTCGAGATCGATGGTGTTCATCGTGGGACTCCGTTGAGGTAAGCGTTAAAACTCAGCGTCCGCTGCACTGTTGCGTACACCTTGTCTAGGCGCGGCCGATGCACGCGGCCGTATGGGTCGTGCGGCCAGCGTCGGCGCAGGCGCGTCTGAGCCTGGCGAATCGATGGTCGGCACAAGAGGCAGCGTCCACGACAAGAGGCCGAAGGCAAGCAAGCCCGAGTCCGCGGTGTGCCCGGAGAATGGGTCCATCGCTGCATCATGTTCCCTTGGTTGGCGTCCCGTTCTAGAAGACCAGGCGCAGGCCAACGCGCACGAAGGTGATGACGTATGGAGCGAGAGAAGGATAGGGGCGTTCACGGTAAGGCTCCTGTACATCAAGTTGGAAAAGGAGGGCCGTCTATTGCGGCGCGGCCGCGCGCTTGGCCCCCAGAGGCATCTGTCATCATTTCAACGATCGACGGCGCTTGCCGTCGGCCTCGTGATCGGCGTTCCAAGGCAAGCCCTCTATGAGGCCGCAAACGTGGTGACCTTCCGGGACGCCATCCGGCATCGCCGCCCAGGCCTTCAGAGCCTGCTTCATGCGACGGAACAGCGCCATCTCGTGCTCGACCTGATGCTGCTTCTCATTCAGCCGATCGGCGAGGATTGTGCGTGCCTTGGGGCAAGGCAATTGCCCTTGCTCGCTCATGCCGAGTAGCTCGGCAATGTCGCTCAACCTGAACCCCAAGCCAACTGCGCTGCGGATGAAGCGAACGCGCGCCACGGTGCTTGGCGAGAACTGCTGGTATCCGCTTTCTGTCCTGCGTTCAGCCTTGATCAGACCGAGGCGCGCGTAGTGGCGCACTGTGTCAGGGCTGACACCGGCGGCCTGCGCACATTGGATTACCTGCATGCAAATTCCTTCATGGCGCGTTCAGGGCACCCGCCTGGACTGCAGAAATGAAGCGTTAGGGTCTTCAGCGATTTCATGGCTGTGATGATTGTGAGCGTCACGATGTTGCGGCGGCACGTACGTGATGGCTTTGACGTGGATCAAATGAACAACCTTTCACCGCCTGAACGTTGAGGCCCGAACGATGGGTTGATCGGCGCCGTCGCCTACGAATATGGGTCCGTCGCACGGGGCGCTGCGGCGGTAAACAAACCGTTGTGTACGGTAGGCCTCGTATGTCGGCCGCACCTTCGCGCGATGGCCGCCCGGGTGGCCAGGGAGCGGGCGAGGTTTGGGGCAACCTTCGCTTCGTCAGTTCGGGCACTGGGCCTGGTCGGGGCTCGCGGTGGCGATCCGATAAATCTGGACAGTATGTCGACAAATGAAGCATGCGCGGTATGGGAGTACGGTAAGCGCGGCCTCAAGGCCCTCTTGACGTCGACTGGTTGACGAAGTCGACGATGTCAGACGTCGAGCACTTGGCGCAGCGCATGGAACGGGACGCGCCAGGTGCCGCCATCGCCGGTGCCGAGGGTAGCCGTGCGCTGGTTGATGCGCACGATCACGCCGGTGATGTTGCGACCATCACGGTCGTTGAACGTGACGGTGTCTCCACGTTGGAACTCGCGGGCGTGTGTTGTCGCGCTGGCAGGTTCCGGCGGTGGCTCATAGGGAGCTTGCTCGTCGCGACGTTCTGCACCGTGATAGCCCTGCATCGCCAGGCATGGGATCTTCCAAGTTCGCTTGGTGCCTTCTTCCAGCACCGTCGCCTGCGTATCCCTCATGGCGATGATCTTGCCGCGACGCATCTGGCCGTCGCGGAAGTCGACGAACTGCACAGGCTGGCCAAGATGGAGGTTCGCACGTGCGGCAATGCCCCGACGCGGGTCGGCCAGCATGCCCTCGATCAATGCCTTGAGTTGGTAGAGCTGCAGGCTGCTCGCACCCTCGAGGGCTTCCATCATCCGCTGGTCGGTGCCTTGCGAGTTCACTGCCTCTTCCTTCGTCGCAGCCTGCTTGCGTGGTTCAGGCCGCCAGTCGTTGCTCAACGTGTTGCCCGCCCATGTTCCATGGCAGCAACTCGTCGATGCGGTTGATCGGATGGTCGGCAATGCGTGCGAGCACGTCGCGCAGGTATGCCTGAGGATCGAGCCCGTTCAGCTTGGCCGACTCCACCAGACTGTAGATCGCCGCGGCCCGCTCGCCTCCAGCGTCCGAGCCCACGAAGAGGTAGTTGGATCTTCCAAGGGCAATCACTGGGTCATTCTGCCCATGTCGGGCAAGAAGT
>NZ_LMTS01000153.1:105823-107229 GCF_001541225.1 Variovorax sp. WDL1 | reverse complement strand
GGCAACACCAGCGGCCCGGCGAAGCCGGTTCCGCGGTGTTTCCCGAATGAATTGCAACCTGAGGAGAAGTCTGTGTCCTTACGCCGCCAACTGATCGTCCGTTCCGTCGCCCTTGCCGCAGCGCTTGCGGCCGGCGCGCCCGGCCTCGCGCTCGCGCAAACCAAGCTCAAGGTGGCGGCGGTCTACACCGTGCCCTTCGAGCAGCAATGGGTCGGCCGCATCCACAAGGCGCTGAAAGCGGCGGAAGCGCGCGGCGAGATCGAGTACAAGGCCACCGAGAACGTTGCCAACGCCGACTACGAGCGCGTGATGCGCGAGTACGCACAGGCCGGCCACCAGCTGATCCTGGGCGAGGTCTTCGGCGTCGAGGCAGCGGCGCGCAAGGTCGCCAAGGACTTCCCGAAGACGGCTTTCCTGATGGGCTCGTCGCTCAAGCCGCAGGCGCCCAACTTCTCGGTCTTCGACAACTACATCCAGGAGCCGGCCTACCTCTCCGGCATGGTCGCCGGCGGCATGACCAGGACCAACAAGATCGGCATGGTGGGCGGCTTCCCCATCCCCGAGGTCAACCGGCTGATGAATGCCTTCATGGCCGGGGCGAAGGAGACCAACCCGAAGGTGGAGTTCAGCGTGAGCTTCATCAACAGCTGGTTCGATCCGCCCAAGGCCAAGGAGGCGGCCTTCGCGATGATCGACAAGGGCGCCGACGTGATGTATGCGGAGCGCTTCGGTGTCAGCGACGCGGCCAAGGAAAAGGGCAAGCTCGCCATCGGCAACGTGATCGACACGCAGGACAAGTACCCCGACACCGTGGTGGCCTCCGCGCTCTGGAACTTCGAGCCGTCGGCCGACCGGGCGATCAAGCTCGTGAAGGAAGGCAAGTTCGTCGCCGAGGACTACGGCCCCTATTCGATGATGAAGCACAAGGGCTCCGAGCTGGCGCCGCTGGGCACCTTCGAGAAGAAGGTGCCGGCCGAGATCGTCGCCAAGGTCAGGGCCAAGGAGGCCGACATCCTCTCGGGCAAGTTCACGGTGAAGGTGAACGACAGCCAGCCGAAGTCCACCGCGAAGTAGGCGAGATGGAGAGTTCCTGCTCCCTTCCTCTGCGGGAGAGGGAGCAAGACGTCGTGCTGCGGCTGCGCGGCATCACCAAGCGCTTCGGCACCCTGGTCGCCAACGATGCGATCTCGCTCGAGCTCGGCGCGGGCGAGGTGCTCGCGCTGCTGGGCGAGAACGGCGCCGGCAAATCCACGCTGATGTCGATCCTCTTCGGCCACTACACCGCCGACGAAGGCGAGATCGACGCCTTCGGCCGGCCGCTCGCGCCCGGTCTGCCGAAGGCGGCATTGGCCGCGGGCATCGGCATGGTGCACCAGCACTTCATCCTGGCCGACAACCTCAGCGTG
>NZ_LMTS01000153.1:104217-105771 GCF_001541225.1 Variovorax sp. WDL1 | reverse complement strand
AGCCGTTGTGGCAGCCGTTCTCCCGCCGCGGCGCCGCACGCGCCAGGCTGCTCGAGGTCTCGCAACGCTTCGGCCTGCCGGTGCAGCCGGACGCGCGGGTCGGCAGGCTCTCGGTGGGCGAGCGGCAGCGGGTGGAGATCCTCAAGGCGCTGTACCGCGGCGCGCGCATCCTGATCCTCGACGAGCCCACCGCCGTGCTCACGCCGCAGGAAAGCGAGGCGCTGTTCGCCACGCTCTCGCAAATGGTGGCGGGCGGGCTCTCGATCATCTTCATCAGCCACAAGCTGGACGAGGTGCTGCGCGTCTCGCACCGCGTTGCCGTGTTGCGCGGCGGCAAGCTGGTGGCCCAGGCGCCCACCCGCGGCACCACGGCGGCGCAGCTGGCGCTGTGGATGGTCGGCCATGCGGTCGAGGGCGTGAAGCGCACGCCGGCGCGGCAGGTGGGCGACGCGGTGTGCGTGCTCGAGCATGTACGCACCGCCGGCGAGGGGCATGACCGGCTGGTCGATGTCTCCCTGAGCCTGCGCGGGGGCGAGATCACGGCCGTGGCGGGCGTTTCAGGCAATGGCCAGGTCGCGCTGGCGGAACTGCTCGGCGGCACTCGCCGCGCTACCGGCGGCAGCGTGCAGCTGATGGGGCGGGCCCTGCCCGCCTCGCCCGCGCGACTGGTCCGGCGCGGGGTGGCTCGCATCCCGGAGGACCGGCACGCGGTCGGCGTGGTGGGCGACCTGCCGGTCTGGGAGAACGCGGTGTCGGAGCGGCTGCGCAGCCCGGCCTTCTCGCGCTGGCTCTGGGTGCGGCGGGCAGCAGCGCGGGCCCACGCGCACCGCGTCGAGCAGGCCTTCGACGTGCGCGGCGCCGGGCTCGACGCACCGGCGCGCGCGCTGTCGGGGGGCAACATGCAGAAGCTGATCCTCGGCCGGGCGCTGCTGGCGCCCGACGCGGCGAAGAGCAAGACTGCACGCCTGATCGTCGCGCACCAGCCCACGTGGGGCCTGGACATCGGCGCCGTCGCCTACGTGCAGCAGCAACTGATCGCGGCGCGCGATGCCGGTGCCGCGGTGCTGCTGATCTCCGATGACCTCGACGAGGTGCTCGCACTCGGCGACCGCGTCGCGGTGATGCACGGCGGGCGGCTCGGCGAGCCGCGCGCGGCCTCGGCGTGGACGCGCGAGGCCATCGGGCTTGCAATGGCGGGCTCTGCTGGATGAGGCTGGAGCGCCGCCACGAGACCTCGCGCACCGCGCTGCTGCTGGCGCCGGTGGGCGCGGTCGGCTTCACGCTGCTGGTCAGCGCGCTGCTGGTGCTGTGGGCCGGCGCGCCGGTGGGCCGCACCTATGCGCTGCTGCTGCAGGGCGGCTTCGGCTCGGTCTTTGCGTGGAGCGAGACGCTGACGCGCGCCACGCCGCTGATCCTCACCGGACTCGCAGCCACAGTGGCTTTCAAGGCCCGGCTCTTCAACATCGGCGCGGAGGGTCAGTTCTACGGCGGCGCGCTGGCCGCGGTGGCCGTGGGCGGCCTGCATGGCGGCAGCGGGTTCGCGTTGCCGCCCTG
>NZ_LMTS01000153.1:94256-104190 GCF_001541225.1 Variovorax sp. WDL1 | reverse complement strand
GCTGCTGTTCCCGCTGATGATGGCGGCCGCCGCGGGCGTCGGCGCGCTGCTGCTGCTCGGGCCCGCGCTGATGAAGAACAGGCTGGGCGTGGACGAGGTGGTGACCACGCTGCTGATGAACTTCATCGTGCTGCTCGCCGTCTCGGCCCTGCTCGACGGTCCGATGAAGGACCCGACGGCGATGGGCTGGCCGCAGAGCGTGTCGCTGCAACCGGAGCTCGAGCTGAGCAGGATGGTCGCGCAGACCCGCGTCCACACCGGCCTGCTGTGGGCCGGCGCGCTGGCGGTGCTGGCCTGGGTCCTGTTGAAGTACACGGTGGCCGGCTTCGACATCCGCGCGCTGGGCGCCAACGCGCGTGCCGCAGCCTTTGCCGGCGTGCCCGTCACGCGCACCGTGGTGCTGGTGGCCTTGCTCTCCGGCGCGCTGGCCGGGCTGGCCGGCGCGATCGAGGTCGCGGGCCGCACCAGCTATGTCACGCTCGACCTGTCGCCGGGCTACGGCTACAGCGGCATCGTGATCGCGATGCTGGCCGGATTGCATCCGCTGGGCGTGCTCGCCGCGGGCGTCTTCGTGGCCGGCGTGCAAGTGGGGGCCGACACCATGAGCCGTGCGATCGGGGTGCCCACCTATATTGCCGATGTGATCGTGGCAGCCTCGCTGATAGCGGTGCTGGTGGCCACGCTGCTGACCCAGTACAGGGTCCAATGGAAATAGCCGACATCCTCTCCAACCAGGCCTTCTGGGTGGCGGTGCTGCGCATCGCCACGCCACTGGTCTTCGGCACGCTGGGCGTGCTGCTGTGCGAGCGCGCGGGGGTGCTGAACCTCGGCATCGAGGGCATCATGGTCGCGGGCGCCTTCGCCGGCTGGCTCGCGGTGTATGCCGGTGCACCGCTGTGGACGGGCGTGGCGGTGGCGGCGCTCACGGGCGCGATCTTCGGGTTGCTGCATGCCTTGCTCACCGTGGGGCTCGCACTGTCGCAGCACGTGTCGGGCCTGGGCATCACCCTGCTGGCGACGGCGCTGAGCTACTACGGCTACCGGGTGAGCTTCCCGAAGGTCAGCACGCCGCCCACGGTCACGCCCTTCGCGCCGATGGAGTGGCTGCCCATCCCCGTGCTCGGCGCGCTGACATCGCTCACGCTGGTGGCGCTGCTGCTGGTGCCGCTGCTCGGCTATGTCCTCCAGCGGACGCCGCTGGGTCTGGCGTTGCGGATGGTCGGCGAGAACCCGCAGGCGGCCGAGGGCCAGGGTGTGTCGGTGGCGGCGGTGCGGACGGGCGCGATCGTCGCCGGATCGGCGCTGATGGGCGTGGCGGGCTCCTTCCTCACGCTTTCGGCCTTCAACGCCTTCTTCTTCAACATGGTCAACGGGCGGGGCTGGATCTGCGTGGCGCTGGTGGTGTTCGCCTCGTGGCGGCCGGGCAAGGCCCTGCTGGGCGCCCTGCTGTTCGCCTTCTTCGACGCGCTGCAGCTGCGGCTGCAACAATCGGGCGACGCGCTGCTGCCCTATCAGCTGTACCTGATGCTGCCCTACGTGCTGTCGATCGTGGCGCTGGTGCTGGTGGCGCGCAAGGCCGGGTATCCGCAAGCCCTGATGAAGCCCTACCGCAAGGGAGAACGTTGACGCCATGCTGGATCTTCTCGTCTACGACGCAACCCTTCCCGACGGCCGTACCGGCATGTCGATCGCCGTGCAGGACGGCTGCATTGCGGAGGTCACGCCCGGCCTCGACGCGCCCGCGCAGGAAAGACTGGATGCGGGGGGCCTGCTCGTCGCGCCGCATTTCATCGACCCGCACTTCCACATGGACGCCACGCTCAGCTACGGCCTGCCGCGCGTCAACGAAAGCGGGACGCTGCTGGAAGGCATCGCACTGTGGGGCGAACTCAAGCCGCTGCTGAAGGCCGATGCGCTGATCGAACGCGCGCTGGCCTACTGCGACTGGGCGGTGGCCAAGGGCCTGCTGGCCATCCGCAGCCACGTCGACACCAGCGACCCGAGCCTGCTCGCGGTCGACGCGCTGCTCGAAGTCAAGAAGCGCGTGGCGCCGTACCTGACGCTGCAATTGGTCGCTTTTCCTCAGGACGGTGTTTTGCGCACCCCGGGTGGCATCGACAACCTGAAGCGCGCGCTGGACAAGGGCGTAGACGTGGTCGGCGGCATTCCGCACTTCGAGCGCACGATGGCCGACGGCGCGGCCAGCGTGAAGCTCCTGTGCGAGCTGGCCGCCGAGCGCGGTCAACTGGTGGACATGCACTGCGACGAGACGGACGACCCGCTCTCGCGTCACATCGAGACGCTCGCCTTCGAAGCGCAACGCCTGGGTCTGCAGGGCCGCGTGACCGGCTCGCACTGCACCTCGATGCATTCGATGGACAACTACTACGTGAGCAAGCTGCTGCCGCTGATCGCCGAGAGCGGGGTCGGGGTGGTGTCGAATCCGCTCATCAACATCACGCTGCAAGGTCGGCACGACACGTACCCCAAGCGGCGCGGCATGGCGCGCGTGCCGGAACTCATGGCGCACGGCGTGAATGTCGCTTTCGGCCATGACTGCGTGATGGATCCTTGGTACGGCATGGGCTCGGGCGACATGCTGGAGGTCGCCCACATGGGACTGCACGTGGCCCAGATGACCAGCCAGAAGGGCATCCGCCAGTGCTTCGACGCCGTCACGGTGAATGCGGCGAAGGTGCTGCACCTCGAGAGCTACGGGCTGGAGGCCGGGTGCGACGCGAGCTTCGTACTGCTGCAGGCGCGTGACGCCGTGGAGGCCATTCGCCTGCGTGCCACGCGACTGAAGGTCTACCGCCAGGGACGGCTGCTTGCCGAGACCCCTGCCGCCACTGCGGCGCTGCACCTGCCCGGCCGCGCAGCGCAGACGGCGTGGATGGCGCGCGATGGGCGGGCAGCCTAGGCCCGGCGACGCGGCAGGCTGACGCGCGCGCTCAGGCCGCCGCCTTCCACCGGCAGCAATTCGAAACGGCCGCCATGCGCGCGGACGATGCGCTCGACGATCGCGAGTCCCAGTCCGGCCCCCGCCTTGCCGCTGCGCGCGCTGCCGGCCCGACGGAACGGCTGCTTGAGGGATTCCGCTTCTTCGGGTGAGAGGCCGTCGCCGCGGTCCAGTACTTCGAACCAGGCGTGGTCCCTGTCCCCCCCCAGGCGCAGCCGCACCGGAGCGCGGCCGTGGCGGAAGGCGTTCTCGACCAGATTCACCATGACGCGGCGCATGGCCTGCGCACGCATCGGCACCGGCTCTGCGAAAGCGCCTTCGACCTGCAGCGGCTCGCCATGGTCCGAGCAGGCGGCCTGGACCTCGGAGGCCAGCACGTCGAGCCGCGCAAATGCCACCGGCTCGGCTTCATCGCCCCGGGCGAAGTCGAGGAACTGGCCGACGATGGCGTCCATCTCCTCGATGCTTCTCGTCATGCTGGTGGCGAGTTCGGGCTCGGTCTTGTCCCGAAGGATCTCCACCACGAGACGCAGCTTGGTGAGCGGCGTGCGAAGGTCGTGGGAGATGCCGGCAAGCATCAGCGCGCGCTCGCGCTCGGCCTGGCGCAGGCTCCCTACGAGCTGGTTGAAGCTGCGGCTCACGGTGGCGACTTCGGTCGGCCCGTCTTCCGGCAGTGGCGCGGGCTCGCGGCCCGCTGCAAGTGTGCGGGCGGCCTCCACAGCCCGCTGCAGTGGGCGGTCGAGCCGCCGCTGGAACCACAGCGCGCCGGCCAGGGCAAGCAGCGCGCTTCCGGCGGTGACTGCCAGCCAGGCACCGGTGAACTCGCGCGCGGGCAGCACGCCGGGCATGACGATCCAGTATTGGCTGCCGTCGAAGGTCATGCGCAGCGCGAGGCTGCCGCCCTGCTCGCGCCGCCACACCGTTTCGGCGCCCTGTTGCGCGATGCGCGCCGACACCGAGCGCACGAAGTTGCGCTCCAGCGGCGACAGCAGCAGCCGAAGGCCCTCGCCACCCGGCTGCGGCTGGTCGGCAGAGGCGCGGCTATTGAAGGCGTCCACGAAGGCTGGCCGTTGCGAAGCCGGCAGCGCGACCAGACCGGCGCGGATAGCGCCCACGTTGCGCGCCACGCCTTCGGCGATCTGGTCGAGACGGGGCTTGAGCACCATCTCGCGCAGCAGGACGACGCCGCCGATCTGTCCAAGCACGATCAGCGCGACGATCAGCAAGGCGTTGCGCGCGAAGAGGCTGCGCGGCAGCAGCTTCATGGCACGAAGACATAGCCCACGCCCCAGACAGTGCGGACGTGGCGCGGCTTGGAGGGGTCCGCTTCGATGAGCTTGCGCAGGCGCATGACCTGCACGTCGATGCTGCGGTCCGTGGCCTCGTGCTCCCGGCCGCGTGCAAGCTCGATCAGGCGGTCGCGGCCGAGCGGCCGGTTGGGATTGGCGGCGAGCGCCTGCAGGAGCGCGAACTCGCCGCTGGTCAGGGGGATGTCCTCGTGGCCGCCCTCTACCTGGCGCTCGAGGCGGCGCTCGTCGAGATGGAGCGTGAAGGTGCCGAAGCGGATGCTGCCGCGCTCCGGCAACGGGCCGGCGTACGCGCCGAGCATGCGCTGGCGCCGGACGAGCGCCTGGATGCGCGCGAGCAGCTCGCGCGGGTTGAAGGGCTTGGGGAGGTAGTCGTCCGCACCCATTTCCAGGCCGACGATGCGGTCCACCGGGTCGCCGCGTGCAGTGAGCATGAGGATCGGGATGGTCTCGCCCTGGACGCGAAGGCGGCGGCAGACGGAGAGCCCGTCTTCCCCGGGCATCATCACGTCGAGCACCAGCACGTCGAAGCGCTCGCGGGCGAGCAGCTTGTCCAGCGGCTGGGCGCTGTCGACCGTGCGTACGGCGTAGCCCTGGTCGCCGAGGTAGCGCTGCAGCAAGGCGCGCAGCTCGGCCTCGTCGTCGGCAATGAGGATGCGGGCGAGCGCGTCGGGCATGCGTGGATCGTAGCGGCGGCGGCGGCCCGGCGAGGAGCGCGAAATCATGACAAACGATGACAGGGCCGGGCGCGCGATCACGGATTGTCATCAAGGCCATTCTTCCTGCCATCGATGGCTCACACCCTGCCGCGACAGTAAGCGCACGGCGGCGCGGGGTGCGCTGCCGACCCTCACCAGGAGTTCCCGAGCATGAAAAACATCCTCTCCTTCTTTGCGCTGGCCGCCACCGTGCTGTCCGCCGCATTTGCCACCACGGACGCCGAGGCGGCCACGCGCCGCGCCGTCTGGTCGAACGCCGCCGGCGGGGTGACTGCAAACACGATGACCGGCCGCCTGGGCCCCTACGGCGGTGGCGTGCTGCGCGGCCGATCGGTGTCGACCGATGCCCTGGGCAATGCGACGGCTGCGAGCCACGGTGTGGTGCGCGGGCGCAACGGCGGGTTCGGACAGCGCTCGGGCAGCACCATGAGGAATGCCGACGGGTCGGCCAGCCACCAGAGCGCCTTCTCGGGCAGCAGCGCACGAGGCAGCATCTCCAGCAGCGGCGGCGCGACGCGCGACGCGATGGGCAATGTGTCGCAAAGCCGCGGCACGACTGCCACGAACGCAGTCACCGGCAACAGCATCCAGGCAACCAGGTCCTACAACTCGGCCACCGGCGCGACGCGCACGGCCACTTGCTACAACGCGAGCGGCGCCGTCATCTCCTGCCGCTGATTGCGCAACCTGAAGAAGGAGAAAGACGAAATGAGAGCTTCGCGCCTGATTCCCCTGCTGCTGGCCGTGAGCTGCATCGCCGCGTGCGCGCAACGCGCCGATCCATCCGCACGCGCTGCGCAGATGGGGACCGAGCTTCGCAAGCGCTTCGGAAGCGCCGATGCCAACGTCGACGGCCGGCTGACGCGCGAAGAAGCGAAGGGCAAGATGCCATGGGTGTACCGCAACTTCGATGCGATCGACAGCACGCGCGCCGGTGCGGTGACGATGCAGCAGATCGAGTCGTACGCGCTGACGCAGCGCTCGCAACGGCAGAAATAGCATACGCCGGCACAGTGGATGGCATCACCCGCTCGCGCGTCAGGATGCCGGGCTGGGCGGGCGGCGGATGGACCGTACGTTCAGGGGGCAGGTGCGATCGCCTCGGCGTACTCGTACAGCGCGCCGAGGATCTGTTCGCCGCGCTCGTCGGCCGTTTCGGCAAGCGTGTCGATCTCGGCGAAGAGTTCATCGACATTGCGCGCCCCGCCCTCGCCTTCCAGCAGCCTCGCGGCACGGTGCGCCTCCCAGCGCTCCCGTTCCCCGGCATCCAGCGTGTCAGGGAAGTTGCGCGCGCGGTACCGGAACAGGAGCTCCTCCAGGCGCGGGTCGTCGAAGCCCGTGCGCGAGGTCGCGAGTTCAGCGGGGGAAAGTGCGCGCAGCTGGTCCAGGCGCCGCCGGTCGCCATTGCCGACGAAGCCGCCATAGAGGTCCTCGTCGACATCGGGCGTCTCTTCGCGCGGCCGCGCGTAGACCTGCGGCCAGATCGCGCTCATGTCGGGAAGCGCGGCGGCAAGGGCAGCGTTGCGCATCGCAGCCTCGAGGTCGATGCCCCAGCGCGTGGCCATTGCCGGCGCAAGGGTCTTGAGGTTGCCGACGACCATCGGGGACTTGTTGAGGTGGACCCCCTTGACCGGCAGGCGCAGCACGCCCTCGGGCAGCTCGGCGCTGCGCGTGAAGAGACGCAGGCGCAGGGTTGCAACGTCGAGGTCGCGCAGCTCGCTCGGGTCGTGCGCGAGGTCCCAGGCGAGCAGCTCGTTCTTGTTGGTGGGATGGCTCGCCAGCGGCCACATCACGGCCAGGCAGCCGCGTTCGGCCGGGAACATGCCCGACACGTGCAGGAAGGGCCGCGCCGTCTCGCGCATGGCCGGCAGCCCCAGCTCCGCAGCGACGCGGTCTTTCTTGCGCAGCGCCAGCGCGAAGTCGAAGAGCTTGGGCTGGCGCGTGCGGATGAGGCGCGCCAGCGCGATGGTGGCGCGCACGTCCGACAGCGCATCGTGGGCCGCCTCGTGCAGCAGCCCGTTGGCGCGTGCCAGGTCTTCCAGCTTGAAGCTCTGCGAGCCGTCTTCCTTCTTCGGCCACTCGATGCCCTCGGGCCGAAGCGCATAGCACAGCCGCACGACATCGAGGAGGTCCCACCGCCCGCAGTCGTTCTGCCACTCGCGCGCGTAGGGGTCGATGAGATTGCGCCAGAACAGGAAGCGCGTCACCTCGTCATCGAAGCGGATGGTGTTGTAGCCCACGCCGATGGTGCCGGGCTGCGAGAACGCGGCTTCGATCTGCGCCGCGAACTCGTGCTCGGGCAGCCCGCGCTCGAGGCACAGCTGCGGCGTGATGCCGGTGATCAGGCAGGACGCCGGGCTCGGCAAATAGTCGGGCGCGGGCTTGCAGTAGATCATCAACGGCTCGCCGATCTCGTTGAGCTCGGCATCGGTGCGAACGCCCGCGAACTGCGCCGGCCGATCGCGCCGCGGCACGACGCCGAAGGTCTCGTAGTCGTGCCAAAGAAAAGTCTGCTTCGTCATCAAGATACTATTTCCCTCCTCATTCTTGCTTTCGTGTTCTTCGCGTCCAGATTGTGCCGATCCCGCTCCCGCCACTAGAGAAGCGGCGAGAACAGCCGGGCAGTGGCATCGCCAAGACGGCGCAGAAAATTCTGGCGCCGTTGCGCACGGACCGCGGCGGCGCTGTGCAGGTCGGTCTCGAACTGCGCCGCGAGCGGCTCGGCGAGCGCCGGGCCGTAGATGACGGCACACACCTCGAAGTTGAGCCGGAAGCTGCGATTGTCGAAGTTCGCCGTGCCGATGATCGCGCAGTTGTCATCCACCACCAGCGTCTTGGAATGCAGCATGCGGGCCTTGTACTCCCAGATCTTGACGCCGGCGGCGATCAGCTCGTCATAGTAGGAGCGGGCGGCAGCGCTCACGATCAACGAATCGCTGCGGCGCGGCACCAGCAGGCGAACATCCACCCCGCGCAGCGCAGCGCTGGTCAGCGCCATCAAGCCCGGTTCGCCCGGCACGAAGTACGGCGTGGTGAGCCACGCGCGACGCGTGGCCGAATGGATGGCCGCGAGATGGATGCGATGAATGGCTTCGAGGGTGCTGTCTGGGCCGCTGGTGACGATCTGCACGGGAATGTCGCCCGCGCCGTCCTGGCCCGGCAGGCGCGGCAGGCGCGGCAGCAGGACGTCGAGGGCCTGGATGATGCGGCGCGGATCTTCGCCGGTCGCGTAGGTCCAATCCTCGAGGAAGGTGGTCTGCAGCCAGCGCACCGCACTGCCCTCGATGCGCAGGTGGGCATCGTGGTAGGCATCGGCCCTGATGCGGCGGTCTTCCTCATCGGTGATGTTGACGCCGCCGGTGAAGCCGACGCGCCCGTCGCACACCACGATCTTGCGGTGGGTCCGGTAGTTGGTCACGGGCCGCAGCCGCCGGCCGATGCGGGTATCGTGGAACAGCGCGACTTCGATACCCGCCTCGAGCATGGGCGCCATGAAGCGGCGCCCGATGCGCTTGGAGCCCAGCGCATCGAGCAGCAGGCGCACGGTGACGCCATCGCGCGCCCGTTCGATGAGCAGGTCGCGCAGCGCGGTGCCCGTCGTGTCGGGCTCGAAGATGTAGTACTCGAGGTGGACGTGGTCGCGCGCCTGGCGGATTGCCTCGAAGATGGCATCGAAGGTGCGGGCACCACCCGACAGCAGCTCGGCGGCCGTCGCGCTCGATACGGGCAGGCCGCAGGCCGCAGTGCCGAGCGCGGCCATCTGCCGCAGTGCCGGCGGCGCCCGCTCGGCCGCCGCGCGCAGGCTCGCGACATCGGCCGGCGCCTGGGCGATGGCGCGGCTGCGCAGCCGCTTGAGTCGCTGCTTCCTCAGCCGCTGCGGCCCGAGGAAGTAGTAGATGAGGAATCCCGCGAAAGGCAGCAGCGCCAACGAGAGGATCCAGCTCATCGTCGAGACCGGCGCGCGCTTCTGCATCACGATCCAGACGGAAAGCACCGCGATGTAGCCGCTCCAGGCGAGGGAGAGGCCGGTCTTCCATTCCTGGCTGAGCTCGGGGAGGATCAAAGGTCGAAGGATTCGTGCAACAAAAAAGGCCGGCAGCGCGAATGCTACCGGCCTTGGGAATCGGTCCCTCGGGATTGCTGATCAGCCCGTGGCAGCCTCTTCGGCTTCGGGCTTGGCGCGCCCTTCCTTCTTCGGCAGCGGCTGGATGTCCAGCTGGACCTCTTCCTTGTCGTCGAGGTCGACGGTGAGACGGCCGCCTTCCTGCAGGCGCCCGAACAGCAACTCGTCGGCCAGCGCGCGGCGAATCGTGTCCTGGATCAAGCGCTGCATCGGGCGCGCGCCCATCAGCGGATCGAAGCCCTTCTTGGCCAGGTGCTTGCGCAGCACGTCGGTGAAGGTGACGTCGACCTTCTTCTCGGCGAGCTGCGTTTCGAGCTGCAGCAGGAACTTGTCGACCACGCGCAGGATGATCTGCTCGTCCAGCGACTTGAAGCTCACGATCGCATCCAGGCGGTTGCGGAATTCCGGCGTGAACAGGCGCTTGATGTCGCCCATCTCGTCGCCCGACTGGCGCGGGTTGGTGAAGCCGATGGTCGCCTTGTTCATGGTCTCGGCGCCCGCGTTGGTGGTCATCACGATGATCACGTTGCGGAAGTCGGCCTTGCGCCCGTTGTTGTCCGTCAACGTGCCATGGTCCATCACCTGCAGCAGCACGTTGAAGATGTCCGGGTGCGCCTTCTCGATCTCGTCGAGCAGCAGCACCGCGTGCGGCTTCTTCGTGATGGCCTCGGTAAGGAGACCGCCCTGGTCGAAACCGACGTAGCCCGGAGGCGCGCCGATCAGCCGGCTCACCGCATGGCGCTCCATGTACTCCGACATGTCGAAGCGGATCAGCTCGATGCCCATGATGTAGGCCAGTTGCTTTGCCGCCTCGGTCTTGCCGACG
>NZ_LMTS01000153.1:87848-94209 GCF_001541225.1 Variovorax sp. WDL1 | reverse complement strand
TGAACAGGAACGAGCCGATCGGCTTGTCGTCACGGCCCAGGCCCGAACGCGCCATCTTGACGGACGAGGCCAGCACCTCGAGCGCCTTGTCCTGGCCGAACACCACGCTCTTGAGATCGCGCTCGATGTTCTGCAGCTTGCCGCGGTCGTCGTTCGAGACGTTGGCCGGGGGAATGCGCGCGATCTTGGCGACGATTTCCTCGACCTCGCTCTTGCTGATGGTCTTCTTGCGCTTGTTCGCGGGCAGGATGCGCTGGGCGGCGCCGGCCTCGTCGATCACGTCGATCGCCTTGTCGGGCAGGTGACGGTCATTGATGTACTTGGCGCTCAGCTCCGCCGCGGCCTGCAGAGCGGCCACGCCGTACTTCACGCCGTGATGCTCCTCGAAGCGCGACTTCAGGCCCTTCAGGATGTCGACCGTTTCCTGCACGGTCGGCTCGACCACGTCGACCTTCTGGAAGCGACGCGACAGGGCCGCATCCTTCTCGAAGATGCCGCGGTACTCGGTGAAGGTGGTGGCGCCGATGCACTTGAGCGCGCCGCTGGACAGGGCGGGCTTCAGCAGGTTGGATGCGTCCAGCGTCCCGCCCGAGGCGGCGCCGGCACCGATCAGCGTATGGATCTCGTCGATGAAGAGGATCGCGTTCGGCTTGTCCTTGAGCGACTTGAGCACGCCCTTCAGGCGCTGCTCGAAGTCGCCGCGGTACTTGGTGCCGGCCAGCAGCGCGCCCATGTCGAGCGAGTACACGTGGGACTCGGCCAGGATCTCCGGCACGTCGCCCTGCGTGATGCGCCAGGCCAGGCCCTCGGCGATCGCGGTCTTGCCGACGCCGGCCTCGCCGACCAGCAGCGGGTTGTTCTTGCGGCGGCGGCACAGGATCTGGATCACGCGCTCGACCTCGTACTCGCGGCCGATCAGCGGATCGATCTTGCCGTCCTTCGCCATCTGGTTGAGGTTCTGGGTGAACTGCTCCAGCGGGGACGACTTCTCGTTCTTCTCGCCACCGCCTTCTTCGCCCTCGGATGCGGATTCGCCGCTGCTCTTGGTGGCCTCCGGCGGGTCGCTCTTCTTGATGCCGTGGGCGATGAAGTTCACCACGTCCAGGCGCGTCACGCCCTGCTGGTGCAGGTAGTAGACGGCGTGCGAGTCCTTCTCGCCGAAGATCGCGACCAGCACGTTGGCGCCGGTGACTTCCTTCTTGCCGTTGCCCGTGGACTGGACGTGCATGATGGCGCGCTGGATCACGCGCTGGAAACCGAGCGTCGGCTGGGTGTCCACGTCGTCGGTACCCGCCACCTGCGGCGTGTTGTCCTTGATGAAATTGGTGAGCGACGCGCGCAGGTCGTCGACGTTGGCCGAGCAGGCTCGCAGAACTTCCGCGGCACTCGGGTTGTCCAGCAAAGCGAGCAGAAGATGCTCCACCGTGATGAACTCGTGGCGCTGCTGCCTGGCTTCGACAAAAGCCATGTGCAAGCTGACTTCCAGTTCCTGGGCAATCATGTGATTTCCTTTTGCCTTGCTGTAAATAGATTTTCAGATGGGTTGGAGCGCGATTTATTCAACCGGTTCACTGACGCATTGGAGCGGATGCCCGGCCTGGTGCGCCGCTTCCATCACCTGATTGACCTTTGTGGCCGCCATGTCGCGAGAATAAACGCCGCAGACACCGCGCCCGTCGAGATGGATCTTGAGCATGATCTGGGTGGCGGTCTCCCGGTCCTTGTTGAAGAACTCCTGGATAACGACGATCACGAACTCCATGGGCGTGTAGTCGTCATTGAGCATCACGACCTGATACATCTGCGGCGGCGCGGTCTTCTGCGGGCGCCGCTCGATCACGACCGCATCGCCATCATCCCGCCCCGGCGTCACGGCCGGGGGCTTGGGAGGAGTCGAGGGGATTTTGGTAGCCATGAAATTCATTTTATCGAGCCGCCCGCTGCTTGCAGCGCCCGTGTTGGCACAACTGGTGGCAGCTTTGTGACATTCAAGGCGCGGGCGCCTGGATTGCCCCAAAAACGCATGCAAGCAGCGTGCCCTCCCGGCGAAATTCGGGGCCGAGGCAAAGAAGAAAAGCCCCGGCGCCTTGCGGAGCCGGGGCCGGGTGCTGCCAGCGCCTATCGCGCTAGGCGACGCTTTACATGTTGTCGATCATGACCTGGCCGAAGCCCGAGCAGCTCACCTGGGTGGCGCCGTCCATCAGGCGGGCGAAGTCGTAGGTGACCTTCTTGCTCGCGATCGACTTTTCCATGGAGCGGATGATCAGGTCGGCGGCCTCGGTCCAGCCCATGTGGCGCAGCATCATCTCGGCCGAAAGGATCTCGGAGCCCGGGTTGACGTAGTCCTTGCCGGCGTACTTGGGCGCCGTACCGTGGGTGGCTTCAAACATGGCGACCGTGTCGCTCAGGTTGGCGCCCGGGGCAATGCCGATGCCGCCCACCTGGGCTGCCAGCGCGTCCGAGACGTAGTCGCCGTTCAGGTTCAGGGTGGCTATGACGCTGTACTCGGCCGGGCGCAGCAGGATCTGTTGCAGGAAGGCGTCGGCGATCGAGTCCTTGACGGTGATTTCCTTGCCTGTCCTGGGGTTCTTGAACTTCATCCAGGGGCCGCCGTCGATCAGCTCGGCGCCGAACTCCTTGGCCGCCAGGCCGTAGGCCCAGTCGCGGAAGCCACCCTCGGTGAACTTCATGATGTTGCCCTTGTGCACGATCGTCACGCTGGGCTTGTCGTTGTCGATCGCATACTGGATCGCCTTGCGCACCAAACGCTCGGTGCCCTCGCGCGAAACCGGCTTGATGCCGATGCCCGAGGTGTTGGGGAAACGGATCTTCTTGACCCCGAATTCGTCCTGCAGGATCTTGATGAGCTTCTTGGCCTTGTCGCTTTCGGCTTCGAACTCGATGCCGGCGTAGATGTCCTCGGAGTTCTCGCGGAAGATCACCATGTTGGTCTTGTGCGGCTCCTTGACCGGACTGGGCACGCCCTCGAAATACTGGATGGGACGCAGGCAGACGTACAGGTCGAGTTCCTGGCGCAAGGCGACGTTCAGGGAACGGATACCGCCCCCGACCGGGGTGGTCAGCGGGCCCTTGATGGAGACCACGTAATCGCGCACCGCGTGCAGAGTTTCCTCCGGGAGCCAGACGTCGGGACCGTAGACCTTGGTCGACTTCTCACCGGCATAGACCTCCATCCACTGGATCTTCCTCTTGCCGCCGTAGGTCTTGGCCACCGCCGCATCAACCACCTTGATCATCACAGGCGTGATGTCCATGCCGGTGCCGTCACCTTCGATGAAGGGGATGATCGGCTGGTCAGGCACATTGAGGGAATTGTCGGCGTTGACCGTGATCTTCTGGCCTTCGGCCGGGACTTTGATGTGCTGATAGCTGGACATGACGGTAAGAACTCCGGGGGATGAATTGAAGGCAGGAAGACACTATGTTTCGAGCCGGCTGAATAGCCGTAGAATTTTAGACGCAACCTGAGGAGCTGGAAGGCTTGTCAACCGTGGCCTCATAGCCCTCGTTGTTGACGGACCTTCTGCTGGCCGGGAGGCGTTTTCAAACCATTTCCACAGAGGAACCTGTAATGAGCAAAGTTCTCGCAGTCATGATGGCCGGCTTGTTCGCCACCGCCGCATTCGCGCAGACCCAACCCGCCGAGATCAACCCCCAGGGTCAGGGCAAGGCCGCCGAGCGCGCCGAAACCAGGAAGGCTGCAAGGCCTGCAGGGCAGGTCAAGCCTCCCGCTGGTGACCAGGCCAATGTGGCAGAAGGCAGCGGCGGCGTGACCAAGACCGGCGCCGACAAGGCTGCCCAGGCTCGCCGCGACACGCGCGACACGCGCCGCCCCGCCAAGGACGGCGGCAAGAAGCCGGTTCCCAAGCAAGGCGGTACGCCTCAGTAAGCCAGCCGGCTGAATCAAAAAAGGCGTTCTTCGGAACGCTCTTTTTTTTGGCCGCACGACCGGCTTTGTCAACTCGCGCTCCGGAAGTCGTCGCATGCGGGCGTAGCGCCGCCGCGGGCATTTTGTTTGCGCCACCCCTCTCCAAGAGCCGCCTATGTTCCAGCGCCTTGTCGTCCTTCTCGCACTGTCCGCCGCGTTGCTTGCACCATCCCACGCCCAGCAACCACAGACTGATCTCCAGCGCGTGCGGCTGACCGCAGGCATGTACCAGATCGATGCCCAGGTCGCAGAGACGCCGGCACAGCGGCAAATAGGCCTGATGTTCCGCAAGGAGATGCCCCAGAACGAAGGCATGATCTTCGTCTTCGAGCAGCCGGCCACCCAATGCTTCTGGATGCGCAACACGCTGCTGCCGCTGACGGCCGCCTTCGTGGCCGACGACGGGCGCATTGTCAACCTGGCGGACATGAAGCCACAGACCGACGACTCCCATTGCTCCGAGGAGCCCGTGCGCTTCGTGCTCGAGATGAACCAGGGCTGGTTCGCCCACAAGAACATCAAGAAGGGCGCGAAGCTCAACGGCGAACTGTTCTCGCGCAAGCGCTGAGCCGCCCGGCCGGGCGAACGAAAAAGCCGACCCGCGGGTCGGCTTCTTCTTGCGGCAGCGGGTCGGCTCAGCCGAAGTTCTTCGCCGCGAAGTCCCAGTTCACCAGCTTCGCCAGGAACGTTTCGACGTACTTGGGACGCAGGTTGCGGTAGTCGATGTAGTAGGCATGCTCCCAGACGTCCACCGTCAGCAGCGGCTTGTCGCCCGTGGTCAGTGGCGTGCCCGCAGCGCCCATGTTGACAATGTCCACCGTGCCATCGGCCTTCTTCACCAGCCAAGTCCAGCCCGAGCCGAAGTTGCCCACGGCCGACTTGACGAAGGCTTCCTTGAAGGCCGCGTAGCTGCCCCACTTGGCGTCGATCGCCTTGGCCAGCGCGCCGCCGGGCTCGCCGCCGCCCGCAGGCTTCATGCAGTTCCAGAAGAAGGTGTGGTTCCAGATCTGAGCGGCGTTGTTGTAGATGCCGCCGCTGGACTTCTTGACGATCTCCTCGAGTTCCATGTTTTCGAACTCGGTGCCCTTCTGCAGGTTGTTCAGGTTCACCACATAGGCATTGTGGTGCTTGCCGTAGTGGTACTCCAGCGTTTCCTTGGAGTACTCGGGCGCCAGTGCGTCCAGCGGGTATGGCAGAGGTGGGAGGACGTGTTCCATGTCTTTTCTCGCAGGTTGGTTGTGGGATAAGGCATTCTAGAAAGGAATCAGGAGGCTCGCGTCGGACGCAGTCCTGTCGTTTCCGTTCGCACGACCGTCATGTCGGCCGTGCCATCGGCCAGCCTCGCCTGGACCGCGTCGCCCGATGCGAGCTGTTGCGCGCGGGTGATCGCACGGCCGTCCGGGCCGGTGAGCCAGGCATAGCCGCGCTCGAGGACCAGGGTCGGATCGAGCAGTTGCAGCCGCAGCGCCGCCCGTTCGAGCCGCTCCCTGCGCTGCATCAGTGCGCGGGCGAAATCGAGAGGCAGCTCGGCTTGCAACCCCTGATGTACCTGGGAGAGTCGCTGGACCCGCGCCAGCATGACGTGGCGAAAGCGCTGTGCGTGCTGAGCCAGGCGCAGCTGCTGGCGCAGCACCAGCGTCGAAGGGCGAGCGAGACGGGCAGCAGCGTCGTCGACACGTTGGCTCAGCGCATCCAGGCGTCCGGAAAGAGCGGAACGCAGGCGCGCTTCGAGCAGGGCCAGTGCGCCCAGCCACAGCTCGCGCGGCGCGGCCACGAGCTCTGCCGCGGCGGTGGGTGTCGGCGCGCGGAGGTCGGCACAGAAGTCGGCGATGGTGAAGTCGGTTTCATGGCCGACGCCACTGATGACGGGCACCGGGCTCTGCACGATCGTGCGTGCGAGCATCTCATCGTTGAACGCCCAGAGATCCTCGATCGATCCGCCGCCGCGCACCAGCAGGATCACGTCGACCTGCGGTTGCAGCGCGTAGAGGGATTGCAGCGAGCGTGCCAGTTCCGCTGGCGCGCCCGCGCCCTGCACCGCGGCGGGCGCCAGCACCACAGGGATGTGCGGCACGCGGCGCCGCAGCGCGATAACGACGTCGTGCAGTGCGGCGGCGCCCGGCGAAGTCACGAGACCGATCGCGCGCGGCATGGCGGGCAACGCCCGCTTGCGCGCGGCATCGAACAGCCCCTCGGCCTCCAGACGCGCCTTGCGCTGAAGAAACTGCTCGAACAGCGCGCCCTGCCCGGCCCGGCGCAGGCTCTCGACCACCAGTTGCAGGTCGCCTCGGGGCTCGTACACCGCGAGGCGGCCCCGGACCTCGACCTGGTCGCCGTCGCGCGGCTGGAAGTCGAGCAGGCCCGCGGCACGCCTGAACATGGCGCAGCGCAACTGGCCGCTTTCGTCCTTCA
>NZ_LMTS01000153.1:57607-87812 GCF_001541225.1 Variovorax sp. WDL1 | reverse complement strand
GCGCAAAGTAGCAGTGGCCGCTCGCGGCGCGCGAGAAGCCGCTGATCTCGCCGCGCACCGCGACCGGATTGAAACGCGCATCAAGTGCATCCGCGACTGCGCGGCACAGCGCGCCGACGCCCCAGACGCGCGGGCCGACGGCCGGGGTTTCAAATTCGCTCATGGGCAGACGGGTAACAGGCGACCAGTCGTCCACAAGCAGCTGAATGGCTCACCGCGCCTTGGGGGCATTGGCATCGCATGCACGAGTTCACGTGCAAGCCCTTGATTTGATTGGAGAAAGTGCTGCTCAAAATTCAGTCGATCCAGCGCAAGACCCATGGAATGAGGCTGGCGGCGGCTTGCACCGCAGGTTAGCCACAAAGTTATCCACAGAACTTGTGGGCGGTGGCTGACAGCAGAATACAAATCGGAACATCTGCTGCTGACGGTGGATAATCGCCGCGCATTTGCAGTCCACGGGCCGGAGGATTTCCTTGTTTTCGATCATAGTTGCTGCGGGCTGGCCGATATGGCCACTGCTCGCCTGTTCGGTGCTGGGGCTCGCGTTGGTCATCGAGCGATTCACCAGCCTCAAGACCTCCAAGGTTCTTCCTCCCAAACTGCTCGACGAGGCCATCACGGTTTCGCGCAACGCGATTCCGGGTCCGGACGTGGTGACCAAGCTGGAGCGGAACTCCGGACTCGGCGAAGTCCTGGCGGCCGGTTTCCGCCACATGAATGCCAACCCTCAATCGACCGAGGACGACCTGCGCGCGTCGATGGAGGCGGCCGGACGCATCGTCGCCCACCGGCTCGAGCGTTACCTGCCGGCGCTGGCGACCATCGCGTCGGCTGCGCCGCTGCTTGGCCTGCTGGGCACTGTGATCGGCATGATCGAGATCTTCGGGTCCCAGTCGCCCGGCAGCGGCGCAGTCGGCTCCGGCAACCCGGCTCAACTGGCGCACGGCATTTCCATCGCGCTCTACAACACGGCCTTCGGCCTGATCGTTGCGATCCCGGCGCTGATCTTCTGGCGCTACTTCCGTACCCGGGTCGACGAATACCTCCTCAACCTTGAACTCGCCGGCGAACGCTTCGCCCGCCACCTGAACACGCTGCGGTCATGAGGCGGATGCATTTCAGCCACGGCTCGAAGGAAGAGCCCGAGATCAATCTGATCCCCTTCATCGACGTGCTGCTGGTCGTGCTCATCTTCCTGATGCTGTCGACCACCTACAGCAAGTTCACGGAGATGCAACTGCGCCTGCCGGTGGCCGATGTGGAGGCCCAGCGCGACTATCCGAAGGAGGTGATCGTCGGTGTCTCCGCCGATGGCCGCTACTCGATCAACAAGACCGTGCTGTCCGATCGCAGCGTTGAAGCGGTGGCCGAGGCCTTGGGTGCCGCGTCCAGCGGTGGCAAGGACACCATCGTGATCATCAGCGCCGATGCCAGTGCAGCCCATCAATCGGTGATCACGGTGATGGAAGCCGCGCGCCGCGCCGGCCTCATGCAGATCACCTTCGCCACGCAGTCGGCCGCGCGGGCAGGACGTTAGCCTTGGATCTGCAGCGGGCCTGGCTGCAACGCGGCGCGCTCGCGGGGCTGCTGTGGCCCATTTCCGTTGTCTACGGCGCACTGACGGCCGCCCGTCGGGCGTTCTATCGCCTTGGGGTCCTCGGCACCGTGCGCGTCGACGCGCCGGTGATCGTGGTCGGCAACGTGATCGCCGGCGGTTCGGGCAAGACGCCGGTCGTGATGGCCGTGGTACGCCACCTCCAGGCTCGGGGACTGAAAGTGGGCGTGGTGTCGCGCGGCTACGGCCGGGCGACCGATGACTGCCGGGAAGTGCACGAGGACAGCGACCCACGCGAGGTCGGCGACGAGCCGGCCTTGATCCGCCGTTCAACCGCGGCGCCAGTCTTCGTCGCGCGACGCCGCATCGAGGCCGCGCGTGCATTGCTGGCGCGGCATCCTGGGACGCAGTGCATCGTGAGCGACGATGGACTGCAGCATCTCGCCCTGGCACGCGACATCGAGATCTGCGTCTTCGACGACCGCGGCACGGGCAACGGCTGGCTGTTGCCGGCCGGCCCGCTGCGCGAGCGTTGGCCCCGGCGCTGCGACCTGGTGCTCCACACCGGCGCACGCCCTGCTTTCGCCGGCTTCACCGCGCAGCGTTCGCTGGCCGATGCAGCCTTGCGTCTGGACGGCACGCCGGTCCCGCTCGCATCGCTCTCGGGCCGGCCGCTGGTGGCTGTCGCGGGCATCGCGAAGCCCGAAGCCTTCTTCCAGATGCTGCGCGAACACGGGCTCGCGCCGCAGCAGTGCATTGCGCTGCCCGACCACCACGATTTCACCGACTGGCAACCGCCGCCGGGCACGGGCTACGTGCTGCTGTGCACCGAGAAAGATGCGCTCAAGCTGTGGCGCCGGGCGCCCGATGCGCTCGCACTGCCGCTGATGTTCCAACCCGAGCCGGGCTTCTTCCGAGCACTCGACGCAAAGCTATCATCGCTCGATGGACACCAAGCTGCTTGAACTGCTCGTCTGCCCCGTGACCAAGGGACCGCTCACCTGGCATCCCGAGGCGCAGGAGCTGCGCTCGCGCAGCGCCCGTTTGGCCTACCCCGTGCGCGACGGCATTCCGGTACTGCTGGAGACCGAGGCCCGCACGCTGTCCGACGAGGAACTGGGGCTCTGAGTTTGCGCTACGCCGTCCTGATTCCGGCGCGGCTCGCCTCGACGCGACTGCCCGACAAGCCCCTGGCAGACATTGCCGGGGTGCCGATGGTGGTGCGCGTCGCACAACGTTCACGGCACTCCGGTGCGGAGCGAGTGGTGGTCGCGGCCGACGATGCCCGCATCGTCGCCGCCTGCGAGGCCCACGGCGTGGAGGTGTTGCTGACCCGCACCGACCATGCCAGCGGCAGCGACCGACTCGCCGAGGCGTGCGTGCAGCTTGGACTGGCCGACGACGAGATCGTGGTGAACGTCCAGGGCGACGAGCCGCTGATCGATCCATCGCTGATCGATGCCGTAGCGCAGACCCTGGCTTCACACGCCGATGCGGCGATGAGCACGGCCGCGCATGCAATCGAATCCCTCGAGGACTTCCTCAATCCCAATGTCGTCAAGACGGTGCTCGACGCCCGGGGCAACGCGCTCTACTTCAGCCGGGCACCGATCCCGTGGTGGCGCGACGGCTTCGCGAAGGGCGGGCCGACGAGCTTGCCGACCTCCCCGGCACCGCTGCGCCATATCGGCATCTATGGCTACCGCGCGTCCTTCTTGCGTCAGTTCCCGAATCTGCCGCCGGCACCGGTGGAAGCGACCGAGGCGCTGGAACAGTTGCGCGCCCAGTGGCACGGCTATCGCATCGCCGTGCATGTGAGCGCGCATGCGCCCGGCCCGGGAATCGACACCCCCGAAGACCTCGCGCGCGTCCGCGCGCTTTTCGCCGCCTGACACGCCCGCCATCGGGCGGGTTCGCTCGAGAGTGCGTGCTATCCTCGACGCAACTCCGCCCATGCAACGCCTTCCCCGGCATGCCAGGCGCGACAGAAGATCGAAAGACCTCCGAGGACACCATGAGACTGATTTTGTTGGGCGCCCCCGGGGCGGGCAAGGGCACACAGGCTGCCTTCATCTGCCAGAAGTACGGCATTCCTCAAATCTCTACCGGCGACATGTTGCGCGCGGCGGTCAAGGCCGGCACCCCGCTCGGCCTGCAGGCCAAGGCTGTGATGGCCTCCGGCGCATTGGTGAGCGACGACCTGATCATCAACCTGGTCAAGGAGCGCCTCGCGCTGCCGGATTGCGCCCAGGGCTTTCTCTTCGACGGTTTCCCCCGAACCATCCCGCAGGCCGACGCCATGCGCGCGGCCAACGTCAAGCTCGACTACGTGCTCGAGATCGACGTGCCCTTTGCCGACATCATCGAGCGCATGAGCGGACGTCGCTCGCACCCGGCATCCGGGCGTATCTACCACGTCAAGTTCAATCCGCCGAAGGTCGAAGGCAAGGACGACGTCACGGGCGAGGACCTGATCCAGCGCGACGACGACAAGGAAGAGACCGTGCGCCACCGGCTCGAGGTCTACAGCCAGCAGACCCGGCCGCTGGTCGACTACTACGCAGCCTGGGCCAAGGCCGAGCCCGGTGCGGCCCCCAAATACCGTGCGATCAGCGGCGTCGGCAGCGTCGACGACATCACGCAGCGCGCGATGGCCGCCCTGGCGAGTTGATCGTCAGGCGGGGCTGGAACGCAGCCCGTAGACCTTGCCGTCGACAAACAGGTATTCGACGCGCATCACGGGATCTCCCTTTTCTTCCTTGAGCGTGAAGCCCACCGCGGAGACGGCGGTGCCGGGCTTGATCTCCGAGACCTTCCAGGCCTCCATGCGCGTCAGCGGCGCGAGCTCGAGCTCCCACTGGCGGTCATTGCGGCGAGGCACGACCGCCCGCGCGAGCAAGCCAGGCCCGTCGACGGGGGCGCTCTGCCCCGGCAGCGCCCGCTTCGCCAGGTCGGCCGGCACCTTGAGCCCGGACGGGACGTCGAGCAACAGCTCCGCATGCGGGTTCTGCCAGCGCACCCGCGCCACCGTCCCCTCGAGGTAGATCGGGCGGTCCTGGTCAAAGCTGCTCCAGCCATGGTGGGCCCAGGCGAACGAACCGGCCAGCGGCAGGGACCCGGCGGCGATGACGATGTGGCGACGTTTCATCGGGAAGGCTCCTCTTCAGTAGGCGATCCAACGGCCGCAGAACACGACGGCCAGCCAGATCGCAGTAGATAACAACATCTGTACCCGCGCCATCGCATCCAGTTTGCGCAGCGAGCCGCGCAGATGGAACCACCCCGCGTTGAAGCCGGCGGCCACCAGCAAGCCCATTTTGGCCAGGAAAGTCTGGTTGGCCAGCAGTTCCGCCGGCTGGGTGGCGAACATCAGCGAACCGCTGGCCGCCGCGAGTGCGAAGCCGGCGGCCGCGATCGAGAGCGACAACCTGGCCATGGCAGCCACTGGCAGGACGGCAGCGCGCCCGAACACCCGCATCTCGAGCGCCACCAGGTTGCCGAGCAACAGCGCGATGCCGACGATGTGCACCACCTCCAGCGCCGGATAGAGCCAGGCGTGCGAGCGCAGAGCCTCGAACATGCGCTCAGGCGCCGCCAGCCTGGACGGCCATCAATTCCAGCACCAGCGCGATGCGCGCCTTCACCGGCGTCATTGCGCCGGCGTCGCGCAGCGCCGCATCCGGCATGGGAAGAATGCGGCCCTGGAGGCAACGCGTGGCGCGCACGACCGCGATGCCGGCCGCCTGCGCCCGCAGCGCAGCCGCTTCCAGAGCCTCGTGGACCGTGCCATTGCCAGTCGCCGCCAGCACCAGGCCCTGCACCGGCTCCGCGGAGCCTGCCTGCCGCTCCAGGACCAGCGCGTCGATGATGCTGCCGCGTGCGTCCGCGTGGCTCACCAGGATCTCCACCCGCGGCCAGCGGGTGGCCTGCCGCATCAGCTCGAAGGAAAGGCGTGCCGGCTCCGGCGGCGAGGAAGGCCAGTTCCTGAGCTCGCGCAAGGCGCCCTCCTCCACAAAGGCCACTGGCCCCGCATCGCCGGAACCGAAGGCGTCGATCCGGTAGGTGTGTACCTTCTGCACATCGAAGGCGCTGTGCACCGTGCCCGCGCACACCGCCACCACGCCCATTGCACCAGGGCTCGCCGCGACTGCTACGGCATCTCGCAAGTTCTGCGGGCCGTCCGGCGTCAGCGCGGTCGCCGGGCGCATGGCGCTGGTCAGCACCACCGGCTTGGGCGGCGCCAGCACAGACTGAAGGAAGAACGCGGTTTCCTCCAAGGTGTCGGTGCCGTGGGTGATGACCAAGCCCGCCACGTCGGGCTGCGCCAGCCAATGAGCACAGCGCAAGGCCAGACTGCGCCAGATCGCGAAGCCCATGTCCTTGCTGTCGACCTGGGCCACCTGCTCGGTCTGCAGCGCGATGCCGGCGGGCGCCGCAAGGCCCTCCAGCAGTTCGGTAACCCCCACCTGGGCGGCGGTATAGCCGACGTTGTCGGCCGCAGAGCTCGAGCGGCCGGCGATGGTGCCGCCCGTGCCCAGGACGACCACATGACGCTTGCTTTCGCTGATGTTGCCCGCCATGACTTGCCAAAGCTCCGGAAACTGGTTAAAAATACAGCTACTGGATATTCAGCCAGTGCCGCAAGGAGTCGTCAATGCAGTTCGCCGCCAAGCTTACCGCCCGCCAGCAACAGATTCTGGACCTCATCCAGAGCGCCATTGCGCGCACGGGCGCGCCGCCCACCCGTGCCGAGATCGCCGCAGAGCTGGGCTTCAAGTCCGCCAATGCGGCCGAGGAGCATCTGCAGGCCTTGGCGCGCAAGGGCGTCATCGAGCTCGTGAGCGGCACCTCGCGCGGCATCCGGCTCAAGGGCGATGCGCTGCGTTCGCTGAACGAATCGCGCAACAACCAGTTCTCGCTCTCACTGCCTGGCATGGCGCAGCTCGCGCTGCCGTTGATCGGGCGCGTTGCCGCCGGCTCGCCGATCCTGGCGCAGGAGCACGTGGACCAGACCTACTACGTGGAGAACACGCTGTTCCAGCGGCAGCCCGACTACCTGCTCAAGGTGCGTGGGATGTCCATGCGCGACGCCGGCATCATGGACGGCGACCTGCTCGCCGTGCAGGCCACCAAGGAGGCCCGCAACGGCCAGATCGTCGTGGCCCGGCTGGGCGACGAAGTCACGGTCAAGCGCCTCAAGCGCAACAAACAGGTCATCGAGCTGCACGCCGAGAACCCCGACTATCCCACCATCATCGTGCAGCCGGGCGAGCCTTTCGAGATCGAAGGCCTCGCCGTCGGCCTGATCCGCAACACCATGCTGATGTAGCCGCACAAGGCAGCATGAGCGAACCCTGCTCATGCTGCCCAAGCGGCTGCGACAGGTGGCGGGCGTATGGCCAAGGGCCATCACCCTGTCGCGGCCGGCGAAAGCAATCCTGCCTGTGTTCAATCTCTGACCTTCATGGAGTTCACATGGGAATCGCTCTGCTCAGCTTCGTCGACTTGTTCATGCCCCTTCAATCGCTGGCCAGCCGCTGGATACCGTCGCGCCGCCGAAGCGCCTCCGGCCTGCGCTACGTCGGCATCCGCCCCAGTTGCGCCGTGCGTCCCGCCACGCCGGCATCCCGCCTGTCGGCACCCCGCCCGCTGCGTGTGGTCCGTACGGTCGATGCGCAACACAAGGGGGCGAGCACCGGCCGAGTCGTGATTTCAGGCCGCATGGCGGATGTCTGCGCCGAACTCGACCGGCTGGCCGCCCTGGAAGCGGCAGGCGCTGCGCCCTCGCCCGGCTGTCTGCACTGACGACCGCACGCCCTGCGTTCCGGGTCGCTGAGCGCCCGGCGCGCGGGGTATGTCCCAGGAGCGCCCTGCGCTTCCGGCGCATGGCGCGCGGCCCCTTGGATGGTGCGAGGCACAATGGCAAGCCATGAACATCGTGATCCTCGACGACTATCAGGACGCAGTGCGCAAACTGCGCTGCGCCTCCAAGCTCGACGCGTATGCCGCCAAGGTCTACACCAACACGGTCAAGGGCATCGGACAGCTCTCGGTGAGGCTCAAGGATGCCGACGTGATCGTGCTGATCCGCGAACGCACCCAGATCTCGCGCCAACTGATCGAGAAGCTGCCCAAGCTCAAGCTGATCTCGCAAACCGGGCGTGCCGGCCATCACATCGACGTCAATGCCTGCACCGAGCATGGCGTGGCGGTCGCCGAGGGCTCGGGCTCGCCACTGGCCCCGGCCGAGCTCACCTGGGCGCTCATCATGGCGGCGATGCGGCGCCTGCCGCAGTACATCAGCAACCTCAAGCATGGCGCCTGGCAGCAATCAGGGCTCAAGTCCGCATCCATGCCGCCCAATTTCGGGCTGGGCTCGGTGCTCAAGGGCAAGACGCTGTGCATCTGGGGCTACGGCCGCATCGGCCAACTGGTGGCGCGCTATGGCCAGGCCTTCGGCATGCAGGTGGTGATCTGGGGCCGCGAAGAGAGCTGCGCCCGTGCTCGCTCCGACGGCTTCCAGGTGGCGCCGAACCGCGAAGCCTTCTTCGCCGCGGCCGACGTGCTGTCGATCCACCTGCGTCTCACGGAAGAGACCCGGGGCCTGGTCACGCTCGAGGACCTTTCGCGCATGAAGCCCACCGCGCTCTTCGTCAATACCTCGCGCGCGGAACTGGTGGAACAGGATGCGCTGCTCGCCGCACTCAATCGCGGGCGGCCCGGGCTGGCAGCGATCGACGTCTTCGAGAGCGAGCCACCGCTGCAGGGCCACGCGCTGCTGCGGCTGGAAAACTGCATCTGCACGCCGCACATCGGCTACGTCGAGCAGGACAGCTACGAGATGTATTTCGGCCAGGCTTTCGACAACGTCGTCAGCTTCATCAAGGGCAACCCGACCAACATCGTCAACCCGGGCGCGCTGCAGGTCCGACGTTGAAGCGCGCCGCCGTGCCGACATCCCTCCCTGGGCCTTTGCTCTTCCCTTGAGAAGCCGGGTCCGCCGCGCGAGTGGCGTGCGCGCTGTCGGCGAGGCTGGCCGTCGACCGGGCCCAGGCCCGCGCCGCGGCCTTCAGCGCTTGACCGGCTTGGGCGCGATCTCGGCTTCGGTGTCCGGATCGAAGAGCTCGAAATCGATCACATTCGGGTCGGTCGATGGCGCCGGCGGCGGCGTCGGTGCCTCCAACGGGGCCCGCATGGTCTCGAAGGCCGTCTTGTCGAACTCGGCCAGGTCCAGGCTGGCATCGGGCTGAACCACGCGCCTCGACTCGCGGTCCGGAGCATCCGATGTCGGCTCCGGGGCGTCGGGCACCAGCACGGTCTCGTGCCCCAGCGTGTCGTCGATCGCACCGTAGATGGAGGCCGGCAGCATCGGCCCGTCCTCGATGGGCTCGACCTGCCTCCGGGCTTCGAGAGGCGCTGGCGTCGTGGCCAGCTGCTCATGGCCGAAGGTGTCGACGAACGCCGGCTGCGCCACCGGCGCGGGTGGCGCACTGCCCGGGTCGATCACCTCCTTGGCGACCGAGTAGAGCAGCAGCAATTCCTGGTAGGCGGCGAGGTCGAAGGCCTCGTCCTCAGTCGCGCCAGGCTTGCGGAAGATCAGTTCCTCGATCAGCGCCAGGGTGCCCGGCGCCGGCCATTGCGATTCGATGCGCGCCAGCGTGCTGCGGTAGTGCTCGAGGCCCTTGCCCGTCTCGTTGAAATGCTCGAAGGCAGGCACATCGGCATTGAAGGCCCGTTCGAACTCTTCCGCCAGGCGCGCATAGTCGTCCTTGCGGTCCAGCGAGTGGTAGATACGCAGCAGGTCCAGATAAGCCAGGGCGCTGGTGCCGGGATTGGTGGCAATGTGCTCGCGCAGCACCGCGATCGCCTGGTCGTGCTGGCCCAGCGAGAGGAAGAAGTCGGACTGCTGCTGGACGTCGAACAGTTCCTCGGTGTTGACCGGCCTGGATGGCGTGCTGTCCACCGCGCGGGGATGGGGCTGCGAATCGCCGAAGCCGCTGTTGTCTTCGGGGTCCAGGCCCGCAAACGTGGCCGCTCCGAAGCTGGTGGCATTCGCGCTGCGCCGCCGGCCGGAGCCTCCGACGTCTTCGTCATCGTCGAGCAATTCGCCCAGGGCGCTGGGTTGCGTCGGGCCCGCGTCGCGCTTGGACGCTGGCTCGCGCCACCAGGCCGGCTCGGCCCGGCGCGCGATCTGGCGCCACAGCAGCAGGATGGCGATCAGCGCGAGCAGCAGCAGGCCGACCAGGGCATAGACGAGCGGATTGCGGTAGCGGTCCTCCCGCGCCTGCGCAAGCTCGGTGCGCAGTTCGAGCAGGGCGCGCTGGTTCTGTGCCGTCTGCTCGCGCAGCGTGGCCAGCGTGGCCTCCAGCGCCTGCATGCGCTGAGCCTCGCGCTGCGCCGCCTCGGGCTCGCCGTTGAGGGCGCGCCATTGCGCAGCGGCGGCACTGCGGCGCGCCGGGTCCTCGGACGCGGGCAGCGTCAGCTGTGCCGTGGTCTTGAGGCCCGGGGCAGCGGTCGGAACTGGCTCGATCGCCTCGAGCTGCAGGCGCGGTCCGCCGGTCGCTGCGGCGCGTGCCGGGGTCGGGGCGGCCGCGGTCGCCGTGCGCGGCGTGGCGGCACGCTGGGCTGCGGGTGGCCGCGGCGCCGCAGCGGCTCGGCCTGGCGACGCCGCAGCGCTTCGGCGCGGTGGCTGCGCCTCGCCGTTCTGAGCGCCTGCGGAGGGAGCGGCAACACCGGTGTTGCGTCGCGCGGTCGCGGCGCCCTCGGCACCGGACGACGAGCCCGCCCCCTCCACGCGCGAAGGCGCGCGCTGCGGTGTGCGCGCCACGGCCGGCGCCTCGGCCGCAGGCCGCGGGCCCGGCATGGCGACACTGGGCAGGGAAGACTCCGTGGGCACATCGGCCAGCAGCACGTAGCTGCGCGTGGAGCGCGTTTCGCAACCCGCCCGCACATTCAAGTTGACCACCGGCTCGTCAATCGCGACAGTGGAGCGGATGCGCACGCGCGAACTGGCGGCGTTGGCCCCGGGCTCGAGCGATATCGTCACACTCCGGTCGGGGACGCGCAGATCGCCTTGCACCACCTCGGCTTCCAGGCACAGACCGCCACCGGTTTCGGCATCGTCGAGCGAAAGCGGAACCACGACATCCAGGGGCTTGCCGATCCAGACGGCCCCTTGGGGCCGCCCGATCGTCAAGCCAGACGATTCAAGTGCCAACCCGAGTAGAAACAGGGCCGCAGCCAAACGTGGTGGTTGCAAAATGAGTAAAGCCGAAAAGCTAATCGAAAGTAGACACATTCTGGCATGCACGCCTGTGATGCCAGATTTAGCGAGAGACAATTATCAAATGACTGTGCAGTTTTCCAACGTAGGAATCATCGGAGCTGGCGCGATGGGGCGAGGCATTGCCCAGATCGCTGCCCAGGCCGGCAGCCAGGTGCTGCTGCTCGACAGCTTCGAAGGCGCCGCTGCCCGCGGCCGCGATGCCCTCCTGGCCCAGTGGCAGAAGTTGCACGAGAAAGGCAAGCTGGACGAGGCGCAGCGCGATGCGTTGTCGGCACGCGTGCGCGCCGTCGATTCGATGCAGGCGCTAGCCGGCTGCGACCTGGTGATCGAGGCCGTGGTCGAGGACCTCGAGGTCAAGCGCAAGCTGTTTCGCGAGCTTGAAGCGCTGGTGGCGCCCTCGGCCGTCCTGGCGACCAACACTTCGTCGCTCTCGGTCACGGCCATCGCCGCGGCAATGGCGCAGCCACAGCGCATGGCGGGCTTCCATTTCTTCAACCCAGTGCCCCTGATGAAGGTGGTCGAGGTCGTGGCAGGCTTCAAGACCCAGCCCGAGCTTTGCAGTCAACTCGCCACCTATGCCGCGCAGATGGGCCACACCGCGGTGCAGGCCAGGGACACGCCCGGCTTCATCGTCAACCATGCGGGGCGTGGCTACGGCACCGAAGCTTTGCGAATCGCCGGCGAGGGCGTGGCTGACTTCGCAACCATCGACCGCATCCTCAAGGACCAGGCGGGCTTTCGCCTCGGACCCTTCGAACTGCTGGACCTCACGGCGCTCGATGTCTCTCACCCGGTGATGGAGTCGATCTACCGCCAGTACTACGAGGAGCCGCGCTTCCGGCCGAGCGTGATCACCGCACAGCGGCTCGCGGCCGGTGCGCTCGGGCGCAAGACGGGAGAAGGCTTCTACCGCTACGTCGACGGCGTCGCGCAGCAGGCGTCCGAGCCGCCCGCGCCGGCGCTCGACGGCTACCCGGCCATCTGGGTCTCCCCGCGCGCAGCACGGCGGCCGGAGCTGCTGAAGCTGGTACACACGCTGGGCGCCCAGTTGGAAAGCGGGGCCACGCCCTCCTCCGCCGCGCTGATCCTGGTCGCGCCGCTGGGCTTCGACGTCACCACGGTGGCCGCGGTCGAGCGGCTGGATGCCACGCGCACTGTCGGCATCGACCTGATGGTGGACGACGCCGCCACGAAGCGCCGCGTGCTCGCCACCAACCCTGCAACGCGGCACGACATGCGCGAAACCGCCCATGCCTTGTTCGCACGCGACGGCAAGGCCGTGAGCGTGATCCGCGACAGCGGCGGTTTCGTCACCCAGCGAGTGATCGGCACCATCGTGAACATCGCGGCCGACATGTGCCAGCAGCAGGTCTGCTCGCCTGCCGATCTCGACGTGGCCGTGAAGCTGGGCCTCGGCTATCCGCAAGGCCCGCTGGCGATGGGCGACCTGTACGGCCCGACCAACGTGCTCGAAGTACTGTTCAACCTGCAGACCGTCTACGGCGATCCGCGCTACCGCCCCAGCCCGTGGCTGCGACGCCGTGGCGCGCTGGGCTTGAGCCTCACCCATCCCGAAGCATAGGAGACAAGCATCGAATGAGCGCAGAACTGAAAAGCACGAGCGAGGGCCGCACCATGGTGCTCACGCTCTCCAACCCCTCGCAGCGCAACGCGCTCGGTCCCGAGATGTACGCCGCGGGCATCGAGGCGCTCAACGGCGCCGAGAACAGCGACGAGGTGCGCAGCGTGGTGCTGGTGGGCGAAGGCGCATGGTTCTGCGCCGGGGGTTCGCTGCAGCGCCTGTCGGCCAACCGCGAGCGCGAGCCCGCGGTGCAGGCCGAGAGCATCGAGGCGCTGCACAACTGGATCGATTCGATCCGCACCTTCCCCAAGCCGGTGATCGCGGCCGTCGAGGGCGCCGCCGCCGGCGCCGGCTTCTCGCTCGCCGTGGCCTGCGACTTCATCGTCGCAGCGCGCGATGCCGTGTTCGCGGCCTCCTACAGCAGCGTGGCGCTGTCGCCGGACGGCGGCCTGAGCTGGCACTTGGCGCAGTCCCTGCCGCGCCAGATCGCGAGCGAATGGCTGATGCTGGGCGGCCGCATCGACGCGGCGCGCCTGCACGCGCTCGGCCTGGTCAACGAGGTGACCGAGAGCGGCCAGGCCCTATCGGCTGCGCTCGCGCTCGCCGAGCGCCTCAATGCGCGTGCACCCAACTCGCTCGCCAGCATCAAGGAGCTCCTGGGCGAGGCGCGCGGCGCCACGCTGGCTGCGCAGCTGTCGCAGGAGCGCGACCACTTCGTGCGAAACCTCCACCATCCCAACGCCGGCATCGGCATCGCCGCCTTTCTCGCCAAAGAGACGCCGCGCTACGAGTAGCGGCGCGTCGCTCGGGCGACAGGCCCGGGCATTCCAGTCACGCACAGGACAGTTCATGGACGAGCCCATTCTTACCATCGAAGAACGAGAGGCGATCAATGGTGGTCGCTGGTTCTCTTCTCTTTCCCCATCCCTGCGTCACGACATTCTTCGATGCACCTTCGTCAAACGCTACAAGGACGGCGACCTGATCTGCGCGCGCGGCGATCCGCCCGAGCAGTGGATCGCCTGCGCCAAGGGCGCGGTACGCGTGAGCTCGACCGCGGTGTCGGGCAAGCAGGTGACGCTGACCTACGTGGAGCCGGGCATCTGGTTCGGCGACGTTGCAATATTCGACGGGGACCGGCGCACCCACGATGCCTATGCGCACGGCGACACCACGATCGTGTGCGTGGCGCGCGCCGATTTCCAGAAGATCCTCGCCAGCCACATCGAGCTCTACGAGGCCCTGATGCGGCTGCAGGCGCGGCGCATCCGGCAGCTGTTCGGCCTGGTCGAGGACCTCAACACGCTGCCGCTGCGCGCCCGGCTCGCCAAGCAGCTCATCCACCTGGTGCGCAGCTATGGGGTGCCCAACCTCGCCGACGGCAGCCAGATGCGGATCGGCCTGCACCTGGCGCAGGAGGAGCTGGCACAGCTGCTGGGCGCCTCGCGCCAGCGCGTGAACCAGGAGCTCAAGGCGATGGAGCGCGAGCAGGCGATCCGCATCGAGCCCGGCGGCCTGGTGGTGCTGGACCGCGCGGCAGTCATGCGCATTTCGGAAGCCGACGACCAATAACAGCAGAACCCAGAGACATGACCCAGGACTTCGACAACTTCGTCGGCACCCGCGCCGTTTCCAAGCAGCACGTCTTCGACATCGATGCTCTGACCGCCTGGCTCGAGACGAAGCTCGACGGCTTCAAGGGCCCGCTGACGGTCGAGATGTTCAAGGGCGGACAGTCGAACCCGACCTACAAGCTCAGTACGCCCACACAGAGCTACGTGATGCGCGCCAAGCCGGGCCCGGTCGCCAAGCTGCTGCCCTCGGCGCATGCGATCGAGCGCGAGTTCAAGGTCATGAGCGGCCTGGCCGGCACCGATGTGCCGGTGCCTCGCATGTATTGCCTGTGCGAGGACGAAAGCATCATCGGCCGCGCCTTCTACCTGATGGAGTTCATGGAAGGCCGGGTGCTGTGGGACCAGTCGCTCCCGGGCATGAGCAATGCGGAGCGCACGGCCATCTACGACGAGATGAACCGCGTCATTGCCGCGCTGCATACCGTGAAGTTCGCCGAGCGCGGCCTGGCCGACTACGGCAAGCCGGGCAACTACTTCGAGCGCCAGATCGGCCGCTGGAGCAGGCAGTACGTGGCCTCGATCACGCAGCCGATTCCCGAGATGGACCGGCTGATGGAATGGCTGCCGCTCCACATGCCCGAGAGCGCGCGCGACGAGAAGATGACCTCGATCGTGCACGGCGACTACCGGCTCGACAACCTCATGTTCCACGCCACCGAGCCGCGCGCCGTCGCCGTGCTCGATTGGGAGCTGTCCACGCTGGGCCATCCGCTGGCCGACTTCAGCTATCACTGCATGTCCTGGCACATCGCACCGGGCTCGTTCCGCGGCATCGGCGGCCTGGACCTGAAGAGCCTCGGCATCCCGACCGAGAGCGAGTACATCCGCAAGTACTGCGAGCGCACCGGGCTCACCACGCCCGAGGCGCTCGCGCCCGACTGGAACTTTTACCAGGCCTACAACCTGTTCCGCATGGCCGCGATCCTGCAGGGCATCGCCAAGCGCGTCGAAGCGGGTACCGCATCGAGCGAACAGGCCGTGGCCTCGGGCCGCGGGGCGCGGCCGATGGCCGAGATGGCCTGGCAGTTCGCGCAGCGGGCCTGATCCGGCCCGCGCCCTCACCTTACCCCACAGGAGACCTCATGGATTTCGACTACTCGGCCAAGACCAAAGACTTGCAGAAGCGCGTCACCGCCTTCATGGAAGACCACATCTACCCCGCCGAGGCGGAATACACGGCGGAGCTGGCGGCCAACACCGCGGCCGGCAAGCGCTGGACCGCGCTCGACACGGTCGAGAAGCTCAAGCAGAAAGCCAAGGCACAGGGCCTGTGGAACCTGTTCCTGCCGGTCGACAGCGCCGAGGTCTCCGGCTACAAGGGCGCGGGCCTCACCAACCAGGAATACGCGCCGCTGGCCGAGATCATGGGCCGCGTGCCATGGGCCAGCGAGGCCTTCAATTGCTCGGCGCCGGACACCGGCAACATGGAGACCATCGCGCGCTACGGCTCCGACGACATCAAGGCGCGCTGGCTCAAGCCGCTGCTGGAAGGCGAGATCCGCTCCGCCTTCGCGATGACCGAGCCCGAGGTCGCTTCGAGCGACGCGACCAACATCTCGACGCGCATCGAGCGCCAGGGCGACGAATACGTGATCAACGGCCGCAAGTGGTGGATCTCCGGCGCGGCCGATCCGCGCTGCAAGGTCTTCATCACCATGGGCAAGACCGATCCCGACGCGCCGCGCCACTCGCAGCAGAGCATGGTGGTGGTCCCATCCGACGCGAAGGGCATCCGCATCGTGCGACCGCTCAACGTGATGGGCTACGACGACGCGCCGCACGGCCATGTCGAGATGTACTTCGAGAACGTGCGCGTGCCGGTGGACAACATCCTGCTCGGCGAAGGCCGCGGCTTCGAGATCGCCCAGGGCCGCCTCGGCCCGGGGCGCATCCATCACTGCATGCGCCTGATCGGCCTGGCCGAACGCGCACTCGAACTGATGTGCAAGCGCGCCTCCTCGCGCGTGGCCTTCGGCAAGACCGTGGCCTCGCAGACCGTGACGCAGGAGCGCATTGCCGAGGCACGCTGCAAGATCGACATGGCGCGGCTGCTCACGCTCAAGGCAGCCTGGCTGATGGACGTGGCCGGCAACAAGGTGGCCAAGACCGAGATCGCGATGATCAAGGTGGTGGCGCCCAGCATGGCCTGCCAGGTGATCGACTGGGCCATGCAGGTGCATGGCGGCGGCGGCATGTGCGACGACTTCCCGCTCGCCTATGCCTATGCCGGCGCCCGCACCCTGCGCTTCGCCGACGGCCCGGACGAAGTGCACCGCAACGCGATCGCCAAATGGGAGCTGGGCAAGTACGCCGCCGGCAAGGGCAGCGACGAGATGCCTGTGACTCGCTTCTGACTGAAATCAGGAACACCGCGGAACCGGCTTTGCCGGGCCGCTGGTGTTGCCCCAGGAGGGTGGGTCAGTTCACAGTTTCTTTTGCAGGAACATGGCCTGGCCATAGGCCGGGTCGAGCTGGTAGTTGGCGAAGCCTTCGCGTACGTAGGCGCGCAGTGCGCTGTGGTTGGCAGACAGCACCTCCAGCGTGAGCTTGCAGGCGCCGCGCGCACGGGCCTCCTGCTCCACGCACGCCAGCATGCGCTGGGTGATGCGCTGGCCGCGATGGGTGGGCAGCACGACCACATCGTGCACATTGACCAGCGGCTTGCAGGCGAAGGTCGAGAAGCCTTCGATGCAATTGACGAGACCGACGGCCTGCTCGCCATCGTAGGCCAGTACGCTGAAGGCCTGCGCCCGCGCGGCCAGCGCCTCGGGCAAGCTGGCCAGCACCTCTGGCGCCAGCGGCGTTCCGCCGCCGGCCGGATCGCGCGCGTAGCTGTCCAGCAGCTCGACCAGCGCACGCGCGTGCACCGGGTCGCGGTAGTCCGCCAGCCGGACCTCGATCACGCTGCCGACCCTGCTGTCACCGCAGCAGCCAGGCGCTGCGCGCAGGCTTCGGCTTGCGCCGCGTCGCGCGCCTCCACCATCACGCGCAGCAACGGCTCCGTGCCACTCGCGCGGATCAGCACGCGGCCTGCATCGCCCAATTCGGCCTCCGCACGCCAGATCTCGGCGGCCAGCGTCTTGTTGGCCATCCAGTCCTGATCGCCCGTCAGGCGCACATTGATGAGCGTTTGCGGGAACAGCGTGAGCTCGGCCAGCATCTCGCCCACCTTCTTGCCGCTGCGCTGGCAGGCCTGCAGCACTTGCAGCGCGCTCACGATGCCGTCGCCCGTGGTGTGGCGGTCGAGCGCGAGCAAATGGCCAGAGCCTTCGCCGCCCAGCAGCCAGTGGCGCTTCTCGAGCTCTTCCAGCACATAGCGGTCGCCCACGCGCGCTCGCACCAGCTCGATGCCCTGTCCGCGCAGCGCAATCTCCACGGCCTTGTTGGTCATCAGCGTGCCAACGACGCCGGGCAGCTTCTCGCCACGGGTGATGCGCTCCATGGCCATCAGGTAGAGCAGCTCGTCGCCGTTGAACAGGCGGCCGCTCGCGTCGACCAGTTGCAGCCGGTCGGCGTCGCCGTCCAGCGCGATGCCGTAGTCGGCGCCGTGGGCCCGCACCGCGTCGATGAGCGCCTGGGGGTGCGTGGCGCCCACGTCCTTGTTGATGTTGAGGCCATCTGGCGCACAGCCGATGCTGATCACATCCGCGCCGAGTTCGTGGAAGACGTTCGGCGCTACCTGGTAAGCCGCGCCATGCGCGCCGTCCACGACCAGCTTGAGGCCGCGCAGCGTGAGATCGTTGGCGAAGGTGCTCTTGCAGAACTCGATGTAGCGGCCCGGCGCGTCGTTGAGGCGCCGCGCCTTGCCGAGTTGGGCGGAATCGGCCCAGGCAGGCGCCTCTTCCAGCGCGGCCTCGACCGCAAGCTCCCACTCGTCACTCAGCTTGGTGCCCTGCGCGCTGAAGAACTTGATGCCGTTGTCCGGAAAGGCGTTGTGGCTGGCGCTGATCACCACCCCGAGGCTGGCGCGCTGGGCACGCGTGAGGTAGGCCACGCCGGGCGTCGGCAGCGGCCCGAGCAGCACCACGTCCACGCCAGCAGAATTGAAGCCGGACTCGAGCGCCGACTCGAGCATGTAGCCGGAGATGCGCGTGTCCTTGCCGATCAGCACCGAAGGGCGCGCCTCCGTCTTCTTGAGTACGCGGCCGACCGCATGCGCGAGGCGCAGCACGAAGTCCGGCGTGATCGGCGCCTGGCCGACCGTGCCGCGGATGCCATCGGTGCCGAAGTATTTTCTTGTCATGGTTGGAGCTCCTGTCCCTGTTGTTCTGATCTCATTGCGCGCCAGACGGCCAGCGCCGCGACGGTTTCGCGCACATCATGCACGCGCACGATCGCTGCCCCGCGCTCGACCGCCAGCACAGCGGCCGCGACGCTCGGCGCCATGCGCCCCGCCGCCGTCTCGATGCCGGTGACCGCACCCAGCGAGGATTTTCGCGACCAGCCGACGAGGAGCGGCCAACCCGCGGCCAGCAATTCCTGCTGCCGAGCCAGGAGGGCGAAATTCTGCGCCACGGTCTTGCCGAAGCCAATCCCCGGATCGAGCACGATGCGCTCGGGCGCGACCTCCAGGGCCAGCAGAGCCTGCACCTGTTCCTCGAGAAAGGCGCGCACGGCGGGAACGACATCGCCTTCCATCGGCGCCGCCTGCATGGTCTGCGGATCGCGATGCATGTGCATCAGGCAGATGCCGCAGCCGGGGTGGGCCGCCACCGCCGCGCGCGCCCCTGGACGGCGCAGTGCCCAGATGTCGTTGACGATGTCGGCGCCCAGGTCGAGCACCGCGCGCATGACCTCGGGCTTGTAGGTGTCGACAGAGACTGGCACTTGCAGCTTCACCGCCTCGCGCACCACCGGCACCACACGAGCCAACTCCTCGTCCAGCGGCACGGCCGGACTTCCGGGCCGCGTGGACTCGCCACCGATGTCGAGGATATCGGCCCCCTCTTCCACCAGTTGGACGCAATGGCGCAGCGCGGCGTCCGTCGAGGCATGGGCGCCACCGTCGGAAAAGGAATCGGGCGTGACGTTGACGATGCCCATCACGCGCGGCTGCGCGAGATCCACCTCGAAACGGGCGGTGCGCCATCTCCTTGTCATGCAAGCTGTCCGGAAACAAAAAAAACGGGGCCAGAGGCCCCGTCGATCGACCCGAGCTTCATGCTCAGGCGGCAGTGGGCGCCGGATCAGGATTCACCGTCGGCGCGCCACCGCTGCCACCGCTGCCCGAAGGCGGGGTGCGCGGCGTCCAGTCCTTGGGCGGACGCGGCTCGCGGCCGGCCATGATGTCGTCGATCTGCTCGGTGTCGATGGTTTCCCATTCGAGCAGGGCCTTGGCCATCGCGTGCATCTTGTCGCTGTTCTCCTCGATCAGGCGGCGCGCCAGGGCGTACTGCTCGTCGATGATGCGGCGGACCTCGGCGTCGACCTTCTGCATGGTCGACTCGCTCATGTTGGTGGTCTTGGTGACCGAGCGGCCGAGGAAGACTTCCCCTTCGTTCTCTGCATACACCATCGGGCCCAAGGACTCCGTCATGCCGTAGCGCATCACCATGTCGCGCGCGATCTGCGTGGCGCGCTCGAAGTCGTTGCTCGCGCCGGTGGTCATCTGATGCATGAACACTTCTTCGGCGATTCGGCCGCCGAACAGCATGCTGATCTGGTTCAGCATGTACTCGCGGTCATAGCTGTAGCGGTCCTGCGCCGGCAGGCTCATCGTCACGCCCAGCGCACGGCCGCGCGGGATGATGGTGACCTTGTGCACCGGGTCGCACTTGGGCAGCAGCTTGCCGATCAGGGCGTGGCCGGACTCGTGGTAGGCCGTGTTGCGGCGCTCCTCCTCGGGCATCACCATGCTCTTGCGCTCGGGGCCCATGAAGATCTTGTCCTTGGCCTTCTCGAAGTCCTGCATCTCGACCACGCGCGCATTGCGGCGCGCGGCCATCAGCGCTGCCTCGTTGCACAGGTTGGCAAGGTCGGCGCCCGACATGCCAGGCGTGCCGCGCGCGATGATGCTCGGGTTCACGTCCTGGCCCAGCGGGACCTTGCGCATGTGCACGTTGAGGATCTGCTCGCGGCCGCGGATGTCGGGCAGCGTCACGTAGACCTGGCGGTCGAAGCGACCCGGGCGCAGCAGTGCGGCGTCGAGGATGTCGGGGCGGTTGGTGGCCGCGACCACGATCACGCCGAGGTTGGTCTCGAAGCCGTCCATCTCGACCAGCATCTGGTTCAACGTCTGTTCGCGCTCGTCGTTGCCGCCGCCGAGACCCGCGCCGCGCTGGCGGCCGACTGCATCGATTTCATCGATGAAGATGATGAAGGGGGCATTCTTCTTGGCGTTCTCGAACATGTCGCGCACACGGGCTGCGCCCACACCGACGAACATTTCGACGAAGTCGGAGCCGGAGATGGAGAAGAACGGCACCTTGGCTTCGCCGGCGATGCCCTTGGCAAGCAGCGTCTTGCCGGTGCCGGGAGGGCCCACCAGCAGCAGACCGCGCGGGATGCGGCCGCCAAGCTTCTGGAACTTGGCTGGGTCCTTCAGGAAATCGACGACTTCCTTCACTTCCTCCTTCGCCTCGTCGCAGCCCGCGACGTCGGCGAAGGTGACCTGGTTGTTGTTCTCGTCGAGCATGCGGGCTTTGCTCTTGCCGAAGCTGAAGGCCCCTCCTTTGCCACCACCCTGCATCTGCCGCATGAAGTAGACCCAGACGCCGATCAGGAGCAGCATGGGCCCCCAGCTCACCAGCAAGGTCATGAGCAGCGAACCTTCTTCACGCGGCTTGACGTCGAACTTGACGTTGTTGGCGATCAGGTCGCCGACCAGGCCTCGGTCGAGGTAGGTGGCGGTCGTGCGGATCTTGCGGTCGTCGTTGGTGATTGCAACGATCTCGCTGCCGCCCTGGCCTTCCTGGATGGTGGCGCTCTTGATGCGATTGCTGCGGACCTCTTCGAGGAAGTCGGAATAACCGACGTTGCCGGCGCCGGCGACGCCGCGGGTGTCGAACTGCTTGAACACAGTGAACAACACCATCGCGATGACCAGCCAGACGGCGACCTTGGAAAACCACTGATTGTTCAAACGAAGCTCCAGTAGAAAGCGCGTGGTACGGAAAAACAAAAAACGCGCTAGGGCACGCAATTGGCACCCATTTTAGGCTTTTCAAGCTGCGAAATGCCGGAATTTCCCTATAGCAGCCATAGGACGCGCACGGTTTTGAGCCGGGGGATGCCCAGCCCGTCGCGTTTCAATTCGTATCGGCGGACTTGAGCCCGATACCGACCATGAAGGTCTCCGAGGACTTGTCGCGCGATGCTTTGGGTTTGATCGGTTTCACGACCCGAAAATTCGCCTTGAAAAGGCGAGTCAGGTCTTCATACCCACTGCCGTGGAACAGCTTGGCAACCAGCGCGCCGTCCGGCTTCATGTGCTGGCGAGCGAAGTCGATGGCAAGCTCGATCAGGTGACTGACTCGCGCAGTGTCGGCCGACGCGATGCCGGACAGGTTGGGCGCCATGTCCGATACAACCACATCGGCCCGCCGGCCGGCCATGGCCTCCTCGAGCCTCGCCAGCACGTCGGCCTCGCGGAAATCGCCCTGCAGGAAGGTCACGCCCTCGATAGGCTCCATGGGAAGGATGTCGAGCGCGATGATGTTTCCCTCCAGCTGCCCCGCTGCCGCACCGCCTGGCGACAGCCTGCGCCGCACGTACTGGCTCCAGGCGCCCGGCGTCGAACCCAGGTCCACCACGAGCTGGCCAGGGCGAATCAGGCCGAGCGCCTCGTCGATTTCCTTGAGCTTGTAAGCCGCGCGCGCCCGATAGCCCTCTTTGGTGGCCAGCTTGACATAGGGGTCGTTCACATGATCGTGCAGCCACGCACGATTGACCTTGCTGCTCTTGGGTTTGGGGTTCATCGACACTCGATAATACGGGGATGCCCGCCATTCAACTGACCCCTGCCCAGCGCAAGGTACATCGCGCAGAAGCGCACCATCTGGACCCGATCGTCATGGTCGGCAGCGACGGGCTGACACCGGCCGTCAAGAAGGAGGCGGACGCCGCGCTCAAGGCCCACGGGCTGATCAAGGTCCGCGTCTTCTCCGACGATCGCCCGGCGCGCGAGGCCATGCTGCAGGCCCTGGCCGAGGACCTGAACGCCGCGCCGATCCAGCACATCGGCAAGCTGCTGGTCCTCTGGCGCCCCGTACCCGAGAAGGAGCGCACGACGGACGAGGACCGCATGCCCGGCCCTCGCGACGTCAAGGTCATCAAGTACAGCAAGCGCGGTGGCCAGCGGCCCGAGATCAAGACCCTGCGGGTGCTCGGCAACCAGCGGCTCACCCCCGGCGGCAACATCAAGCGCGCCAAGGCGAAGAAGAGCCTGTCGGTCAAGAAGCGCCGCCAGGCAGACTGAAGGATGCCCAGCCACGAAGGGGCGGCCCTCCCCCAGCGCCACATCCTCTGCATGAAATGGGGCACCAAGTACGGCCCCGACTACGTCAATCGCCTCTACGCGATGGTTCACCGGCACCTGTCCGGCGAGTTCAATTTCGTCTGCCTGACCGACGATCCGAAGGGCATCCGAAGCGAGGTGCAGTGCTTTCCGATCCCTCCGCTGGACCTGGCGCTGGCGCCGGGCCAGGCGGACCGCGCCTGGAAGAAGCTGACCACCTTCGAGGAGAACCTCTACGGCCTGCGCGGCCAGGCGCTGTTCATCGACCTCGACGTGGTCATCGTCGGCAGCCTCGATGCCTTTTTCGAGTATCCCGGCGAGTTCCTCATCATCCATGACTACGCCCGCCCGTGGCGACGCCGGCGCATCACGGGCAATTCTTCGGTCTACCGCTTCGAGATCGGCGCACATCCGGACGTGCTGGCGTATTTCCGCGAGAACATGGACGCGGTGCAGGCCAAATACCGCAACGAGCAGACCTACCTGTCGGCCTTCATGCACCGCAAGGGCACGCTGGCCTATTGGCCGCCCGAGTGGTGCCCGAGCTTCAAATACCACGGAATCCCGGCCTGGCCCACCAACTACTGGCGCGAGCCCTTCGTGCCGGAGGGAGCGCGCATCATGGTCTTCCACGGGGAATGCAATCCGCCCGATGCGCTCGCAGGGCGCCGCAACCGGCGCTTCCGCTTCATCCGGCCGGCGCGCTGGATCACGCAGTTCTGGAACGCCTAAGCCTCGCGGCGTCCAAGGCGCCAGAGCAGCACGCCGGTGCACAGCCACTGGCCCAGATACATGGCACTGCCGAGCGAGTGCCAGAGCCGCAGGTTCTCGCGCGCCAGGATGCGCGGCGCGACCGCGTATTCCTGCAGCAGCGCCAGCAGGAGGGCCGCGAGGATCCAGGCCACCGCGACCCGCGAGGGCTGGTCGACCCGATCCGGGGCGTTCGACCTGAAGTAGGTCAGCAAGACCAGCCCGCAGACCAGGGCCACCCAGCTCTGGGCCGAGAACAGCCGCCCGGCAAAGTTGCCGGCCATGGTCGGGTTGCCGAGCTGAGCAAAGAGCATCGGCACGACCAGGAAACCGATGGTCGTCAGGCTGCCCCACCAGAGGGCAGCCACCAGCAGCGCGATACGGTCTTTCACCACTCGGGCATCAGAGGTAGCTGACGCCCACGATTTCGTAACGCTTCACGCCGCCCGGGGCCTGCACCTCGGCGGTGTCGCCCTCCTCCTTGCCGATCAGTGCGCGTGCGATCGGGCTGGAGACGTTGATCAGGCCCAGCTTCAGGTCGGCCTCGTCCTCGCCGACGATCTGGTACCTGAGCGCCTCGCCGGTGTGCTCGTCCTCCAGCTCCACCGTCGAGCCGAAGACGATCTTGCCGCCCGCGTCGAGCTCGGACGGATCGATGATCTGCGCGTTAGAGAGCATTCCCTCGATCTGCTTGATGCGGCCTTCGATCCAGCCCTGGCGCTCCTTGGCCGCGTCGTAGTCCGCGTTCTCGCTGAGATCGCCCTGGGCGCGCGCCTCGGCGATCGCGGTGATGATCGAGGGCCGGTCGACGGACTTCAGGCGCTGCAGTTCGTCGCGCAGTTTCTCGGAGCCGCGCTTGGTGATAGGAATGGTATTGGCCATGTTTTGTCTCTCCAGAAAGCGAAACCGCCGAACGCTGCCGTTCGGCGGTTCATGGAAGGAAAAAGATCAGACGAGCGTGCGTCCGGTCAGCCGGCTCAGAATGGCGAGCGGGCTCGAATCGGGATTGTATTGCCTTGCGGCGGGCAAGTGCAGCGTCTGCTCCAGCATGTACTGGCCGGACATGACGGCGTGCGAGGTCTGGTCCGAAAAGCACACCCACACCGACCCGGCCGGAAAGGGTACGGTTTCCTGCCGGGCGTTGGTCTGGTAGTCGAGATCCGACTTCATGCCGTCGTGCAGCTGCAGCATCAGGTGGTCGTATTCGCTGCGGAACGACTTGGTGACGTGGAGGGTCTGCAGCAGCCGGGCTTGCCAGCGCGAGTAGGGCTTGGCGCGCGGCAGAAAGCGCTCGGCCACCGCCTCGAAGGGCTCTCCTACGCGCCAGACGCGTGGCGCGTCGTCGGGATTCACGTTGGTGAAGACGCGCAGGATGCGCTCGCCGTAGTTCGGACGCGAGGGGAAGGAGTCGATGTGCAGCCGGCGGTCGTCGGCGCGCCAGGACTGCACCCGGGTCTCAACCTGCGCAGGACGGTAGCTGGTCGGCGCCAGGCGCAGCGAGGGCGTGTAGTGCGGCAGCAGGCCGTGAATCAACTGCTCGGCGTGGGCGCGGAAGCGCCCCACCATCGCGGCGACGGCCTGCTGCCGGGCCTCGCCACCGGCCACGCCCTTCAGGCGGCCGCTGGCGTCCAGGCTGATGTTGCGCACGTCGGGCGACAGCACCGAGGGCGTCAGCAGCTCTCGCTCGGAAGGCTGCAGTTCGAAGCCCAGTCGCGGGAAGTGCAGCACCTTGCCAGCCTCGAGCGCGTCGATCCACGCCTCGTTGGCTGTGGCACCGGCCCAGTCGGCCAGGTCGAGTTCGACCAGCTGCGTTGCCATGGCGGTTCGTCACGCCTCCTCAGGTCGGCGCAAGCTGCGCGTGCATCTCCTGGACCGAGATCACGTCGAGGGCCTCCATGTGGCGCATGCCTTCCACGGCTGCCTCGGCGCCGAAAATGGTGGTGAAGGTGGTCACGCGTGCCAGCAGGGCCGAGGTGCGGATCTGGCGCGAGTCGGTGATGGCGTTGCGGCGCTCTTCAACCGTGTTGATGACCAGGGCGATCTCGTTGTTCTTGATCATGTCCACGATGTGCGGACGGCCTTCGGTGACTTTGTTGACCGTGGCACAGGCGATCCCGGCCGCGTTGATGGCGGCGGCCGTACCCTTGGTCGCGATCAGCTCGAAGCCCAGCTCGACCAGCCCGCGGGCGACCTCGACGGCGCGCGGCTTGTCGTTGTTCTTGACCGAGACAAAGACGCGCCCTGACTTCGGCAGGTGCGTGCCGGCGCCCAGCTGCGACTTGACAAAGGCTTCGCCGAAGGTCCTGCCCACGCCCATCACCTCGCCGGTCGATTTCATCTCGGGGCCGAGGATGGTGTCCACGCCGGGGAACTTGACGAAGGGGAACACCGCTTCCTTCACGCTGAAGTACGGCGGCGTGACTTCCTTCGTGACGCCCTGCGACGCGAGCGACTGGCCGGCCATGCAGCGCGCCGCCACCTTGGCGAGCTGGATGCCGGTGGCCTTGCTCACGTAAGGCACGGTGCGCGAGGCGCGCGGATTCACTTCCAGCACGTAGATCACGTCCTGGCCGTCCTTCTCCTGGATCGCGAACTGCACGTTCATCAGCCCGACAACGTTGAGCGCCTGGGCCATGGCCGCGCTCTGGCGCTTGAGCTCGGCCACCGTCTCGGGCTTGAGGCTGTAGGGCGGCAGCGAGCAGGCGGAGTCGCCCGAGTGCACGCCGGCCTGTTCGATGTGCTCCATCACCCCGCCGATGAGCGTCGCGCCGTCGGCATCGCGCAGGCAGTCGACATCGCACTCGACGGCGTCATTGAGGAAGCGATCCAACAGCACCGGCGAATCGTTGCTGACCTTGACCGCCTCGCGCATGTAGCGCTCCAGGTCGCGCTGCTCGTGCACGATCTCCATCGCGCGGCCGCCCAGTACGTAGCTCGGGCGCACCACCAGGGGGTAGCCAAGCTGCTGGGCCTTCTCCAGCGCCTCTGCCTCAGTGCGCGCGGTCGCATTCGGCGGCTGGCGCAGCTTCAGCTCGTGGAGCAGCTTCTGAAAGCGTTCGCGGTCCTCGGCCGCGTCGATCATGTCGGGGCTGGTGCCGATGATCGGCACGCCGTTGGCCTCGAGGTCGAGCGCGAGCTTCAGCGGCGTCTGGCCGCCGTACTGGACGATCACGCCGGTGGGCTTTTCCTTGTCGACGATCTCGAGCACGTCCTCCAGGGTGAGCGGCTCGAAGTACAGCCGGTCGCTCGTGTCGTAGTCGGTCGACACGGTCTCCGGATTGCAGTTGACCATGATGGTCTCGTAGCCATCCTCGCGCATCGCGAGCGCGGCGTGCACGCAGCAGTAGTCGAATTCGATGCCCTGGCCGATGCGGTTCGGGCCGCCACCGAGCACCATGATCTTCTTCCGGCTGCTCGGGTCGGCCTCGCACTCGTCCTCGTAGGTCGAGTACATGTAGGCGGTGTTGGTCGCGAACTCGGCCGCACAGGTGTCCACGCGCTTGTAAACCGGGCGCACGCCGAGCGCTCGGCGCTTCTCGCGGATCGCAGTGTCGGTGGTCTTCAGCTGGCGCGCCAGGCGGCGGTCGGAGAAGCCCTTCTTCTTCAGCGCCAGCAGCGTGTCGCGATCGATGTCGTCGAGCGACTTGGTCTCCAGCTCGAGCTCGATCTTCACGATCTCCTCGATCTGCACCAGGAACCATGGATCGATCTTGGTGAGCGCGTGCACCTCGTCGACGGACAGGCCCATGGCGAAGGCATCGCCCACGTACCAGATGCGGTCGGGGCCGGGTTCCCCCAGCTCCTTCTCGAGCACCTCGCGGTCTTGTGTCTTCTCGTTGAGGCCATCCACGCCGACCTCGAGTCCGCGCAGTGCCTTCTGGAACGATTCCTGGAAGGTGCGGCCCATGGCCATCACCTCGCCCACCGATTTCATTTGCGTGGTCAGGCGCGAGTCGGCCTGAGGGAATTTCTCGAAGGCGAAGCGCGGGATCTTGGTGACCACATAGTCGATGCTGGGCTCGAAGCTGGCGGGCGTGGCGCCGCCGGTGATCTCGTTGCGCAGTTCGTCAAGTGTGTAGCCGACGGCCAGCTTGGCCGCGACCTTGGCGATCGGGAAGCCCGTGGCCTTGGAGGCGAGCGCCGAGGAACGCGAGACGCGCGGGTTCATCTCGATCACGACCATGCGGCCGTCCTTCGGGTTGATCGAGAACTGCACGTTCGAGCCGCCGGTGTCGACGCCGATCTCGCGCAGCACGGCCAGCGAGGCATTGCGAAGGATCTGGTACTCCTTGTCCGACAGGGTCTGCGCCGGCGCGACGGTGATCGAGTCGCCCGTGTGCACGCCCATCGGATCGAGGTTCTCGATCGAGCAGACGATGATGCAGTTGTCCGCCTTGTCGCGCACCACCTCCATCTCGTACTCCTTCCAGCCGAGCAGCGATTCCTCGATCAGCAGCTCGTTGGTCGGCGAGGCTTCCAGGCCGCGCTTGCAGATGGTCTCGAACTCTTCCGGGTTGTAGGCGATGCCGCCGCCGGTGCCGCCGAGCGTGAAACTGGGGCGGATCACCACGGGGAAACCGACGGTCTTCTGCACCGCCCAGGCCTCGTCCAGCGAGTGGGCGATGCCCGAGCGCGCCGAGCCCAGGCCGATCTTGGTCATCGCGTCCTTGAACTTCAGACGGTCCTCGGCCTTGTCGATGGCTTCGGGCGTGGCGCCGATCAGCTCGACCTTGTACTTGTCGAGCACGCCGTTGCGCCAAAGGTCCAGCGCGCAGTTCAGCGCGGTCTGGCCGCCCATGGTCGGCAGGATGGCATCGGGCCGCTCCTTGGCGATGATCTTCTCGACCGTCGGCCAGGTGATGGGCTCGATGTAGGTCACGTCGGCCGTGGCCGGGTCGGTCATGATCGTCGCGGGATTGCTGTTGATCAGGATGACTTTGTAGCCCTCCTCGCGCAGCGCCTTGCAGGCCTGCACCCCGGAATAATCGAACTCGCAGGCCTGGCCGATGATGATCGGGCCGGCACCGATGATGAGGATGCTCTTGATATCGTTGCGCTTAGGCATTCTTCTGCCCTTCTTTGTGACTTTGCATGAGCGCCGTGAAGCGATCGAACAGATAGCCGATGTCGTGCGGGCCCGGGGATGCCTCGGGGTGGCCCTGGAAGCAGAAGGCGGGCTTGTCGGTACGCGCCAGGCCTTGCAAGGTGCCGTCGAACAGGCTGACGTGCGTGGGGCGCAGGTTGGGCGGCAGCGTCTTCTCGTCGACCGCGAAGCCGTGGTTCTGGCTGGTGATGCTCACGCGGCTGTTGTCCAGGTCCTTGACCGGGTGGTTCGCACCGTGGTGGCCGAACTTCATCTTGAAGGTCTTCGCGCCGGAAGCCAGCGCCATGATCTGGTGGCCCAGGCAGATGCCGAAGACGGGGATGCCGGTCTCGATCAGTTCGCGCGCAGCCGCGATCGCATAGTCGCAGGGCTCCGGGTCTCCGGGGCCGTTGGCCAGGAAGATGCCGTCCGGACGCAGCTTGAGGACGTCGGCCGCAGGCGTCTGGGCCGGCACGACGGTGATGCGCGCGCCGCGCTGCGCGATCATGCGCAGGATGTTCTTCTTGACGCCGTAGTCATAGGCCACGACATGGAACTTCGGCGTGATCTGCACGCCGTAGCCGGGCTTGCCGTCCACATGGACGAGTTTCCATTCGGTCTGGGTCCACTCATAGGTTTCCTTGACCGACACCACCTTGGCCAGGTCGAGGCCTGACATGCTGGGCGCGGCCTTGGCGTCAGAGATCGCCTTGTCGATCAAGGCCTGCGAAATGCTCTCGCCGGGCGCCAGGCCAAGGATGCAGCCGTTCTGCGCGCCGTGCGTGCGCAGATGGCGGGTGAGCTTGCGGGTGTCGATGTTCGCGATGGCGACAGTCTTGCCGCGCACCAGGTACTCGGCCAGCGTGGCGCTCTTGCGGAAATTGGACGCCAGGAGCGGCAGGTCCTTGATGATCAGGCCCGCGGCATGGATCTTGTCGGCCTCGATGTCTTCCTCGTTGACGCCATAGTTGCCGATGTGCGGATACGTGAGCGTCACGATCTGCTGGCAATAGCTGGGGTCGGTCAGGATTTCCTGATAACCGGTCATGGCAGTGTTGAACACCACTTCGCCGGTGGTGGCGCCTTGCGCGCCGATCGAATTGCCGAGAAAGACCGTGCCGTCTGCAAGCGCCAGGATGGCGGGCGGGAATTTTCCCTTGAGAGACAAAAGCACTGGGATCTCCGAATGGATGACGCCCACGGCGGACCCAAGATGAGGCTCTTGGTCGCGACTTTCGTCGAGGAGTTGGCTTGCGTGCGCTATGGGCGAGGTGTGAGCGGGAAAGCCCTTGATTATAGCCCGCGCCGGGTTATCCCTCGCTCGCCGCGGCGCTCGCGTGGAGGCAGATGGCCGCCGCCGCCGCGACGTTGAGCGACTCCTCCCCACCCGGCTGGACGATGCGCACCTGCAGGCTTGCGCGTGCCTCCAGCGCCGCCGAAAGCCCCTGCCCTTCGTGGCCCATCAGCCAGGCGCAGGGGCTCGGCAGGCGGGCCCGGTGCAGCCATTCGCCGCGGTGCGAGCTGGTCGCGATGCAGGGCACGGCCAGGGCATCCAGTGCCTCCAGCTCGACCCCCTCGACCAGCCGCAATCCGAAATGCGCACCCATGCCGGCCCGCAGCACCTTGGGCGACCAGAGCGCCGCCGTGCCCTTGAGCGCGATCACCTGGGCGAAGCCGAAGGCCGCCGCGCTGCGCAGGATGGAGCCGACATTGCCGGCGTCCTGCAGCCGGTCGAGCACCACGGTGGCGGCGTCCGGGGCGATCGGCAGCGGCGCCGGCAGGTCGAGCACGAAGCCCATCGCGGCCGGCGACTCCAGCCCGCTCACCGCAGCCAGCATTGCGTCGGCGACCACCACG
>NZ_LMTS01000153.1:44712-57552 GCF_001541225.1 Variovorax sp. WDL1 | reverse complement strand
GAGCCGGTCCATTCGTGGCGGGCCGCCGGCCATGCGGATTCGGTGAAGACCGCGATAGCCGCACGCACACCGCGCTGGCGCGCCGCCCTGCACAGGTGGTCGCCCTCCAGCCAGACTCGGCCCGACTTGCGATAGCCCCCCGGATCGTGGGCAAGCCTGCGCAGTTCCTTCAGGAGTGGGTTGTCCCGCGAGCTGATGTGGCTCGGCTCGGCCGCTGTCATGGTGCGGGGCGCAGTTCGACCTGGATCGACTCGACCTGCAAGGTCTCGATGAGAAGCTCGCCTGTGAAGGTGCCGAGCGGGATCTCCTCGCCCGCGGTGCGCGCCAGTGCCGCGGCCACGGGGCTGAAAGAGCGGCGATGGTGCACGCAAGCGCCGTGGCGCAGGAGCGCCTCGAGGTGCTCGGGCGTGCTGTAGCCCTTGTGCGCGGCAAAGCCGTAGTGAGGGAACTCGGCATGCAGTTGCTCGCACAGCCGGTCACGATGCACCTTGGCCAGGATCGAGGCGGCAGAGATCGATTTCACGATGGCGTCGCCGCCCACGACCGCCTCTGCCAGCACGTCCAGCCTGGGCAACCGATTGCCGTCGACCAGCACCTTGGCCGGCTTGAGGCGCAGCCCCTCGACGGCTCGCTTCATCGCCAGCATGGTGGCGCCGAGAATGTTGTGCTCGTCGATCTCCTCGACGCTCGCCTGGGCCACCGAACAGCACAGGGCCTTGGCCAGGATCTGGTCGTTGAGTCGCTCGCGCTGAAGCGCGGTGAGGGTCTTCGAATCGGCCAGGCCGCGGATCCGCCGCTGGTCGTCCAGGATCACAGCCGCAGCCACCACCGGCCCGGCCAGTGGGCCGCGTCCGGCCTCGTCGACACCAGCCACCAAGCCTGGCGCATCCCATGCCAACGTGGCCTGCTCAGCCTTCAATAACTTTCTGGATCGCATCGGCGCACAGTGTCGGCGTATCTCGCTGCAATTCGGCGTGCAGCGCGCAAAAACGTTGTTGCAAGGCGTGAACCTCGTCCGGGGAAGCCAGCCAGGCCAGCGTCGCCTCGGCCAGGGCCTGCGGCGTGGCCGCCTCCTGAATCAGTTCCGGCACCACGAAGTCGCTGCACAGGATGTTGGGCAGGCCGACCCAGGGCTGCAGCTGCTTGCGGCGCATCAGGGCCCAGGACATCGGGTTCATGTTGTAGGCGATCACCATCGGCCGTTTGAAGAGCGCGGCCTCGAGGGTGGCGGTGCCGCTTGCGATCAGCGTGACGTCGCAAGCGGCCAGCGCGGCATGCGAGCGGCCGTCGATCAGCTGCACGCGACCCTTCATCGCGCTCGCTGCCAGGAGCTGCTCGACCTCGTCATGCAGACTGGGGAGCGCGGGAAGGACGAAGCGCAGCTCGGGCCGGGCTTGTTGCATCAGCGCGGCTGCGGCAAAGAAGCGATCCGCCAGATAGCGAAGCTCCGAACGCCGGCTTCCCGGCAGCAGTGCCACCACGCGCGCGTCGGCATCCAGGCCGAGGGCCGTGCGCGCGGCTGCGCGGTCCGGCGTCATCGGGATCACGTCGGCGAGCGGATGGCCGACATAGCTGGCGGCGATGCCATGTCCGGCGAGCAATGCGGGCTCGAAGGGAAAGATGCACAACACGTGGTCGGCCGCAGCTCGCAATTTCTCGACGCGCTCCGGCCGCCAGGCCCATATCGAGGGGCAGACGAAGTGGGCCGTCTTCATGCCGCGCTCGCGCAGCGCCGCTTCGAGATCGAGGTTGAAATCCGGCGCATCGACGCCGATGAAGATCCCCGCGCCTTCGCGCAGCAGCCGCGCCCTGAGCTGCCGCCGGATGCCGGCGATTTCGGCGTAATGGCGCAACACCTCGATATAGCCGCGCACCGCGAGCTTCTCCTGGGGCCACCAGGTTTCGAAGCCCCGCTTCTGCATCTGCGGGCCGCCGATGCCGACGGATGTCATGTCGGGCCAGCGGGTCTTCAGCCCGTCCAGCAAAAGTCCGGCGAGCAAGTCGCCCGAAGCCTCGCCCGCGACGAGGGCGAACCGCCGCTGCTGGTCCTGCACCACCGGGTTCCTCAGCGCACGATGCCGCGCGCCGCGCCGGCCAGGAAGGCGTTCATCAGGGCGACGTCGGCCGCCGCGTCGGGCATCTCCGTGGCCAGCGCCTCGATGACACCGCGCGCATCGTCGAGTGTCCTGCCCTGCCGGTACAGCAGCCGGTGCATCTGCTTGACCGCGGCGATCCTCGTTTCGGAAAAGTTGCGCCGGCGCAAGCCCACAACGTTGAAACCGCGCACCGCCAGCGGATTGCCATCGACCAGCATGAAAGGCGGCACGTCCTGCGCGACCGCGCTGGCGAAGCCGATCATCGCGTGGGCGCCCACCGAGACGAACTGGTGGATGCCCGTCAGCCCGCCCACCGTCACCCAGTCTGCCAGGTGCACATGCCCCGCCAACGTGGTGTTGTTGGCCAGCGTGGTGTGGTCGTCGACCCGGCAATCGTGCGCAATGTGCGTGTAGGCCATGATCCAGTTGTCGCTGCCTACCCGCGTGATCCCGCCCGCCCCCGGCACGCCGATGTTGAAGGTGCAGAACTCGCGGATCGTGTTGCGGTCGCCGATGACCAGCTCGGTCGGCTCGCCCGCGTACTTCTTGTCCTGTGGAATCGCCCCCAGCGAGGCGAACTGGAAGATCCGGTTGTCGCGTCCGATGGTGGTGCGGCCCTCGATCACGCAATGCGATCCGATGGTGGTGCCGGCGCCGACCCGCACGTGCGGGCCGATCACGGCGTAGGGGCCGACGCTGACTGTGGAGTCGAGCTCGGCCTTCGCGTCGACAATGGCCGTCGAATGAACCTGCGTCATGCCTTCTCGAGCACGATCAGCTGATCTGGCGCATGGCACACATCAGGCTGGCTTCGCAGGCCAGCTCGCTGCCGACCAGCGCCCGCCCCTTGAACTTGGAGATGCCGGCCTTCATGCGTTCGATCTCGACCTCGAGCGTCAGCTGGTCGCCAGGCTCCACCGGGCGCTTGAAGCGCGCACCGTCAATGGCAGCGAAGTAGTACACGGTGTTGTCGTCCGGAACGATGTCCAGTGAGTGGAAGGACAACAGCGCCGCGGCCTGCGCCATGGCCTCCAGCATCAGCACACCCGGCATCACCGGACGGTGCGGGAAGTGGCCGTTGAAGAAGGGCTCGTTCATGGTCACGTTCTTGAGCGCTGTGATGCGCTTGCCCTTTTCCATCTCGAGCACGCGGTCCACCAGCAGAAAGGGGTAGCGATGGGGCAGTAGTTTGAGGATCTGATGGATGTCGAGCGTCATGATTGCTTGTCCTGCATCGCCGATTTTTCCAGCGCCTTGAGGCGTTCCCGCAGGGCGTGCAGTTGTTTGAGGGTCGCGGCGTTTCTCTCCCAGGCGGCATTGTCGTCGATGGGAAACACGCCGGTGTACTGGCCCGGCTTGAGAATGGAGCGCGTGACCACCGTCGCGGCCGAGATGTGGACTCCGTCCGCCATCTTCAGGTGCCCCAGCACGATCGCGCCGCCGCCGATGGTGCAGTTCGCGCCGATGTCGGCGCTGCCTGCCACGCCGACGCAGCCGGCCATGGCGGTGCTCCGGCCCACGCGCACGTTGTGGCCGATCTGGATCAGGTTGTCGAGCTTGACGCCGTCCTCGATGACCGTGTCCTCGAGCGCGCCACGGTCGACGCAGGTATTGGCGCCGATCTCCACGTCATCGCCGATGCGCACCGCGCCGAGCTGCTCGATCTTGACCCAGTTGCCCTGGTGCGGCGCGAGCCCGAAGCCGTCGGCCCCGATCACCACGCCGGGATGCAGCAGGCAGCGGGCGCCGATGATGCAGTCCTCGCTCACCGTGACCCTGGACTTCAGCACGGTCTGGGCGCCGATACGCGCGCCCCGCTCGACCACGCACAGCGCGCCAATGCGAGCGCTGGGGTCGATGTGTGCATCGGGGTCGATCACTGCGCTGGGATGGATGAGCGCGCCCTCGGGCCTGGCGTGTGACTGCTTCCACATCTGCGTCAAGCGGGCGAAATAGAGGTAGGGATCGGGCGTCAGGATGAACGCGCCGCGCCGGGCCGCGACCTCGCGCATTGCCGGCGACACGATGACGCAGCCGGCCTTCGAGGCCGCAAGCTCCTTCTGGTATTTGGGATGGCTCAGGAAGCTGAGCGCATCTGCCTGTGCGGTCGCCAGCGGCGCGAGACGCTCGATCGAAAGCCCAGGATCGCCCTGCAGTTCGCCGCCGAGGGCTTCAACGATTGCGCCTAGCCGCAGTGCCACACGGGTTCACGGCGTCACTTGCCGTTGCCAACGGACGCGTTCAGCGCCTTGATCACCTTTTCGGTGATGTCGTGCTTGGGATTGATGTAGATCGCTTCCTGCAGGATGGCGTCGTACTTTTCGGCCTCTGCTACCTGCTTGACCACGCGGTTGGCGCGCTCGTAGACCTGCTGCAGCTCTTCGTTCTTGCGCGCGTTGAGGTCTTCCTGGAATTCGCGGCGGCGGCGCTGGAAGTCGCGGTCCTGGTCGACGAGGGCGCGCTGGCGGGAGGTACGCTGGCTCTCCGACATGGTGGGCGCCTCGCGCTCGAACTTCTCGGAGGCAGCCTTGAGCGCCTCGCCCTGCGACTGCAGCTCCTTCTCGCGCTTCAGGAACTCCGACTCGAGTTTCGCCTGGGCGGCCTTGGCAGGTTGCGCCTCGCGCAGCACGCGATCGGGATTGACGAAGCCGATGCGGAAGGTTTCCTGCGCGTGCACGGGCGTGCCCACGAGGGCGAAAGCGGGAATCAGCAGCGCACCGGCGGCACGAAGCAAGGGAGTCATTAGAAGGAGGTTCCGATCTGGAATTGCAGGCGTTGAATTCTATCCTTCGGGATGGGATGCGAGGGGTCGCTGAAGTCTTCCTTCTGCTGCCGGACGGGGAATGCATAGGCCAGGCGCAGAGGACCGAGCGGCGAGATCCAGCTGATACCGAGGCCAACCGAGGCGCGCAGCTTCTGCTGCGCCTTCCACTGCGCGTCCGACATGCCAAAGGGGCGGGATTCCGCAAACACATTGCCGACGTCGAAGAACCCGTAGAGCCGCAGCGTGCGATCATTGCCGGCGCCGGGGAAAGGCGTGCTGAGCTCCATGTTGAAGATAGCCTTCTTGGTGCCACCGAGCGCCGCCCCTTCGGTCTGCCCGAAGAGCGGCGCGTCACGCGGGCCGAGCGAGTTCTGCTCGAATCCGCGTACCGACCCCAGGCCACCGGCGTAGAAGTTCTTGAAGATCGGGAAAGGCTTGTTGCCGATAGGCTTGGCGTAACCCACTTCGCCATTGATCGCGAAGGTGTACTGCTTGCTGATCGGGAAGAACTGCTGGTAGGAGTAGCTGCCCTTCCAGTACTTCATGTCGCCGCCCGCGCCGATCTCGAGGTTGGCACGCTGCAGCCGGCCGCGGGTCGGCACCAGCGCGCTGTCGCGATCGTCTCGCGACCAGCCGACGGACAGCGGCACGCCCCAGACGTTGTCGTTGGTGCATTCGGCGACGAGGCCCTGCTCGTTGGTCGAGCAGCCGAAATAGTTGCGGTAGGACTGGGGCGTCAGGTAGGCGACATTGCCGCCCGGATCGAAGCGGTAGCGCTCCAGGCCGATGCCGAAGAAGATGGTGTCGACCTCGCTGAACGGCACGCCGAAGCGGATCGTGCCGCCCTCGTTGACCAGCCGGTAGTCGCCGTCGACGCTGTAGTAGGGCCGCGTGGTGGTGTGGTACAGGCTGAAGCTGCGGGAGATGCCGTCCTTGGTGAAGTACGGATCGGTGGTCGTGAGCGAAAGCGTGCGGGCGTACTTGCTGGTGTTGACCTGCAAGCCCAGGTAGTTGCCCGAGCCGAAGACGTTCTCCTGCGCGATCCCGAAGGTGAAGGACACCTTCTCGGCACTCGAGAAGCCGGCACCCAGCTGCAGCGTCCCGGTCGGCTTTTCGGCCACGTTGATGGTCAGGTCCACCTGGTCCGGCGAGCCCGGCACCTCTTGTGTCTCGACGCTCACGTCGGTAAAAAAGCCCAGGCGGTCCACCCGGTCGCGCGACAGCTTGATCTTGTCGCCGTCGTACCACGAGGCCTCGTACTGGCGGAACTCACGCCGGATCACCTCGTCGCGCGTCTTGTTGTTGCCGCCGATGGCCACGCGCCGCACGTAGACACGACGCGAGGGCTCCGCCTTCAAGGTCAGGGTCACACGGTTGTTCGTGCGGTCGATCTCCGGCTCGGCCTGTACCCGCGCGAACGCGTAGCCGAAGGTGCCGAAGTAGTCGGTGAAGGCCTTGGTGGTTTCGCTGACCTGCTCACCGTTGTAGGGCTCGCCCGGAAGAATGGTGACCAGCGACTTGAACTCGTCGTCGCGCCCCAGGTAGTTCCCTTCCAGCTTGACGCCGGCCACCACGAACTTCTCACCCTCGGTGATGTTCACGGTGATGCTCAGGTCCTGGCGGTCCGGGGAGATGGCCACCTGGGTCGAGTCGATGCGAAACTCCAGGTAGCCACGAGTGATGTAGTAGGAGCGCAGGGTCTCCAGATCGGCGTTGAGCTTGGCGCGCGAGTACTGGTTGCTCTTGGTGTACCAGCTCATCCAGCCGCCCGCGTCCTGGTCGAAGAGATCGAGCAGGGTGCCCTCGCTGAAGGCCTTGTTGCCCACGATATGGACCTCGCGGATGCGCGCGGGCTCGCCTTCGGTGACGGTGAATGTGAGGTTGACGCGGTTGCGCTCGATCGGAGTGACGGTGGTCACGACCTGGGCGTTGTAGAGGCTGCGGCTGATGTACTGGCGCTTGAGCTCCTGCTCGGCGCGGTCGGCCAGGGCCTTGTCGTAGGGGCGGCCGTCGGCCAGGCCGACTTCGCGCAACGCCTTCTGCAGGGCGGCCTTGTCGAACTCCTTGGTGCCGACGAAGTCGACATCGGCAATGGTCGGACGCTCCTCGACGATGACGACGAGGACGTTGCCGCTGACGTCGATGCGCACGTCCTTGAAGAGACCCAGGTCGAACAGTGCGCGGATGGCGGCCGAACCGCGCTCGTCGTTGTAGGTGTCGCCCACGCGCAGCGGCAGCGAGGCGAAGATGGTGCCGGGCTCGACGCGCTGCAGGCCTTCGACCCGGATGTCGCGCACCGTGAAGGGTTCGATGGCCCAGGCGGCAGTAGCCGAAAGCGCGCTGACAATCAGCATGGAAACGCTGCGCAGGCGAAAGCGACTGAATTTCTTATTCATCTGTGATTTGAGCCGGCGCGCAAAGGGCCGACAGATAGTTAACCAAAGAGTCGAGTCACATCGTTGAAGATGGCGATCGACATCATGACCAGCAGCAGCGCGACACCGCCGCGCTGGAGCCGTTCCATCCAAGCGTCGGAGACGCTCCTGCCGGTCAGGCCCTCCCAAAGATAATACATCAGGTGTCCTCCATCGAGGACCGGCAGCGGCATGAGGTTCAGCACGCCGAGACTCACGCTGATGAGCGCGAGAAACACGAGGTACTGCGTGAGTCCCAGGCTGGCGGACTTGCCTGCATAGTCCGCGATGGTCAAAGGCCCGCTCAGGTTCTTGATCGAAGCTTCGCCGATCAACATCTTGCCCATCATCCGCACGGTGAGCGCCGACACCTCCCAGGTACGCACCAAACCGCGCCAGATGCCATCGATCACGCCCTGGCGCACCGTCACCATTTCCGGCGGCGAGCCTACGTAGGCGCCGATGCGGCCGACCTTGTTGCCGCCCTCATCGCGCACCTCGGGCGTGACCTCGATGCGCACCGACTGGCCGCCGCGCTCGACCTGCCAGACCTGGGTGCGCGGCTGGCCGGCATCGACCGACGCGCGGATAACGTCGCGCAACTGCTGCCCATCGACGATGGCGGTGGGCCCCACCGTGTTCACCATGTCCCCGCTGCGCAGACCGGCGCGCTCGGCCGCGCCGCCCGCCATCAGTTCGCCGATCTGCGGGCGGGTCAGCGGCGCGACCACGCCGATCCTGCGGAACATCTGCGCGTCTGCATCCTTGGCACCGACCCGGTTGAGCGGCAGCACGAGCTCGCGCGCGGGCCGCCCGCCCTCGCCCGCGATCTCGAGCGTGAGGTCGCGGCCGTCCAGCGCGCCCCGCGTGATGCGCCAGCGCAGGTCCTCGAAAGACTGCACCGGCTCGAGCTCGCCGTCGAAGCCAGCGCGGATGACATGCTCGCCCCCGCGAAGGCCAGCTTGCTCGGCCAGTGAAGCTGCCACCGGACGGGCGAGCCTGGCGACAGGTTCCTCGACACCGATCCAGTTGACGGCGGTGTAAAGCACCACGGCCAGCAGCAGGTTGGCGAACGGCCCCGCGGCCACGATGGCTGCACGCGATCGCAGCGGCTGGGTGTTGAAGGCACGGTGGCGCTCCTCGGCCACCACGGGGCCCTCGCGCTCGTCGAGCATCTTCACGTAACCGCCAAGTGGGAAGGCCGCGATCACGAACTCCGTATCCTGGCCAGGATGCTGGCGCCGGGGCTTCCAGCTGAAGAGCGTATGGCCGAAGCCGATGGAGAACCGCAGCACCTTGACGCCGCAAGCCACCGCAACGCGGTAGTGGCCGTACTCGTGCACGGCGATCAGCAGAGCCAGGGCGACGATGAAGGCGACGACGGTGAGCATGGTGTCCCCTGGTTGTGGGAGTGGGTCAGGCCGCGTAGCGCAGCGCCGCCGCATCGGCCGCCGCCCGCGCACTGGCGTCCAGTGCCAGCAGATCGGCCAGCGATCCAGGATTGGAGGGCAGCACCGCCTCCAAAGTTTCCATGTTCACGGCGTGGATGCGGTCGAAGCGCAGGCGATGCTGCAGGAAGGCGTCGACGGCGACCTCGTTGGCTGCATTGAGCACGGCGGTCGTGCCTGGCGCCGCGCGCAGCGCATGCCATGCCAGGCCGAGCCCGGGAAAGAGCTGCGCATCGGGAGCATCGAAGGTCAACGCCGCCAGCTGCCGGAAGTCGAGCTGCGCCGCGCCGCTCTCGATGCGCTCGGGCCAAGCCAGTCCGACGGCGATGGGCACGCGCATATCCGGGGTGCCGAGCTGTGCGATCACCGAGGCGTCCGTGAACTGCACCATCGAGTGCACCACGCTTTGCGGATGGATCACGACCTCGATCCGCTCAGGCGTGACGTCGAACAGATGGCGCGCTTCGATCACCTCGAGCGCCTTGTTCATCATCGTGGCCGAATCCACCGAGATCTTGCGGCCCATCACCCAGTTCGGATGGGCGCAGGCCTGCTCCGGCGTCACCGCGGCCAGCGTCTCCGGCGACCGCGTACGGAACGGACCGCCGGAGGCGGTCAGGATGATCTTGTCGATGCGGCGCGGCCACGTGTCAGGGTCCTCCGGCAGCGACTGGAAAATGGCCGAATGCTCGCTGTCGATCGGCAGCAGCGTCGCCCCGCCCTCGCGCACCGTGCGCATGAATAGCTCGCCGCCGACCACGAGGGCCTCCTTGTTCGCCAGCAACAACCGCTTGCCGGCGCGGGCGGCGGCCAGGCAGGGCCCGAGGCCGGCGGCACCGACGATGGCTGCCATCACCGCATCGCAGTCCTCGTGCGAGGCGATGGATTCGATGGCGCCCGCACCCTGCAGCACCTCGGTGCGCAGCCCGCTGTGCCGGAGCTTGTCGACCAGCAGCCGAGCATGCGGTGCGCTGGCCATGACCGCGAACTTGGGCGCGAAGCGATGGCACTGGGCCAGCATTTCATCGACCCTGGTGGACGCCGACAGCGCGAACACCTCGAAGCGCTCGGGATGCCGTGCTATCACATCGAGCGTGCTCACGCCGACAGAGCCGGTCGAGCCGAGCACAGTGATGCGTTGTCGTTCCATGCGGTTCATAGAAAAGCCAGCATCATGGCGATGGGCAGCGTGGGCAGCAGCGCATCGACCCGGTCGAGCACGCCACCATGGCCGGGCAGCAGCGCGCTGCTGTCCTTGGCGCCGGCACTGCGCTTGATCAGCGATTCGACCAGGTCGCCCACCACGCTCATCGCGGCGAGGAAGACCACGCCGATCAGGAGCAGCCACCAGCCGCGCTCGGCCAGCCGGGTGTAGAGGCTGGTCACCGCAGGTTGCACGGCCGTGTCGGCCCAGACCCAGCACAAGGCCAGCACGATCACTCCGAGCATGCCGCCCCAGACGCCCTCCCAGCTCTTGCCGGGACTGATGCTCGGCGCCAGCTTTCCGCGAGTGAAGCGCAGCCCGAAGGTGCGGCCGGCGAAATAGGCAAACACGTCGGCCACCCACACCAGCACGAGGATCGAGAGCAGAAAGTTGATGCCGACCATGCGGGCCTGAACTGCGGCCAGCCATGCCACCCAAAGCATCAGCAGACCGCCAACGAGTCGCATGGCCCGGGGCACGCGCGGCCAGCCTGGCACGGCGACGCGCAGCAAGGCGGCGCCGCCCAGAACCCACGCCGCGCTCGCCAGGATCCACACCGGCAGCAACGACCGGTCGAGAAGCCCCAGCCACCAGGACAGCGCACACAGCGCGAAGATCTCCGCGCCGAAGAAAAGCGACATGCGCGGGCCGTGGCCATTGAGACGCCCCCATTCCCAGGCGGCGGCGACCACCAGCACCAGCATCACGCATGCGAAGGGCACGTGCGAGGGATAGAACAGCGCGGGCAGCAGGATCGCCAGCAGGACGACCGCAGTGATGATGCGTTGTTTGAGCATTGCGCTCAGGCGGCCTGCGGGTCGCGCCGCGTGCCGCCTGCCACCTGCGCAGAGGTCTGGCCGAAGCGGCGTTCGCGGCGCTGGAAGGCCTCGATGGCCTCGTCGAGCGCAGCTTCGTCGAACTCGGGCCAGAGGCGATCGCTGAAGAAGAGCTCGGCATACGCGCTCTGCCACAGCAGGAAGTTCGACAAGCGCTGCTCGCCGCCGGTACGGATGAAGAGATCAGGATCGGGCACGTGCGAAAGCGCCATCGCCGCGTCGAGGTTGGCCTCGGTCGGCGGTTCGCCCCGCGCGGCGAGCTGGGCCGCTGCGCGTGCGATATCCCAGCGTCCGCCGTAGTTGAAACAGACGTTGAGCACCAGCCGCGTGTTGTGGGCGGTGGCGGCCTCCGCTTGCAGCAGCCCGGCTGCGATCTTCTCGGACAGGCCGCCGCGCTCGCCAACGAAGTGCAGGCGCACGCCGTCCTGGGTCAGCTTCGGGACCTCGCGGCCGAGCGCCATGACCATCAGGTCCATCAGGCCCGACACTTCCTCGACCGGGCGGTTCCAGTTCTCGGAGGAGAAGGCGAACACCGTCAATACCGCGACGCCGCGGTCGGCGCAGGCCTTGACACAGCGGCGCAGCGACTCGACGCCCTGCTTGTGACCGGCCACCCGCGGCAGGAAGCGGCGCGTGGCCCAGCGCCCATTGCCATCCATGACGATGGCGATGTGATGGGGCACGGCGGCGCTTGGATTGCTCATCTCAAACGGCCATGATGTCCGCCTCTTTGGCAGCCACCAAGCGGTCGATCTCCGCGATATGGCGGTCGGTCACCTTCTGGATCTCGGCCTCGGCCCGCTTCTGATCGTCTTCCGAGGCGAGCTTCTCCTTGACCAGCTTCTTGATCGCGTCGTTGGCGTCGCGACGAAGGTTGCGCGTCGCGATCTTGGCGTTCTCGCCTTCGGTGCGAACCAGCTTGGTCATCTCCCTGCGGCGCTCCTCGCTCATCGGCGGCATCGGCACGCGAATCAGGTCGCCCATCGAAGCCGGGTTCAGCCCGAGGTCGCTCTCGCGGATGGCCTTCTCGATCTTGGCGCCCATGCCCTTTTCCCAGGGTTGGACGCTGATGGTGCGCGAGTCGATCAGCGCCACGTTCGCCACCTGCGACAGCGGCACCGAGGAGCCGTAGTACTCCACGTGGATGGAATCCAGCAGCGCGGGATTGGCACGCCCGGTGCGGATCTTCGTGAGGTTGTTCTGGAATGCAGCGATCGACTGGTTCATCTTTGCGTCGGTCGCGCTGCGAATGTCGGCAATGGTCATCTTTCTCTTACTCCTCAGGCATGCACCAGCGTGCCTTCGTCCTCGCCCATCACGACGCGCTTGAGCGCACCGTTCTTGAAGATCGAGAACACCTTGATCGGCAGGTTCTGGTCGCGGCACAGCGCGAAGGCCGTGGCGTCCATGATGCCGAGATTCTGTGCGATGGCCTCGTCGAAGCTCAGGCGCGAATAGCGCGTCGCGCTGAGATCTTTCTTCGGGTCCGCGGTATAGACGCCGTCCACCTTGGTAGCCTTGAGCACCAGTTCCGCACCGATCTCGGCACCGCGCAGCGCAGCGGCAGTATCGGTCGTGAAGAAGGGATTGCCGGTGCCGGCCGCGAAGATCACGACCTTGCCCTCTTCGAGGTACTGCAGGGCCTTGGGGCGCACGTAGGGCTCCACGACCTGCTCGATGGCGATGGCCGACATCACCCGCGCGATCAGCCCCTGCTTGTTCATGGCATCCGCCAGGGCTAGCGCGTTCATCACGGTGGCCAACATACCCATGTAGTCGGCTGTTGCGCGGTCCATGCCCACCGACCCACCGGCTACGCCGCGGAAGATGTTTCCGCCGCCGATCACGACGGCGACTTCGACACCCATGTTCACCACCTCGGCTACCTCACCGACCATGCGGACAATGGTCGCCCGGTTGATGCCGAAGGCATCGTCACCCATCAAGGCCTCGCCCGACAGCTTCAACAAGATTCGCTTGTGGGCTGGGCGGGGTTCGAGCATGGAGGTTTCCTTTTTTGGGTGAGCCGTGGCGAGTGTAAAACGTGCGTGTGAAGAAGCGGCAGCGCTGCGCGCGCC
>NZ_LMTS01000153.1:42495-44685 GCF_001541225.1 Variovorax sp. WDL1 | reverse complement strand
CCGATGGCGCCGCTCAGGCAGCCGCCGCCTTGGCGGCCGCGACCTGTGCCGCCACTTCGGCGGCAAAGTCGTCGACCTTCTTCTCGATGCCCTCGCCGACGACGTAGAGCGTGAAGCTCTTGATCGACGTGTTGGCGGCCTTGAGCATCTGTTCCACGGTCTGCTTGTCGTTCTTGACGAATGGCTGGTTGTGCAGCGAAACCTCCTTGAGGTACTTCTGCACGCCGCCTTCGATGCGCTTCGCGACGATGTCGGCGGGCTGCGGCTGCTTGCCGGCCGCCTCGGCCGCCTTGCGGTCTTCCTCGGCCTTTCCGGCAGCCACGGCACGTTCCTTCTCGATCAACTCGGCCGGCACGTCCGAACTGGCGATCGAGACCGGCTTCATGGCGGCGACGTGCATTGCCACGTCCTTGGCTGCAGTGTCGTCGCCCTCGAACTCGACCATGACACCGATGCGCGTGCCGTGCAGGTAAGAGGCGAGCTTGCCGTTGCCGGCAAAGCGCTTGAAGCGGCGGAAGCTCATGTTCTCGCCGATTTTCCCGATCAGCCCCTTGCGCACGTCTTCCAGCGTCGGGCCGAAGCTGTCCTGTTCGTAGGGCAGCGCGGCCAGCGCGGCCAGGTCGGCCGGGTTGTGCTTGGCGACCAGCATCGCCGCTGCATTGACCAGCGCGAGGAAGCTGTCGTTCTTCGAGACGAAGTCCGTCTCGCAATTGATCTCGACCATGGCGCCCACGCCGCCTTCGACATAGGCTGCAACCACGCCCTCGGCCGTGATGCGGCTCGAAGCCTTGCCGGCCTTGTTGCCCAGCTTGATGCGCAGCAGCTCTTCGGCCTTTTCCATGTTGCCATCGGCCTCGGTCAGCGCCTTCTTGCACTCCATCATCGGGGCGTCGGTCTTTGCGCGCAGTTCGCCGACCATGCTTGCGGTGATTGTTGCCATCTTGTTTCTCCGTTCGGTTTAGCAGTTGCGGCGGCCCGCACCGGGCGCCGCGAAAATCAAGTTAAAAAAAAGGGGCATCGAAGCCCCTTCTTCAGGCGCTCGCGGGCGCGAATCAGGCCGAAGCGCCCTCTTCGACTTCGACGAACTCATCGGAACTGCCCTCTGCGACAGCTTTGACCACGTCGCTGACGGCGCTGGAGCGGCCTTCGATGATCGCATCGGCGATGCCGCGAGCGTACAGCGTGACTGCCTTCGACGAGTCGTCGTTGCCCGGGATCACGTAGTCGATGCCCTCGGGCGAGTGGTTCGAGTCCACCACGCCGATCAGCGGGATGCCCAGCTTCTTGGCCTCGGCCACGGCAATCTTGTGGAAGCCGACGTCGATCACGAAGATCGCGTCGGGCAGCGCGTTCATGTCCTGGATGCCGCCGATGTCCTTCTCGAGCTTCTCGATCTCGCGATTGAAGGTCAGCTGCTCTTTCTTGCTCAGGTTGTCGAGGCCGGCTTCCTGCTGGGCCTTCATGTCCTTCAGGCGCTTGATCGAGGTCTTGACGGTCTTGAAGTTGGTCAGCATGCCGCCGAGCCAGCGGGTGTCGACGAACGGGACGCCAGCGCGACGCGCCTCGGTCGCCACGATCTCGCGGGCCTGGCGCTTGGTACCGACCATCAGGATGGTGCCGCGGTTGGCGGTGAGTTGCTTGGCGTACTTCATCGCTTCCTGGAACATCGGAAGCGTTTTTTCCAGGTTGATGATGTGGATCTTGTTGCGATGGCCGAAGATGTACGGGGCCATCTTGGGGTTCCAGAAGCGCGTCTGGTGACCGAAATGGACACCGGCTTCCAGCATTTCGCGCATGGTCGTCGACATAGGAATAACTCCAAAGGTTGGGTCTAAAATCCAGCCCGTTTTGCGATCCTCGCGAGGAGCGCAACACCTCGAATGGGCTGGTTTGCGGATATGTTTTCGCTGGGAAAGGACCCAGAGTGAAACCCGCAGAGTATAGCACTCACTACTCTTCTCTCCCTTCTCTGCGGCCCTCCACATCATGCGCCCTGACCTGCACGCCACCCGCCTTTCCCTGCTGGCCGGCGCCTCCGACGCGCGCACCGAGATGGAGCATTCCATCGCCGCGGCCACTTCGCCTGCCTGTGAGCATGTCTTCACCCGGCCCCTGTTCGACGAAGCGCGCCAGGCAGCCGCCGCGGCCCAGCCCGTGCAACGCCTGGCAGGGCTGGCCTTTTCAGCCAAG
>NZ_LMTS01000153.1:41815-42463 GCF_001541225.1 Variovorax sp. WDL1 | reverse complement strand
CCTGTTCGACCTCGCCGGCCAGCCGACGGCAGCCGGCTCGGTGGTGCTGGCCCACACGCCCGCGGCCCACGCCGACGCACCAGCGGTGGCCCGCCTGCGCGCTGCCGGCGGCGCCCTGATCGGCCGCACCAACATGACCGAGTTCGCATTCTCGGGGGTGGGCGTCAATCCACATCACGGCACCCCCGTCAATTCGTGCGATCCGGTGACGCAGCGAATTCCAGGGGGCTCCTCCTCGGGCGCCGCGATCTCCGTGGCCAGCGGCGCTGCCTTCATCGGCCTGGGCTCCGACACCGGCGGCTCGATCCGAATCCCGGCGGCGCTCAATGGGATCGTGGGTTTCAAGAGCACCGCGCGGCTGGTGCCGACGGACGGCGCCCTGCCGCTGTCGACCACGCTGGACACGGTGTGCGCCATGACGCGCTCGGTGCGCGACGCCATCATCGCGCACGAGATCCTGGCCGCCCGCCGCGTAACTGCCGGCACGGCGCCGCTTTCAGCCTACCGGCTGGCGGTGGTCAAGGACCTGTTCTTCGACGAGATCGAGCCCGCCGTCGCCCACGCCTTCGAACGTACGATGCGCACCCTGCGCGCCGCCGGCGCCCGCATCGAGGAGATTGCCCTGCCTCAACTGGCCGATCTTCGGTC
>NZ_LMTS01000153.1:37877-41747 GCF_001541225.1 Variovorax sp. WDL1 | reverse complement strand
CGAAGCCTATGCCTGGCACCGGCTGTTGCTGGAGCGCAGCGGCGCCGGCTACGACCCGCGCGTGGCCCAGCGCATCCTCAAGGGCGCGACAATGAAGGCGCACGAATACATCGACCTCGTCCATGCGCGCCGCGACTGGATCGTCCGCATGGAAGCGGCTCTCGCCCCCTTCGACGCCCTGCTGTCGCCCACCGTGCCGCTAGTGCCGGCGCCTCTGGCCGAGGTAGCGCCCGGCGCGGAGCGCGACGAGGCCTTCTTCCGTATCAACGCGCTGCTGCTGCGCAACCCGTCGGTGGTCAACATGCTCGACGGCTGCGCTCTCTCGCTGCCCTGCCATGCCGAGGGCGAGCTGCCCGTCGGCCTCATGCTCTGGCATGCCGCGCTGCACGACGACGCGGTGCTGGCGGTCGCGCTGCAGGTGGAACGCGAGTTGCAAGCGACCCGTTAGGGCTCGCCCGCGTGCGCCGCCTCTTATCACACTCAAAAGAACCGAATGAAGATCGCGATCGTGGGCGCCGGCATCATCGGCGTCACCACAGCCTGGGAGTTGGCCTCGGACGGACATGAAGTCATGGTTTTCGAGCGCCGCGGCGCCGCCGCCGAGGAATCCAGTTTCGCCAATGCCGGCGTGGTGGCGCCCGGCTACGTGACGCCGTGGGCGGCCCCGGGGATGCGCGTCAAGGTGCTGCGCTCGCTCCTCTCGGCACACGGCGCGGTCAAGCTGCGCTGGCCGCTCACCGGACGCGACCTGGCCTGGATGGCGCGCTGGCAGCGCGCCTGCCAAATCGAAAGCTACCTGGCCAATCGCGCGCGCATGCAGCGGCTGGCCTTCTACAGCCGCACCCGGCTGCACGAGATCACCGAGGCACGCGAGCTCAGTTACGAACGTAGCGATGGCTACCTTGTGCTGCTGCGGTCCAAGCGCGAGAAGAAGCTGGTGCAGGCCGGTCTCGAGGTGCTGCGGCAGGCCGGCAGCACCTTCCGCGAGGTAGACGCCGACGAGGCGCGCCGGATCGAGCCCGCGCTCAGCACCGAAACCGCGTTGGCGGGGGCCATCCATCTGCCGGACGACGAGGTGGCCAACTGCCGCCAGTTCGCGCTGCTGCTCAAGTGGGAGACCGAGGCGCTGGGCGCCCAGTTCCACTTCAATTGCGACCTCGCGCCGCTCAGCCGCGCCGCACCGACCGAGCTGCGCCTGGCCAGCGGGTCGGAGGGCCATCGCTTCGACGCCGTGGTGGTTTGCGCCGGGGTGGCCTCGGCCGAGCTGCTGCGGCCACTGGGCCTGCGCATCCCGGTTGCGCCGGTCTACGGCCATTCGATCAGCGCCAACATCCGCGAACCTCTCAACGCCCCTCGCAGTGCCGTGATGGACGAGCGCTACAAGGTCGCGATCTCGCGCCTCGGGCTGCGTGTGCGCGTTGCGGGCAGCGCCGAACTCGGCGGCTCCCTGGACAGCCTTCATCCTGACGCGCTGCGGACGCTCTACAAGGTGCTTCAGGACTGGTTTCCGGGTGCCGTCACCCTGCAGGCCGGCGTCCAGCAATGGAAGGGCGCGCGGCCGATGCTTCCCGATGGCCCGCCGATCATCGGGCCGAGCGGCGTTCCGGGCGTCTGGCTCAACCTGGGGCATGGCTCGAGCGGATGGGCGCTGTCCTGCGGCAGCGCGCGGGTGATGGCAGACATGATGGGAGGCCGCGACCCAGGCATCGATCTCGAGGGCCTGGGCATCGAGCGTTTGCTGCAACACTAGGGGCCGTCCGCATCGGAGCGCCCCCATGCACCGCATCACCGCCGCCACTGCCGCCCCTCTGTTCGACCTCGCGGCCTCGCACCGGATCGAACAGGCCGCCGCGGCCGCCCTGCCGCCGCATACGCTGATGCAGCGCGCCGGGCTGGCAGTCGCGAGGCTCGCGATGGCGACCACGCCCCATGCGCGCACCATCTGGATCGCCTGTGGCCCCGGCAACAACGGGGGCGATGGCTTCGAGGCGGCGGCGCAGTTGCAGCACCGCGGCTTCGCACCGGTCGTCACCCGCATCGGCACCGACGCCCGCCTGCCGGCCGACGCGGCCGCCTCGCTGAAACGCGCGCGCGATGCCGGCGTGCGCTTCGCGAACGCACCGCCGGCGCATGCCGATCTTGTCATCGATGCCCTGCTCGGCCTCGGCGCCGCCCGCGCACCTGAGGGGGCCATGGCCGACTGGCTGCGACGAATGCACGCCGGCCCCGCGCCCGTACTCAGCGTGGACACGCCTTCCGGCCTGAATGCCGACACAGGCGTGCTTGCGCTGGACTTCCTCGCTCCTGCATTGGGCCCGGCGGCCGGGGTCCGCCGGCTGTGCCTCAGCCTGCTGACGCTCAAGCCCGGCCTTTTCACGGCGCGAGGGCGGGACGCGGCTGGCGAGCTGTGGTTCTGCGATCTGGATGCAATGCCGGGCACCGAGCGGGCCACGGCCCGGCTCCCGGGCGAGCCCCCCGCCCTGCTGCGACCGCACACCTCCCACAAGGGAAGCTACGGCGACGTCGCGGTGATCGGCGGCGCACCCGGGATGTCGGGCGCGGCCCTGCTGGCGGCCACCGCTGCGCTGCATGCAGGCGCGGGCCGCGTCTACGTCGCGCTCCTCGACGCCGCACTCGCACCGCTCGACACAGCGCAGCCCGAGCTGATGTTCCGGCGACCCGACGCGCTGGACCTGGCGGCCATGACCGTGGTCTGCGGCTGCGGCGGCGGGACGGCCGTGCGCGATCCGCTGCCGCGAGTGCTCCAGGAAGCGCAGGCGTTGGTGCTCGATGCCGACGCACTCAACACCATCGCCGCCGACGGCGCTTTGCAGGCCCTGCTTGCCGCACGCGCCCACTTGCACCGGCAGACCGTCCTCACGCCCCATCCGCTAGAGGCTGCGCGCCTGCTGGCCACCGGCGCGGCCGAGGTGCAAGCCGACCGGCTGAGCGCCGCTCAGCAACTGGCTGTGCGGTTTGGCGCAACGGTTGTCCTCAAGGGCTCCGGGACCATCGTGGCCGGAGCAGGCGAAGTGCCGGTGATCAACCCGACCGGCAACGCACGCCTCGCAACCGCGGGTACCGGCGACGTGCTGGCCGGCATGATCGGCGCCGCCCTGGCAGCCGGACGGCCGGCGATGGCGGCCAGCTGGGAGGCCGTCTGGCGGCATGGCGACATCGCCGACCGCTGGTCGGCGAGATTGCCGCTCACCGCCGGCGCGCTCGCCCGCGGCTGAAGAAAATACCCCTAACCCCGGCCGACGAAGGGCATCTTGGTCGCCATCACCGTGTGGAACAGCACGTTGGCTTCCAGCGGCAGGTTCGCCATGTACAGCACCGACTGGCCGACGATGGATACGTCCATGACCGGCTCGATCGCGATCTCGCCGTTGGCCTGCGGCACGCCCTTGGTCATGCGGGCTGCCAGTTCGGTCATCGCGTTTCCGACGTCGATCTGGCCCACTGCAATGTCGTGCTTGCGGCCGTCGAGCGAAGCAGTCTTGGTCAGCCCTTCCACCGCATGCTTGGTCGCCGTGTAGGCCATGGAGTTGGGCCGCGGGGCAGTCGCGGAGATCGAACCGTTGTTGATGATGCGGCCGCCGCGCGGCGCCTGCGCCTGCATGGTCCGGAAAGCCTGCTGGATGCAATAGAACATCCCGTTCAGGTTGATGTCGACCACACCGCGCCACTGCTCCGGCGTCCATTCCTCGAAAGGGCCGGGCGGGTTGCCGACGCCGGCGTTGTTGAACAGCAGATCAACCCGGCCGAAGCGTTCCACCGTGGCTGCGAACAGGGCCTGAACCGACTCGGGATTGGCCACGTCCGTCGGCACCGCGAAGGCGCGCGCACCGGCTCCCGATTCGTCGGCAA
>NZ_LMTS01000153.1:5748-37847 GCF_001541225.1 Variovorax sp. WDL1 | reverse complement strand
CCTGCTCGAGCGGCTCCAGCCGGCGGCCCGCCAGCACCACGCTCCAGCCATCGCCCAGCAGGGCCAGCGCGGCGGCGCGGCCGATGCCTGTGCCCGCACCCGTGACGATCGCGATGCGGCTCCTCTTGTCTACACCCATCTTCGTTTCTCCTTCAACGGCGCGGCTTGCGCCCTTTCATCTTGCTGGCGGCCTTCTTGACGGCCGTACGGAAAGCCTGCATGGCCGACTGCGGCGCCGCGCTTGCAGCGTGATCGCTGTGTTCGGCAGCAGAAGGCTCGGGCCTCTTGCGTGCACTGCGTTTGGTCGAGGCCTTGGCGGGCACGCCCCCGGTCGCCAGGCCCTTGTCCTTCAAGGCCCTCGAACTCAGCTCTTCGCCCTCGCGCACCAGGCGGAAGTCGATCTTCCGGCCATCGAGGTCGACACGACTCACCTGCACGCGCACACGGGTGCCGATTGCGTATCGGATGCCGGTGCGCTCGCCTCGCAGTTCCTGCCGCTGCTCGTCGAACTTGAAGTATTCGCCGCCGAGCTCGGTGATGTGCACCAAGCCCTCCACGTACATCGCGTCGAGCGTGACGAAGATACCGAAGGTGGTGGCGGCAGTGACCACGCCGCCGTATTCCTCGCCCAGATGCTCGCGCATGTATTTGCACTTGAGCCAGGCTTCAACGTCGCGGCTGGCTTCGTCGGCGCGCCGCTCGTTGGCGCTGCAGTGCAGGCCCGCCGCCTCCCAGGCCAGCACCTCCTTGCTCGGGGCGACCGTGGCCTTCTGGGGCTTGGTGGTCGGCGACTTGACTCGCGACGCCAGCCGCTTGGCGAGCTTTGCATGTGCCTCGCCCGGCGTCGGCAGCATCGGCAGTTGGTACTTGGTCTTGCCCAGGATGGCCTTGATCACCCGATGCACCAGGAGGTCGGGGTAGCGCCGGATCGGGCTGGTGAAATGCGTGTAGGCCTCGTAGGCCAGGCCGAAGTGGCCGCTGTTGATGGGCGTGTAGATTGCCTGCTGCATGGAGCGCAGCAGCATGGTGTGGATCTGCTGCGCGTCGGGCCGCTCCTTCGTCGCCTCGGCGATGGCCTGGAACTCGCCGGGCCTGGGGTCGTCGGTGATCGACAGGCCCACGCCCATGGCTTTGAGGTAGCCGCGCAGGATCTCCTTCTTCTCGGGCGTCGGGCCCTCGTGCACGCGATACAGGCCCGGGTGCTTGCCCTCTGCGATGAAGTCGGCGCTGCACACGTTGGCCGCGAGCATCGCCTCCTCGATCAGGCGGTGCGCCTCGTTGCGCGTGCGCGGCACGATCTTCTCGATGCGGCCGGCCTCGTCGCAGATGATCTGCGTCTCGGTGGTCTCGAAGTCGACCGCGCCGCGCTTGCTGCGCTGGGCGAGCAGCGCGCGGTAGACGTCGTGCAGGTTGAGCAGGTCCTTCACCCGCTCCTTGCGCTTGGCCGCCTCGGGGCCGCGCGTATTGCCGAGGATCGCCGCGACCTCGGTGTAGGTGAAGCGGGCATGGCTCCACATCACGGCCGGGTAGAACTGGTATGCGTAGATCTCGCCCTCGGCAGTCACCAGCATGTCGCACACCATGCACAAGCGCTCGACCTCGGGGTTGAGCGAACACAGGCCGTTGGACAGCTTCTCCGGCAGCATGGGGATGACGCGGCGCGGAAAGTAGACGCTGGTCGCGCGGTCATAAGCGTCGATGTCGATGGCCGAGCCGGTGTGCACATAGGCGCTGACGTCCGCAATGGCAACCAGCAGGCGCCAGCCCTTGCCGCGGCCCACCTTGGCGGGCTCGCAGTACACCGCATCATCGAAGTCCCGGGCATCCTCGCCATCGATGGTGACGAGCGGAACATCGGTCAGGTCGACCCGGCCCTTCTTGTCGATGGCACGCACCTTGTCGGGCAGCGCCTTGGCCTCGGCCAGGCAGGCCTCGGAGAACTCGTGCGGCACGCCGTACTTTCGCACGGCGATCTCGATCTCCATGCCCGGATCGTCGATCTCGCCGAGCACCTCCTTGACGCGGCCCACGGGCTGGCCAAAGAGCGCAGGCGGCTCGGTCAACTGCACGACCACCACCTGGCCCACCTTGGCGGTGCCGATCGCGACCTTGGGAATCATCACGTCCTGGCCGTAGCGCTTGTCCTCGGGCGCGACCAGCCAGATGCCGCCTTCGTGCAGAAGCCGGCCGATGATCGGCTGCTCGGGCCGCTCGATGATCTCGACCACGCGGCCCTCGGGCCGGCCGCGGCGATCCTGGCGCACGACGCGTGCCTTGACGCGGTCCTTGTGCAGCACCGCGCGCATCTCGTTGGGGGGCAGATAGATGTCGGCTTCGCCATCGTCGCGCTGCACAAAACCGTGCCCGTCGCGATGACCCTGCACCGTTCCTTCGACTTCGTCCAGCAGTCCGCCGGAGTGGCTCAAATTTTTGATATATACTCTCTTTCTTTCCTGAAATTCAAAACCTGTTGCAAGGACTTGTTCCGTGCAGCAAGTGGGCCCAGATGGCGGAATTGGTAGACGCACTAGTTTCAGGTACTAGCGAGTAACATCGTGGAGGTTCGAGTCCTCTTCTGGGCACCAAGTTTAGATAATCCCTCTGGGCCATCTTCGATTCAAGCCACCGGCCTCCGGTGGCTTTTTTCTTGTCCGTCGAAAACTGCATCAGACGGGCAACGCGACCAGATCGTGTCCCTCGGCGCCGACGATGCGTGCGCGCGTGAAATCACCGACCTTCAGGGTCTTGCTGATTTTCTCGGGCGGCAACAGCCGCACCGTGCCGTCGATCTCCGGCGCATCGGCGTAGGTCCGCCCCACGCCGCCCTTGCGCCCCAGCCCCGGCGCTGAATCGACCAGCACCTGCATCGTGGCACCGATGCGCCGGCGCAGCTTCGCGATCGAGACGGCTTCGGCGACTTCCATGAAGCGCGCGCGCCGAGCTTCGCGCTCCGCCTCGGGCAGCATGCCGGGGATGTCGTTGGCGGCTGCGCCCTGGACCGGGCTGTAGGCGAAGCAGCCCGCGCGATCGATTTCGGCGCTGCGGATGAAGTCGAGCAGATGCTCGAACTCTTCTTCCGTCTCCCCGGGGAAGCCGGCGATGAAGGTGCTGCGGATGACGAGCTCGGGACACAGCTCGCGCCAGCGCGCGATACGCTCCAGATTCTTCTCGCCGCTGGCGGGCCGCTTCATGCGCCGCAGCACCGCCGGATGGCTGTGCTGCAGCGGCACGTCGAGGTAAGGCAGCACCCGGCCGCTGGCCATCAGCGGGATGATCTCGTCGACGCTGGGATAGGGATACACGTAGTGCAGCCGCACCCAGGCGCCGTAGGGCTCGGCAATCTCACCCAGCGTGCGCACCAGTTCCAGCATTCGCGTCTTGACCGGCTTGCCGTCCCAGAAGCCGGTGCGGTACTTGAGGTCGACGCCGTAGGCCGAGGTGTCCTGGCTGATCACCAGCAGTTCCTTCACGCCACCTTCGAACAGGGCCTTGGCCTCGCTCAACACGTCCCCTACCGGCCGCGACACCAGATCGCCGCGCATCGAGGGAATGATGCAGAAGGTGCAGCGATGGTTGCACCCCTCGCTGATTTTCAGATAGGCATAGTGCCGCGGCGTCAGCTTCAGGCCTGCGACGCCGAAGGCCTGCGGCACCAGGTCGATGAAGGGGTCGTGCGGCTTGGGCAGGTTCGCATGCACCGCATCCATCACTTCCTGTGTCGCATGGGGGCCGGTGACGGCCAGCACGCTCGGATGCATCTGGCGCACCAGGTTGCCACCCGCCTCGCCGGTCTTGGCGCCCAGGCAGCCGGTGACAATCACGCGGCCGTTCTCGGCCAGCGCCTCCCCGATCGTGTCGAGGCTTTCCTTGATGGCATCGTCGATGAATCCGCAGGTGTTGACGATCACCAGGTCAGCACCTTCGAAGGTCTTCGAGGTCTGGTAGCCCTCGGCGCTCAGTTGGGTCAGGATCAGCTCGGAATCCGTGAGTGCCTTGGGACAGCCGAGGCTCACGAATCCGACCTTGGGGGTTGCCAGCGCGGCAATGCGTTCAGGGGAGGCTACTTCGCTCATAACCCCTTATTGTCCCCGCTAATGGTCAGGCTGGCCGCCCTGGGGTCGCTTGATGCCGAAGGCACCCAGCACTTGCTCGGTATTTTTCTGCATCTGCTCCTGCATCTGCAGGAACACGTTCTTCGATTGCTCGACGTAGTTGCCCATGAGGCCCTGGAGCATGGGCGACTGCATGGTCATGAAGCGCGCCCACATCTCGGGCGTGAGCGCCTGCGCCTTCTCGGCCAGCTGCGCCTGCACCTCGGTCATGGCCTGGATGTTCTTCTCGAGATAGGGCCCCATGTAGCCTTGCATGGCCTGGCCATAGAACCGGATGATGTTGGCCAGCACCTGCTCGGTGAACATCGGCGCGCCGCCAGCCTCCTCCTCGAGGATGATCTGCAGCAGGATGCTGCGCGTGAGATCGTCGCCGCTCTTGGCGTCGCGCACCACGAAAGGCGACTTGTCCATCACCAGTTGCTTGACCTCGGTGAGCGTGATGTAGGCGGAGGTTTCCGTGTCGTAGAGCCTGCGGTTGGGATATTTCTTGATCACCCGCTGCGTCGGCTTGTCGCCGGCGGACTTCTTGCTCTGCACTACGGACTCCTTGAGGTTTCGCGTCTTCACGCGCAAACCATTCTAGGGAGCGGTTTTGCTGCACCGCGCCAAGGTTTACCCTGACCGGGGAGCGCCATCAATCCGGACTGGTCGTGTACTCGGCCCCGCACACCTTGCAGACGGCCGATTCGGGCCTCTCCTCGGTGGCTTCGCGGAAGTGCAGCGGGCTCTTGGTGCCGTTGAACACCCAGCAGCGCGGGCAATGTTCATGGCCCGCCAGCGGCAGGTAGCCGCGCGCGCGCTGCTCGGCGCGCTCCCGCGTGACCGGCGATCCTTGCCGGACCGTCCTGGCGACATCCTCGGCCGCCATGGTGCCGGCACGGCCGTTGGCGCGGTCGTTGAGCCCGTACACCACGCGCGCGAACTCGAGCGGGGCCTGCCGCAGCAGGGCGGCTAGACGAAGCTCCCCGAGTGCCGGACCGGTCTCAGCCTCTGGCGTGGTCATCGTTCCCCTGCGTCGAGTGGTGTGGTGATAGGAGCGGTCAAGTTACCACAACTGTCGGCGTATCCGCCAGTCGACGAAGGCAGTAGACCATGAGGAGGAAGAAGCCCCGAGACGCCGCTCAACGATGCGCGCCGAACGGCTCTGAAGGCGCGAGGCAGCCGCTTGGTTCGGGCGGCTGCTGCGGCTTTCTAGGGAAAGGAATTGGTAGGCGCGATTGGACTCGAACCAACGACCCCCACCATGTCAAGGTGGTGCTCTAACCAGCTGAGCTACGCGCCTGTGAGTGTGTCCGAGAGGCCGGAGTATAGCAGCCTCGCGAGCGGCCTTTCAGCGACGGCGCGCGGAACGCACGCCGGCCACCGCACCCACCACGCCGAGAACCTGCGCGAGCCGCGCCGCGTCGGCGATCTCGACGGTGAAGGTCATCCACGCCGTACCTTTGACGGATTGAGTCTGCACGCCGATCACATTCATCTTCTCGCGCGCGAACACATCGGAGATGTCGCGCAGCAGGCCCTGGCGATCGGCGGCCTCCACCGCCACGTCGACTGCATAGACCGACGCCTCGCCGGCGCGCTGCTCGCCCCACTCGACATCGATGACGCGCTCGGCCTCGCGCCCGGCCATCATGCGGAAGCTGCTGCAATCGGCGCGATGAATGCTGACGCCGTGGCCGCGCGTCACGAAGCCGCGGATCACATCGGGCGGCGCCGGCTTGCAGCACTTGGCGAGCTGCGTCATCAGCGAAGAGACGCCGACCACCAGCACGCCTCCCTTGCCTCCACTTGCACCGGCGCGGGCCTTCTTGATGACCACCCCATCGTCCGGCCCCGGGGCAGGGCCCGCCGGGCGTAGCAGCATCTCGATGTTGCGCAGCGAGAACTCGTCCTTGCCGACTACCTCGAACAGATGGTCGGCCGACTTGAAGCCCAGCTGCGACGCGAGGTCGTCGAGCTTCAGTGCGGTCTTGCCCTCGCGTTGCAACACCTTCTCGACCGCCTCTCGACCGCGCGCCACCGTCTCGTGCGTCACCTGCGCGTTGAACCAGGCGCGCACCTTGGCGCGTGCACGGTGGCTCGCCAGGTAGCCAAGCTCCGCGTTGAGCCAGTCGCGCGAAGGACCGCCCTCCTTCGTCGCGATGATCTCCACCGTCTGCCCGTTCTGCAGCGGCGTGTTGAGCGGCACCATCGCGCCGTCGACGCGCGCACCGCGGCAGCGATGCCCCAGGCTCGTATGCACAGAGTAAGCGAAGTCGACTGCGGTTGCGCCCTGCGGCAATTCGACGATCGCGGCATCGGGCGTGAGGACGTAGATGCGGTCGTCGAACAGGCCCTGACCCTGCGAGCCGTCCGACAGGTCCCGCTCCCAGGCCAGCAGCTGTCGCAGCACCGCGATCTTGGCGTCGTACTCGCCGCTCGCCCAGACGCCCGCGTAGCCCTTGTGACCCGCCTCCTTGTAGGCCCAGTGCGCCGCCACGCCATGCTCGGCGTGATCGTGCATCTCCTCGGTCCGGATCTGGATCTCGATCGGCTTGCCGGCCTGGCCGTTCACGACCTCGCGCACCACGGTGTGCAGCGATTGATAGCCGTTCGGCTTCGGCCGCGCGATGTAGTCGTCGAACTCCTCGGCGATGGGCTGGAAATTCGAGTGCACCCAGGCCAGCGCCGCATAGCAATCCTTGACGTCGGCCACCACGACGCGCAGCGCCAGGATGTCGAAGACTTGCGCGAAGTCCAGCGACTTGCCGCGCATCTTCTTGACGATGCTGTAGATGTTCTTCGGCCGGCCCTGCACCGCGGCCCTCACGCCCTCCCCGGCCAGCTCACGCTCCAGGCGCGCGCGCAGCTGCTCGACGTAGCCTTCGCGCTCGACGCGCTTTTCGTCGAGCAGGCGCGCGATCAGCTTGTAGGTCTCGGGCTCCAGGAAGCGGAATGAGAGGTCCTCGATCTCCCACTTGACTTGCCAGATACCCAGCCGGTTCGCCAGCGGCGCGAAGACCTGAAGCGATTCGCGTGCCACGCCTTCCGGCACCGGCTTCTTGCTCGCTGCCGCATAGCGCAGGGTCTGCAGCCGCGAAGCGAGCCGCAGCATCACGACCCGCAGGTCGCGCGAGAACGCGAGCAGCATCTTGCGCACGTTCTCCGTTTGCGTGCCGGCGCCGTCGGCCAGGTGCGCGCTGGCCGTAACCGAGCGCGCCTGTTTCTGCACATGCACGAGTTTGGTGGTCTCGACCGCGAGCGCCGCGAAGTTGTCGCCGAAGACCTTGGCGATCACCTCCTGCGGGCGGTTCAGGTGCTGGCAGGAATAGACCAGATAGCTGGCTGCCTGCATTGCCTCCGACCCGCCCATCGCTGCCACGATCCCGGCCACCGCATCGGCATGGGCAAGCGTGTTCTCGCCAGTGTCCAGCGTTTCGTCGGCGATCAGCGGCTCGGCGAAGGCGCGGGCCCGCGCGAGCATGTTCTCCTGCACAGGCGTGCGCTCCGCGGTCGCGGCCGACAGTGGATAGTCCACCACGGACGCACCGGACATCGACGGGCCGGGCTGTTCGCGCTTCACTCGATCACTCCCTCCCAGGCAGTGCGACGGACGGCAGACTCGATCATGGAACGCAGGCAGGCACAGTGAAGATAATGAGCTCGTTGCATCCTAATTCATCCGGAGATTGAACATCATGCTCAAAGGCAAAACCGCGCTTGTCACGGGGTCCACCAGTGGCATCGGGCTCGGCATCGCGAAGGCGCTGGCGCAACAGGGCGCCAGCATCGTGCTCAACGGTTTCGGCGAATCGGACAAGCCGAAGACCGAGATCGAATCGCTCGGCGTGAAGGTCGACTATCACGGCGCCGACATGAGCAAGCCGTCCGAAATCGAAGACATGATGAAGTTTGCGGCCGCCAGGTTCGGCCGCGTCGACATCCTGGTGAACAACGCCGGCATCCAGCACGTCGCGAAGGTCGAGGACTTTCCCGTCGAACGTTGGGACGCGGTGATCGCCATCAACCTCACGAGCGCCTTCCACACCACGCGCCTTGCAGTGCCTGCGATGCGCGAGGCCAACTGGGGCCGCATCGTCAACATCGCCTCGGCGCACGGACTCGTGGCCTCGGCGCAGAAGTCGGCCTACGTGGCGGCCAAGCACGGCATCGTCGGGCTCACCAAGGCCGTGGCTCTCGAGACGGCCACCACCGGCGTCACCTGCAACGCGATCTGCCCCGGCTGGGTGCTGACGCCGCTGGTGCAAAAGCAGATCGACGACCGCTCGGCGCGCGAGGGCATCTCCGTCACGCAGGCCCAGAACGACCTGCTCGGAGAGAAGCAGCCCTCGCTGCAATTCACCACGGTCGAGCAGCTGGGCGGCCTCGCGGTCTTCCTGTGTTCGCCGGCCGCCGACCAGGTGCGTGGCGTGGCCTGGCAGGTCGACGGGGGCTGGACGGCGCAGTAGAGGCCGCCCGCGGGAACGGCGCTGCGGCGGCGCTACTTGAGCTGCACCGATCCCGAGACGTTGACGACCACGCTGGTCTTGCCGGCCTCGACCGGCACCGCGGCGTCATACGACAGCTTCGACGACGCCTCCGCCGCCATCATGCGCGGCCGGATCGGCGGGCCCTGGTTGGCATTGACCGACACCTCGCGCAGCGTATAGCCGCCGAAGCCGAAGTTCCTGGCGAGCTCGGCGGCCTTCTGCTTGAAATTCTCGATCGCGATGGTCTGCGCCTCGGTCTCGACCTTGGCGCGCTGCTCGCGACTCAGGCCGAAGCCGATGCCGCCGACGGTGAGCGTGGAGATGCGCCCGGCCGTCTGCGTGATGCGCGGAAAGTCCTTCCCCTCCAGCACCAGCTCGGCAGTGCCCGACCAGCCCGTGATCTTCCCGTCGCGCGTGTAGCGCGGCACCAGGCTGAAGTTGCCGGTGCGCACGTCGAGCAGCCCCGGCTGCGCGTTCTTGCGCGCCTCGGTCAGCGCGGCATCCAGGGCGGTCTTCAGCTGCGCTTGCACGGCCGCGGCGTCGGCCGCGTCGCGCGTGGTGCTCAGCGTCATGGAGAGCAGGTCCTGCTGCACCTCGACCGTGCCGGTGGCCGACAGCTGCAGCACGTTTTGCGGCGGGGTCCAGGGCGCGCTCTGGGCAAACGCGCCACAGGCACCCAGAAATGCGGCACAGGCCGCGATCTTTTTGATCTTGTTCAAGGCAAGGAATCCCATCGAATAGAAGAAAGCCACCGCCCCAGAGGGCCTGGCTCACTGACGTTGGCTGCGCGGCGCCGTCAGCAGCGTGCTTTTCGGCACGGGGACCGGAACCAGGCGCTCGGCCGGCTGCGATTCTGCCGAATGGATCAGCTCCGGCCGCAGCTCGGGCCTTGAGTCCGGCCGCGGAACCCACTGCTGGCGCACCTGCTGCCGCAGTTCGGCCAGCTCGGCGGGCGTGAGCCGGCGACCGGCGGCCGCCTCGTGCCGCATCACCTCCTCGCGCTTGGCCGCCCGGTGGCCCTCGACCACGTCGCGCATTTCGTTGCGCCGCTGGTCGCTCACCCGAATGAAGCCCGAGGAGTCGGCCGGCGCCGGCAGGGAAGCGCACAGCAGCAGCGCAGCGGTCGAGGAGCAAAGAATGAATTTCATGGCGGAGGTGAGCGTTCGAGCCACTGTGCCACCGCCGCTTATGGCAGTAGCGTCTGGACGGCTAGCGCCCGCAAGTTTTGTAACTTAGTGTCAAAGCATTGTGAAAAGCGCCTCAATGAGCCTGCAACACCCTCAAAATTGGCGTTGTTACAAATTCGGCGTTGTAGAAATGAATCAAGCTCCGGCTCGCACAGACAAGATCGTGATCGTCGACGACGACGCACGCATTCGCGACCTGCTGCGTCGCTACCTGACCCAGGAAGGCTTCGAGGTCATCGTGGCCGAAGACGGCAAGGCACTGAACCGCATCCTGCTGCGCGACACGGTCGACCTGATCGTGCTCGACCTGATGATGCCCGGGGAGGACGGCCTGTCGGTGTGCCGTCGCCTGCGCGCCGCCAACGACCGCACGCCCATCATCATGCTGACCGCCAAGGGCGAGGACGTGGACCGCATCGTCGGCCTGGAAGTCGGCGCCGACGACTACCTGGGCAAGCCCTTCAATCCCCGCGAGCTGCTGGCCCGGGTGCACGCGGTGTTGCGCCGCCGTCCGCCGCTGGAGGCCCCGGGGGCGCCCTCCACCGACAACGAGACGGTGAACTTCGGCCCCTTCAGCTTCGACCTGGGCTCGCGCACCCTCAAGAAGGACGGCGAGGAGCTTTCCCTCACCACCGGCGAATTCGCGATGCTCAAGGCCCTGGTACGGCATCCACGCCAGCCGCTGTCGCGCGAGAAGCTGGCTCAGCTGGCGCGCGGCCGCGAGTTCGAGCCCTTCGACCGCAGCCTGGACGTGCAGATCTCGCGCCTGCGCAAGCTGGTCGAGTCGGATGCCGCGGCGCCACGCTACATCCAGACGGTCTGGGGCGTCGGCTACGTGTTCGTGCCGGACGGCACCACTTGAGGCACTGAGCTCTCGTGGCCGCCACTCTCGGCCCCAAGACGACAACGCCCAGCCCACTAGGCGAAGACGGCCCCCAGGTCACCTTGCCAAGCCCGCTGGAGGGGCTTGGCCAGTCCCGGCGCAAGCCGCGGCTGCAGCTGGGCCTGAGTCTCTTCTGGCGAACGTTCTTCCTGCTGGTGCTGCTGCTGGTCGGCTGTACGGTGGCCTGGCTGCAGACCTTCCGCGCCCTCGAGTACGAGCCGCGCGCCATCCAGACCGCGCACCAGATCGCCTCGCTGGTCAATCTCACGCGCGCGGCGCTGGTCTATTCCGACGCCATCACCCGCGTCTCGCTGATCAAGACCCTGGCCGACCAGGAGGGTGTGCGCATCCTCCCGCGAGAGCCCAACGACCGCTTCACGCCCTACACCACCGGCGCGCTCGATGCGCGCGTGACCGAGGAACTGATCGACCGCCTCGGCGAAGGCACCACCGTGGCCAGTCGCGTCAACGACGAGCCCGGCCTCTGGATCGGCTTCACGATCGAGAGCGACGCCTACTGGCTGCTCCTCGATCCCACGCGCTTCACCCGCTTCGGCGGCCGCACGTGGCTCATCTGGCTGGCCACGACCATGGCCCTTTCGCTTGCGGGCGCGGCGCTGATCACGCGCCTGATCAACCTGCCCCTCAAGCAGCTGTCGCGCGCCACCATGCAGGTGCGCGAAGGCGAGTACGAGGCGCACCGGCTCGACGAGCGCGCCCGCACCAACGAGATCCGCGCGGTGAACGTCGGTTTCAACCGCATGGCCGACCAGCTCGCCAAGATCGAGCAGGACCGCGCCGTGATGCTGGCCGGCATTTCGCACGATCTGCGCACGCCGTTGGCGCGGCTGCGCCTTGAAACCGAGATGAGCGTGACCGACGAGGACGCGCGCGAGCACATGGCCGCCGATATCGCGCAGCTCGACGCCATCATCGACAAGTTCCTCGACTACGCGCGCCCCGACCACGTGGACTTCAAGCCGGTGCTGCTGCGCGACGTGATCGACGCCTGCACCTACGCCGTGCAGGATCACGAGGACATCAAGATCAAGGTCGACGTGCCCTCCGACCTGCGCGTGATGGCCGACGAGGTCGAGCTGCAGCGCGTGATCTCCAACCTGGTCGAGAACGCGCGGCGCTATGGCAAGACGCCCTCTACCGGCGTGGCCGACATCACGATCCAGGCGCAGGCCCATAACGACGCCGTGCTCATCAAGGTGCGCGACCACGGCGCAGGCGTGGCGCCTGCCCTGCTCTCGCAGCTGAGCAAACCCTTCTTCCGCGGCGATGTCGCGCGCACCTCGGCGGCCGGCGCCGGCCTGGGGCTGTCGATCGTGACCAAGAACATCGAGCGCATGGGAGGCACCTTCGCCCTCACCAGCACGCCGGGCCGTGGGCTCGCGGCCCACATCCGCATGCCGCGGGCGGCCTCGGTCAAGCCCGAGGCCGCGCCGGCAGGCAAATGAGCGCCCTGATCACCGGTGCAGCAGCGCCACCGCGCGCGCTTCCATCGCCCGGCCCTCGCCTACCGGGCCGAGCTTCTCGGCCGTCTTGGCCTTGACGTTGACCTGATCGGGCGCGACCTCGAGCGCGGCCGCGATGCGCGCGCACATGGCCGGAATATGCGGCGCCAGCTTCGGCGCCTGCGCGATCACGGTGCTGTCGATGTTGCCGATCTGCCAGCCTGCCGCACGCACGCGCCGCGCCGCCTCCGCCAGCAGCACGGCCGAATCGGCGCCACGGAACTGCGCATCGGTGTCGGGGAAGTGACGGCCGATATCGCCCAGCCCCGCGGCACCCAGCAGGGCATCGGTGATGGCGTGCAGCAGGACGTCGGCGTCGGAATGGCCGAGCAGGCCGGTGGCATGCGGGATCTCGATGCCCCCAAGGATCAGCTTGCGGCCGGCGACCAGCTGGTGCACATCCCAGCCCTCGCCGATGCGGATGTCGAATGCGCTCATTTCAGTGGCTCCACGCGCGTCAACCCCGGCTCTTCAGAAGCGCCTCGGCAAGCGCAAAGTCTTCGGGGTAGGTGAGCTTGAAATTTTGCGCGCTGCCGGGGACCAGCAGGGGCGCTAGCCCGACGCTTTCGATCGCGCCGGCCTCATCGGTGACCGAATCGCCCGCACGCTCCAGTGCATCGAGCAGCATGCCGATGCGGAACATCTGCGGCGTCTGCGCCAGCCACTTGTCGGCGCGTGTCAGCGTGCCTGCCACTCGCCCTTCGGGGGAGGCGACCTTGAGGGTGTCCGGCAAGCGATGAGCCAGCAGGCCGCCCACGGCATCGTGCTCGCAGGCGGCGATGAGGGCTTCGATCTGCGTCGGCGTCACCAGGCAGCGGGCAGCGTCGTGCACCAGCACCCAGTCGTGCGGGCCGGCGCCGGCTGTCTGCCTGAGGGCCAGCAGGCCGTTGCGCACGGTGGCCGCGCGCGTCGCGCCGCCGACCTGCAACAGATGTTCGCCCTCGGCCGGAAAGCGCGGCAGCGCAGCCCCGACTTCACGGTCCTGGGGCGACACCACCAGCGCGATGCCGGCAAAGCGGCCCGCGAGGGCGCGAAAGGCCTCCAGCGTGTGGCGCACCATCGGCCGGCCGGCGATACGCTGGTACTGCTTGGGCCCCGCGCCGCCCGCGCGGCTGCCGGAGCCGGCGCAGGGAATCAGGACGAAAAGACGGGAAGGGGTCATGAGGTCCGGCCGGAGCCAACGGCGAAAGGGCAGCCATTCTAGAATCGGCCACCACACACCCCTCGCTGCCCGGCGCGGGGTGTTCTGCATTTCCTTCTCGCTTCATGGACCTCCCCGCTCTCACTGCAGGCAAACGCTTCACGCTACCGCGCCCGCCACTCTCCGCCGATGCGCTGCTGCTGGCGCAGCTGGCGGAACGCGAGAAATCGGCCGGCCGCGCCACCGCCGTCTTCACCGCCGACGCCAACGATGCGCAGCGGCTGATCGACGAGCTCGCCTTCTTCGCGCCCGAACTGCGCTGCGCCCTGTTCCCCGACTGGGAGACGCTGCCCTACGACAGCTTCTCGCCGCACCAGGACCTGATCAGCGAGCGCCTCGCCACGCTGTGGCGCATCAGCCAGAAGGAAGCCGACGTGGTGCTGGTGCCCGCCACCACTGCGCTCTATCGCCTGGCGCCGCCGGCCTTCCTGGCGGGCTACACCTTCCACTTCAAGGCCAGGCAGAAGCTCGAGGAATCCAGGCTCAAGGCCCAACTCACGCTGGCGGGCTACAGCCACGTGACGCAGGTCGTGAGCCCGGGCGAGTACGCGGTACGCGGCGGGCTGATCGACCTGTTCCCGATGGGCTCGCAGGTGCCCTTCAGGGTCGACCTGTTCGACGACGAGATCGACTCCATCCGCACCTTCGACCCCGACACCCAGCGCAGCCTCTACCCCGTGCCCGAAGTGCGCCTGCTGCCGGGGCGCGAGTTCCCGATGGACGACGAGGCCCGCGCGCGCTTCCGAAGCCGCTGGCGCGAGCTGCTGGAGGGCGACCCCACGCGCAGCCGGCTCTACAAGGACATGGGCAACGGCGTCGCGACCGCGGGCATCGAGTACTACCTGCCGCTCTTCTTCGAGGAGACGGCCACCGTGTTCGACTACCTTGGCGCGGAGACGACCGTAGTGCTGCATGGCGACCTCGAACCCGCGTTCCAGCATTTCTGGCAGGACACGGGCGAGCGCTATCGGCTGGTGCAGGGTGACCCGGAGCGGCCGGCGCTGCCGCCGGAGGCCTTGTTCCTGAGTGCGGAGCAGTTCTATCAGCGCGCGAAGCCGCATGCGCAATTGGCGATCCGAGGCGGGACCGAGGGCAGCGCCTATGCCGAACTCGAGGCGCTCCCGCCCTTCGCCGTCGTCCGAGGTGCCGACGACCCGCTGGTCAAGCTCAAGGCCCACATCGCTGCCACTCCGCACCGCGTGCTCTTCCTCGCCGAAAGCGACGGCCGCCGCGAAAGCCTGCTCGACTTCCTGCGCGCCAGCGGCGTCAGCCCCCCCGCCTTCGACTCGCTGGCCGAGTTCGAAGCCTCGCCCGGCGAGAAGATCGGCATCGTCACCGCAGCGCTGGTGGCCGGCTTCGCCTGGGTCGAGCAGGGCATCGACTTCGTCACCGAGACCGAGCTCTTCGCCACCGCCCCATCGGCGCGCCGGCGCAACCGCAAGCAGGAACAGGTCAGCGACGTCGAGGCGCTGATCAAGGACCTCAGCGAGCTGGCGGTCGGCGACCCCGTGGTGCATTCGGCGCACGGCATCGGGCGCTACCGCGGCCTGGTCCACATGGACCTGGGCCAGGGCACCGACGCCGAGGGCAAGCCGATGCTGCAGGAGATGCTGCACCTGGAGTACGCCGACAAGGCCACGCTCTACGTGCCCGTCGCACAGCTGCACCTGATCAGCCGCTACACCGGGGTCAGCGCCGACGAGGCGCCGCTGCACAAGCTCGGCTCGGGCCAGTGGGAGAAGGCCAAGCGCAAGGCCGCCGAGCAGGTGCGCGACTCGGCCGCCGAGCTGCTCAACATCTACGCCCGGCGCGCCGCGCGCGAGGGCCACGCCTTCCGCTTCTCGGCCGCCGACTACGAGGTCTTCGCCAACGACTTCGGCTTCGACGAGACGGCCGACCAGAAGGCCGCGATCCACGCGGTGATCCAGGACATGATCTCGCCGCAGCCGATGGACCGCCTGGTCTGCGGCGACGTCGGCTTCGGCAAGACCGAGGTCGCCCTGCGCGCCGCCTTCGTCGCGGTAACGGGGGGCAAGCAGGTCGCCTTCCTCGCCCCCACCACCCTGCTCGCCGAGCAGCACTACCAGACGCTGATGGACCGCTTCGCCAAGTGGCCCCTCAAGGTCGCCGAGATGAGCCGCTTCCGCTCGACCAAGGAAATCAATGCCGCCGCCAAGGGCCTGGCCGACGGCAGCGTCGACATCGTGGTCGGCACGCACAAGCTGCTCTCCGGCAGCGTGAAGTTCAAGAACCTCGGCCTGCTCATCATCGACGAGGAGCACCGCTTCGGCGTGCGCCACAAGGAGGCGATGAAGGCCCTGCGCGCCGAGGTGGACGTGCTCACCCTCACCGCCACCCCGATCCCGCGCACGCTGGGGATGGCGCTCGAAGGGCTGCGTGACCTCAGCGTGATCGCCACCGCGCCGCAGCGCCGCCTCGCGATCAAGACCTTCGTGCGCAACGAGGGCACCGGCGTGATCCGCGAGGCCGTGCTGCGCGAGCTCAAGCGCGGCGGCCAGGTCTACTTCCTGCACAACGAGGTCGAGACCATCGAGAACCGGCGCCAGAAGCTCGAGGAGATCCTGCCCGAGGCCCGCATCGCGGTCGCCCACGGCCAGATGCCCGAGCGCGAGCTGGAGCGCGTGATGCGCGACTTCGTCGCCCAGCGCTACAACCTGCTGCTGTGCTCGACCATCATCGAGACCGGCATCGACGTGCCGAGTGCCAACACCATCGTCATGAGCCGCGCCGACAAGTTCGGCCTGGCGCAGCTGCACCAGTTGCGCGGCCGCGTCGGCCGCAGCCATCACCAGGCCTACGCCTACCTGATGGTGCCGGACATCGAAGGCCTGACCAAGCAGGCCGCGCAGCGCCTCGACGCCATCCAGCAGATGGAGGAGCTCGGCTCCGGCTTCTACCTCGCGATGCACGACCTCGAGATCCGCGGTGCCGGCGAGGTGCTGGGCGAGAACCAGAGCGGCAACATGATGGAGATCGGCTTCCAGCTCTACAACGAGATGCTGGCCGAGGCCGTGCGCTCGCTCAAGGCCGGCCAGGAGCCTGACCTGCTGTCGCCGCTGTCCGTCACCACCGAGATCAACCTGCACGCCCCCGCCCTGCTGCCCGAGGACTACTGCGGCGACGTGCACCTGCGCCTGTCCTTCTACAAGAAGCTCGCGACCGCGAAGACCTCCGACCAGATCGACACCCTGCTCGAGGAGATCGTCGACCGCTTCGGCAAGCTCCCTCCGCAGGCCCAGACCCTGATCGACATGCACCGGCTGCGCGTGCTGGCGCGGCCCTACGGCGTGGTCAAGGTCGATGCAGCCCCGGGCGTCATCAATATCACCTTCAAGAAGGACCCGCCGGTCGATTCGATGGCCATCATCCAGCTGATCCAGAAGAACAAGCACATCAAGCTGGCCGGCAACGAGAAGCTGCGCATCGAGCGGGACCTGAAGGAGCCGAAGGAGCGGGCGCAGATGGTGCGGGACGTGCTGCGCAGCCTTGGCCAGCCCAAGGCGTCAGAGGACAGTGCCTTGGCATATGCCAAGGCATAGGCTAGACTGCGGCCATGTCTGACCCCCACCTTCCTGCCCGCAGTGTCCGGCTGTTTCGCAATGGCGCAAACCAGGCTGTGCGCATCCCGCGCGAGTTCGAGCTTCCGGGAAACGAGGCGCTGATGCGACGCGACGGTGACACCCTGGTGATCGAGCCCGTGTACCCTGTGCCCCGCAAAGGCACCCTGGCCGGCTTGGCCGCGGTGCTGGCGACGATGGAACCGCTGGACGAAGAATTCCCCGATGTAGACAAAGGTCTGCTGCCCCTGGACGACGTCGATCTATGAGCGCCGAAGCCGCAACGAACTCGTTGCGCCTGCTGGATACGAACACCGTCTTCGAGTTGATGCGCCACCCAGGGGGCAAGGTTGCCGCGCGACTCCGACGCCTGGCGCAAGAACAGCCTGACGGCAGAGTCTGCACCAGCGCCGTGGTGGACTGCGAGTTGCGATTCGGTGTGAACCGCAAAGGATCGGCACGACTGGCCGATGCGTACACCCGCGCCATGTCCGTCATCGAAGTTCGCGACCTGCCTGCTGCAGTCGCTCCGATCTACGCAGACATTCGCACCCAGCTCGAACAGGTTGGCAAGCCGATCGGCCCCAACGATCTGCTGATTGCCGCCCATGCGCTGGCACTGGACGCAACGCTGGTGACCCACAACGAAAGTGAATTCCGGCGCGTGCCCGGACTTGTCGTCGAAAACTGGCTGGAATCAGCCCATGAACATGAGTAGCCCCGGCCTTGTCATCCAGCGCTTCACGCCGCCTTTGAAGATCGCCGACTTCAAGCTGATCGCCTTCGACATGGACTCGACGCTGATCAACATCGAATGCATCGACGAGATCGCCGATGCGGTCGGCAAGAAGGCCGAGGTCGCCGCCATCACCGAAGCCACGATGCGCGGCGAGATCAAGGACTTCAAGGAAAGCCTGCGCCGCCGCGTGGCCCTGCTTCAGGGGGTGCCGGTCTCGGCGCTGCAGGAGGTCTACGACCAGCGCCTGCGCCTCAACCCCGGCGCCGAGACGCTGGTGGCCGCCTGCAAGGCGGCCGGCCTCAAGGTGCTGCTGGTCTCGGGCGGCTTCACCTTCTTCGCCAACCGCGTCAAGGAGCGGCTGGGCATCGACTTTGCGCGCTCCAACCTGCTCGACGAGGCGGACGGCAAGCTCACCGGCCGCGTTGTGGTGCAGTCCTGGGGCGATATCTGCGACGGCGCGGAGAAGCGCCGCACGCTGCTGGAAGTCGCCTCGCTGCTCGGGATTTCGCCCGCCGAATGCATCGCGGTAGGCGACGGCGCCAATGACTTGCCGATGATGGGCGAGGCGGGGCTGTCAGTGGCCTACCACGCCAAGCCCAAGGTGCGCGAAGAGGCCATGGTCGCGATCGACGACGGCGGCCTCGACCGGCTGCTCGAGGTCGTGCGCTGATTTGCCCGTGATGCGCGGGTCGAAACCGGTTTCTTCCTAAGGCAAAAGGGACCGGCGCTGTCCTAGGGTTATCTTCAGTTTCGCGTGCGGCGCCCCGGATGCTTGAATGTCTGGGCAACAACGAAGGAGACGATATGAAGCGCCGCCAATCCCTGGCCGCACTCGGTGCAGCCGCCACGGCCCTGGTCCTTCCCGGGCTCGCCCACGCGGCCTACCCCGAGCGCCCGATCACCATGATCGTGCCGTGGGGCGCCGGCGGCGGCACCGACGCCGTGGCCCGCATCATCGCCGCCGAGCTCGAGAAGGAGCTCAAGCAGCCGGTCAACGTGGTCAACCGCACGGGCGGCAGCGGCGTGGTCGGGCACCAGGCCATCGCCTCCGCACCGCCCGACGGCTACACGCTGGGCATCGTCACGGTCGAGATCGGCATGATGCGCCACGCGGGCCTGACGCAGCTCTCGGGCGCCGACTACACGCCGCTCGCGCTCATGAACTTCGACGCCAACGCCATCTTCGTGCGCGAGGATTCGCCGATCAAGAGCGCCAAGGAACTGCTCGATGCAGCCAAGGCGAGCCCCGGCAAGCTCAAGGCCAGCGGCACCGGCCAGGGCGGAATCTGGCACCTCGGCCTTGCGCAATGGCTGGTCGACAACAAGCTGGCCGGCAACGCGATCGCCTGGGTGCCGAGCCAGGGCGCCGCCCCGGGGCTGCAGGACCTGATGGCCGGAGGCGTCGACGTGGTGTCGTGCTCGCTGCCCGAGGCGCGTTCGCTGATCGATGCCGGCAAGGTACGCCCCTTGCTGCTGCTGGGCGCCAAGCCCGATGCCATCTTCCCCAAGGTGCCGCTGTACACCGACGCGTCGGGCAAGACATGGAACGCCGGCGCCTGGCGCGGCATCGCAGCGCCCAAGGGGCTGCCGAAGGAGCAGACCGACCAGCTCGCCGCCACGCTCAAGAAGATCTTCGACGGCAAGGCCTACCAGGACTTCCTGGCCTCGCGCGGCTTCGGCGCCCTCTATGCCGACCGCTCCGATTTCGGCAAGTTCATGGCCGAGAAGGACGCGAGCTTCGCGGTGGCGATGAAGGCTGTCGGCATCGCCAAGTAAGCGATGCGCGTCCACGACAGCCTGATCGGCGGCGTGCTGCTGGTCCTGGCGCTCGCGGTGCTTTGGCACGTCCAGAGCTTCCCGCCGGCCGCGGGGCAGGACTTCGGGCCGGCGCTGTTCCCCGGACTCGCCGCGGCCGGCCTCGGGCTGTGCGCGCTGGTGCTGACCTGGCAGGGCCTTCGCAGCGGGCGACCCCTGCTCGTGCTCGGCGAAGGCATGCGCTCGCCGCGGCGACTGGCCGCCTTCGCGCTCGTCATTGCCGGCATGGTGTTCTACATCCTGCTGGCCGAACGGGTCGGCTTCCTGCTGTGCAGCCTGCTGGTGCTGACGCTGCTGCAATGGGCCTGCGGCGTGCGGCCGCCGGTCGCGCTCGCGGTGGCGGTGCTGGCCACGCTGGTGATCCACACCTGCTTCTACAAGCTGCTCAAGGTGCCGCTGCCCTGGGGCGTGCTCCAGCCTGTCGCCTGGTGAGGCACGGCTGATGGATTCGGTGCTCCTCGCCCTGCAGACGGTCGCCACCCCGACCGTGCTGATCGTCATGCTGCTGTCGGGCCTCTTCGGCATGTTCGTCGGCGCCGTGCCGGGGCTTACCGCGACCATGGCGACGGCCCTGCTCGTGCCCATCACCTTCTTCCTGCCGCCGGTGCCCGCGGTCGCGGCCATCGTCACGGCCACGGCCATGGCGATCTTCGCGGGCGACATCCCAGGCGCCCTGCTGCGAATCCCGGGCACGCCCGCCTCGGCAGCCTACACCGACGAGTCCTACGCGATGACGCGCAAGGGCCAGGGCGAGAAGGCCCTGGGTATCGGCCTGGTGTTCTCCTGCATCGGCGGCCTGTTCGGCACCACCGTGCTCATCCTGGCCGCCCCGGCGCTGGCCGAGGTGGCGATCAAGTTCAGCTCCTTCGAATATTTCTGGCTGGTGCTGCTGGGCCTGACCTGCGCCGTCTTCATCACCAGCGACACGCCGCTCAAGGGCCTCATCACGCTGTTCCTCGGCCTGCTGCTGGGCTGCGTGGGCCTGGAGAATCCGGCCGGCCATCCGCGCTTCACCTTCGGCAACACGGACCTGCTGGGCGGGCTGAGCCTCATCCCCGCGATGATCGGCATGTTCGCCATCTCCGAGATCCTGCGCTTCACGGTCACGGCCGGGGGGCTCGCGCGTTTCAAGAAGCAGATCGGCTCGGTCTTCGCCGGCATGGGCGGCCTGATCCGCAAGTACCCTGTGCAGACCCTGCGCGGCAGCGTGCTGGGCACCGCCGTCGGCATCCTGCCCGGCGCGGGCGCCGACATGGCCGCCTGGATGTCGTATGCGATGAGCAAGAGGCTCTCCAAGGAGCCGCAGAAGTTCGGCACCGGCCATCCGGAAGGCCTCGTAGAGGCCGGAGCCGCCAACAACAGCGCCCTGGCCGGCGCCTGGGTGCCGGCGCTGGTGTTCGGCATCCCGGGCGACTCGATCACCGCCATCGTGATCGGCGTGCTCTACATGAAGAACATGAACCCGGGCCCGATGATCTTCATGAACAACGCGCACAGCGTCTACGCGGTGTTCATCGTCTTCATTCTCGCCAACCTGCTGATGCTGCCGCTCGGCTGGGCCTGCATCAAGGCCTCGGCACGCATCCTGCGCATGCCGCGCAATGTGCTGATGCCGATCATCCTGGTGTTCTGCCTGGTGGGCGCGTTCGCCATCAACAACGCGCTGTTCGACCTCTGGATCCTGCTCGGCTTCGGCATCGCCGCCTGGTTCCTGGAGGAGAACGGATTCCCGGTCGCTCCGGCCATCCTCGGCATGCTGCTCGGCAAGATGCTGGAGGAGAACTTCATCACCTCGATGATCAAGTCCGACGGCCGCTGGCTGTCCTTCGTCGAGCGGCCGATCGCCGCCGGGCTGGCGCTGGCGACGCTGCTGGTCTGGTTAGGCTCGGCCGGCCTGGCCTGGCGGCGCCGGCATCGACGGCTGCAGCCTGTCGCGGCACACTGAAGCACATGAACAGCACCTCTGCACGCTACGACGCCGCCGCCCTCACCCACTACGCAGCGCAACTCCTGCAACGCGCCGGCCTGGCTGAAACCATGGCCCGCACGGTGGCCGACACGCTGGTGCAGGGTGACCTGCTGGGCCACGACACGCACGGCCTCGCGCTCCTGGCCGGCTACGTGAAAGAACTGGAATCCGGCGCGATGAAGCGCGACGGCGCGCCGCTCGTGATCTCCGACCGTCCGGCCGCCGTGTTGTGGGATGGCCAGCGCCTGCCCGGCCCCTGGCTGGTGCACCAGGGCCTCGACCTGCTGCTGCCGCGCGCACGCGAACTGGGCACCGCCTCCCTGGTCATCCGCCGCAGCCACCACATCGCCTGCCTCGCCGCCTATCTGCTTCGTGCGCTCGAAGAAGACATGCTGCTGGTGCTGGCCTGCTCCGACCCCAACACCGCCAGCGTCGCGCCTTTCGGCGGCACGCAGGCGGTCTTCACGCCCAACCCGCTCGCGCTGGGCTTCCCGATCGGCGACGGCGGCGTGATGGTGGACATCTCGGCCTCCATCACGACCAACGGCATGAGCAACCGCAAGCGCCAGGCCGGCGAGACCTTCGACCACGAAGTGCTGATCGACGCGAAAGGCCTGCCCTCCAAAGACCCGGCGGTGCTCTTCGAGCAGCCGCCCGGCACCCTGCTGCCGGTGGGCGGCCAGACCCATGGCCACAAGGGCTACGGGCTGGCGCTGCTGGTCGAATCGCTCACCGGCGGCCTGGCAGGCCACGGCCGCGCCGATCCGCCCGAGGGCTGGGGCGCGACGGTCTACCTCACGCTGCACGACCTGCACGCCTTCGGCGGCAAGGCGGCCTTCCTGCGCCAGATGGACCATGTGGCGGCGCAATGCCGCACGAATCCGCCCGTCGATGCGGCCAGGCCCGTGCGGCTGCCGGGCGAGCGCGGGCTGCAGCGGCGCGCCGAGCAGCTTGCCGCGGGCGTGCACCTGGCGCCATCGATCGCGCCCGCGCTGCAAGCCGCCGAGCAGCGCTACGGCCTGAAGCTGGCCGGCGCGCTGCGCTGATGTCACGTTGTTGCGGCCCGGTCGCCTGACGGGGGAAGCACCCCATGAAAGCTTTCGTCCTCGAGCGCTACGGCCGAAAGGGTGTGCTGCGGATGACGGACCTGCCGACCCCGCAACTGGCCGATGACGAGGTCCTGGTCCAGGTTCACGCCGCAGGTGTGAACCTGCTGGACGCCAAGATCAAGACTGGCGAGTTCAAGCTCATCCTGCCCTATCGCCTGCCCGTCGTTCTGGGCCACGATGTGGCTGGCGTCATCGTCCAGGCCGGACCACGCGTGCGGCAGTTCAAGCTCGGGGACGAGGTCTATGCGCGTGCGGATGATTTTCGGATCGGCACGTTCGCTGAATTCGTCCCCGTCAAGGAGGCGTCGCTGGCGTTCAAGCCGAAGGGGCTCACGATGGAAGAAGCCGCTTCCATACCCCTGGTGGCCTTGACGGCATGGCAGGCCCTGGTCGAAAGGGCCGGCCTGAAGAAGGGGCAGAAGGTCTTCATCCAGGCGGGTTCGGGCGGCGTGGGCACGTTTGCCATCCAGTTGGCCAAGCATCTGGGCGCCACCGTTGCAACGACGACGAGCACGACCAACTTGGCGCTCGTGAAGAGCCTGGGCGCAGACATCGTCATCGACTACAAGACGCAGGACTTCGAGGGAGTCTTGCGCGATTTCGACGTGGTCCTGAACAGCCAGGACGGCAAGACGCTCGCGAAATCGCTCCGTGTGCTCAAGGCGGGCGGGAAGCTCGTTTCGATCTCCGGCCCCCCTGATCCCGAATTCGGCAAGGAGATCGCGGCAACCGGATTCCTGAAGCTGGCCCTGCGGCTGCTGAGTTCAGGCGTCAGGCGAAAGGCGAAGAGCCGCGGTGTCGGTTACTCGTTCCTTTTCATGAAGGCGAACGGGAGCCAATTGCGCGAGATCACCCGTCTCTTCGATGCCGGCATCGTCCACCCCGTCGTGGACCGGGTCTTCCCCTTCGAATCGACCAATGAGGCGATGGCCTACGTCGAAGCCGGCCATGCGAAGGGAAAGGTCGTCATCAAGGTGAGAGACGCCGCCAGCAACCCGGAAGTCCTCGCATCGGCTCCGTGAACGCAAATGGCGGGTCGGTGGCGCCTCGCCCCTGACGAGAGCCGCAGGCTCAGAGCGCCGCACCCAGGCGAGCGATTCCTTCCTCGATCTTCTCGACGTTCGCGGTGGCAAAGCTCAGCCGCAAGGTGGCGATGTCGGGCTTTTCGGCGAAAAACGGCGCACCGGGGACGAAGGCCACCCCCTTCTCGATCGCCCGCCTGGCGAATTCACCGGCATCGGCCAGCTTGCCGTTCGCTCCCGTCAGCCGGGCCCAGAAGAACAATCCGCCACCCGGCTGCGTGAAGGCGATGGCGTCGCCGAGCTCGCGCTTGAGCGCCGCGCCCATGGCTGCGGCACGTTCCGCGTAGACCTTGCGCACGTGCGCCAGCGTCGCGGGCATGCGCCCGCTCTTGAGGTACTGCGCGGCAGTGGCCTGCGCGAAGGTGCTGGTGTGGGCGTCGCTGAACTGCTTGCACATGGTCGCCTTGGCCAGCAGTTCGGTCGGCGCGATCATCCAGCCGATGCGCAGGCCCGGGCTCAGCACCTTGCTCAGGCTGCCGCAATGCACCACCAGTTCGCGGCTGCCCGGGACCTCGTTCGTGAGGGACATGAGCGAGGGCGGCGGCGCCTTGTCGAAGTAGAGATCGCCGTAGGGGTCGTCCTCCACGATCACCGTGCCGTGCTCGACCGCGAGCTCCAGCACCTTCCTGCGGCGCTCCAGGCTCAGCATCGCGCCGCTCGGGTTGCCGAAGGTGGGAATCAGGTAGACGAACTTCGGCTTGTGTTCGACGATCAACTCCTCCAGCCGATCGACCTGCACGCCCTCGGCGTCGATGGGCGCGCTGATCAGCTGCGCGCCGTAGAGCCGGAAGCACTGGATGGTCGCAAGGAAGGTCGGCCCCTCGACGATCACCTTGTCGCCGGGAGAGATGAGGGTCTTGCCCAGCAGGTCCAGCGCCTGCTGGCTGCCGGTGGTCACGATCAGCCCGTCGGGCGCGACCTCCACGCCCTTGCCCTTCATGAAGACCGAGAGCTGCGCGCGCAGCGGGTCGTAGCCTTCGGTGGCGCCGTACTGCAGGGCCCCGCCCGGCTCGTCGGCCAGCGCCTTGGCGCTCGCCTCCTTCAGCCCCTCGACATCGAACATCGCGCTGTCCGGGAAGCCGCCTGCGAAGCTGATGATGCCGGGCTTGCCCAGCAGCTTGAAGAGCTCTCGGATGGCGGAGGTTTCGACGTTGTCGAGGCGGGTGGCGAATTGCATGGGAACCTGCTGCGAATGACGGAAGGGCTGCCATTGTCGCAAGTTCGGCCCACGCCGCCGCATCATGCATACACTGCCGCCCACATGAAAAAAGAAGCCATCGACCCCTTCTTCGCCACCCTGCAGGCTGCCAACCCCGAGCCCGAGACCGAGCTGGAATACAGCACCCCCTTCGAGCTGCTGGCCGCGGTGCTGCTGTCGGCGCAGGCCACCGACGTGGGCGTGAACAAGGCGACGCGCAAGCTGTTCCCGGTCGCGAATACGCCCCAGGCCATCCTGGACCTGGGGATCGAAGGCCTCGAGAGCTACATCAAGACCATCGGCCTGTACCGCAGCAAGGCGAAGCACCTGATCGAAGCCTGCCGAATGCTGATCGAGCGACACGGCGGCGAAGTGCCGCGCACCCGTGCCGAGCTCGAGGCCCTGCCGGGCGTGGGCCGCAAGACCGCCAACGTGGTGCTCAACGTGGCCTTCGGCGAAGCCACCATGGCGGTGGACACGCACATCTTCCGCGTCAGCAATCGCACCGGCCTGGCACCCGGCAAGACGCCGCTGGAGGTCGAGCTCAAGCTGGAGAAGCGTGTACCGCCGGCCTACCGGCTGCATGCGCACCACTGGCTGATCCTGCATGGCCGCTACGTCTGCGTCGCGCGCAAGCCGATGTGCTGGAAGTGCGCAGTCGCGCCCTGGTGCGACTACAAGCCGAAGACGCCGGCACCCTGAGCCTGCGCCGTCATTGATGTCCCGGTGCTCCGCGCAGAGGCCGGCACCTCATCCGGGGAGTTGGATTCCCCGGCGCTCCCGCATCGCGCGGCCGATCCGTTCCAGCTCTTCGGCGCTCAGCAGGCGCGCGGCCATCGGCAGGAGCTCTTGCTCTTCACGCGCCATATGCCGCTCGTACAGGCCAACCAGCGCTTGCACATCCTCGGTGTCAAGCGGCACGGTATGCCCCGCGACGATCTGCTCGAGCACGGCGCGCAGGTGGCACCAGCGTGCTTCGAGCTCCCGGTGCTCGGCCGCGAGGCCTTGGGTCATCTCGCGCAGGCACACCGGGTCCGACCCGGCCATCGACTCGATGAGCGCGGGAAAGAGATCCTTCTCCTCATCTTCATGGTGATGTTTGGCCGCGGTATCGAAGTACCGCATCACAGCGGCCGCCGCGGCACGTGCATCCCCGTCGGCGCCGTGGCTGGCCAGGTGCGGCAGCAGCCGCTGCAACGTTGCACACTGCTGCTCGATGCGGGCGTGGCAGGCGGAAAGCATCTCCAGCGGCACCTCGAATCCGCCACTCGGCAGGGAGCGGTCTTGAGCACCTCGAGGAAATCGCGACATCCCGGGTTTGGTCATGAGCAATTGCCCTTTTGAAAGCCAAACATATCACACCATGACATGTTTCCACGGGACCTCGACCGTACTCGAAGTTCAACCCTGCGCCTTCCGCTCGACCACCACCCACTCGCCGAACGCAATCGGCCGCGAGGGCCATTGGTCGGCGCGCTCGGCGCAGCGCAGGCCATCGCTCAGCAGCCACACGGCGCGGATCACGCCGGCATGGGTGATCCACAGCGCGTCGCGGCCCGCGGCACGCCATTCGTCGAATGCTTCGCCCACCCGCCCCATGAACTCGCGCGTGCTCTCGCCGTGGCCGCCCGGGCGCGCGTCGGCGAAGGCGCCGGTCCAGGCGTCGAACTCGGCGCGCCCGATGCTGCGCCAGTCGCAGCCTTCCCAGGCGCCGAAATCCATCTCGGCGATACGCGGGTCGACGCGCAGCGGCAGCTCGGGCCGCAGCGAGGCGATGGCCTGCGCCAGCAGCGCGCAGCGCTTCAGGGGCGAAGTGACGAGCTCGATGCCCGCAGCAACCGATGGCGCGATGCGTTCGGCGATGACGCGTGTGGCCTCCGGGGGCACGCCCACGTCGGTGCGGCCGTAGCAGGAGCCGGCCGCCGCGGTGGTTTCGGCGTGGCGCACGAGACCGAGCTTCATATCTGCCAAGCCAGCGCCAGGTAAATGGCCAGCTCGCACAGCTGCTGGGTGGCGCCCAGCCCGTCGCCGGTGAAGCCCTGCAGCCGGCGCGCGAGCACCCACGCCATGTACGACGCAGCGAGCACGCACGCAACCAGGGCAGCCACGGCCTGGACCAACGGCTGCGTGTACAGCAGCAGCACGGCGGCCGGCAGCGCATACAGCACGCCCACCAGCAAGGCACCGCCACCGATCGCATCGGCCAGGGGCTTGGACTTGCTGGTGGCGCCCTCGCCTCCGACATAGGGAAGCCACCGGATGACGAACAGCGGCGCCAGCCGCGACAGCACATGCGCGGCCAGCAAGGCGGTCGCGACGTTCATCGCGCCCTCCCCCGCCAGCGTGGCCAGCAGCGCGATCTTCAGCCCCAGCGCCAGCACCAGCGCGAGCGCGCCGAAGGCCCCGATGCGCGAGTCCTTCATGATCTCCAGCGCCCGGATGCGGTCCGCCGAACCGCCCAGGCCATCGGCCACGTCGGCCAGCCCGTCCTCGTGGAAGGCGCCGGTCACCAGCACGGTCGCGATCGTCGACAGCAGTGCAGCCGCCACCGCGCCGGCCATGCCGGGCAGGCCCGACTGCGCAAGCAGGAACACGCCCGCCCCCACTGCGCCGACGAGCCAACCCACTCCCGGAAAATGCGCCGCGCTCGCCCGCAGCATTGCGGGACTGAAGCCCACCCAGGCGGCCAGCCGACCCGTGACCGGCACGCGCGTGAAGAACTGGAGCGCCAGCAGGAAATGGCGCACGCCGTGCATCAATCCCCCCGCTGCGACACGCCGGCCGACTCGAAGCTCGCCATCTCGCGCAGGATGCGGCAGGCCGATTCCAGCAGCGGCCAGGCCAGCGCGGCGCCCGAGCCCTCGCCCAGGCGCATGTCCAGCTTCAGCAACGGCTCCAGGCCCAGCGCCGCCAGAAGCAGCCGATGGCCGGGCTCGGCCGACTCGTGCGCCGCGACGCAGCGCTGCACGACGCGCGGCCGCAGGCCCTGCGCGACCAGCACCGCCGTGCTGGCGATGAAGCCATCGACCACGATCACGCGCCGCTCCTCGGCAGCCTGCAGCACGGTGCCGACCAGCGTGGCGATCTCGAAGCCGCCGAAGGCCGAGAGCGCCGCCAGCGGGGTGGCCGCATCGGCATGCACCGCCAGCACCTCGCGAAGCAACGCACGCTTGCGCGCTCGCCCCGCGGCGTCCAGGCCGGTGCCGCTGCCGGTGCAGGCATCGATGTCCTGCCCCGCCAGCCGCGCCAGCAGCAGCGAGGCGGCCGAGGAGTTGCCGATGCCCATCTCGCCCAGCAGCAGCGCGTTGCCCGGCAGCTCGCGAACCAGTGCCATGCCATTGGCGATGGCCCTTTCGCACTGGGCGAGGCTCATGGCCGGACCTGCCGAGGCATCGGCGGTGCCGAACGCGATCCTGCGCACCAACAAGCCTTCGCGCGCCTCGAAGTCATGCCGCACGCCGCAGTCCACCACGGTGAGCGCCAGCCCATGCTGCCGCGCCAGCACGCTGACGGCCGCGCCGCCGGCGAGGAAGTTCTCGACCATCTGCCAGGTCACGTCGCTCGGATAGGCCGAGACGCCGCGCGCCGCCAGGCCGTGGTCGCCGGCGCACACCAGCATCTGCGGCGCCGTGAGCGCGGGCGCCTCGCTGCCGAGGATCAGCCCCAGCCGCAGGGCGAGGGCTTCGAGCCGGCCCAGCGCGCCGAGCGGCTTGGTCTTGTGGTCCAGCAGATGCTGCAGCCGCCCGGCGAGCGCGGGGTCGTCGATCGATTCGACCGTGGGAAGTTCAAGCGTCATTCGATCAGGGAGCGCAGCGCGCCCGCTTCAAAATGGGAATCGATGTGGTCGGCGAGTCCGTCGAACACGGCGTCGAGCGTGCGCGCCCGCGCCCCGAAGAGTGCCTGCAGCACGGCAGGGTCCTCGAACAGTCCATGCAGGTACAGGCCCAGCACGTTGCCCTGCGCGTTCTGCCAGGCCAGGTCCTCGGCCATCACGGCCTCGGCGCGATCGCCGGCGGCAGCCATGGCGGGGTGCGGCGCGGTACGGCCGTGGTGGATCTCGTAGCCACGCATCGCCACCTCCGACAACGCGGCCCAGGGTCCTTTCAGCACGCCGAAGCGCGCCTCGCGCAAGCGCACGGTCTTGTCTTCCTCGAACACAGTGACCAGGGGCAGCAGGCCCAACCCGGGGCCGTTGCCGTCGACCCCGTGCGGATCGATCAAGGCCTCGCCCAGCATCTGCAGCCCGCCGCAGATGCCGAGCACCGCGCCGCCGCGTGCAGCGTGTTCCGCCACGGCGCGGTCCAGCCCCTGCGCGCGCATCCAGGCCAGGTCGCCGCTGGTGTTCTTGGAGCCGGGCAGCACGACCCAGTCCGCACCCGCCAGCTCCGCCGGGCTTCGCACCCAGCGCAGGCGCAGGCCCGCCACGTTCTTGAGCGGCTGGAATTCGTCGAGGTTGCTGATGCGCGGACAGGCGACGACGGCAACCGTCAGCCGGACCTCGCCGGCGGCCGTGTTGCGCTCGTCGAAGACGCCGTCCTCCTCGGGCAGGCCGTGCTGCCACCACATTGGCAAGGTCGCGAGGGTGGGCACCCCCGTCAGCGCCTGCAGGCGCTCGGGCGCAGGCGCGAGCAGCGAAGCATCGCCGCGGAACTTGTTGAGCACGAACCCGGCCAGCCGCGCGCGATCCGCCTCGGGCATCAGGGCCCAGGTGCCGTACAGGTGCGCGAAGGCGCCGCCGCGGTCGATGTCGGTCACCAGCAGGCAACGCGCCTCGGCATGCCGCGCGACGCGCAGGTTGACGATGTCACTGTCCATCAGGTTGATTTCGGCCGGCGAGCCGGCGCCTTCGATCACCACGATGTCGTGGTCGGCCCGCAGTTCGTCGAGCGCACGGGCGAGCTTCGGCCACACGTGCTCGCTGCGCCCGCGCCACGGCAGGGCCGAGAGCTCGGCGCTCACCTGCCCCATGAGGATCACCTGGCTGTGCGTGTCGCGCTCCGGCTTGAGCAGCAGGGGATTCATGCGCACATCCGGCGCGGCGCCTGCCGCCAGCGCCTGGAAATACTGGGCGCTGCCGATCTCGCCGCCAGCCACCACGCGCGCGTTGTTGCTCATGTTCTGCGCCTTGAATGGCGCGACCTTGAAGCCCTGTCGCGCATACCAGCGGCACATCGCGGTGGCCAGCCAGCTCTTGCCGGCACCGCTGGTGGTGCCCAGCACCATGACGCATCGGGCCTTGCCCCGGCCTCGCTCTTGATTCATTCGCGGATTGTCGTCGAGCCCTGCGGGGACGCCCGGCATCGCCGATCGTCAAGTCCTTCACGCTTTGCGAGATTGCGTCTGGACAGATCCGTACAGCGCCGAGGTGAATAACTGTAGTCTTTCGTTCTCAAAAAACAGAAAGAACAAGGTTGATGGCTTCGTTACGCGACATGGCGCTCACCATTGAAGAGCGCGAAGAGGGAAAGTTCTACTGGGTGCTGATCGAAGCGCTCGACGACGAGGGATCCGAGATCCTGCACTACCGTCGCATCAATTCCGCCACCACGCCGCAGGCGAGCTACTCGAGCGCCCTGGCGCTCGGGGCGGCCGCGCTGCGCCGGTTGGCACAGGCGCAGCCCCCCGGCCCCTGAGGGCCGCTTATTCCAGGAACACCGCGGAACCGGCTTTGCCGGGCCGCTGGTGTTGCCCCCGGTAGGGGGTGGGCGGCTACACGAAGTGAGCCAACCTGGGGGCGAGCATCAGACGGTCCAGTCACCGCCGAGTGCGCGGATCAGCCCGACCGTGGACTGGTATTGCGCCGACCGCACCTGCAGCGCCTGGCGCCGGTTGCGCAGCTCGCTGCGGCGCGCATCGAGCAGGTCGAGCTGGCTGATGTAGCCATTGCGATAGCGCGTGTCGGACAGCTGCGTGGCCCGGCTCGCCGAGGCGACCGCCTTGGCCTGCACCTCCGACTGCGCCCCCAGGATGCGCAGCGAGGAGAGCTGGTCCTCCACGTCCCTGAAGGCCGTGAGCACCTGTTCGCGGTAGCTCGCGAGCGCGCCGTCCAGCTGGGCGCTGGCGCCCTGCACGCCGGCCTCGCGCCGCCCGCCGTCGAGCAGCGGCAACGAGAGCAGCGCGCCGATGCCCCACGACCGCGCGGACCACTTGAAAAGGTCGCCGATCTCCGACGAGGCGTAGCCGCCGCCGCCGGTCAGCGCGATGTTGGGGAACCACGCGGCCTGCGCCACGCCGACGCGCGCCTGCGCCGCCAGCACGCCCTTCTGCGCGGCAGAGACATCGGGCCGGCGGGTGAGCACCGTGGCCGGCACGCCCGCGGGAATCGAGGGCAAGGCAGTGGCCCAGCTGTCGGGCTTCATCTCGAAGCTGGAGGCCGGCTCGCCGGTCAGCACCGCGAGCGCGTGCTCGAGCTCGGCACGGCGCCGGTCCAACGTGAGCGCCTCGGACTCGGTGGAGGCCATTTCGGTCTCGACCCGCGCCACGTCGAGCTCGGCGATGTCGCCCGCCCGATGGCGCTGCTGCGTGAGGCGAAGCGTGTCGCGGTAGGCCTCGACGGTCTCGCGCACCAGCTGGCGCTCGTCGTCGAGCGCGCGCAGCGCCAGGTAGGTCTGAGCGGTCTCGGCCTGCACCAGCAGCCGCGTGCTCTGCAGCAGGCCGGCGCGCGATTCGGCATCGAGCCGCGCCGCATCGCTGGCCTTCGAGAGCCGGCCGAAGAGGTCGAGCTCATAAGAGAAGTCGAGGCCCGCGTTGATCAGCGTGGAGGGCGTGGTGCTCTGATTGCGGTCCAGGCCGCGCTGCCGGCTCGCACCGGCGCCGAGGCCGATCTGCGGCGACCGGTCGGCATCGGTGCTGCGCGCCAGCGCGCGTGCCTCGGCCAGCCGCGCCGCCGCCACCTGGATGCTGTTGTTGCTGGCATCGGCGCGGGCGACCAGCGCGTCGAGCACCGGGTCGTTGAAGGCGCGCCACCACTCGCCGCGCGGTTGCGCCTCGGCGGGCCGGGCACGGGTCCACTGGCCTTCGGCGGGCGCCGCAGCCTGTTCCTTGAACTGTGCCGGCGCCTGGAAGCTCGGCGCTTCCGGGGTTGCCGTCGCGCAGCCGGCCAGCACCAGGGCCGCCATGAGCGGCGCGAGCGCAGCGCGCCAGGGCCGGGTGAAAGTGCTTCGATCGAGTTTCATGATCCGCTTTCTTGCGTAGAGGCTTGCGCCATCAGTCGTGCGTGTTCAGGGGTGCGGCG
>NZ_LMTS01000153.1:0-5711 GCF_001541225.1 Variovorax sp. WDL1 | reverse complement strand
CATCGGACGCAGGCCTGCGCCGCCGGCCGGGCCGGAGCCGCTGCCGCCGTCGTGGTTGCCGCCATGCGGGCCGGCCGGATGCTCCGCCGAGACAAAGCCTTCGTCGCCTGCCAGGTGCGGCACCTCGCCATGGAGCTTGAGCGGCCGGTTGCCCGTGAGCCTGCGCAGCGCCACATAGAACACCGGCGTCAGGAACAGGCCGAACGCAGTCACGCCGATCATCCCGGCGAACACCGCCACGCCCATGGCCGAGCGCATCTCGGCGCCGGCACCCGTGGCCAGCACCAGCGGCAGCACACCCATGACGAATGCAAGCGAGGTCATCAGGATCGGGCGCAGGCGCAGCCGGCTCGCTTCCACGGCGGCCTGGAAAGGCGTCCGGCCGGCAAATTCCAGCTCGCGCGCGAACTCGACGATCAGGATCGCGTTCTTCGCCGACAGCCCCACCAGCACCATCAGCCCGATCTGGGTGAACACGTTGCTGTCGCCGCCGGAGATCCACACGCCGGTCATCGCGGCCAGGATGCCCATCGGCACGATCAGGATGATGGCCAGCGGCAGCGTGAGGCTCTCGTACTGCGCCGCCAGCACCAGGAACACCAGCAGGATGGCCAGCGGGAACACGATGACGGCGGAGTTGCCGGCCAGGATCTCCTGGTAGGTCAGGTCGGTCCATTCGAACTCGATGCCCTTGGGCAAGGTCTCTGCGGCGATCCGCTCGATGGCGTCCTGCGCCTCGCCGGACGAATAGCCGGGCGCCGGGCCACCGTTGATGTCGGCAGTGAGATACCCGTTGTAGCGCATCGCACGCTCCGGCCCGAAGCTGGAGTTCACTTTCATCAGTGCGGACAGCGGCACCATCTCGCCCGTGGTGGAGCGCACCTTCAGCAGGCCGACGTCCTCCGCCCGGGCGCGGTGCGGCGCATCCGCCTGCACCCGCACGCTGTAGGTCCGGCCGAACTTGTTGAAGTCGTTCGCATACAGGCTGCCCAGGTAGATCTGCATGGTGTCGAAGATGTCCTGCACCGGCACGCCGAGCTGGCGCGCCTTGGTGCGGTCGATGTCCGCGTAGAGCTGCGGCACATTGACCTGCCAGCTGGTGAACATGCCGGTCAGCTCCGGCGCCTGCATCGCCTTGCCCATGAAAGCCTTCACTGCAGCGTCCATTGCCTCGTAGCCCACCGAGCCCCGGTCCTCCAGCTGGAGCTTGAAGCCACCGGTGGTGCCCAGGCCCTCCACGGGCGGAGGCGGGAACATGACGATGAAGGCGTCCTGGATCTTGGAGAACTCCGCGTTGAGCTGCTGGGCGACAGCGCCCCCGCTCTGGTCGGCCCGCTTGCGCTCATCGAACGGCTTGAGCATTGCAAAGGCGATGCCGGAGTTCGAGCTGTTGGTGAAGCCGTTGATCGACAGGCCCGGGAAGGACAGCGTCCCTTCGATGTTCGGGTTCTTCGCCATGATGTCGCCCATGCGGCGGATCACCTCGTCCGTGCGGTCCAGCGTGGCGCCGTCGGGCAGCTGGGCAAAGCCGATCAGGTATTGCTTGTCCTGGCCCGGCACGAAGCCGTTGGGCACGGCCTTGAACAGGCCGAAGGTCAAGCCGATCAGCGCGAGGTACAGCGCCATCATCAGCGCCTTGCGCGACAGCACCCGGCGCACGCCGCCGCTGTAGGCCTCCGAGCCGCGATGGAAGAACCGGTTGAAGCCACGGAAGAGCCATCCGAAGGCGCGGTCCATGCCGCGGGTCAGCGCATCCTTGGGCGCATCGTGGCCCTTGAGCAGCAGCGCCGCGAGTGCCGGCGACAGCGTCAGCGAGTTGATGGCCGAGATCACGGTGGAGATCGCGATGGTCACCGCGAACTGCCGATAGAACTGGCCGGTGAGCCCGCTGATGAAGGCCAGCGGAACGAACACGGCCACCAGCGTGAGCGCGATGGCGATGATGGGCCCGGACACTTCCCGCATCGCACGGTAGGTGGCATCGCGTGGCGACAGGCCCGCCTCGATGTTGCGCTCCACGTTCTCCACCACCACGATGGCGTCGTCCACCACGATGCCGATGGCCAGCACCAGCCCGAAAAGCGTGAGCGCATTGATCGAGAAGCCCAGCAGGTGCAGCACCGCGAAGGTGCCGATGACGGACACAGGCACCGCCAGCAGCGGAATGATGGAAGCGCGCCAGGTCTGCAAGAACAGGATGACCACCAGCACGACCAGCGCGATGGCTTCGAGCAGTGTGTGCACCACGGAATCGATGGAGGCGCGCACGAACTGCGTCGGGTCGTAGGCGATGCGGTACTCCAGCCCTTCGGGCATGAACTTCGCCAACTCGTCCATCGTCTTGCGCACATCGGCGGAGATCTGCAGCGAGTTGGAACCCGGCGACTGGAACACGCCGATGCCCACGGCCTGCTGGTTGTCCAGCAGCGAGCGCAGTGCGTACTCGGAGGCGCCGAGCTCGATGCGGCCGATGTCGCGCAGCCGGGTCACCGCGCCTTCCGCGCTGGTCTTGACGATGATGTCGCCGAATTCCTCTTCGCTTTGCAGGCGCCCCTGCGCGTTGATCGACAGCTGCGTGTCCACGCCCGGCAGCCCGGGCGAAGCGCCCACCACGCCTGCAGCGGCCTGGATGTTCTGGCCGCGAATGGCCGCCACCACGTCGCTGGCCGACAGGCCGCGCTGCGCCACCTTCTGCGGGTCCAGCCAGACGCGCATGGCGTACTCGCCGCCGCCCCAGGCCTGCACCTGGCCGACGCCGTCGATGCGCGCCAGCCGGTCCTTGACGTTGAGCACCGCGTAGTTGCGCAGGTAATTCATGTCGTAGCGCCCGTTGGGCGACACCAGGTGAACCACCATCGTGATGTTGGGCGAGCTCTTGACGGTGGTGATCCCCAGCCGCCGCACTTCCTCGGGCAGGCGCGGCTCGGCCTGCGACACGCGGTTCTGCACCATCTGCTGCGCCTTGTCCGGGTCGGTGCCCAGCTTGAAGGTGACGGTCAGCGTCATCACGCCATCCGTGGTCGCCTGGCTGCCCATGTAGAGCATGTCCTCGACGCCGTTGATCTGCTCCTCGAGCGGCGTCGCCACCGTCTCGGCAATCACCTTCGGATTGGCGCCCGGATACTGGGCGCGCACCACCACCGACGGGGGTGCGACTTCAGGGTATTCCGAGATCGGCAACCCGCGCAAGGCGATCAGGCCCGCGATCAGCATCAGCAGCGAGAGCACGCCCGCGAAGATCGGCCGATCGATGAAGAATTTCGATAGATTCATGATGTTGTTTCCCTCGAGGGATGCCGCCTGAATCAGGCTCTCAGGACTTGGCGGCGCTGGCGACGCGCTGCGTTTGCGCGTCGGCCTTGGCGTCCATGGTCACCGTCTGCGGCGCCACCAGGGCGCCCGGACGGATGTGCTGCAGGCCGTTGACGACCACGCGTTCGCCACCCTTCAGGCCCTTGGTCACGACACGCAGTCCGTCGACCGAAGCGCCGAGCGTGACCTCGCGCCACTCGGCCTTGTTGTCCTCGCCCACGACCATCACGAACTTCTTGTTCTGGTCGGTGCCGACGGCGCGCTCGCTCACCAGCAGCGCCTTGTCATTGCGGGCCTGGCCCATGCGGATGCGGGCGAACTGGCCAGGGATCAGCGTGCCGTCCTTGTTGTCGAAGGCGGCGCGCACGCGCACGGTGCCGCTCCTGGCGTCGACCTGGTTGTCGATCAGTTGCAGGCGGCCCTCGTAGGGCGTGCCCTCGAGGCCGGCGGTGCCCATCTGCACCGGGATGCCGTCGAGCTTGCCCCGCGCGCCGGCGCCGGGCGGCAGATCCTTCAGCGCCTTGACCACCACCTGCTCATCCGCGTCGAAGCTCGCGTAGATCGGGCTGACCGACACCAGCGTCGTGAGCACCGGCGCGCCAGGGCCGGCGGCGACCAGGTTGCCCACGGTTACTTCCAGCCTGCCGATTCGGCCGGACACCGGCGCCCTCACCTGCGTGTAGCCCAGGCTCAGCCGCGCGCTCTGCAACTGGGCCTGCGCCGCGCGCAGGTTGGCCTCGGCTTCGCGGCCTGCGTTGACGCGCTCATCGAACTCGCGCTGGGCGATGGCCTTGTCGTCCCACAGGCGGCGCGCGCGTTCCTGCTCGCTGCGCGTGAACGCCGCGCGGGCCTGGGCCGAGGCGACCTGCGCCTGGGCACGCTCGACCTCGGCTGCATAGGGCGCGGGATCGATGGTGACCAGAAGATCGCCCTGCTTGACCAGCGAGCCTTCGCGGAAGTGCGCCGCCAGTACCGCGCCGGCGACCCGCGAACGCACGTCGACGCGCTCGACCGCTTCGAGCCGGCCGGAGAACTCGTCCCATGTGTTGACCTCGGTGGGGGCCACCACGGCCACCGACACCGGCGTGGCCTGCGGTGCGGCGGCCGCGGGCGCATTGTTGGCCTCGGCCTTGAAGCTGGGCAGCCCGAGCAGGACCGCCGAGACGATCGCCACCAGGGCGGTGACACCGGTCACTGCAGGCCACAAACGGCGGCGGGCATTCGACTGCTTGTTGTTGGTTTGCATGATGAAGCTCCTCGTTGAGATGACTTTGGAAAACAACAGGCCAGCCCGCTGCCCGTGAGCAGCAGGAAGGCGAAATCCGGCACCACCGGCCAAGCCGGCGGACCCAGGAAGGTTCAGAAAAGGTTGACCGGCGAAACCGGCTGGTGCTTACGCCGGGGGAGGCACCGGCGGCACCGTGGAAGCGAAAAATGCGCGCAGATGCCCACCCACTGTCTCCGTGCACGCGCAATCCCCGAAGGCGGGGTCATACAACTCGTCGGGGCACTTCGCGGCCGAAGGCAGCACCGCCGTGGTCACAGGAATGCCTGCTTTCTGCAGCCGCTGCGCGAAGCTCAGGGCCTCGTCGCGCATTGCATCGTCCTCACCCACCAGCACCAGTGCAGGGGCCAGCTCGGCCAGCCTGAGCGATGCGCCGGGCACTGCGTAGGGGTGTGTCGCGTTCATCGGGCAGCTCAGGTATTCCTGCCAACCCGAAGCCCAACGGCACCGGGCATCCTCGTCAGAGGCCTTGCGCAGCGACAGCGTGCCGGCACACGGGTCCAGCATCGGGGACAGCAGGATCTGGCCGGCCAGCGGCGGATGGGCGCGGTCGCGGGCCATGAGTGCCACCGCGGCAGCCAGGTTGCCCCCTGCTTCCTCACCGGCCAGGTACACGCGGGCGCCCTTGCCTGCCAGCTTGACGCGCTGCTTGTAGAGCCACTCCAGGGCCGCGAAGCCGACTTCGATAGGCTCGGGAAAAGGTTTCAGCGGATAGGCCAGCGACAGCACCACCGCACCGGCCGCCGCCAGCAGCCGCGCGACGTTGCGGCCGTCGTCCAGGTCGCCGCAAACGAAGGTGCCGCCATGGAAATGCAGCACCAGCGGCACTGCCACCCCCTTGGTGCGCTGGCCGTAGAGGCGGGCCTGGACCGGCTCGCGCTCCGGCAGCGGAACGCTGATGTCGACCTCCGTGCCCGGTGCAACAGCGACCGCCGGGGCCGGGGCGGCTTCAGCAGGACGCGGGATGGGGCGGGATGACATGGCACAACCTCAGTGGGTGAACGATGGGTTGAATATTAAGGGCCTCATTGGCTGCTACAACAGGTTGGTGAATCTCACTCTGTTTCCAATCGACTAAGGAAACGCTGATCAATAGGTCGCGGCGGGCACGGCC
>NZ_LMTS01000119.1 GCF_001541225.1 Variovorax sp. WDL1 | reverse complement strand
AAGGCGGCGCCAGCCTGCGCGCCGCCGGCTGGCGGCTGATTGGCGCGCGCGGCGGCGGCGCCTGGAGCCGTCCCAGCCGCCCCCTCGCCGATACCCCCGAGCACCTGCGCCGCCCCAAATGCCTGTGGCAGGCGCCGGGCGGCGCGGACAAAGGGAAGCACCCGGATGCCGATTGATTGCTGCCGCGCGCGCGAGGCCCGGCCATGCTGACCCCATGCCTGCTGACGTT
>NZ_LMTS01000174.1 GCF_001541225.1 Variovorax sp. WDL1 | reverse complement strand
ATCAGCCGCCAGCCGGCGGCGCGCAGGCTGGCGCCGCCTTCGTCGGGTAAGGTGTAGGTGATCAGGCGGATGTAGCCCAGCGACTTTGCCGCCTGCCAGGCCGCGCCGTATAGCTTGCTGCAGGCGTTGGGTGTGCCGCCGGTGCACAGCCGTGTGACTTCCAGTGTCCAGCCATCGTCCAGGTGCCGCGCGACCGGCCGGCCGACGATGGCCACGCCGCGGATCAGGTCGCTGTCG
>NZ_LMTS01000129.1:36090-47225 GCF_001541225.1 Variovorax sp. WDL1 | reverse complement strand
ACTCGGCTGCCGGGACGACGCCCCGGCTCCGGCCTCCAACAAAGCGCAACGTACAAACAGAACCTAAAGTCCCCCCACCCCCACCGTCCCCCAAAAAGAGAAGGAGAGGGAGAGGGAGAGGGAGAGCAAGAGGCAGCAAGCCCGAGTGCGCAGCATTCAGCAACTTCGCCCCCCATCTCTCATCGCAAACGCCTCAGAACCCGGAAAGCTGATGCGACTCCTTCAGCTCCAGGTCGAAGCAGCGCTGGAAGTACTCCGCCACCAGCGGCCGCTCCGCCTCGTCGCACTTGTTGACGAAAGAGAGGCGAAAGGCCAGCGCCGGATCACGGAAGATCTCCACGTTCTCGGCCCAGGTGATCACCGTGCGCGGCGACATCAGAGTCGACAGGTCGCCCGCCGCGAAGCCCTTGCGCGTGAGATCGGCCACCGCCACCATGGCGCGCACCATCGCGTGGCCGGCCTCGTTCTTCATCGAAGGCACGCGCGCCTGCACGATCGCGATCTCCTCCCCGGGCGGCAGATAGTCCAGCGAGGCCACGATGTTCCAGCGGTCGATCTGCGCATGGTTGAGCCGCTGCGCGCCGTGGTAGAGCCCGTTGAGGTTGCCCAGGCCCACGGTGTTGGCGGTGGCGAACAGGCGAAAGGAGGGATGCGGGTGCAGCACCCGGTTCTGGTCCATCAGCGTGAACTTGCCGCCTTGCTCCAGGATGCGCTGGATCACGAACATCACGTCGGGCCGGCCCGCGTCGTACTCGTCGAAGATCAGCGCCACCGGCCGCTGCAGCGCCCAGGGCACGATGCCTTCCTGGAACTCCGTCACCTGCTGGCCGTCGCGCAGGACCACCGCATCCTTGCCGACCAGGTCGAGCCGGCTGATGTGGCCGTCGAGGTTGAGCCGCACGCAGGGCCAGTTCAGCCGCGCCGCCACCTGCTCGATGTGGGTGGACTTGCCGGTGCCGTGCAGGCCCTGGACCATCACCCGCCGGTCTCGCATGAAGCCGGCCAGTATGGCCAGCGTCACGTCGGGGTTGAAGCGGTAGACCGCATCGACCTCGGGCACGTGATCGTCGCGCTCGGCGAAGGCGGGCGCCATCAGGTCGCTGTCGATGCCGAAGACCTCGCGCACGCTCAGCAGGCGCTCGGGCTTGAGGGAGACGATGTCGGTCATGTCCGTGGTCCTTCAGTTCCTTCAGGCCTGCGCGCGCGCGTCGGCCTCGGTGTCTGCATCGATGCGCGACAGGGCGAGCGCGGCGCGCTGCAGGGCGGGCAGCAGCTTCTTCGCCTTCTCCATGTCCATGCGCATCACCGGTGCCTGCACCGCGATGCAGAGGTTGGACGGCCCGCTCTCGCTCGGCACCAGCGCCGCGATGCACAGCAGGCCGGGCAGGAATTCCTCGTTGTCGAAGGCGCAGCCGTCCTTGCGCACGCGCTGGATCTCGCGCTCCAGCGCCTGCAGGTCGGTCAGCGTCCTGGGGGTATAGGCCTCCAGCGGCGCGTGGGCCAGCAGGCGCCGGCGCTGCGCCGGGCTCATCTGCGCAAGAAAGACCTTGCCGCTGGCCGAGCAATGCACCGGCACCCGCGAGCCCGGGTGCAGGTAGAAGCGCAGCGGCGCCGCGGTCTCCACGCGATCCAGGTAGACCACCTCGCTGCCCGACAGGGCGGTGAGGTTGCAGCTCTCGCCGATTTCTTCCACCAGCTGGCGCAACACCGTGTGGCGCGCGCCATGGTGGCTGTCGTTCAACAGCAGGTTCTCCGCCAGCCGCCGCAGCCGCGTGCCGATGCCGTAGAGCCGGCTGTCGCCCTCGCGCTGCAACAGGCCTGCGGTCTCCAGCTGCTGGAGCATGCGGTGCAGCGTGGGCTTGGGCAGGCCGGTGGCTTCCACCAGGTCCTGCAGGGCGTAGCGCTGGTCCTTGGCGGCGATCACCTCCAGCAGCGCGAACAGGCGCATGGTGGGCGTATCGCCGTTCAGCTCGGCGGGCTCGGGTTTCAGTCCATTGACGACTTTCATGGCCCGGATCATAGTCGTTTCAATAAAAAACGGGACAAACTGTATCGATTTCCGGAATTTTGTTTGACGCAAGCCGGGGAGGGCCCTATATTCCGCCAACACGAATTCCGGAACTATCGGTTCCAACTTTCGAGAAACCCTGCGATCTTCGTCGACCTAGGAGACCCTTCCATGACCAAGCAACCCCCCGCCACGCCCGCCCGCGCCGCCGTTACCGGCGTGCAGAAGATGACGCCTTCCGAGGCCTTCGTCGAAACCCTGGTCGCCAATGGCGTGACCGACATGTTCGGCATCATGGGCTCGGCCTTCATGGATGCGATGGACATCTTCGCGCCCGCCGGCATCCGCCTGATCCCGGTGGTGCACGAGCAGGGCGCCGGCCACATGGCCGACGGCTATGCGCGCGTCTCCGGCCGCCACGGCGTGGTGATCGGCCAGAACGGCCCCGGCATCAGCAACTGCGTGACCGCCATCGCGGCGGCCTACTGGGCGCACAGCCCGGTGGTGATCGTCACGCCCGAAACCGGCACCATGGGCATGGGCCTGGGCGGCTTCCAGGAGGCCAACCAACTGCCGATGTTCCAGGAGTTCACCAAGTACCAGGGCCATGTGAACAACCCCAAGCGCATGGCCGAGTACACCGCGCGCTGCTTCGACCGCGCCATCTCCGAGATGGGCCCGACCCAGCTCAACATCCCGCGTGACTACTTCTACGGCGAGGTCGAGTGCGAGATCCCCAAGCCCATGCGCGTGGAGCGCGGCTCGGGTGGCGAGAACAGCCTGGCGGCCGCGGTCGAGCTGCTGGCCACTGCCAAGTTCCCCGTCATCCTCTCGGGCGGCGGCGTGGTCATGGGCGACGCGGTCGAGGAATGCAAGGCCCTGGCCGAGCGCCTGGGCGCGCCGGTGGCCAACGGCTACCTGCGCAACGATTCCTTCCCCGCCAGCCATCCGCTGTGGGCCGGCCCGCTGGGCTACCAGGGCAGCAAGGCCGCGATGAAGCTGATCGCGCAGGCCGACGTGGTGCTGGCCCTCGGCTCGCGCATGGGCCCCTTCGGCACGCTGCCGCAGCACGGCATGGACTACTGGCCCAAGGAAGCCAAGATCATCCAGGTCGAGGCCGAGCACACCAACCTGGGCCTGGTGAAGAAGATCACCGTCGGCATCCACGGTGACGCCAAGGCGGTGGCCAAGGCACTGCTCGCGCGGCTGGCGGACCGCACGCTCGCCTGCGACGCCACCAAGGCCGAGCGCGCCGCGAAGATCAAGGAAGAGAAGGCCGCTTGGGAGAAAGAGCTCGACGGCTGGACCCACGAGCGCGACCCCTACAGCCTCGACATGATCCAGGAGGCGGAGAAGGAAGGCGGCAAGTGGCTGCACCCGCGCCAAGTGCTGCGCGAACTGGAGAAGGCCATGCCGCCGCGCGCCATGGTCTCCACCGACATCGGCAACATCAACGCCGTGGCCAACAGCTACCTGCGCTTCGAGGAGCCGAGGAGTTTCTTCGCGCCCATGAGCTTCGGCAACTGCGGCTACTCGCTGCCCACCATGATCGGCGCCAAGCTGGCCGCGCCCGACCGTCCGGCCATCGCCTATGCGGGCGACGGTGCCTGGGGCATGAGCATGGTCGAGATCATGACCTGCGTGCGCCACGACATCCCGGTGACGGCGGTGGTCTTCCACAACCGCCAGTGGGGCGCGGAGAAGAAGAACCAGGTCGACTTCTACAACCGCCGCTTCGTCGCAGGCGAGCTGGAGAGCGAGAGCTTCGCAGGCATCGCCAAGGCCATGGGCGCCGAGGGCATCGTCGTCGACAAGCTGGAAGACGTGGGCCCCGCGCTCAAGAAGGCGGTGGACATGCAGATGAACCAGGGCAAGACCACGGTGATCGAGGTCATGTGCACGCGCGAGCTGGGCGACCCCTTCCGCCGCGACGCGCTCGCCAAGCCCGTGCGCCTCCTGGAAAAGTACAAAGACTACGTCTGAGCGCAGGCCGAAGCAGCGACATGGCATCAGCAGCACTGCAGCTGGCGACCGAGCCAGCTGCGCATCCCCGGCTCGACGCCCTGGTGGCCCAGGCGCGCGAGCGGGCGAGGGCCCGGCGGGTGCGCGTCGGGCTGGTCCACCCCTGCGATGCGGCGGCGCTCGACGCGGCCGCGCGTATCCGCGACGAGGAGCTCGCGCAACCGGTGCTGATCGGCCCGCGCGAGGCCATCCTGCACGCGGCCGGCGCGGCCGGCGTCGACGCCAACGGCTTCGAGATCATCGACTGCAGCGGCACCGCCGCCGAGAGCGCGCGCCGCGCCGTCGCCATGGCACGCCAGGGCGCGGTGGGCGCGCTCATGAAAGGCTCGCTGCACACCGACGAGCTGATGTCCGCCGTGGTCGACAAGACCATCGGCCTGCGCGGCGAGACGCGCATCAGCCATCTCTTCCTGTTCGACCTGCCGCGCTACCCCAAGCTCCTGGGCCTGGCCGACTGCGTCGTCAACATCGCGCCTTCGCTGGAAGCCAAGCGCGACATCCTGGGCAACGCGATCGCGCTGCTGCGCAAGCTGGGCATCGCAGAACCCAAGGTGGGCATCGTGGCCGCGGTGGAGACGGTGAACCCGGCCATCCCGGCCACGGTCGATGCGCAGGCGCTGGTCGCAATGGCGCGTGCCGGCGCCTGGCCGGGCGCGTTGGTCGAAGGCCCCTTCGGCTTCGACAACGTCATCTCGGCCGAGGCCGCGCACATCAAGAAGATGGAGTCGCGCGTGGCAGGAGATGCCGACCTTCTGCTGGTGCCCGACCTCAACGCCGGCAACATGCTCTACAAGAGCTTCACCTACATCGGTGGCGGCGAATGCGCCGGGCTGGTGCTGGGGGCGCGCGTGCCGATCGTGCTGACCTCGCGCGCGGACTCGCTGCCGTCGCGCATCGCCTCGGTGGCGCTGGCGGTGCTGGGGGCCGGCCGCGACGACTGAGGAGGGCTTTATCGGCTTGGCCGGGACATCGGCCAAGTCTGATAAAGCGCGCCCAAGTGCTTGACCCTTAAGGCGCGGCGCTGAATCGCTCAGCGCTTTCCCTAGCGTGTGGACATTGCCTGGCGGCCCTATATTCGCCTGCCCCGCATACCTGCTGCGGGTGGTCAGCAATAAGAAGCAGGGTTCGAGCGAAGGCTGTCACACATGAAAAGTCCATCGTGGCTCGCATTGCCGCGAGCGCTGCATTTGCGCGTCCGGTCCATCATCCGCGCGGGCATGCGATTGAAGCGCAATCGTTCGGGTTCGCCTCGACGCTCCGTGCGCATCGCCAAGTCCCGGATTCAACGCAGTCGCACCCCTGAGCCGAGCCTCGGGTGGCATCTTCGTCGCATCGTTGCGATCGTCATTGCCTTCTGCATTTTTGGGGGAGCCCTCAACGTTGCGTCTCCTGCTTCCGCCGCCGAAGCCAACGGTGCGGGCTTGATGCAGAGCCTCAAGGGGTTCTTCACGAAGCTCTGGGACCCCAATGCATCGGATGCCGAGAAGCTCGGCACTGCCTTCATGTACGACGAAGGCGGCAACCTGCTCTCGGAAACGGGCACGGGCGGCGCGAACAGCACGGGCAGTACGCAGTACATCTATCTGCCCACTGCCGACGGGCCGATGCCGATCGCGGCAGTGATCGACGGGCAGATGGTCGCGGTGCACAGCGATCATCTGAACACCCCGAGGCGCCTCACGGATGCGAATGGGCAGGCGATCTGGCAGTGGGCCTACTCCGCCTTCGGCGACGAGCAGCCCACCGTTGCGGCGAACCGGTTCGCCAAGGCTGAAACCACGCCGAATCTCGGGATGCCAGCCGGGATCACCGAGATTGTTTTCAATTTGCGAGGCAGGGGCCGGTACTACGACAAGGAGTCGGGGCTGGACGACAACCACTTCAGGACCTACTGTCCGGCGTGCGGGCGCTACACGCAACCGGACCCGATGGGGCTTGACGGTGGATGGAATCGCTTCGGCCACGCGCATCAGAACACGTTGAGCTATACGGATCCGGATGGGCGACTGGCGTTCTTGCTCCCGGCTGCACCGGCGATGGGTGGCTGGGTCGCAGGCGCTGCAGGCGCGGGAATGGGAGCGATGGTCGGTTGGAATGTGTTTGGGCCGATGCTGGCCAAGCCGCCGGAAAATGCCTATGACCCTATTGGACCGAAGGCGCCGGGCAAGCCGGGCGCGGTTGAAGGGTTCAACGACCCAAAAGGCGGAGAAGATTGGGTTCGGAATCCGAACCCTGGTCGCGGCGGTTCAAGCCACGGTTGGCAAGATGATCGCGGGCGAGTCTGGTGCCCAACCGGCCAAGGAGGGCGCGCCCATGGGGGCCCGCATTGGGATGTGGAACTCCCCAACGGCAGGCAGGTCAATGTGCCCCCCGGCCAAAACATCGATGACTTGTTGCGATGAAAACTATCCTCATCAAAGAGCCGCAGTTCTATTGCTATCAAGACGAGAAGCACTTCTTCGACTGGCTTGAAGGTCTGAAGGCTTTGAAGGGCATGAAACGCACGCCCAAAGGGCTGGCGCTCACCGTCGATTTCCCAATTGATGATGACAGCTTGGCCGATCTGATTGCCTTGCTGACTCGCTACAGGCTCGATCGAGCTACCTTGAAGGTCTTCCTGAATGAAAGCAACCAGAAATGGTTTGAGACCAGCCGAGCGTATTGGTATCGAGCAGTGTTCAAGAGCGATCGAACACCTTGAACTCATGACTCTTCGTAGCCAGAGAATGATGAGTTCATGCATGTGACTTCGATGCTGCATATTGGTGTTGCTGACTTTGCGGAACCAACGCTGCTATTCCTGGGCGATGGTGACTCGTTCGCATGGCTCGCCGATCAGATTGAGGCAGAGCGGGGCATCGACTTCGCAAGCCTTGCGAACGTTGTGCGCCAACGCAACTTCAGTTTGCGCATTCTCTTCATGGAGCGAGGCGGCGGGCTGAGCCGCCGAGAGGCTGCCTTCGTGTGGGAGGTCTCGGCATCAGAAGCACGGCGTCTTGCAGCGCAGCTCCACAGCCTTGCCGAGAACAGATCGCCGTCTCATGCCTACCTGGACCCAGCGCCCAACCTTGCAGGTGTTCAGGTCATTGCATCGCTCGGGGAATACGATCCAGGCAAGATCTTCCAGGTTTGAAGAATTAGAAGGCGCATCAGGAGGTCCGATCCTTACCCCGCCGCACCCTTGCAGAAGTCGATGAACCCCTGCATCGTCCGCCCCGGCCGCCGCTCGCGGTGCAGCACGATCGAGAGCGCGCGCGAGTTCTTCGGCAGCGTGGTCTTCAGCTCCACCAGCGAGCCCTCCGCCAGCGCGTCCGCCACCGCATAGCGCGACATGCACCCGACCCCCACGCCCGAGGCCACCACGCGCTTGATGGCGTGGCTGCTGCCCAGTTCGAGCTCGATGTTGAGCGGACCGACGCGCCGGCCCAGCCAGTCGTTGGTGGCCTCGCGCGTGCCGGAGCCTTCTTCCCGCAGCACCCATCCCACTTCGGCGAGCTCGCGCACGCCCGCCGTGCGTCCCGCCAGCGGATGCGTCGGCGCGGCCACGATCACCATCTCGTCGCTGAGCCAGCGGTGCACCGCCAGGTCGGGATGGGTCTGCCGGCCCTCGATGAAGCCGACGTCGGCATCGAAGCCGACCACCGCAGAGATCACGTCGGTGCTGTTCCCGATGATCAGCCGCGCGCGCGCCTGCGGGTTCTCCTGCTTCCACCGCAGCACGATCCCGGGCAGCAGGTACTCGCCCGTGGTGAAGCTGGCCGCGATGCGCAGCGGCGTCTGCTGGTCGGTGAAGAACAGGGCCTGCAGCTCGGCGGCCTGGTCGACCAGCGAGACCGAGCGCGCCAGCAGCGCGCGGCCGTTCTCGTTGAGCACCAGGCGGCGGCCGATGCGGTCGAACAGCTGGGCCCCGAGCGCGGCTTCCAGGTCGGCCAGCGCGGCGCTGGCGGCCGACTGCGATCGCGCCACGCGGCCGGCCGCGGCGCGCGTCGAGCCCTCGCGCGCGGTGGCGGCGAAGACCTCGAGCTGGCGCAGGGTGAGGCGTAGCCGGTGATCGGTTTTATCGGTCATGATGAACTGAATTACCTGCTTTTTTGTTCAGAAGATGAACCCTATCATGGGTAGAGAAACCCCCACGAACAACCGGAGCCAGCGCCTTGCTCAACTTCCTTTCGCGCGAGCCCATTCACGACCCGCTGGCCTCGCCGACGCCCACGGCCGACACCGAGGTCAAGACCACCACCTGCTACATGTGCGCCTGCCGCTGCGGCATCCGGGTGCACCTGCGGGACGGCGAGGTGCGCTACATCGACGGCAACCCCGACCATCCGCTGAACCAGGGCGTGATCTGCGCCAAGGGCGCCTCGGGGATCATGAAGCAGGTGTCGCCGGCGCGGCTCACGCAGCCGCTGCTGCGCAAGCCCGGCAGCGAGCGCGGGGCGGGTGAGTTCGAGCCGATCAGCTGGGAGCGTGCGTTCGAGTTGCTGACCGAGCGGCTGCAGAAGATCCGCTCGACGGACCCGAAGAAATTCGCGCTCTTCACCGGCCGAGACCAGATGCAGGCGCTCACCGGCCTGTTCGCGCGCCAGTTCGGCACGCCCAACTACGCGGCGCACGGCGGCTTCTGCTCGGTCAACATGGCCGCCGGGATGATCTACACCGTGGGTGGCAGCTTCTGGGAGTTCGGCGGGCCCGACCTCGATCGCGCCAAGCTCTTCGTGATGATCGGCACCGCCGAGGACCATCACAGCAACCCGATGAAGATCGCCATCAGCAAATTCAAGCGCAATGGCGGGCGCTTCATCTCGATCAACCCGGTGCGCACCGGCTACTCGGCGATCGCCGATGAATGGATCCCCATCAAGCCGGGCACCGATGGCGCGCTCTTCATGGCGCTGCTGCACGAGCTGATCGCAAACGATCTTGTGGACCATGCCTTCCTCAAGCGCTTCACCAACGCGCCGCAGCTTGTGGTGCTGGACGACTGCGAGCGCGAGGGCCTGTTCGCCTTCGACCCCGAGCGCGGGCCGCCGGGCGATGGCCGCAATCCGCACAACAAGCTCGTGTGGGACAAGGCCTCCGGCAGCGTGAAGCCGGCCTACCCGGAAGGCATCGCCGAGGGCTGCGACCCGGCGCTCGAGGGCCACTACACGCTGGCCGACGGCACCCGCGTCGCGCCCTCGTTCCAACTGCTGCGCGAGCGCGTCGCGAGCTGCACGCCCGAATGGGCATCGGCCATCACCGGCATCGACCCCACGCGCATCCGCAAGCTGGCGCGCGAGATGGGCGAGACGGCGCTGCAGCAGGCCTTCGAGTTGCCCATCCCCTGGACCGACGCCTGGGGCAAGAAGCATCCGACCACCCAGGCGCGCCCCGTGGCCTTCCACGCGATGCGCGGGCTGGCCGCGCATTCCAACGGCTTCCAGACCGTGCGCGCGCTGGCGGTGCTGATGAGCGTTCTGGGCACCATCGACGCGCCGGGCGGCTTTCGCCACAAGGCGCCGTACCCGCGCCACATCGTGCCGAACTACCGCGCCTTCAACGCGCCCGAGATGATCCAGCCGAACACGCCGCTCAACGCGGCGCCGCTGGGCTTTCCCGCCAACCCTGACGAGCTGGCCATCAACCCCGACGGTTCGCCGATCCGCATCGACCACGCCTTCTCGTGGGAGCACCCGCTCTCGGCCCACGGGCTGATGCACAACGTGATTACCAACGCGGTGAAGGGCGACCCGTACCGCATCGACACCCTGCTGATCTTCATGGCCAACATGGCCTGGAATTCCAGCATGAACACGATGGCGGTGCGCGAGATGCTCAACCGCAAGGATGAGAAGGGGGAATACATGATTCCCTTCCTCGTCGTGTGCGATGCCTTCCAGAGCGAGACCGTGGCCTTCGCCGACCTGGTGCTGCCCGACACCACCTACCTCGAGCGGCACGACGTGATGAGCATGCTGGACCGGCCGATCTCCGAATTCGACGGGCCGGTGGATTCGGTGCGCATCCCGGTGGTGCCGCCGACCGGCCAGTGCAAGCCCTTCCAGGAGGTGCTGATCGAGCTGGCCTCGCGCCTGAAGTTCCCGGCCTTCACCACGCCCGAGGGCGGGCGCAAGTTCTCCGGCTACCCGGACTTCGTCGTCAACTTCCAGCCGCAGCCCGGCATCGGCTTCCTGATGGGATGGCGCGGCAAGGACGGCGACCAGCACCTGCGCGGCGAGCCCAATCCGAAGCAGTGGGAGGCCTACGCGCAGAACAACTGCGTGTTCCAGTACCACATGCCGGAGACGATGCACTACATGCGCAACTGGAACCGCGAGTACCTGGACTTTGCCAAGGACAAGGGCTGGCGCCAGAAGAACGACGTGGTGCAGCTCGCGCTGTACTCCGACACGCTGCAGAGCTTCCGCCTCGCGGCCCAGGGCAAGAGCCCGGGCCGCCAGCCGCCCGACGCGCTGCGCGAGCGCATCGACACCTACTTCGATCCGCTGCCCTTTTGGTATCCGCCGCTCGAGGAGGCGGCGACCGAGCTGGAGGCCTACCCGCTCAACGCCATCACGCAGCGGCCGATGGCGATGTACCACTCCTGGGATTCGCAGAACGCCTGGCTCAGGCAGATCCACAGCCACAACTACCTGCACGTGAATCCGATGACCGCGAAGGCGGCCGGGATCGCCGACGGCGGCTGGTGCTGGGTCGAGAGCCAGTGGGGCAAGGTGCGCTGCATGCTGCGCTACAGCGAGGCCGTGGAGCCCGGCACCGTGTGGACCTGGAACGCCATCGGCAAGGCCGACGGCGCGTGGCAGCTCGCGCCCGGCGCCGACGAGGCACGCAAGGGTTTCCTGCTGAACCACCTGATCTCCGAGGAGCTGCCCTTCGATGGCAAGACCATCAGCAACTCCGATCCGATCACCGGCCAGGCCGGCTGGTACGACGTGCGCGTGCGCATCCGGCCCGCCGAGCCGGAAGAGCCGCACGAGAGCTTTCCGCAGATCGCCACCGTGCCGGCCGCGCCGGGCGTGCTGGGGAAGGCGGCCAACGTGCTCACCTATTTCGCTGGAAGGAAAAGGAAATGATGCAATGGCTGAAGGACCTGCTGGCCTCCGCC
>NZ_LMTS01000129.1:34904-36006 GCF_001541225.1 Variovorax sp. WDL1 | reverse complement strand
GGGCTGCGGTTGCGGCACGGCGGCAGCCTCTGCGGCTGCGCGGGAAGCGGACCTGGAGCCGCCGGTCGCGCGGCGCAGCACCGAGCGACGCAGCGGGCACGACAGCGTGCGTGCCGAGCCGGGCGAGACGCTGGCCAAGCAGCTCGCGCTTGTCATCGATCTCAACGTCTGCGTCGGCTGCCACGCCTGCGTCACGTCCTGCAAGCAGTGGAACACCTCCGGCAGCGCCGGCCCGCTGGCTGACGAGAAGCCGTATGGCGCCGACCCCACCGGCACCTTCTTCAACCGTGTGCAGACCTACGAGGCCAACACTTTTCCCGGCACCGAGACCATCCACTTCCCCAAGAGCTGCCTGCACTGCCAGGATCCGCCCTGCGTGCCTGTATGCCCTACCGGCGCCAGCTACAAGCGCAAGGAAGACGGCATCGTGCTGGTCGACTATGACAAGTGCATCGGCTGCAAGTACTGCGCCTGGGCCTGTCCCTACGGCGCGCGCGAGCTCGACGAGGAGCGCCAGGTCATGACCAAGTGCACGCTGTGCGTCGACCGCATCTACGACGAGAAGCTGCCCAAGGAAGACCGCAAGCCGGCCTGCGTGAAAGCCTGCCCGACCGGCGCGCGCCTGTTCGGCGACGTGAAGGACCCGGAGTCGGAAGTCTCGAAGGCCATCCGCGAGCGCGGCGGCTATTCGCTCATGCCCGAGTGGGAGACCAATCCGGCCAACCAGTACCTGCCGCGGCGCGTGACCGACGAGGCCGGCGGCCCGACCAAGGTCCAACCCCGTCTGGGAGGTATGTCGTGAACCCGGCGTTCTCGGTCGTCGTCTTTACCACCGTGGCCGGCGCCGCGCAGGGCCTGGTCGTCACGCTGGCGCTGGCCGTGCTTGCCGGGATGCCGCTCGCGCCGGGCTTCCTCGGCATGTCGCTGATCGTGGCCGAGGCGATGCTGCTGGTCGGACTCGGCGCCTCCTTCGGCCACCTCGGCCGGCCGGAGCGTGCCTGGCGCGCGGTGCTGATGTGGCGCACTTCCTGGCTCTCGCGCGAGGTGATCGTTCTACCCGCCTTCATCGCGGTGGTCGCGCTGTGGTGGCTGGCGCTGCGCA
>NZ_LMTS01000129.1:12623-34873 GCF_001541225.1 Variovorax sp. WDL1 | reverse complement strand
GGCATCCACGTGCCGTGGCTGCCGCTGGCCGCGATCGCTGTCGCTGCCTTGCTCTGGTACTGCACCGCGATGATCTATGCCTGCCTGCGCTTCATCCAGGAATGGGCGCAGCCGCTGACGCTGGTCAACTTCACGCTGATCGGGCTGTCGTCGGGCCTCATCCTCGCGAGTGCGCTGGCGGCGCTGATGGGCGAGTCGGCCCTGCTGCGCGTGAGCGGGCCCTGCGCGCTCGCCGTCACGCTCGCGGCATGGGGCACGCGGACGATGTCGCTGCGCCGCAATGCTGCGCTGGTGCCGCGCTCCACGCTGCAGACGGCCACTGGCATCCGCGCGCCGAAGCTGGTGCAGAAGTCCATGGGGATGTCGGCGGGGTCCTTCAATACGCGCGAGTTCTTTCATGGCGCGAGCCGCGCTGCGTTGAAGCAGGTCAAGCTGGGCTTCCTCGTGCTGGGCTTCGCGGTCCCGGCGCTGCTGCTGCTGTGGGGCATCGCAACGCAATCGTCGCTCGCGTTCGTGCTGGCGCTGCTGGTGCAGGTGCCGGGTTTGTTGGCCGAGCGCTGGTTCTTCTTTGCGCAGGCGCGGCATCCGCAGAATCTGTATTACCAGGTCGTGTCCTGAGCATTGGCAAAAACCCGGCAGCTTCCTGCCGGGTTTTTGCCTTCCTCCGTGTCGGCGCGTGGAAGCGCAAAGTCATGAACGGCTATTGAGCTAGCAAATTTCCAGTGCTGGCACAACTACTAGATCTGGTAGTTGCGGGACCGAGTAGGTAACGCCTAGCATCGGCCGCCGCCCACTTCCGGACGGTAACCAGGCAAGGAAAAAATGAGGGAGTTGATTGCAAGGGTCGTCGCCGCGACCCTGTTTTTATTGCCGACCTTGCCAGCGCCGCGATCCTGGCGCCCGGCTCGGCGTTGCATGCAGGTCAAGCATCTATTCGGACAACCAGCAATATATGCTGGCCATGCAGGACGACGGGAATTTTCTGAACGACGGGTCGACGGAGCGCGCGGTGAGTTGGGACGCTGGCACGTGAAATCTTCTCGGCTGCTCTCTTGTCGTGCAGGGCGATGGAAAGCCCTTACCTGCCACGGCTCTCGCGGCCCGTCAGGGAAAAAGGTGAGCCCGTTTACGACAAGGCAACGTCCTTCAAAAAGCGATGAATTGCACTATCGGGACGCCTCGATTTTGCGACGCCGCAAATAAGCAGCGCCTGTCTGGACTCCAAGAGCGAAAATCGGCAGAGCGAAGTACGTGATATTGCTAGCTGCTAATTGTTGAACTATGTGCATCCCCGCTGGCGCTCCTGTCTCCACTAAGCTTTGTGCCCCTGTGTAGAACATGTATGTATAGACAAAGTGAACAACTCTGTAGATCAGATTAAAGACTAGCGCATATCGGATCGTGAATAGATTTTTCGCAATCCATGCGAATAGGGTTGCATATATGAGTGAGATCAAGAATGCCAATGCTATCCCAAATGGCCACCAAGTTCTAACGTCGGAACTCATGCGAAATCCCAATAACAACTCTCCTATATCGAAAACCAACGACATCAAAAGAACCATTGAGAAAATAAGGTAATTCATACAGAGATCTTGGTATGAAATATGACGCATCAGGGGCCCGGTGTCAAACTGCCGCCACATCGATCAAAGGAGTGAGGAATGAAGAATTTTGCCCGGTTTCTTGTCATCGCGACGTCCCTGTTGCTAGAGCTGCCCGCCTTGGCCGGCAATCTGCCATCGGGTGCGAATCTTGTCCCAGGCCAGTCCATTCAGTCGGACAATGGTCAATACAGGCTTGTAATGCAGGGCGACGGAAACCTTGTCTACTATCGTTTACCTGGGATGAACGTGCGGTTCAATACTCAGACGCAGAACAATCCAGGGGCATGGGCTGCCATGCAAGGGGATGGAAACCTCGCCGTTTACCCTTCTGCTGGTGGGTCAGCCCTTTGGAACGCCGGGGTTCAATCGGCTGGGGCTCGGCTTGCAGCGCAGGACGACGGCAATTTAGCAATTTATTCCAGCTCTGGCCAAGCACTCTGGCATATTGGAGCAGATCCGATCAAGGACAATCCACAGTTGCCTGGCGATGTGGTGGGTCGGTCGCTGAATTATCCCGGCCTAGGGTGGCTGGGCCACATTGGATTCTGGGATGGACAGGAGGTGGTGGAGGTCTTAAACGAGCCGCCCTTCGTCGTTCAGTACAGCGATTTGACAAACTTTAAATCTCGCAGTGAGTACTGGGGGAAAGGATCGCCGAATATTCCGTTCTTTTATGTTTACGGCTGCTATGCTGATCGCTGCGGGAATGGTTCCTATCAGTTCGTTACTGGTCGCATAGACGCAGTATATCGGGCGTTCCAGATTTATGCTTTGGGGGCTGACTACACCTTCACGGCAATCTATACCAGGGCCCGGCCCAAATACTCCGATAGCACTTATCCGATGGAAAAAGGAGTCTATCGATGCGACACGTTTGTTGTTGATCTATATGCAATTAATGGTATTGCTACAAGTCGGCTTAATGTCAATTTCCTGGATGATTTTAATCAGGCGCAGAGCAACTGGTTCCATTTTATCGTTGGCGAGTTGCGGAACACATTTCTTCCCTCGATCATCTTCAATAAGCTCAGGGCCTACACTGGTTAGATAATGAAAAAAACTTTCATTGCGATCTTGACTCTGGCGATCTTATTGCTTGCTTTGATGTTTATATTCAGTCAAGCTCCTCAGCCCTCAAAAGTTGAACTGGTGCGCCAAGAAGTTAGACCTCCTCGCCGCGCCGGCGAGGACGCACGCGATGGCGCCTCCAGTTACAAGTTTGAACTAGCCTTGGCGCAACAGACCTCGATAGTGCAAAGCCGACTTTTTAAATACGAATCAACTCCCGGACTAGCCGGCCGATCGGAATTGGACGAAATTTACGCTGCAGGAGTTCCAAAAACACCAGAGGCTGCTCGAAAGGCACGCCAAATCCTGTCTACTGCAAGTCCCGACGAGAAGATTGCGCTCGCTAGAATATTGGGCAGCCTGTACACCAGGGAAAATAGCACAGGGTACAACACTGAGTTGGCGCTTGATCTGAAGGCGCTGGCCGCCGACACGAACAAGGATGTATCTCGAATTGCTGCAAGCGCCTTTGCGCGATTAGGTTATATGCCTGGCTCTGAGACTGTCCTCGAGGGCGCATTTAAATCAGGGGCAATGGCGAGCGAAGAGTATATGGCGAACTTTCTCACTTGGCTGTAACTGCGCCTGCCAATGTTCAAGCTGAATTATTTCGCACCATTCGGGAGTCCAAAAGCAGGTATGCGTCAGATGTGCTAGGCTATATTATCAGTACCATGCCCATTGATGCATTCGGTCCTGAATCAAGAAAAGAGCTGAGTCAGATCTTCGCCGCGTCCGAGCCTAAATTTTCCTCGGCAATAGGGGAATTTGGCGTGACCGACCTCGTGCGTTACAATTATTGGCTTCGCGCCTCTGCTCGAACGTCTTCGGGAAATGACCAAAACATTGACTCACGAATAATTGAGAATCTTGGAAGGCAAGGAACTGACCCGCGCGCTGTGCTCGCCTACTTGATTAGTCCAGAAGGTACAGCAACTCTCGCTTCGGCGCACGTGGGGTCTCCGGCGCGAGCGCTGTTGTCTGCAGTTGGACGATACGCCGCCCAGTTTCCAAGTAACCCCATGATTGGCGAGATGAATTCAATGATTGTTAGCCGGGTTGCGCCAAGTCGATGAGTGGTTTGCCAAGTATTGGCAAGCAGGTCGAGCGCATTGATGCCGGGTCGATACTACTCAGGTCTTCGGCGTTTCTGCTCTCCGGCACTCATGGCCGCTTTTTTTCTGATCGTCCTAGGACATGGTCAATTTTGCCGCGTGATACGGAACCAGACCTCAGTTGAACGGAAGCGACTCCTATACTGGCACCCCTCAAATCCGGGAGACACGCGCATGACCCAGCCTCGCACCACCCTCCAGCTCCGTTCACTCGTCCGCCGCAACGGCGAACTCGAACTCTCGTTAGCCGAGGAGCCGGTTCCCGAGCCCAAGCCCCATGAAGTGATCGTGCGCGTCGAGGCCTCTCCCATGAACCCCTCCGACCTCGGCCTCCTGTTCGGCGCGGCCGACATGAAGACCGCCAGGGCGAGCGGCACTCCCGAGCGCCCGGTGATCACCGCCACCGTCCCCGAAGCCGCCATGAAAGCCATGGCGGGCCGGCTCGACCAGTCCATGCCGATCGGCAACGAAGGCGCCGGCGTGGTGGTGGCGGCCGGCGCCTCGCCCGAGGCGCAGGCGCTGCTGGGCAAGACAGTCGCGATGCTCGGCGGCGCGATGTACACGCAGTACCGCTGCCTTCCCGCGGCCCAGTGCATGGCGCTGCCCGAGGGCACGACGCCCGCCGAGGGCGCCTCGGCCTTCGTCAATCCGCTCACCGCGCTGGGCATGGTCGAGACCATGAAGCGCGAGGGCCACAAGGCGCTGGTGCACACGGCGGCGGCCTCCAGCCTTGGCCAGATGCTCAACCGCATCTGCCTCGCGGACGGCGTCGAACTCGTGAACATCGTGCGCAGGAAGGAGCAGGCCGAGATCCTGCGCGCGATCGGCGCCAAGCATGTGTGCGATGCAAGCGCACCGACCTTCATGGAGGACCTGACCGAGGCCCTGGCCTCCACGGGCGCCACGCTGGCCTTCGATGCCATCGGCGGCGGCAAGCTGGCCGGGCAGATCCTCAACGCCATGGAAGCCGCGCTGCTGCGCAAGTCGACCGAGTACAGCCGCTACGGGACGCCGATCCACAAGCAGGTCTACATCTACGGCGGCCTGGACCGCGGCCCGACCGAGTTCACGCGCGGCTTCGGCATGACCTGGGGCATGGGCGGCTGGCTGCTCTTCAACTTCCTGCAGAAGGTCGGCCCCGAGGATGCGGCGCGGCTGAAGGCGCGCGTGGCGGCGGAGCTCAAGACCACCTTCGCGAGCCGCTACACCAAGGAGGTGTCCCTGCGCGAGGCCCTGCAGCCGGAGGAGATCGCGGTGTACGCGAAGCAGGCGACGGGCGAGAAGTACCTGCTCAATCCGAATCGCGCCTGAACGAGCTGCCCGCATGCGGGCACCTGGGGCGAGACGATCATGAAGGCGGACTGAGCAAGTCGCGACGCCTCAGGCATGAGGCTTGACGGCGCTGTACTCGGAAAAGATCCCGAGCTCCGTATGCCGCCGAACCGCTTCGAACCCGGCCGCCTCCATGCAGGCGAGGATCTGTGCGGGTGCGATGCAGGATTCGATGGTGTCCCAGTAGTAGCGCCATAGCTCGGGCGTGGCGCGATCACGCGCGACCAGCCGCGCAATGACTGGAACGATCGTGCGCATGTACCCCTTGAGCACCGCATTGCCGAGACGGCTTCGGGGCCGGCTGATCTCCAGGATCAGCAACCGGCCTCCGGGGCGCAGCACTCGGCGAAACTCGGACAGGGCCTGGCTGACATCCGAGACGTGCCGGAATGCATAGCCCAGGCTCAGGAAATCGGCTTCGGCGTCGGCGCATGGCAATTGCTCCGCCCGACCGATCCGCAGTTGCACACCGGGGACATCGGCATGCTCGAGCATGCCCGGGCTCGGATCGACGCCTATGAGGCTTCCCTCCGTTCCGATGAGGGCGCAGGCCTCGCGTGCCAGCAGCCCCGTGCCGGTGCCGACGTCCACGACCTTGTCGCCCGGCTTCAGGCCTCCTCGCTGAAGTGCCATCTTGCGGTACCGGCGGCCGCTGCCCATGGCCAGGACACGTTCGATGCGGTCATAGTCGCCCGCTGTCTCGTCGAAGATGCGACGCAGGAAGCGCTGGTGCTCCGCTTCGTCGCGGTAGTAGGCAGGCAGCCGGCCATGCGGCAATTGCTCGACGGCAGGGGCAGCTTGAGGTTTGGGGGTAGACGTCATGAAGCATCTTAGGCGCACCCCGGGCCGCATCGCGCAAGGGCGGTCGCGATCAGGCGTCAGGCACGTACATGTAGCCTGCGTTGCGCACGGTCCTGATGCAGCGCGGCTCGCCCGCAGGGTCGGGCTCCACCTTGCGCCGCAGCCGGCCGATGCGGATGTCGATGGAACGGTCGAAGGGCTCCCACTCGCGGTTGCGCGTGTGTACCAGCAGCTGGTCGCGCGAGAGCACGCGATTGGGGTTGGCCAGGAACACGCGCAGCAGCTCGAATTCCATGGCCGTCAGCGCGAGCTCGGCGCCGCCCTGCTCGAACAGGCGGCGCGCCTCCATGTCCACTTCGCAGCCGCCGAAGCGCTGGCGCCCGCTGCCGAGGGGTGCGGGCGCGGAGGCCGGCGGCTCGGGCGCGCCGGTGCGCGAGCGGGTGCGGCGCAGCACGCTCTTCAGGCGCGCCAGCAGTTCCCGCGGGTCGAAGGGCTTGGCGATGTAGTCGTCGGCGCCGATCTCCAGGCCGACCACGCGGTCGATCACGTCGCCCGAGGCCGTCACCATGATGATGGCCACGTCGTGACGCTCGCGCAGGTACTTGGCGAGGCTCAGGCCGTCCTCGCCGGGCAGCCGGATGTCGAGCAGCACCAGGTGCGGCGGCTCGCGCTCGAGGCATTCGCGCATCTGCGGCCCGCTGGACGCCTCGCTCATCACGAAACCGTGCCCCCCGAGGTACTCGCGCAGCATGGCGCGCACCGATGCGTCGTCGTCGACGATGAGGACGCGGGTGGGCTCTTCCATGCGCGGAATTCTGCGCGACACCCGGGCACTACACAACCACAACACGGGCGATGACGGCTGAAGCGCACCGGTTACCTGCGGCCAACAGACTGCAGGACAGGGTCGGGCCACCCCCCAACGGCGTCGCCGGCCCTGTGTTTTCATCCAACCTGAGGAACCAAGCCATGAACAGCACCAGCACCGAGCGTTACGCCAAGGTCATCGAAGTCTCCAAGCGGGTGCGCTGGGAGATCGATCGCGACATCATCCGCGGCCGCGGATTCGACTACAGCCGCCACTTCCTGCCCGACGGGCTGTCGCTCGTGGACGAGCTGCCGTTCCTGGGCAGCGAGGAGCAGCGCCTGCTCAGCCAGGTCCAGGGGCGCAGCTACGCCTGCATGTTCGGCCTGGTCGAGCGTTTCATCACCGCGAAGGTCGTGGAGCTCGGCCGGGCGCAGGCCCTGGGCGACCAGGTCGCCATGGAGGCGCTGGTGCGCATGACGGACGAGGAGCTCAAGCACCAGAAGCTGTTCCGCCGACTGGATTCGATGATGGAGCAGGACATGCCGTCGGGCTACGTCAGGAGCGCCGATCCCGATGCGGTCGCGCAGGAGGTGCTCGCCAGCGGCAACTGGGCCGTGCTGGCGCTGACGCTCTACATCGAGCTCTTCTCGCAGGCCCACTACCGCGCCAGCATCGCGCCCGACGAGCACATCTGCCCGCTGTGGAAGGACGTCTTCCTGTACCACTGGCGGGAGGAATCCCAGCACGCGATCCTGGACGAGATGGAGTTCCTGAAGGAGGACGCACGCCTCGACGCCGCCGGGCGCGACGTCGCGGTCGGCGAGCTGATCGCGCTGGTCGGCGCGGTCGACGGCACCGTGCAGGCGCAGGCCATGGCCGATGCGGGCTACTTCTGCGCGATCACCGGTCTGTCCGGGCATGCCGAGCGCGCAGCGGCCATCCATGCGCTGGTGCTGAAGGCCTACCGCTGGCAGTACATCGTCTCCGGCCTGCTGGAGCCGCGCTTCAACAAGGTCCTGTTCTCCTGCCTGGACGCAGCGCAGGCCACCCGCATCCGCAACGCCACGGCGCCACTCGGCTATGCGATGCCGAAGCAGCCGGGCGTGGCGGAGGCCATGGCGGCCTGAGTCGCCCGCGACCGGCGCCTGGAAGGCCGATCGCGGGATCTCCGAGCTTCAAACCGTCGCCGCCAGCACCTCCCGCAGCACCGCACGCAGGCGCTCGGCGTCGATGGGCTTGCGCAGCAGCGCGTGCACGCCGCAGCGCGCCAGCTCCTGCGGGTCGAAGCCGCCGGCGTTGCCGCTGACCAGCACCACCGGCAAGGTGGGGCGCAGCGCACGGGCATGGGCGGCCAGCTGCAGGCCGGTCATGTGCGGCATGGTCTGGTCGGTGACGAGCAGGTCGGTCTCGTGTGCCGGCTCCGCCAGCCAGGCGGCCGCAGTCTGCGGCTCGCGCTGCAGCCGCACGCGCAGGCCCCAGCTGGCCAGGCGCTCGACCAGGAAGTCGCCCACCATCGGATCGTCCTCGACCACGAGCACGCTGCCGCGCAGGGCGGGCGCGCCTGCCATACGGTGCGGCGCCGGTTCCGGCGCGGCGGCGGGCGCGGTCGCCGCCCGCGGCAGCATCACCGAGAACACCGAGCCGACGCCGCGCGCGGTGCGCAAGCGCAGATGCCCGCCGTGGCCGTGCACGATGCCATGCACCATCGCCAGCCCCATGCCCGAGCCGCTGCCCGGCGCCTTGGTGGAGAAGAAGGGGTCGAAGATGCGCTCCTGCAGCTCCGGCGCGATGCCGCTGCCGCTGTCGGCGACGCTCAGCTCGACCCAGGGGCCGCCATCCACCGGCGCGCGGCAGGAGGCGCACTGCCAGCGCTCCTGCGCGTGGGACAGCAGGTGCACGCTGATGCGGCCCGCACCGTCCAGCGCGTCGCGCGCGTTGATGCACAGGTTGAAGAGCACCTGCTCGAGCTGCACCGGATCGACGGCCACGCACAGTGGCGAGGCGGCCATGTCGTCGACGCCGGCGTTGCCGTCCAGCGTCACGGAGGAGGGCAGGGTCGCGCGCAGCAGGCGCAGGGTCTGGCGCACCAGCGGCGCCACGTCGAGCACGCGCGCCTCGCCGCGCTGGCGGCGCGCGAAGGCCAGCATCTGCGCGATCAGGTCGCGCGCACGCTGGGCCGCCAGGTGCGCCTGGCCCAGCTGGCGCAGCAGCACCGCGTCGCCGGTGGCTTCGGCACGCTCCTCGCCCAGCACCAGGTAGCCGATGACGCTGGTCAGGATGTTGTTGAAGTCATGCGCGATGCCGCCGGTGAGCTGGCCGATGGCCTCCATCTTCTGTGCCTGGCGCAGCTGCGCCTCCAGCGCGAGGCGGGCCGCCTCGGCCTCGCGGCGCGCACTGATGTCGCGCACGTGGCCCACGAAGATGTTGCCCTCGGGCGCCTCGGCCACGCTCACCGCGAGCTCGACCGGGATCTCGTCGCCGCTGGCGGTCAGCGCGGTCGATTCGACCAGCCGGCCCAGCATCGGCCCGCTGCCGGTGATGGGGAACTCTCGCAGCCAGCGCAGGTGCGCCTCGCGCCGCCGCTCGGGCACGATCACCTCGGCCACCGGCCGGCCCATCACCGCCTCGCGACGGTAGCCGAACACACGCTCGGCGGCGGCGTTGAATTCGACGATGCGGCCCTCCGCGTCCATGCCGATCACGCAGTCGAAAGCCGCTTCCACCGTCGCGCGCAGCCGCGCCTCGCTGCGCTGCAGGGCCCGCTCGCGCTCGCGGCGCTCGGTGATGTCGCGGGTGAAGGCCAGGATGTGGCGCCGGCCGTTGAACGTCGCCGGCTTCAGCCGCACCTCGTCCCAGTGCAGGCTGCCGTCCTTGTTGCGGCGTTGCCATTCGAAGGAGGGGCAGTGGCCCTGCTTGGCCAGCTCGATCCAGCGCCGCGCGTCCTCGGCCGTGTAGGGCGGCACGCCGGAACTGACGTCGGCCACCGACAGGCGGATCAGTTCCTCGTGGGTGTAGCCGAAGGTCTCGCAGGCCCGGCTGTTGACGTCGATGAAGCGGTCCGAGTCCCAGTCGTGGACGAAGATCGCGTCCTCCGCGGTCTCGAAGATGGTGCGGTAGCTCGCTTCGGAATGCTGCAGGGCCTCGCTGGCGGCCAGCCGCTCGACCTCGGCCGCGGCGCGCATCGCGAATATCTTGAGCATGGATTCCACCCGGTCGACCTGGGTCAGCGGGCGGCGCGAGGCGATCGACACCACGCCCAGCGGCGTGCCGTCCAGCGCAGTGAGCGGATAGCCGGCATAGCTCACGGTGCCTTGCGTCTTCGCATCCTCGTCCTCGGGAAACTGCGCCTGCAGGTCGTTGGGATACGCGCGGAACTGCTGCCCCAGCACGGTCTCGCAAGGCGTGCCTGCAATGGCGTACCGGATGTCGTGCAGCACCTGGCCGTCGCACTGGATGGCGAGCATGGTCAGCTGCCTCGGCTCGTCCTCGGCGCGGCGCGCGATGAAGGCCACCTCCACGCGCAGGATCGCCGCCAGCAGCCGCACCAGCTCGTCGAACACCGTGCCGCTTCGCGCGCCCGAGACCGCCAGCGCCGCCGAACGCAGCGCCTCGTCGGTGCGGGTGCGTTCGATCTCGGCAGCCGCGCGGCCGGCGACGATCTTCAGCATCGCCTCGGCGTGCTCGGCATCGCCGCCGGCGATCGGCACGCGGTCCATCGCTACCAGCAGGCCCAGCGCCTCGCCCTGGCTGTCGCGCATCGGGAAGGCGGCATAGGAATCCATGCCCTTGGCCGCGAACAGCGACCCCCGCGGGAACTCCGCTGCCACGCCGCTCGACACGTAGCGGAACTCGCGCCCGACCACGTGCGCGCAGGGCGTGCCCTGGAGGACATAGTCGAAGTTCTTCAAGGCCCGGCCGTCCAGCCGCACGGCCACGGTTTGCATCAGGCTGCAGACGTCGTCGGAGAACACCGCGATGAAGACGGTCGGCACGGCCAGCGCCTCCGCCAGCTCGCGAACCAGCGCATCGAACAGGCCCGGCCCGCCGGGGTGTGCGACCGCCAGCGCCACGCGGCGCAGCGATTGGAGTTGCCCCGAGAGGGCGGCGAGCGTGGCGCCGTCGCTGGTGTTCCGTGCGGTGGCTTGCATGGCGCCAGTCTAGGCCTGCTTGGCTGCTCCGTGGCCCTCATTGCCTGCTCGATACACGCCGGATACATGGCGGTTGCAGTGGCCCCGGCAGCGCAGTGAAACGGCAACGGATCCGCAGGCGCGGGATATCAGGCAAATACCCGCGCCGGCCATCCTTGCGGCATCGGCCCGGCATGAGCTGCAGGGCCGCTCCCAGGGCGAATCCTGCAGCCGAAGGCGAAGGTCGTCCAGTGAAGCCGTTTGTTCGAGTACCCGAGGAGCCGTGATGTCCGATCCCTCATTTGCCCAGTCCGTCGCCCCATCTGTCGCATTCCTGGTCCGCCTCCACGAGCGGCTGCAGGCGCTGCAGGCGCTGCTGGTGCTGCTGCACTGGCAGATGCGCGCGCCGATGGCGCGCGAGCTGCGGCGCCTGCGGCCCGGACCGGCCTCGCTGCTGGGCCATGCGCTGGCGGCCCTGCTGAGCGGGGGCTGCGCGAGCCTGCCGCCGCCGGATGCCGCGCGTGCGCGCTCGACGGCGCTGGAGGAGGTGGCCCACACCCGCCTGGCCCAGGTGGCACGCGCCTCGGCGGCGGAGTCCGACCCGGCGCTGTCCGGCTTTCGCCTGCTGGCCGACGGCGACCAGGCGCTGGACGCCCGCATCGCGCTGGCCCGCCGCGCCCAGGTCTCGCTCGACATCCAGTACTACCTGGTGGCGGCCGACGGGACGGGCCGGCGCTTCCTGCGCGAGCTCGGCGAGGCTGCTGCGCGGGGCGTGCGCGTGCGCCTGCTGGTCGACGACCTGTACGCGCACGAGAGCCGCCTGCTGCTGGCCGGCCTGGCGGCCCAGGCAAACGTGGAGGTGCGCCTGTTCAACCCGCTGCCCCAGCGCGGCGGCAAGGTGGGCACGCGCGTGGCACTGTCGCTGCACGAGTTCGAGCGCATCAACCGGCGTATGCACAACAAGCTCTTCATCGCCGACGGAACATTCGCCGTGATCGGCGGGCGCAACATCGCCGACGACTACTTCGAGCGCGGTGAGCCCTCGAACTTCATCGACATGGACGTGCTGTGCTCCGGGCCGGTGGTGGATGGCTTCGAGACCGTGTTCGACCGCTTCTGGAACAGCGAGCAGGCCTGGCCCGCGCGGGTGCTGCTGCCCGAGGCCGATGGCGTGCAGGCCCACGCGCAAGCCGACGCGCAGGCGCTGCACGGCCTGCGCGGCGACCCGCCGGTGGCGCCGCTCGACCGCTTCGGCTACCGCCCGGTGGCGGCCGAGCTCGACGAGGGGCGGCTGACCCAGCATTTCGCGCCCGCGCGGCTCTACGCGGACGCCCCGGAAAAGGCGGCCACCGAAGGCCGGCCGGTAGCGGAGGCCTTCGCCCTCGAAGGCGCGCTGCAGGCGATGCGCGAGGCGCGTTTCCAGGTGCTGGTCGCCACCCCCTACCTGGTGCCGGGCGAGCGCGGCCTGGCGCTGATGCGGCGCGCGCGCGACAAGGGCCTGCGCGTGATCGTCATGACCAACGCGCAGGCCGCCACCGACGAGCCGCTGGTGCACTGGGGCTATGCCCGCTACCGGGCCGAGATGGTGCGCCTGGGCGTGGAGCTGCACGAGCTCAGCCCGGCGCTGGGCCGCCGCGCCGACGCGGCGCCCGGCGAATCCGCCTCTTCGCTCGGACGGCTGCACGCCAAGCTGGCAGTGATCGACGGGCGACGCCTGCTGATCGGCTCGATGAACATGGACCGGCGCTCGATGCGCGCCAACACCGAGCTGGGCGTGCTGATCGACAGCCCGGCCTTGGCGGTCGAGGTGACGCAGACCCTGCAGCGCGATCGCGACGTCGGCAGCTACCGCCTGCGGCCGGCCGCACACCGCCCCGGCAGCCTCGAGTGGGTGGCGCATGAGGCCGGACGCGAGGTGGTGCACCCGCGCGAACCCGGGCTGGGCTGGGCCGAGCGGCTGCGGCTCGGGTTGGTGTCGTTGTTCGTGGCGGAGGAGCTGCTTTAGGTCGAGGACGGCGGCAGCGGGTCGGGGGCGCTCATTTGCTGTTCGAGCCGCCTGATCAGTTCTCCCTGGACGAAATACGCAACATCGGAAGCCTGCGCGCCCGGGGTTCGCTGTCGCGCCGGGTGCCTCGATGACAAGGGTCTCGCTGCCTGTGTCGATCGCCATGATCTCGTTGCCCTGCAAGGCAATCGAAGTGGAAGCCATCGGCATCACCAGCGTGGTGCCTGGCACGGCGCCGAACTGGCGAATGCGCAACTCCGTCAAGCGATCGATCACGCTTTCGACGTGGGCTATCAGGCGTTGCATATTCTCGGGAAGTGGACTTTCGGGCTGCGGCCAGTGGGCGCGCTGCCCCTGCAAACATGCAAGCAGTTCATCCATGGCAGGCAGTGGCAATCTTGGGAGCCCCGCGCAAATCCTCGTCCACACCGCATCGGACTGCTTTGCGGACCGTGCCATGTTCAGACAGCGCTCCACACACGCGAACAAATCTCCCTTCGGGGAATCCGGCAGCAGCTTGCAGAGGTGCTCGGACAGGCGCAGCAGAAGATCGGGACGAGCCTCGCAAAGGTCCGGAGTGAGCGCGCCAAGCCAGTCCTGGATGTCCTGCGGGGTGTGAGCATCAGGAAGAAGAATGAGCAGCTGCGTCGCCCATTCGGCGTGATGGTGTTCGAAATTTCCCATCTGTCGCCGGACGGCCCCGAGACATGCGCCCACGTAACTCGTGGGCGGCAGCGTATGGAGACTGCTTGCATCTTCCGGAGCGTCGCGTCCGGCCTTCTGCTTGCCGGGGGAGTGAGACTCATTGGTTGCGAGCAAACGGGGGTTCTTGGGTGGCGGATGCGCGATGGAACCTGGCAGCAAGGTGCTTGACTTTCATTGGTTGGGTGGTGAGCTGAAATAGGTTTCGAGCAGTCCGCGCGCAAACTCCCTGCATTGGAGGTCCTGTTGCGGCATGGTTTGAATCTTTGTCAGGACGAGCTTTCTCTCCCCGCGATCGATGCGCTCGTTCATTGCGAAGAACTCGATCAGCTCCATGTGATCCGACCAGTTGTCCGGGGCGTCCGGGGCATAGACCCTGACCAGCATCACGCCCTGCTCCCGGGCCGTGAGCTGAAGAAACGCAGAGAGAAGAATGTCCGTCGGAAAGTGCGCCATGAACGTCGAGGCGGCGAACTTGTGGGTGCTGGCCGATAGGGAGCAGAGCTGGCGCAAGAGGTCCACGAGACAGTTCACCAGTTCCGGCGGCTTCCTCTCATCGGACGCTTCCGCACGTTGACACAATGCAGCAAGCACGCGGATGTCGGCAATGGTCCAGAGGACATAGCGCTCGCCGAACGGATCGTCGATCAGCAGGGTGGGGCTGTCTCCCACGCCGTGATGCTGCCGCAACGATGCAAGAAGCCCGTCCGGAACATGGGCCGTGTGGGGATCCTCGATCAGGGCGAGCAGGCTGTCCAGGTGCACCCACTGATAGCCCAGCCATGCATGAGATGCCGCGTTGGACCAGGAATCCGATTCGTGCATGAGCTTACCGAGACGGATCAGGATCCTGCCGCGGGAATCTTCATCGACACTCAGGGACAACATGCTGATCAGCGCCTGCGCCTGCACGTCCTGCGGATAGGCAGGCAGGACGCTGAGCACCGTGAAGGCCAGCAGGGAAAGGCGTGTTCCCTCGAAACCGAGCATGCGGTCGACCATGGCCAGCATCTGCAAGGGCAGTGCCGACAGATCGATGTGCTGGGCGAAACAAGGCGACATCCCCTGGCTTCGACTGGCCAACTGGAGCACCGCCCGATCATGCAATTTCAGATAGGCACCCGCCAGCCACAGGCACTCCTGTCCAGGCACGACACGGGTGAGGCCGATCAGCAAGGCCCGCAGCATGAGATCGAGGCGACGGTATGCAACGCCCGGCGCGCAGGGCAACATCGACGCGACCTTTCGAGCCTTCAGATCGACCAGCTGATGGATCTGCTGCTTGATCAGCGCGTCGAGCCGGTCTTCTTTCGAGAATTGAAGATCGAGCCTGGTGTCGGCCTCCGCCACCATCCAGGTGTGATGGGCCTGCATGGGGCTGAAACGTGTGTAGAACTGCTTGCTGACAAGCGCCAGATTGCGCAGGAGCCTTCGGCTGTTTTCCGCGGGGCCGAGAAGCTCGGGCTGCATCCAGTCGATACCCAGTTCCTTGACCAGGTGCCCCAGAACCATGTTCAGCGCATCGCCGCCCACAAATGCGATTGCGTTGCGCTGGGTGCGCGTGTCGATCGCGATGATCCCGTCGTCCTCGAGCTTGCCCGGGAAAGCGTCGACAGGCGCGGGCCGTGTGGTGCCTGGCTCGATGCCATACCCCAGCTCTGCGAGCTGGCTCATGCCGTATCTGACCGCCTTGACATGCCTGATCAGTGTGTCCCCGTTGCCGGGCAGTTGTGATCGAGCGCGCTGCTCTCGCAGGCAAGCCAGCAGCGCTCGCATGGCGGCCGGCGACAGTTGGTGAATCCCCGCACAAAGATCTGCCCAGACCGGGGCGGCCTGTTTCGCCTTCCATGCGGCGTCGAGGCAAAGCGCCACGCATAGACGGACATCCTTGGGCGTGAATGACGGCAGCGGCAGCAAGTGACGCAGCCGGTCAGACAGGCGCAACAACAAGTCCGGGCAGGCCTCGCAAAGAGCCGGGGTCAGCGCATCGACCCAGTCATGGACTTCCTGCACCGTTCGAACGCCCTGCAGTACGTCGAGCAGATGCGTGGTCCAGGGGGCCTGATTCGCCGCCAGATCGGGAAACCGGTCGCGGAAGGCGGCAATGCGCACGGCAGTCACGGAAGGACCCTCCGGCTGCGTGCAAGGGGTTGCCGGCGACTCCGGCGGGTCCTGTTCGACTTGCCGAGGGCTCGCGGGCTGCGGGTTTTCGAATGTGTGCTGGCCGGTGGGCGAGTTGGCTCTGACGGGTCGCCAGTGCATGACGTGATCCTCTCTGGCTTTTTTGGATTTGGAGACGGCGCATCGAGGGGGCGTATGCGGAGTTGTCCGACCCCCATGCACCCGTGAGTAACAAGCCTCTCGCCCGGGTTCCGACGGTGCGCGGCCCAGAAAAGGCCGGTGCGATCGGCCCGACGTCGTTGTTGGTCGCCGAGGAGCTTCCTCAAGCGGCGCTGTGACGAAGCGCTGACAGATACCCGTCCAAAGTGTGGCCTTTTGCCCGCATCCGGCGCCGCTGCGGGGGTCGAGGCTGACCTGAACTGAGTACCTTCGGTTTAGTATTTGCCCGCCAACGAGGGGACCTCATGAATACCTACCGCACGCTCAACCAGGCCACCGGCGTCGCCCGCACGCTCAGCGCGCAAGACCGCACCGTCATCGTCTACCGGACCTCTGACGAGCGGTACGTGACGGCTTCGCCCAAGGACCCGGTCCTCGGGACGATCGAGGGCGTGTACCGCAATGGCTATGCGGTGCGGACGGTGCTGACGCGGGGGTAGGAGGACCGCATCGACCACGCCGGGCATCAGCGGGTCGATCAGCGGCACCTCGTCCGACGCCATCGAGCTGCAATACGTCGGTGACGGGATGTTCACCGTGCTAGCCGGACGGCATCTGCTCGAATGCCTGCAGCTTGGGATCGATGGTGTCCCACGCGAACCCACGCACGCTGTAGGTGAGGGCCTGTGGCACGAAGCGCTCCGGCTCGTCCAGGCTGCCGGCGTGCACCGCGATCAGCTCCGGTGTCTCGGAGAAGCTCAGGTAGACCGGCGTTCCGCAGACCGGGCAGAAGGCATGATTCTTCACATTGCCGCTGTCGGCCGAGACCTTCCAATGCGTCGCCTCGCCCGTGATCGTCATCTCTGCCCGCGCGGGGAAGGTGAGGTAGGAACCGTGCCCCGTGCCGCTGCGTCGCCGGCAGTCGAGGCACTGGCAGTGGTTCTGGGAGATGGGCGCGTGCTTCGTTGCGTAGCGGATTGCGCCGCACGCACATCCGCCGGTGTAGGGCTGGGTCATACGAACAACTTCCGGTTCGGGCCGACGGGTCAAGCCGCCTTGGGCTTGGCGAAGACATCGATGCCCTGCCCGGTTTCCAGCAGGGACTTCAGGCTGGAAAGAACGATCGGCCAACCCTGCTCGATACCCTTGGCCATGCCGCTGCCGGCCTCGAGTTCGTCGTGGGTGACGGTCAACCGCACCATCTCCTCATAAGGCGCGACGTCGAAGCTCACGCGGCTGTAGCTGGCCGGATCGGCCGCCTGCGAGGAGCTCGCCCACGTGATGACCAGGCGCGTCGGCGGCACGACCTCGACCACCTTGCCGACCAACTGGACCGTGCGCTGCTCGTCGGCGCGCACGTGCTCCCAGGTCGATCCGGGCTTCCAGTCGGAGACGTTCTCGTGGCCCCAGTAGCGCCGCGCGATCTCGGGCTTCGTGATGGCCTCGAACACCTTTTCCGGCGTCGAGCGGATGTAGGTCACATAAACGAAGCTGGTCTTGCTCATCGTCACTCTCCTTCGAGTTGTTTCTTCAGGTCGTGCAGCAGGCTGAGCCGCTGGCGTTCGAATTTCCGCACCCACCGCTCGTAGACCTCGTGCAGCGGCACCGGGTTGATGAAGTGCAGCTTTTCCCGGCCACGCCAGACCGTGCTCACCAGGCTTGCCGCCTCGAGAAGCCCGATGTGCTGCGTGACCGATTGCCGGGCCATGTCCAGGTGCTCGCAGAGCTCGCCCAGCGTCTGCCCGTTGCGCTCGCAGAGCAGGTCGAGCAGCTTTCTGCGCGTCGTGTCGGCCAGCGCCTTGAAAACCTTGTCAGCGTCCATTCGTGGTGTTTGTGCGTGAGGGAATGATATGCAGGCAAATGCCTGCATGTCAAGCGGCGCAGCGCATCGAACCTGGTAATGCTTGCTGCGGACGCCAAGCCCTACGCCCGCTCCAGCACCCCGGCACGAAGCTACATCCATAGGCCGAGGAGCCGCACGACTCCGGAGCCCGGCCGGACCTCAGAGATCCGGCTGCCCCATCGCCGGATCGCTCACCGAATGCCTGCCCGTCTCGACGCGGCCGGCGAGGCGGCGGTAGAAGGCCGGGTCGGCATCGCAGGTCACCTCGAAGTCGTACCAGTAGCCGCTCGCCTCCAGGTCCCAGCGCTGCTCCTCCTCGCCGCCGCCCTTCACGCGCACGGTCCACGGGCCGTCGTTGCGATAGGCGCGCGACTTGATCGTGAAGACGCAGCCGCGCTCGCCGCCGTTGCGCAGCTGCAGGTGCAGGTCGCCGCGGCGCGGGTGGTAGCCCACGCGAATTTCGGGCTCGGGCGCATTGCCTGCGCGCAGGCGGTTCAGGTCGCCCTTGAAATGGCGATGGAAGCCGTTCGGCCCGAGCACCCAGAGGTCGTAGAGGCCGGCGTTGTCGGGCATCGCGGCCCAGTCGTCATCCAGGCGCTCGCTGGGCTCCACCATGTAGCGACGCGGCAGCCGCTCCAGGTGCAGCTTGTCGTAGACGTGGAACACGGCGCCCTGCCCGCCGCTGTTGGCGAACACCAGCTTGATCGTGCCCTGCCGCGAGTTGCTGCGCGCCGTCACATGCAGCTCGTAGGGCAGGGCGCGCGAGGGCCGCGTGCCGGTGGCCTGCACCGGCAGCAGCGGGTTCGCGGGCGGGATGATCTGGGGCAGTTGCTGCTGCGCGGCGCGCAGCGCATCAGCCTGGGTCAGGGCCTTGCGGCCCTGCAGCGTCGGCAGCGGCTCGTTGTTGGGCCGCTCGAAGTTGAAGCAGCTCGTGAGGTCGCCGCACACCGCGCGGCGGTAGCGGCTGATGTTCGGCTCCCTGACGCCGAAGCGCTTCTCCAGGAAGCGGATGATCGAGGTGTGGTCGAACACCTGCGAGTTGACCCAGCCGCCACGGCTCCAGGGCGAGATCACATACATGGGCACGCGCACGCCGGGGCCGTAGACCCGGCCGTCAGGCTTCGGCTGGCGCGTGGTGCCGGGCGGATTGGGATGGATGAATCGTTCGAAGGCGAGGTCGGACTCGCGAAGCGTCGTCTTGCCGGCCGGCGTGCCATCGGGGTTGAGCGAGGGCGCCGAGGGCGAGGGCACGTGGTCGAAGTAGCCGTCGTTCTCGTCGAAGTTGACCAGCAGCACGGTCTTGCTCCAGACCTCGGGCACGGCGGTCAGCGCGTCCAGCGTCTCCTGGATGTACCAGGCGCCCTGCACCGGGCTCGAGGGGCCGGGGTGCTCCGAATAGGTGGCCGGCGCGACCACGAAGGACACCTGCGGCAGCCTGCCGTTCCTGATGTCGTTGCGGAAGGTCTCGAAATAGGCGTTCGCATCGCCCAGCGGGCCCGGCATCGTATTGGCGATGCCCTTGTACAGCGGGTTGCCGGCGTCGTCGCTGGCCGGGTCGTACGCGGGCGAGAGCGCCTCATTGCTCACCGGCTTGCCCGAGGCCTCGTTGGCCTTGCGGTACTGCCTGAAGCCGGCCAGCGCGTTGTCGCCGAAGTTGTCGGGCATGTTCTGGTAGACGATCCAGCTGACCTTGGCTTCCTGCAGCCGCTCGGGGTAGGTCTTCCAGTCGTAGCCCAGCGCCGAGGAGTCGATCGAGTCCCACTCGTTGTTCACCGTGGCCACGCCCGCGCCTGTCGGACCATTGGTTCCTGCCCACATGAACATGCGGTTGGAGTTGGTGCCGGTGTGCATCGAGCAGTGGTAGGCGTCGCACAGCGTGAAGGCATTGGCCAGCGCGAACTGGAAGGGCAGCTCGGCTTCCTTGTAGTAGCCCATCGAGGCCGGCGTCTTGTAGCGCACCCATTGCTCGATGCGGCCGCCGTCCCAGGCGTCCTGGCCGTCGTTCCAGCTGTGCGGCGTGCCGCTGACGCGTTGCGCATTGCCCTTGGTGAAGTCGAGGTGGTAGGGCAGCACCGGCTGGCCGGCGGCGTTGTTCTGCTGCCAGACCTTGCGCCCGCCGGGCAGCGGGATGGTGAAGCGGTCGCCGAAGCCGCGCACGCCGCGCAGCGTGCCGAAGTACTGGTCGAACGACCGGTTCTCCTGCATCAGGATCACCACGTGCTTGACGTCCTGGATGGTGCCGGTCTCGTGGTGCGCGGGGATCGCGAGTGCCTTGCGGATGCTGGGCGGGAAGGCCGCCAGCGCGGCGGCGGCGATGCCTGTGGTGGCGGTGCCCTGGATGAATTGGCGGCGCGAGTTCATGGGGTTCTTCTCCTCGTCGATGGGGTCTATTGGCGCGGCGCGCGGCGCGCCGCTTGTGGTCCGTGGGTGGCAAGCCTAGGCAGCGCCGATGTCAGCGCCGTGAAGGGGCGGTGACGTGCATGCGACGCGGGGGCATACTCGAAAAGTTCTCAACTCGCCTGAATCACTTCGAATGGACAAGGAAGTCGACCCCGACGTACTCGCGGTCATCAACGAAAAGCGCCTGACAGGGGAGAAGCGCACTCCCGTCGACATCATCGCCAGGATGGGCGTGCCCGATGCCCGCCAGAAGGCGTCCGACCACGCCTGGCTGGCAACGGGCGACAAGGTCATCACCACGATCTGGGCGGAGCTCGTCAGCGTCGCTGCGGACGGGCGTTGGTTCTGCCTGGAGTCCCTCGATGCCGAGCATCGCATCGGAGGCGGCGATCGCAGCGCGACTCAGGTGCAGCGAGCCACCAACCGCCTCGACCTGCTCAAGCGCTCGCTGAATGCGGGCCAGGGCGTGCGGGCCGTACTGCAGACGAACCGCGTTCCCATTCGCGAACTGGAGACCGACAGGTCGGCCAAGGTGTCGATACGCGTGCCGGACGACCAGGAGTGGCACGTCGCGTCCTGGGATGCCGACCTGAAAATGGCGGTGCTGGCCCGCGGCCCGCGCGGATGGCTTCCGACCGAAGACGACGTGCAGGCTGCGCGCGCGCGGGGCGGCGTTCCGGCCCCGCCGCCGCCTGCCTCAGGCCCGGCCTCCCTCCAAGAGGTCCAGGCGGCGGCCATGGACCACCTGACGCGCCATTTCTCGGGCTACGGATACAAGACCGAGAACGTGTCGGGCCAGGCGCTCGGCTACGACATCGAGGTCTCCGACAAGAAGGGCGCCACCTTGCTCAAGCTCGCGGTGAAAGGCACTGCGCCCGGCGCCGCAAGCTTCAGGCTTTCGGCCGAGGAGCGTGCGTGCGCCAAGCGGGGAGATCCCTGGCGCCTCGCGGTGGTCACGGACGCAGGCGGACCTGCGCCGCAGCACAAGATCTACAAGCCTGCCGAGATCGACCAGGTGCCCGGACTCGACCCCTCGGACGGACCGGCGTCCTGACGATGTTTGTCAGATGCTTCGACCGGGCTCGATGGGCGAGCCGCCTTCGGGTGATCGCTCGTCGACGGGCTGAGCTCAGCCTCACGCGCTTCCAGCTTGGCGAGCAAGGTGGGGAGCTGCGCCTCGTCCAATGCTGTCATCGTGCTTCGACCATTTCGGCCCTGCGTTGTGGATGCTCCAGCCTGTGGCGCCCGGGGTATGCGCGCTGTCGGACTGACCCCCCCCGTGGTGTGGGATCGGTGGGCACGCGCGGACGTCTCAGGCGATTCGCCCGAACCAGAGCAGGGACAGCGTCGCCGCCGCCATCGCCAGCAATGCCGAGACCAGCGCCAGCACGCCGGCGAGCTCGGTCTCCCGCGTCAGCACCTGCATGCGGGAGCCGAGGTTTCCATAGACGCTGCGCAGCGCCTCCGCCGTGCCGGCGTGGTGGTACTCGCCGCCGGTCATCCGCGCCACCTCGCGAAGGGTCGGTTCGTCCAGCTTCATGTAGATGGCCATGCCATCCGGCGTCGAAGCGTCGCCCTCCACCGTCCCCAGCCCCACCACGTAGATGCGGACACCGCGATCCGCGGCCATCTTCGCCGCCGCCAGCGTATCGACGCCGGTGGTTCGACGGCCATCGCTCAGAAGGATGATCGCGGCCGAATCGTACGAGCCCGGCGCCACTGGCGTGAAGGCCGGGGGCGGCGGCTTCGCCTTGTCGTCCAGGCTGCGGCCCTGAGGCTTGCTGCCGAAGTCCATGTCGCCGAGCTCGATGCCCTGTTCCGGAAACAGCTCCGCCAGGCACAGCACGATGGCGTTGCCCACCGCCGTGCCCATCTGCATCTGGAAACCGTCGATGCCCGCGATCACCGAGGCGCGGTCCAGCGTCGCGCGCTGGGCGACCTGGCTGCTGCCGGCGAAGGTGACGAGCCCGACCTCGATCTCCTTGGGCAGGTCGCGCAGGAACAGCCTGGCCGCTTCCTGCGCGGCCACCAGGCGGTTGGGCTTGACGTCGGTCACCCGCATGCTCAGCGACACGTCCATGGCCAGCATGATCGATGACCGTGCCCAGGGCAGCGGCACCCGCGCCACGGGCCGCGCCGCGGCAATCAGCAATCCCGAGCAG
>NZ_LMTS01000129.1:0-12564 GCF_001541225.1 Variovorax sp. WDL1 | reverse complement strand
CCCCCGCCACTGGCGGCCGGCCACGGCCTCGCGCACGATGCCGATGCTGCTGTAGTGCAGGGCCGCGTGGCCCCGGCGTTTCAGGAGCCAGACGTACACCGCAGGCAGCAAGGCAAGCGCCAGCAGGAACCAGAGGTACTCGGGCCAGAGGAAGAACATGGTGCAGCCGGAATCCAGCGCCGGCATGCGTGCGCGCAGGAATTCCTTGCAGTACAGCTGCATCGTGCCTGCCGCGGATCGATTTCGCAACAGCGCGCGGCGCTGTGCCCGCCATGAAGGAGCGAGCCCGCGCTTGGCAGAAGGTTTCATCGAACTTCGCCGCAGCCTTACACGTGCTTCACTTTCGGCCTGCAGTATCGGGGCTCCTGAACAACTCCTCGAAGGAGCCGCGATGAAGAAGATGTTTTTCGCACTGGGCACCGCAGCCGCAATCGCATTGGCCGCATTGAGCGCTCCCGCCCAGGCGCAGCCCCACCATGGCGACCGCGGCTACCGCCCTCATGTGATCGTCGTCCCGCCGGCGCCGCCGCGCCCGATCGTCCGGCATGGCTACCACCCGCGTCACGACCATCGCGCCGACTACTACCGGCATGACCGTCGTGGCGGCTACCGCCATGCGCGCCGCGACAGCGACGGGGATGGCGTGCCCAATCGCTACGACCGCAATCCGCACAATCCGTATCGCCGCTGAGCGGGGAGGGGTGCAGCCCCTGGGGGAAATGGGTCATGTACGGCCGACAGCAGGGGCGTTGCTGGCACACTCGGCCCCTCCCTTCCACCCACCGGTACCGGCATGCGCGTGAAATCTTCTTTCCTGGCCATCGCGCTCGTGGTAGCAACGCCCGCAATGGCGCAGCCAGCAAGTCAGGTCGACGCCGCTGCCTGCAAAGCCGAGGAGGAGGCACTCGAGCAGGAAATGGCCGTGGCCCGCTCCAGGGGCCAGATGCTGCGCCGGCGGGAACTTGCCGAGGAACTGGCCGCACTGCAAGCCCGTTGCAAGACGCTCTCCCCGGCGCAGAGCCGGGCGGCGCGCATCGAGAAGCTGCAGCGGGAAATCAGGGGGCTGCGGCTCGAGCTCGAGCGAGCCGAGGAGGAGCTTCGCGAGCTGACGCGCGGCGGTTGACGGCAAGCCCGTAGGGCAACGACCTTCACGCTGCCGGACGGCCTCCCCGCTTGCTATCGGGATTTCGACCGCGTCTGGGCAGCAACGTTTCAGCCCGGATCGCCTCGATCAGGAAACGCACGAAGCTCTTGGCCGCGTCCGACAGCGAGCGCCCGGCCAGCGTCTCGACTTCGAGGTGGCGTTCGTTCATCTCGCGGTCGCGCAGCGGAACCGCCACCAGCGTCCTGGCAAGAAGCCGGGTCCGAACGGACAGCTCGCCATAGAAGGCGATGCACTCGCGTGCTGCACCCGCGAAGCTCACCAGCGCATCGGCGTGGTTGCTCGACATGGCGATCCGGTACTGCAGGCCCTGCCTGGTGCAGCTGATGTCGAGCAGTTGCCGGATCGAGCTGTTGGGCTGCGGAAGTGCCAGCGGGTACGCGGCCACCTGGCTCAGCGAAAGCTGGCCCTGCCGGGCCAGCGGGTGCTCGCGGGACATGACGGCGAGGATGGGACTCGGATGGCGCAGTTCCACCTGGATGCCGGCCTCCGGCACCGAGCTCAGGGTGACGCCGACGTCCGCCTCTGCGTCGCGGATGCGGCGCGGGATGTCTCCCTGGCCGCAGACCTCCAGGTGAAAGCGGATGCCCTCGTACTTTTCCTGGAAGCGGGCGATGAGCGTCGGGATGAAATCGAAGGCGAACCCCTCGGCGCTGACCACGCGCACGAAGCCGCTGCGCAGGCCGCGTAGCGCGGAGATGTCGTTCAGCACGCGCTCGTTGTCCTGCTGCGCCCGCTTGGCGTGCGCTGCCAGCAGTTCCCCTGCGGCGTTGGGCACCATGCCGCGGGCATGGCGCTCGAACAGCAGGCTGTCCAGCTCGCGCTCGAGGCGCGCCACCTGGCGGCTCACCGCGGATGGGGCCACGTTCAGCTTCGAGGCGGCTTCCTTGATCGATCCGGTCCGCACCACTTCGAGGAAGTAGCGCACGGCGGTCTCCTGGAGCAAATGGCCAGCCATGGATGTGGATTGCGATTTCGGCAACGAAAGATTCTAAACATGGCGCTTGATGCAACGCATGCGCACTTCTACGATGAACGACAACTGCTCCGCGGCGCCTTCTTCCAATCCCGATGTCTCCGATCTGCAAGAGCCCGATGAAGATCCTCTCCCTCCTGGCCGGCTGTGCGCTGGCATCCTGTCTCGGCATGGTCAGCGCGAAAGCCGTCGCTGCCGAAGGCGATTTCCCATCGCGGCCCATCACGCTGGTGATCCCCTTCCCGCCCGGCGGGGCCACCGACGTGCTGGGCCGCGTGATCGGCCAGCGCCTGGGCAAGGAGCTGGGCCAGCCTGTGGTGATCGACAACCGCGCCGGTGCCGGGACCATCATCGGTGCGACCTACGTCTCCAAGGCCGCGCCGGACGGCTATACGCTGCTGGTGAGCTCGGGCACCACGTTCACGGTCAACCCGGCGATCCGCAGCAACCTGCCCTACGACCCGATCAAGGGCTTCGACCCGATCGGAATCGCGGGTCGCACAGCCCTCATCCTGCTGGCGAACAAGGACGTTCCGGTCCAGACCTTCAAGCAGTTCGTCGATTACGTGAAGGCCTCGCCGGGCAAGTACGCCTACGGCTCGTTCGGCAGCGGCACCACCGCGCATTTCGCCGGCGAGACCCTCCTGAATGCCGCCGGGCTGAAGATGACGCATGTGCCCTACAAGGGCAGCGCGCCGGCCATGACCGATCTCATCGGCGGGCAGATCCCGTTCAGCGTCGACACGGTGAGCGCAGCCATTCCGCAGCTTACCGGAGGAAAGGTCAAGGCGATCGTGGTGACGACCGCGAAGCGCTCGGCGCTGCTGCCGGCCGTGCCTGCGATGGGCGAGAGCGGCTACCCCGGCATCGACATGGACACCTGGCTTGTCGTCGCGGGACCCAAGGGCGTGCCGCCGGCTGCCAAGGCCAGGCTCGAGAAGGCGCTCGCGGTCACCATGGCCGATCCGGACACCCGCGCGAAGCTGGTCGCGGCGGGCCTGGAGCCGGCCTACAGCAACGCGGCCGCGGCCAGCGAACTGATCAACAAGGAGCTGCCGCTGATGCGTGCAGTGGCCGCCCGGTCCAACATCACCGCGGACTGAGCATGGCCATGATCACGCACACGGCTGCCGGCGAACTCGTGGAGACCTCCGCGGTCGAACTGCGCCGCCTCATCGGTACCAAGGCACTCTCGCCGGTGGAGCTGCTGGAGGCATGCATCGCGCAGATCGAGAAGGTGAACCCGTTCGTGAACGCGATCACCGCCACGTGCTTCGAGCGCGCGCGCCGCGAGGCACTCGCCGCCGAGGCGGCCGTCATGGCCGGCGATCCCCTCGGGCTTCTGCACGGGTTGCCCTTGGGCGTGAAGGATCTCGAGCCCACGGAGGGCCTTCTCACCACCTGGGGCTCGCCCCTGTTCCGCAACCATGTGCCGGCTGAGGACATCGAGCTGGTGGCGCGTCTGCGCCGGGCCGGGGCGATCGTGACCGGGAAGACGAACGTCCCCGAGATGGGCGCGGGCGCCAACTCGCGCAACGCGGTCTGGGGCGCGACCGGCAATCCCTTCAACCCGGATCTCAATGCGGGAGGATCCTCCGGCGGGTCCGCCGCCGCCCTGGCCTGCGACATGCTGCCGGTCTGTACCGGCTCCGACACCGGCGGGTCGCTCCGCATCCCTGCTGCCAAGTGCGGGGTCGTGGGCTTCAGGCCTTCCCCCGGCATCGTTCCCAGCGTGCGCAAGCTGCTGGGCTGGACGTCGATCTCGGTCGTGGGGCCGATGGGGCGGACCGTCGAGGACGCCTGCCTGCAACTGGCCGCATCGGCCGGCATGCACCCCGGCGACCCGCTGAGCTATCCGCTCGACGCGCTTTCCTTCCGGAAGCCGGCCGACGTGGACCTGAGCCGGCTGCGCGTGGCATGGACGGAGGACTTCGGCGCCTGTGCGGTGGACGAGAACATCCGCACCACCTTCCGCCGCAAGATCGACGGCATGCGGCATCTCTTCCGGCGCTGCGACGAGGTCCGGCTCGACCTCGGCGAGGTTCACAGGTGCTTCGACGTGCTGCGCGCCGAAGCCTTCGTCGCGGGCATGCAGGCCGCGTACGAGAAGGACCCGATGAGCCTCGGCCCCAACTCGCGTGCCAACTACGAGATGGGCGCGCGGATGAGCCTGCTGGACAGCGCCTGGGCCCAGGCCGAGCAGACCCGCCTGATCCGGAAGTTCCAGGACGTCTTCGCGGACGTCGACTTGATCCTGTCGCCGACCACACCCGTCTCGCCCTTTCCGTGGACACAGCCGTACGCCGACACGATCAACGGGGAAAGGCAGGAGAACTACTATCGCTGGCTGGCGTTGACCTATGTCGTCACGCTGGTCACCCATCCTGCGCTGTCGCTGCCCTGCGGTGTCGATCATGCGGGCATGCCCTTCGGGCTGCAGATCGTCGGCGGCTTCAGGTCGGACCACCAGGTCCTGGGTGTCGCGCACGCGATGGAGCAGGCGTTCTCGACGAATGCCGAGCTTCGCCGCCCGCGCCCGGATCTGAATGCGTTGCTGAAGTCGCGGCCGCAGCCGCCACTGCGATCCATCGTCACGGCCCCGCCCGATGCGCAGGGCGCCGCAGGCGCTTCGGATTCGGCGTCTGCCTCGGTGGTCTAGTGGCGAGTGCCGACGGCGTCCCCGTCGGTGTACGCATGGGAAGGGTCTGTCGAGCGAGGCGCCCGCTACTCTCGGCGGAACATCGTCCGACGCGTGTTCCGGAAAGCCGGCCGGACCCGTGCGCTCCAGGCCGTGCCCCGAACCGCCAGCCAGGCGGGGCTCCCCACGATGTCCGGACTCGCGAGGTCGTAGCAGGCGTAGTAGCGCGGAGCGCCCCCTGCATCCAGGTAGCGCGCTGCACGCACCGTCCCGGGAACGGAAGCCAGGCCGGGCAGGTGCTCCTGTTCGTACCAGGCGTTGAGATCGTCTTCGAGCTGCGCCAGTACGTCGGTTTCGACGACGTAGTGATAGGAAGCGACCTCGCCAGCGGACGCTCCATCGAGCGCCTGGAGGCACTGCAAGCGATGCCAGGACATTCCCGGCCCTGTGACAGGCGCTGGAATCGCCAGGCTGCCCGGTGCGTAGATGTAGGTCCAAGGCCCTTCCATGGCGCGCATCGATCGAATGCCTGCGGTGTTGCGGATCGTTTCGGCAACTGCGTCGGGAGCGACCGATCGGTCGTGCTTGAAGAGCCAGAGATCTTCCATGCGACGGGTCCTTCAGTGCGAGACGTTGAGCGCCACAAGGAGGCGAGACACCATGTTGTATGCCGCAACGGTCGCCACGATCTCGACCACGCCCTTGGGATCGAAGTGCTCCTGAATCCTGGCCATGAGCGCATCGGGCACCTCGACGTCGCGGGTCATGGCATCGGTCAGTTCGAGGACGAGGCGTTCAACGGGTTCGAATACATCGGCAATCGAGGTCTCTCGCACGGCATCGACCTTCGCCATGCCGACCCCCGCCCTTTGCGCATGCGGCACATGGGCATCGAACTCGAAGCTGGCGCCATTGAGCACCGCGACGCGAAGGATCATGAGCTCGCGCAGGTCCGCGGGCACGCCGGTCTGGTTGCGCACGGCGGTGAGCATGCGCTCCCAGCCCGATGCGATCGGCCCGCTGTTGAGAAGGACCTGGTAGAGCAGCGACACGCGGCCCCGCTCGGCCATGATGCGGGCCTCGACTTCAGCCAGCTCGGGCCGGGTACCCGGCTCGACGAGAGGGACGCGAATGTGGGTGTTCGTCATCATTCGGCCTTGATGTTCTTGGCGCGCACCAGCTTTGCCCATTTGTCGGTGTCCTGCTTCTGGATCGCCGCCAGCTCCTGGGGCGTCGACCCGGCGGGCTCGGTGCCCGTCTTCAGCAACTTCTCTCGCACGGCCGGGTTGGCCAAGGTGTTGCGTACCGCCTTGTTCAGCGCCGCGATAGTCTCGGGAGGCGTCTTGGCCGGCGCAAAAAGGGCGTACCAGTTGTTCGTGTCGACGCCGCGGATGCCTTGCTCCTCCAGCGTCTTCACGTCGGGAAGCGAAGGGTGGCGCTTGCTCGCGGCCACGCCAAGCGCCTTGAGCCGCCCGCCTTGCAGGTGTCCCAGCAGGCCCGGTACGTCGCCGAAGAAGCCGCTGATCTGGCCACCCATCAGGTCGTTGATCGCGGGCGCGGCACCCTTGTAGGGAATGTGGAGCAGCTTGGCGCCTGTCGAGTCTGCCAACTGCTCGATGGCCAGGTGGGGAATGCTTCCGGTGCCCGAGGAGCCCATCGGCGTCGGGTCGGCCTTCTTCTTCGTCGCAGCCACGAACTCGGCCGCGTCGCGCGCCGGGTTGCCTTGCTGCGTGACCAGCAACTCGACGTTGTTGACCACCAGCGAGACCGGCGCGAAGTCGCGCTGCATGTCGTAGGGAAGCTTCTCGTAGAGCGACGCATTGATTGCTGCCGCGCCGACGCTGGTGAACCAGAGCGTTCCGCCGTCGGGCGCCGACTTCATGACGTCGACAGCGCCGATCGCCCCATTGGCACCGGGCTTGTTGTCCACGATGACGGTGCGCCCCAGCTCCTTGCCGAGCTGCTCGGAGAGTGCGCGGGCGACCGAGTCGACCGGGCCGCCGGAAGTGAACGAGACCACGATCCTCGTCGTCTTCGGCTGGGCATGAACGGCGGCCCCCAGGCCAAGGGCGAGGACCGCGGCGAACAGATGGCGTTTGACCATGAATGTCTCTCTTCGTTGTGTTGCGTGAGCGTTCAGTCGCAGCGTGCGGTCATGCCGCCGTCGACGACCAACTCGGTCCCGGTGATGAACCTGGCCTCGTCGCTGGCGAGGAACAGAACCGCGCTGGCGGTGTCCCGGCCGTCGCCCATGAAGCCGATCGGAATGCGCTTCTGGCGCTGAGCCAGGAGGGCGTCGACATCGCCGCCCGCGCGTTGTTTCGCAAGGCGGGTCTCGACCATCGGCGTGTGCAGTTGCCCGGGCACGACGCAGTTGACGCGCACCCCCTGGGCGGCATGCTGCACTGCGACCACGCGGGACAGGTGAATGACGCCTGCCTTGGTGGCGGCGTAGGCGACCTGGGCGCTTCCGGTCCATCGCAGGCCCGAGGTGGAGGCGATGTTGACGATCGAGCCGGCGCCCTTGGCGAGCAGGATGGGCAGCACGTGCTTGCAGGTCAGGAAGACGCTCTTGAGGTTGATGTCTATCTGGGAGTCCCACACCTCTTCGGACAGTTCGACCGGGCCGCCTGCGGCGGAGCCCCCGACGTTGTTGACCAGCACGTCGATCGTGCCGTAGGTCTCCACGCAGGCCGCTGCCATGGCGGCCACGCTCTCGCTGCTCGTGACGTCGCACACCCAGGGCGTGATCGACGCACGCGCCTCGCCGGCCAGTTCGAGGGTCTCGTCGAGCCGGGCGCGGTCGCGGTCGACCGCCAGCACCCTGGCGCCTTCCTCGGCCAGCCGGACCGCGATGGCCCGGCCGTTCCCCCAGCCGGCGCCGACGCAGCCGGCGCCGGTGACGATGGCAATCTTGTTGTCGAAGCGAAGGCTCATGCGGTGTCTCCAAATTGATAAAGGCGTTCGGGATTGCGCACCAGCAGCGCATGGCGCGCGGACTCCGTGGGTGCGATCTCGGCGATCAGGTCGACCAGCTGCTGCTCATCCGGTACCGGACCCGCGTGATTGGGGTGCGGCCAGTCGTTGCCCCACACCACCCGATCGCCGAACTCCGCGACAAGCGTCCTGGCGAAGGGCTGCGCGTCGGCATAAGGCGGGCCGAGGCGTGTGATCCGGTCCATGCCGCTGACCTTGACCCAGAAGCGCTCATCGGCCATGAGCTTCAGCAAGGCCTGGAAGTCGGGCTGGTCCATGCCGCGGGCCGCGTCGATGCGGCCGATGTGGTCGATCACCACGGGCGTCGGGCAACGGCGCAATGCCGGTGCGAGATCGGTCAGCAAGGCCGGGTCGCCATGGATCTGCAGGTGCCAGCCGAGCGGCGCGAAGCGAGTTGCCAGCGACAGCACGTCCTCGATCGGCGTGTGCTGTCCAAGATGCCCCATGAAGTTGAAGCGAACGCCGCGAAAGCCTGCCGCGTCGAGCCGCTTCAGCTCGGCGTCCTCGACCGTGGTCGGAAGCAGCGCGATGCCGCGGTAGCGCGATGGCCGCGAGGCCACTGCATCTTCCGTCACCCGGTTGTCGAATCCGTGGCAAGCCGACTGCACGACCACGCAACGCTCGAGACCCAGGCGGTCGTTCAGCGCGTAGAGCTGCTCCTTCGGCGCATCTTCCTTCGGCAGGAAGGTGGCATCGGGGGCGTAGGGGAAGCGGTCGCCGGGTCCGAAGACGTGGCAGTGCGCATTGCAGGCTCCAGGGGGAAGGGGGAAAGTCATGGCGCCAGTGTCGCGACGCCATGGGGTCCTCGTAAGGGCATTGCTGCTATACCCGCTATGCTTGGCGGCTATGGAGCTTCGCCAGTTGCAGTACTTCGTGACCGTGGTCGACGCGGGCAGTTTCAGCCGCGGGGCGGCCGTGCTGAACCTGGCTCAGCCAAGCCTGAGCCGGCAGATTGCACTGCTCGAGGCCGATCTCGGGCAGCGCCTGCTCGTGAGAACGGGGCGCGGTGTGACGCCTACCGAGGCGGGCGAAGCCCTGCTAGCCCATGCGCGTGCCATGCTGGACATCTCCCGGCGCGCCCGGGACGAACTGCAGGAAATGGATGAAAGCCCCGGAGGCCGGATCGTGGTGGGAATGCCGCCAAGGGTGGCGCTGGGGTTGAGCACACCGCTCGTGCGGAAGTTTCGAGAGCGGTTTCCGCGCGCGGTGATCACCGTGCTAGAGGGATTGAGTGTCGCGCTGCGGGAGTCGCTGATCGCGGGAAAGCTCGACCTGGCGCTTCTATTCGATCCATCGGCCTCCCCGCAATTGGCGTTCCAGCCATTGATGCGCGAGAAGCTCCTGTTGGTCGCGCCTCCCAAGAGCAAGTTGCCGCCGCGGGTCGGCCTGGGTGCTCTTGTCAACTATCCGATGGTGCTGCCGAGTGCACCGAATGCAATTCGGCACCTGCTCGATTCGGTGCTCGAATCGCGCGGCATTCAGCTCAGGGTGCTCGCTGAAGTGGGGGCGGTCCGTACGGCGGTCGCACTCGTCCAGACCGGGGTGGGCTGCACGGTGCTTCCGGAGAGCGCCTTGGGCGCCAGCGGCGATGAATTGCTGCCTCGCGCACCGATCGGGCCACCGAGCATCTGGAACGTGCTGGTCCTCGCGACCCCGAAGGCGCGTCCGGGAACTCGCCTCACCCGAGGCACAGCGCAGTTGCTTCAGGAGCTCGACTTTCGCCAGCGCTACTGACAAGGCAGGGTACAGGCGACGGAGCTCGCCAGGCCGGCAGGTCGCCCGAGCGAAGCGACGAAGTGCAGCGTTGCGCGACCATGACATAGCGGATCGACATAGCTGGTATAGGTCCGATGTTCTTACCGATGGCGGTGGCACCGAAGAGACTTGCCCCCATGCCCATCGAAGCCCAAACGAATCCCACCCGGCAGCTGCGCGCGTCGGGCAAGCTCATTTCATACGCCCCGCAGCACACGGGCGAAGCGATCCAGATCGAGTTCGATGATCAAGGAACTGGCCCGATCATCTGCATCCTGCCGTCGCTGGCCCGCTCCGGACGTGACTACGACGAAGTCACCGCCAAGTTGACAGCCGCAGGGTTTCGGGTGCTGCGCCCCGAGCCACGGGGCGTGGGCCTGAGCCGCGGCCCCATGGAGGATCTGGATCTTCACGACTTTGCGCGCGATGTGGCCGCGGTCCTCGACCACGAGGCGACGGGCCCGATCGTGGTCGTCGGGCATGCATGGGGCAGTCAGCCTGCGCGCACGCTCGCTGCGGATCGTCCCGACCTGGTGCGCGGAGTCGTCATGGCCGCGGCTTCTGCGGGCAAGCTCCCTCCGGGGTCGGCCGAGAAGCCCTACAGCCGGCTGCGCGATGCGATCGACGGCGCTGGCGACCTGAGCCTTCCGACCAGCCGACGACTGGAATGCCTCCGCCAGGCCTTCTTCGCGCCGGGTCATGACCCGAGCGTCTGGCTCGACGGCTGGTTTCCGGCGGCGCACGAGGCGCAAGGTCGGGCGCGCGAGATGACCCCGGTCGACGACTACTTTTCTGCCGGCGCCACCGTGCCAATCCTCGACCTGCAGGCTGAACACGACGCTGTCGTCATCCCCGGTGTCATGAAGCCGTACCTGGGAGACCGGGTGAACGTCCAGGTCATCCGTGACGCAGGGCACGCGATGGCCCCCGAGCAACCGCAGGCGATGAGCGATGCAATCGCCGACTTTGCGCGCGCGGCGTATTCCAGGTAGCGCTTCTCGCTGCCCACGGTCCGGCAGGTGGCAGTTGGCCGCCGGATGAGAGTTTTTCAGCAATTGCCTTACCACCTATCCAAGGAGACATACCGTGTTGAAGAGAACCATTTCGCTGGCCAGATTCGCCCTGCTGGGCATCACCCTCGCAAGTGCCCAGGTATGCATGGCGAGCGACTACCCGAACAAGCCGATCAAGATGGTCATCCCGTACACCCCGGGCGGATCGATCGACACGGTCGGGCGCATGGTCGCAGACCAGCTGCAGCGACAGTTGGGCCAGCCTATCGTCATCGAGAACCAGCCCGGTGCCTCGGGCGTGCTGGGATCGCTCAACGTCAAGAAGGCGAAGGCCGACGGCTACACCCTGCTGTTCAATGCCTCGAGCCAGGTCTACATGCCGCTTGTCGTCGCGAAGAAGACCTACGACGCCGAGCAGGACTTCACGCCTGTCGGGCAGATCGGCTACGTGCCGCTGGTCGTCGCTGTGAACAACGATGTCCCGGCAAAGAGCCTGGGCGAGTTCGCCACGCTGGTCAAGGCGAACCCCGGCAAGTACACCTGGGCGACATCCGGTCTGGGAACGACCAGCCACCTGAGCGAGGAGATGATCAACCGGGCACTGAAGCTCGACATGGAGATCATCGCGTACAAGGGTGCGGTGCCGCAGCTGACGGATGTCGTCGGCGGCCACGTGTCGGCGGCTGTCTCGCCCATGCCCGGCGTTCGCTCGTTCGTCCAGGCAGGGCGGTTGCGCGCGCTTGCCGTCACGAGCAAGACCCGCGTAGCCAACATGCCGGACGTGCCCACCGTGGCCGAGAGCGGTATTCCCGGTTTCGAGCTTCTCTCCTGGTATGGCATCTGGGGACCGGCGGAGATGCCCGTGGCGGTGACGAACCGGCTCAACGCCGAGATCGCCAAGGCGGTCGACACGCCTGCGCTCAAGGCCAAGTTCGCAGAGCTGTCCTTCGTCCCGGCGAAGGGCAATCCCGAACAGTTCAAGAAGTTGATCCGCGAGGACCTGTCGAAGATCGGCCAGGCTGTCAAGGAAGCCAACATCAAGATCGACTGACCTCCAGTGCAGCGAGGGTGGCTTGCACGTTCGCCGAGAGATCGAGCAGCGGCCCCCCGAGCACCGCCTCGGTCTCCACGATGCTGCCCTTCGTCGTGACGCTCACGTTGAGCACGTAGACAGGCCGGCCTTCCAACACGACCGGCGTCGCGAGTGCGACCACCTCCGGCTGCCAGGAAGCCGAACAGAAGCCGCGCTCAGCCACGCTCCGGATCGCGCTCCTGATCTCGTCGCGAATCTGGTTCCACCCGCTTCCGCGTCGTTCGCGGAACTGCGCCATGAGCGCGCGCCGACAGGGCTCGTCGGCGGCCGCGAGGTAGGCCCGACCCAGCGAGGTGAGTTCCATGGGGACCCGCTGTCCGGCGACGACATTGCGCAACGAAACCCTGCGGTTGTAGCGGACCGATTCGAGGTAGACCATTTCGTCCCGGTCCGCAACCGCCAGGCCGACGTTGATGCGCATCTTCTCCGCCAACGCCTGCATCAGCGGCGCGACCGCGTTCAGCACCGGGGAGCCAGCGCGCATGGCGTGGGCAAAGCTCAAGACCGGTGCTGCAAGGCGGTAAGCGCGCAGGTTCCGATCGTGCTCGAGCATTCCGACTTCGACCAGCGTCTGGGTCAGGCGACTGACGGTCGCGCGTGAAAGTCCGGTGCGCTCCGAGATCTCGCCGTTGCCCAGCAGGTCGGAACCGGGCCTGAAGGCACGGAGGATCTCGATTCCGCGCTCGAGAGACCGGTTCAGCGTGGGGGCTTCGAAATGCTGGCGTCTGGACGACATGGACAAGAGCTTCGGATCGAGGGAATGGCGTCAGTGTAATTCCATTCAATGGAAATTGGGGGATGCGCAAAGCGTTGGGCAGACCTAAGCTGGCGGCACTCGATGAGAAGACCCAAGCCGCCATCGATTCACGTTTCGCCCGTCCTTTTTCCACCTGGAGATGGTATGGACGCCTCCCCCCTCGCTGATCGAGT
>NZ_LMTS01000306.1 GCF_001541225.1 Variovorax sp. WDL1 | reverse complement strand
CTGATTTGCCCCGTGGTCCAGCCACAGGGGTTCACTCCAGATTTCCATCTAAATCTGACCCACGTAAGAACCCTAACCTGCTGCTTTTAGCGGCAGGAGCACAGGAGTGATTGACGTGGCGACACTGAGTGTCATCAGACGTTGGGCATTGCGTGAGCAACTGTCCATCCGGGAGATAGCCCGACGCACGGGCCTGTCTCGCAACACCATCCGCAAGTACCTTCGCGAGGGTGAGGCGGCGCCCAGCTACGCGAAGCGGGTCAGCCCGAGCAAGCTCGATGCGTATGCAGAGAAGCTTGGCGCCTGGCTCAAGAGCGAGGCATCGAGATCGCGCAAGCAGCGGCGCACCCTCAAACAGATGCATGCAGACTTGGCCGCGCTCGGCTACCAGGGCTCCTACAACCGCGTGGCCGCCTTCGCGCGGGCATGGCACGCGCATCGCCACGAGGTGGAGCAGACCACCGGTCGAGGCACATTCGTGCCGCTGGCCTTCGGCCCGGGCGAGGCGTTCCAGTTCGACTGGAGCGAGGACTGGGCCGTCATCGGCGGGGAGCGCACCAAGCTGCAGGTCGCGCACTTCAAGCTCAGCCACAGCCGGGCCTTCCTGGTGCGGGCATACCCACTGCAGACCCACGAGATGCTGTTCGACGCGCACAACCGCGCCTTCGAAGTGTTGGGCGGCGTGCCGCGACGAGGCATCTACGACAACATGAAGACGGCCGTGGATCGCGTGCGCCGCGGCAAGGAGCGCGACGTCAACGCGCGCTTCAGCGCCATGGTCAGCCACTACCTGTTCGAGGCCGAGTTCTGCAACCCGGCTTCGGGCTGGGAGAAGGGTCAGGTGGAGAAGAATGTGCGCGATGCGCGTCACCGGCTGTGGCAGCCCGTCCCGGCGTTCGCGACGCTGCCGATGCTCAACGACTGGCTCGAGCAACGCTGCAAGGCGCTGTGGGGCGAGATCACTCACGGCAAGCTGCCCGGCACTCTGGCCGACGTGTGGGCCCAGGAGCGGCCGCTGCTGATGCCCGTGCCTCGTCCCTTCGACGGCTTCGTCGAGCACACCAAGCGCGTCTCACCCACCTGCCTGGTGCACTTCGAGCGCAACCGCTACAGCGTGCCCGCGTCCTATGCGAACCGCCCGGTGAGCCTGCGGGTCTACGCAGACCGCCTGGTCGTGGCGGCCGAGGGGCAGCTCCTGTGCGAGCACACGCGGATCATCGACCGTCGCCACGATACGGCCGGCCAGACCGTCTACGACTGGCGTCACTACCTGGCGGTGCTGCAACGCAAGCCGGGGGCGTTGAGGAACGGCGCGCCCTTCAGTGAGCTGCCGCAGGGCTTCAGACGGTTGCAGACCGTCCTGCTCAAGCAGCCCGGTGGCGACCGGGAGATGGTGGAGATCCTCGCGCTCGTCTTGCACCACGACGAGCAGGCCGTGCTGACCGCGGTCGAGCTGTCACTGGAAGCGGGCGTCGCGAGCAAGACGCATGTGCTGAACGTCCTGCATCGGCTGCTCGACGGCAAGCCGGTGGCGCCAGCGCCGGTGACGGCGCCTCAGGCGTTGCGCCTTGCAAACGAACCCCAGGCCAATGTGCTGCGCTATGACTCCCTCAGAGGACGCGTGACTGCAGCCGATCCGATCATCATCCAGGAGGTGCGCCATGCGCCATGACCCCGCCAGTGCAGCCATCGTCATCATGCTGCGTGAACTCAAGATGCACGGCATGGCGCACGCCGTGGCCGAACTCGCCGAGCAGGGCTCGCCGGCGTTCGAGGCCGCGCAGCCGATGCTCTCGCAGTTGCTCAAGGCCGAGACGGCCGAACGCGAGGTGCGCTCGGTGGCCTACCAGTTGAAGCTGGCACGCTTCCCGGCCTACCGCGACCTCACAGGCTTCGACTTCCAGCACAGCGAGGTCAATGAAGCCTTGGTGCGGCAGTTGCATCGATGCGAGTTCATGGAGGACGCCCAGAACGTGGTGCTCGTCGGTGGCCCGGGCACGGGCAAGACCCACATCGCCACGGCGCTGGGTGTGCAGGCCATCGAGCATCACCACCGGCGTGTGAGGTTCTTCTCCACGGTCGAACTGGTCAACGCGCTCGAGCAGGAGAAGGCCAGCGGCAACCCGGGCCACATCGCGCATCGGCTGATGTACGCGGACATGGTGATCCTCGACGAGCTCGGCTACCTGCCGTTCAGCGCCTCGGGCGGGGCGTTGTTGTTCCATCTGCTCTCGAAGCTCTACGAGCGCACGAGCGTGGTGATCACGACGAACCTGAGCTTCAGCGAGTGGGCCAGCGTGTTCGGCGATGCGAAGATGACGACGGCGCTGCTGGACCGGCTCACGCATCACTGCCATATCCTGGAGACCGGCAACGACAGCTTCCGCTTCAAGCACAGCTCGGCTCAACCCGTTCAGGCAGACCAACCCAGAAAGAAGGAGAAGACCAAGAACTTATCCACACCGTGAGCCACCAGGCTCGCAAAGAGGGTGGGTCAATATTGGATGGAAATGCCGGGTCAGGATTGCATGGAACTCAACAGGCTATCATTTTCGAGTACGAAAATCGGTGCTATTGAAGTGGAGCCTTGGTGGTGGGGGGGCGAATGGGCGTACTTCAGCGAGCAGGCGCGGTGCGGGAACAACTTCGGTCCCGATGTCGTGTAGGCCTTTGGGAAGATGGTGCACTTAGTGTTGAGTTCCATGCAATCCTGACCCGGCGGGGGTGCGGATAAAAACTTGGACTGGTTTTATGCCGCAAGTCCAAGGCTCACCCGGTATTCGATGGGGCTGAGAGAGCCAAGGGAGATCTTGATCCGCTTCTCGTTGTACCAGCGGATGTACGAGTCGACCACTTCAATGAACTGCTCGATGGTCGTGCCCTTCCAGTCCCGAGGATAGAACAGTTCGTTTTTGAGGCGACCGAAGAAGCCTTCGCAAGCCGCATTGTCCGGAGAACAGGCCTTGCGGGACATCGAGCGGATGAGGTTGGCATCGCTCATTCTTGATAGCCAGCCTGGCCAGCGATAGTGGCCGCCGCGGTCGGAGTGGACCACAGGCCGGTCAGCGGTGTCCGTCACCGTCTCGATGGCTGCATCCAGCATGGTATTGACCAGCTCAGCGTCGGGGCTCGTGCCAATGGTCCAGCTCACCACCATGCCGTCGAAGCAATCGATGATCGGCGACAGGTAAACCTTGCCGGCGGGGATCTGGAACTCTGTGATGTCCGTGAGCCACTTCTCATTGGGTGCCGCAGCCTGGAAGTCGCGGTTGATGATGTTCTCTGGTGCTGGACTGATCTCCCCCAGGTACGAGGCGTATCTGCGCTTCTTGTGCATTGGAACAACCAGGCGCTCCTGCTTCATCAGCCGCTGCACCACCTTCTCCGAGATGTTGACCTGCTGCCTGGTCAGCGAGGCCTGTAGCCTGCGGTAGCCGTAGCAACGGTGGTTCGACTCGAAGATCTCGGTGATGGACTGACGCACTTGGAGGTACTTGTCACCCACCGCTGCGCGGGCCCGATGGTAGAAGTACGAGCTACGTGCAAGACCCAACTGTCCAAGGAGCTCTGGCAAGTCATAGTGCTCCTTGAGGGCGTCAATCAGCAGTGTCTTCTCCCGGTTGGACAGGAGCTGCAGATCGACGCCCAGGCCTTTTTTTAACAGTTCATTGGCCTTGTTCAAGAGGTCCTGCTCAAGGCGCAGTTGCCTGACTTCGCGGCGCAACGCATCAACCTCGCGCTCGAGCTCGTCGCGCTCTTGAGCCCGTGGGGACTGATTGGTGTGTTTCATGGATGCGGGTGCCTCACGTCCCAGAAGCTGGTTCTTCCAGTTGTACAACGTCGGCCTGCTCACACCAAGCTTCTGAGCAACCACCTGCGCACTTCCCTCACGAGTGCACAGTTCGAGGACCGCCAGCTTCTTCAGTTGCGGCGGCCGAGGTGCACTGACGGCCCTGCCGACAACGCGCTGCCGGGAGTTGGGGTCCAGTTCATCAATCCAGGCACGCAGCAAATCGCGGCACGGATAGCCCAACGCCTTGACCGTGGAGGCGATGCAGCGCCCGTGCTCGGCGTAGTGTTTGACAGCCTGCTCCTTCTGAGTTTGAGAATACTTCGGCTTTGAGCGCACGTAGCCGGACGACAGGTCCAGGCGCCGCTCGTACTCCTCATGCCAGCTCTTCAAAGAGTTCTTCGTCGGGTAGCCCAACTGGCGGATAGTCGCCCCGGTGCGCTTGCCCAGCTTGATGTAGAGCGTGACCGCTCGGATGCGGTCTTCATATGAATACATGAACTACTTTCAGGTAGTCCAAGTTTTCCGCCGCACCCCCAACGGGTCAAATTTCGGCCGGCGCCTGGAGTGAACCCCTGTGGCTGGACCACGGGGCAAATCAG
>NZ_LMTS01000110.1:32894-74538 GCF_001541225.1 Variovorax sp. WDL1 | reverse complement strand
AGAAAGTGACTCGCCCGCCGGGGCGAAATCCCGGCTCCGGCCTCAGACAAGCCGCAACGTACCAACAGACCCCAAGTCACCCCCACCCTCCCCCGAAGGGCGAGGGAGCCAGAACCAGACAAGAGGCTTCCTCATGACCGCCTCCGCCCCAGGCTCCATCGCCAGCCACCACTACTTCGACCGCGACTTCGACCGCATGGCCGTCAAGCTGCTGCCCTCCGAGTACTACGTCACCGCCGCCGACACCGTGATGACCACCGTGCTGGGTTCCTGCGTGGCCGCCTGCCTGGTCGACTGCGACGCCGGCGTCGCGGGCATGAACCACTTCATGCTGCCGGAGGACGCCGAGCCGGGCACCCGGGGCCAGGCCGAGTCGATGCGCTACGGCGCCTACGCGATGGACGTGCTGATCCGCGAGCTGCTGCGCGCCGGTGCGCGGCGCGACCGCCTGCAGGCCAAGGTTTTCGGCGGCGCAGCGGTGCTCGCCAACATGACCACGCTGAACATCGGCGACCGCAACGCCGACTTCGTGCTGCGCTACCTGGAGGCGGAGCGCATCACCGTCGCGGCGCAGGACCTGCGCGGCCCGCACGCGCGCCGCGTTTGCCTGCTGCCGCACAGCGGCAAGGCGGTGGTGCGAAAGCTGCGCGCGCAGGTCGACGTGCAGTCCGTGCAGCGCGAAGAAGGCGAGTTGCTGCGCAAGCTCGCCGCCGCCAACAAACGCCATGGGAGCTGCCTGTCGTGAAGAAGATCAAGGTGCTGTGCGTCGACGATTCGGCGCTGATCCGCAGCGTGATGACGGAGCTCATCAACAGCCAGAGCGACATGACGGTGGTCGGCACCGCCGCCGATCCGCTGGTGGCGCGCGACCTCATCAAGCAGACCAACCCGGACGTGCTGACGCTGGATGTCGAGATGCCGCGCATGGACGGCCTCGAGTTCCTCGAGAAGCTGATGCGCCTGCGGCCGATGCCGGTGGTGATGGTGTCGTCGCTGACCGAGCGCGGGTCCGAGATCGCGCTGCGGGCCCTGGAGCTGGGCGCGATCGACTTCGTCACCAAGCCGCGGCTGGGCGTGCGCGACGGGCTGATCCAGTACACCGAGCACATCGCCGGCAAGATCCGCGCCGCCGCGCAGGCGCGGCTGCTGCCGAGCCGCCAGGCGGCGGCGCGGCCGGCCGCCGAGAGCGCCCAGGAGCCGCTGCTGCAGAGGCCGCTGCTGTCGACCGAGAAGCTGATCATCATCGGTGCCTCCACCGGCGGCACCGAAGCCATCCGCGAGGTGCTGCAGCCGCTGCCGCCCGACGCGCCGGCGGTGCTGATCGCACAGCACATGCCGCCCGGTTTCACCCGCTCCTTCGCGCAGCGCCTCGACGGGCTGTGCCGCATCCATGTGAAGGAGGCCGAGCAGGGCGAACGCGTGCTGCCGGGCTACGCCTACATCGCACCCGGCGGCTGGCACCTCGCCCTGGGCCGCAGCGGCGCCAACTACGTGGCCCAGCTCGACCAGGAGCCGCCGGTGAACAGGCACCGGCCATCGATCGACGTGTTGTTCGATTCGGCGGCCCGGCATGCGGGCAAGAACGCGATCGGGATGATCCTCACCGGCATGGGCCGCGACGGCGCCGAGGGCCTGCTGCGCATGCGGCAGGCGGGCGCCCACACCCTGGCGCAGGACGAGGCGAGCTGCGTCGTCTACGGCATGCCGCGCGAGGCCGTGCTGATCGGCGCGGCGGACGAGGTATCGCCCCTGAACGAGATGACCCGCCGCGTGCTCGCGCACCTGCGCACCTTCGGCGAACGCACCAACCGCGTGTGACGCCTGGCTTGTATCTGAACCATTGAAGCTGGAGAAATCGTGATCGACAAGAGCATCAAGATCCTGGTCGTGGATGACTTCCCGACCATGCGCCGCATCGTGCGCAACCTGTTGAAGGAACTCGACTTCCTCAACGTCGACGAGGCCGAGGACGGTGCCGCCGGCATCGAGAAGCTGCGCGGGGGCGACTTCGGCTTCGTGGTGTCGGACTGGAACATGCCCAACATGGACGGGCTGGCCATGCTGAAGGCCATCCGCGCCGACCCGGAGCTGGCCAAGCTGCCGGTGCTGATGGTTACGGCCGAGGCGAAGAAGGAGAACATCATCGCCGCGGCGCAGGCTGGCGCCAACGGCTATGTGGTCAAGCCCTTCACCGCTGCCACGCTCGAGGAAAAGCTGAACAAGATCTTCGAGAAGCTGCAAAAAGAGGCGGCCTGAGATGAGCTCCAACACACAAGGCAACACGCATGACGAACTGCTGGGCCGCATCGGCCACCTGACGCGCCAGCTGCGCGAGGGCATGCGGGAGCTGGGCCTGGACAAGCAGGTCGAGCGCGCGGCACAGGCCATTCCCGATGCGCGCGACCGCCTCAACTACGTGGCCGCCATGACGGAGCGGGCGGCGCACCGCGCGCTCAACGCCATCGACGTCGCGCAGCCGATGCAGGAGGCGCTGTCCAGCGGCGCCAAGGACCTGAGCGGGCGCTGGGACCAGTGGTTCGCCAACCCGATCGAGCCGGACCAGGCGCGCGGGCTGGTGATGGACACGCGCGGCTACCTGCAGCAGGTGCCGGAGCGCGCCAGCGCCATCAACTCCCAGCTGATGGAGATCATGATGGCGCAGGACTTCCAGGATCTCACGGGCCAGGTCATCAAGAAGATGATGGAAGTGGTCAATGAGGTCGAGACGCAGCTGCTGCAGGTGCTGATCGACAACTCGCCGATGGAGAAGCGGCCCGAGATCGCGATCGGCCAGGCCAACAGCCTGCTCAACGGTCCGCAGATCAATGCCGCGAATCCGGAAGCCGTCACGGACCAGGCACAAGTGGATGATCTGCTGGAGAGCCTGGGGTTCTAGCCGGGCTGATGGTTCCAGGCGTCGCGAGGTGAAGCAGGGGGAACCAGCAACTCGGGATCGTCACTGAAGAGGGGATCAAACACGGCATCTGGTCGAATACAACGAGCGGTTCATCGCATGTCGCATGCCTCGACCTTCGATCGCGGGGGCGCGGCAATCTCGGAGATGATGATCAAGGCCTTCGCCCTTCATCGGCGCTATGCGCTCGCGTTCTCGCCGGCCTGGATGCCGCCGGATCATCCCCAGCCCGATCAACAGGCGCTGTCGGAGCCCGATCGTGACAAGTTCATCCTCGCCGCACGAGGCAACATCATCCTGAGCGCGATCGACGAGGGCAGGCTCTGAGGCCCGGCGCGGCGCCTCGGTCGCCCAGGCCTCAATGTGCAGGGAACCGGGCCAGATCCAGCCTGAGTGCGGCCTGGAGAAGGCGTCGATCGCGCGTCCAAAGCTTCGTACCTGCAGCGAGGCGAGTCGCGGCGAGCAGGTGAAGATCGACATAGCCGATCCCGATGCCGAACAGCCGCTCGTTGCCAAGAAACGCCATCACCTCGACGTGGCGCGCTACCGTGACCTCGGGCAAGGCTTGCAACGCGCCGACCGTCTCGTCCCGCCTGGTCAGGCTGCCCAGAGCAATTTCCGCGACGATGTACGGGTGCATGAGGACTTCACCTTCCTCCAGCAGCGATTGCAGTCCTGAATCGCCTCGGGCGAGGTGGTCTATCCACACCGACGTGTCAACGAGGATCATCTGCGACTTTCCCACGGCGTCGTGGCGCTGGGCGAAGGCCCGGCGCACTGCCTCCCAAGCGCGCCAGCCGACGCGCGGCTTCCCTCTGGACGAGCGCCTTGAGCGCTTGTTGAAGCAGCGCGGAGTTCTCCTGGATGCCCGTGAATGCTCGAGCTTGAGAGAGCAACTCGTCGTCCAGGGTCACGGTGGTGCGCATTGCATTCTCCTTGGGGGCATCGTGTCGGCATCAAATGATGCAGCATTTGATGCAAAGTATCGCACGGTGAGCGCGGCCTAACGCCCGAGTTGGAGGGCATTCCTGCCCCTCATCGAGGGATTGTCCAGCGCCCCCGAATCCAATAATCAGCCACGACTCGGCGATGTTCGCCGATGCTCTCCCGGAGCATGAATGGCTGAAGAAAGCGATCTCGAAAAAACAGAACCGGCCTCGCCGCGGCGCCTCGAGAAGGCGCGCGAAGAAGGCAACGTGGCCCGCTCTCGCGAGCTGGTCACCTTCGTTCTGCTGGCCACTGCGGTCGCCGGCCTGTGGGCACTGTCCGGGCCGCTGGGCCGGCACTTCCAGGCATCGTTCAGCCACGGCCTGCGCTTCGAGCGTGCGGCGGCCTTCGACACCTCCTTCATGCTGACGCAGGCGGGGCTGCTCACGATGCAGGCGTTGCTCGCGACGGCGCCGTTGATGGGCATGCTCGTGCTGGCCGCACTGGTGGCGCCGCTGATGCTCGGCGGCTGGCTGTTCTCGACGCAGGCGCTGGGCCCCAAGTTCGACAAGCTCGATCCCATCGCGGGCATCAAGCGCCTGTTCTCTTCCCAGTCGCTGGCCGAGCTGTTCAAGGCACTGGCCAAGTCGCTGCTGATCGGCGGCGTGGCCTGGCTGGTGATCATGGACGGCATGGACGAGGTCAACGCGCTGATGGCCCAGTCCGAGCGCGCCGCGCTGCCGCAGATGGTGCTGCTGGTGGCACGCAACTGCGCGCTCATCACCGCCGCGCTGCTGCTGATCGCGCTGGTGGACGTGCCCTGGCAGCTGTGGAGCTACTACCGCAAGCTGCGCATGTCGCGCGAGGACCTGCGCCAGGAGCACAAGGAGAGCGAGGGCGACCCGCACATCAAGGCGCAGATCCGCCGCCAGCAGCAGCAGATGGCCAGGCGCCGCATGATGTCCGAGGTGCCCAAGGCCGACATCGTGGTCACCAATCCGACGCACTTCGCGGTCGCCCTCAGGTACGTCGACGGCGACATGCGCGCGCCGCGCGTGGTGGCCAAGGGCACGGACCGCGTGGCCGAGCGCATCCGCGAGATCGCCCGGGAGAACAAGGTCGCGATCCTCGAGGCGCCGCCGCTCACGCGCGCGCTCTACAAGAACACCCGCCTGGGCGACGAGATCCCCGCCGGCCTCTACACCGCGGTGGCCGAGGTGCTGGCCTGGGTGTACCGGCTCAAGCGCTGGCAGGCCGAGGGCGGCGAGGCGCCGCGCACGCCGGGCGATCTGCCCATTCCCCAGGACCTTGAATACAACGTGCAGGCTGCATGAACGCGTTAGCCACTTTCCTGCGGCTGCCGCCGCAGAGCCTCTCCGGCGCGCACATGAAGGGCCTGGCCGGGCCCATCCTCATCATCATGATCCTGAGCATGATGGTGCTGCCGCTGCCGCCCTTCCTGCTGGACCTGCTGTTCACCTTCAACATCGCGATGTCGGTGATGGTGCTGCTGGTGAGCATGTACACCATGAAGGCGCTGGACTTCGCAGCCTTCCCGGCGGTGCTGCTGTTCTCCACGCTGCTGCGCCTGTCGCTCAACGTGGCCTCCACCCGCGTGGTGCTGATGCACGGCCACACCGGCCCCGACGCGGCGGGCAAGGTGATCGAGGCCTTCGGCCACTTCCTGGTAGGCGGCAACTTCGCTGTCGGCGTGATGGTCTTCATCATCCTGGTGCTGATCAACTTCATGGTCATCACCAAGGGCGCGGGTCGCATCGCCGAGGTCGGCGCGCGCTTCATGCTCGACGCCATGCCCGGCAAGCAGATGGCGATCGACGCCGACCTCAATGCGGGGTTGATCGGCGAGGACGTGGCGCGCAAGCGGCGCACCGAGGTCGCGCAGGAAGCCGACTTCTACGGTTCCATGGACGGTGCCAGCAAGTTCGTGCGCGGCGACGCCATCGCGGGCCTGCTGATCATGGTCATCAGCATCATCGGCGGGCTGGTGGTGGGCGTGGTACAGCACGGGTTGGACTTCTCGACCGCCGGCAAGACCTATACGCTGCTGGCCATCGGCGACGGCCTGGTGGCGCAGATCCCGGCTCTGGTGATCTCGACCGCGGCCGGCGTGATCGTCTCGCGCGTGACCACCGACGAGGACGTGGGGCGCCAGCTCACCGGGCAGCTCTTCTCCAACCCGCAGGTGCTGTTCCTCACCGCCGCGATCATCGGGGTGATGGGCATGATCCCGGGCATGCCGAACCTGGCCTTCCTGCTGATCGCGGGGGGGCTGGCCTGGTTCGGGCGCCGCCTGCTGCTGCGCGCGCCGCAGAAGGCGGCCGAGCAGGCGGCTGCCGCCAAGGCCGCAGCCACCGCGCCGGCGACCGAGGCGGCCGAGGCCACCTGGGACGACGTGGCCCTGGTCGACCCGCTGGGCATGGAGGTCGGTTACCGGCTGATCCCGCTGGTGGACCAGTCGCAGCAGGGCGAGCTGCTGGGCCGCATCAAGAGCATCCGCAAGAAGATCGCGCAGGAGCTGGGCTTCCTGGTGCCGGTGGTGCATATCCGCGACAACCTCGAGATCCAGCCCAACAGCTACATCATCCGCCTCAAGGGCGTGGAGATCGGGCGCGGCGAGGCGTATCCGAACCAGTGGATGGCGATCAATCCCGGCCAGGTCACGGGCACGCTGCCCGGCACGCCGACGCAGGACCCGGCCTTCGGCCTGCCCGCGGTGTGGATCGACGCCGGCCAGCGCCAGCAGGCGCAGGTCTTCGGCTACACGGTGGTCGATGCCTGCACGGTGATGGCGACGCATCTCAACCACCTGATCCAGACCCACGCCGCCGAGCTGCTGGGCCGCCAGGAGGTGCAGCAGCTGCTGGACCAGGTCGGCAAGACCGCGCCCAAGCTGACCGAGGACCTGGTGCCCAAGGTGCTTTCGCTGAGCACGCTGCACAAGGTGCTGCAGAACCTGCTCGAGGAGGAGGTGCCGATCCGCGACATGCGCACCATCCTCGACGTGATGGCCGAGCACGCGCCGACCGTCAAGGATGCCACCGAGCTGACCTCGCTCACGCGCCTGGCGCTGGGCCGCGCCATCGTGCAGCAGCTGTTCCCGGGCGATTCGGAGCTGCAGGTGCTCGGCCTCGACGCCGCCCTCGACGGCGTGCTGCAGCAGGCCATGACCAACAACAGCGGCATCGAGCCGGGCCTTGCCGACAACCTGCTCGCGCAGACCCAGGCGGCAATTGCGCGCCAGGAGCAGATGGGGCTGGTGCCGGTCCTGGTCGTGCAGCACTCGCTGCGCGTGCTGCTCTCCCGCTTCCTGCGGCGCAGCCTGCCGCAGCTCAAGGTGCTCTCGCATGCCGAGATCCCTGATTCGCGTCACATCAAGATCACCGCCACCATCGGAGGAAGAGTTTGAACATCATCACCGACGTGCGCAGCGCCGCACGCAAGTTCGTCGCCGCCACCAGCCGCGAGGCCCTGCGGCTGGCCCGCGAAGCCCTCGGCTCGGAGGCGATGGTGCTGACCAACCGCGTCGTCGCCGAGGGCGTCGAGATCGTCGCCATGGCACCGGAGGAAATGGAACAGGTGGCGGAGCACGCGACGACCGTGTCGACCGCTGCAGTGCCGGCACCGGCGCCGGCGCCTGCTGCCGTGCCCGTTGCCGCGGCCGCAGCCGCGGCCCCGTTGCCTGCGCCCATGGCAACCGCCGCAATGCCCGCGCCGATGCCGGTGCCCTCGATGCCGCAGATGCCCTTCGTGCCCTTCGCGCCTGCTCGGCCGGTGGTGCCCGTCACGCCCTTGCTGCAGCAGGCCCTGCCGGCTGCGCACGCCGTGCCCAGCGGGTCCGCCACCGAAGCACCGGCCACTGCCACGCCCCACGCCGACCCGGTGCTCAGCGAGCTGCACTCCATGCGCGGCATGATCGAGGAACAGCTCGCCACCGTCGTCTGGAACGACCGCCAGCGCCGCGACCCGATGCGCGGGCGCCTGCTGCGCACGCTGCTGGGCGCCGGCTTCAGTGCCCGCCTGGCCAAGGCCATGCTGGAGCACCTGCCGGCCAACCAGAGCTATGCCCAGGGCATGGCCTTCGTGCGCTCGGAGCTGGTCCGCACCGTGCCGGTGATGGAGAACGAGGATGCGCTGCTGGCCCAGGGCGGCGTCTACGCGCTGATGGGCCCCACCGGCGTCGGCAAGACCACCACCACCGCCAAGCTCGCGGCGCGCTGCGTGATGCGCTTCGGCGCCGACAAGCTGGCGCTGGTCACCACCGACAGCTACCGCATCGGCGCCTACGAGCAGCTGCGCATCTACGGCCAGATCCTCAACGTGCCGGTCTACGCGGTGAAGGATGCGACCGACCTGCAGCTGGTGCTCAACGACCTGCGCAACAAGCACATGGTCTTGATCGACACCGTGGGCATGAGCCAGCGCGACCGCGCCGTCTCGGAGCAGATCGCCATGCTCGGCAGCAGCCCGCGGCCGGTGAAGCGGCTCCTGCTGCTCAACGCCGCCAGCCACGGCGACACGCTCAACGAGGTCGTGCACGCCTACCGCCACGGCGCGAGCGGCAACGAACTCGCCGGCTGCATCTTCACCAAGGTGGACGAGGCCACGCACCCCGGTGCGCTGATCGACACCGTGATCCGCCACCGGCTGCCGGTGCACTACGTCTCCAGCGGCCAGAAGGTGCCGGAGAACCTGGCGCCGGCCGATCGTGCCGCGCTGGTCGACAGCGTGTTCCAGGCCAAGGCGCCGAGCGCGCTCTTCGTGCCCGGCGAGAGCGACCTGCAGGACAGGCCGGCCGCCGCCGAGGACGCCTCGGAAGTGGCGCAGGCGCAGGCCGAGACCGAGCGCCTGCGGCTGAAGTACCAGCAGCTGATCCATGCCATGGCCCATGACGCGCAGGAGGTGGCCTGGGCCGCCCAGGCGCTGGCCAGTGCCGACCTGGGCTTCGACGCGGCGCGCGAGCTGTGGCGCATGGCGGCCGACGAGAACGTGCTGCACAAGACCGTGCTGCAGTCGCTCAAGGCGCATGCATGGAGCGAGATCGCCACCGGCTGCGACCGCCACGTGCTGGCGCTCGGCGGGCAGCTCGGCCTCAAGTCGAACGAAGGCGGCGATGCCTACGGATGCGAAGGCAGCCTGCTGCTGTCGGACCGCGACGGCCGGCCGTTGGCCGCGCCCAACCAGTGGCTCTCCACCGCCGGTGCGGGCACGGCTGCCGCGGCGGCGCGCAGGGCCGGGCTGCGCCCGCTGCAGTGGGTGGCCCAGCAGGACTTCGGCAAGCCGGTGGTGCATGCGCTGCCGCGCCTGCCCGCCGTCGAATTCATGGGCGAGCTCCAGGCCCGCGGGCTGGCCTGGCTGGCGCGAGCGCCGGGCTCGACTGCCATCGTCGACGAGGTCGGCGGCCGCGGCACGCTGGCGCGGCTGGCACTTGCGTTCGGCGAGGCGCACCCGGTGCGTTTCAAGGGCGCGCCGGCGCTGCAGGCCGAGGCCCACGCCGAGGTGCTGCTGCGCGGCGAGCATGGGCTGCCTGCCCTGCGCTGCGTGGTGACGCGCGTGATGGAGCCCAGGAGCCGCAAGATCCTGGCGCAGGGCTACCTGCTGTCGAACATCGGCAGCGAGGTGGGTACGGCGCAGCTCGCCCAATGGCAGGCCTGGGCCGCGGAGGCCGAGCCCTGCTTCCGGCTGATCCGCCAGGGCCTGCAGCTGGTGGGCGGCATGGGCGAGCTGGGCGACCCGCACATGATGAAGCGCGTGCTGATCGCCGGCCAGGCCAGCACCACTGTGTGGCGCCTGCTGCACGCCGAAGGGGAATGGGCGGGCCGCACCCGGTCACTGTTGAGCCAGCTGACCGGCCGCCGCCTGCGGCCCGACCGCGCGCCCTCGGGCAATGTGCTCTACGAGGGCGTGGCCAAGATGTTCCTGCTGCTGGAGGCGCTGGGTTCGTGAGCAGATTGGTCATGGACCAGGCCGACGGGCTGCGCCGCCTGCTGGCGCAGACGCGCACCCGTGTGTTCGCCTTCGCGAGCATGGGGCGCGGGCTGGGCGTCACCACCGTCGCGATGAACCTGGGCGCTGCCCTGGCGTACCAGGGCAGGGAGGTGCTGCTGCTGGACGAGCATGGCACGCAGGCGGGCACCGTCGCGGCGGCCTGGTCCGTCGATCCGCTGGGCACGCTGGCCGATGTGGCCAACCGCCGCCTCACCCTGCAGGGTGCGGCTGCGCGCGCGCCCTGCGGCGTCTACGTGCTGCCGGCCGTGCCGCGCACGCCGGCGGGAAGTCCTGACCCACGCACGCTGTGGGACGGCGACGTGATCCTGGTCGACGCCGCGCTGGACGGCGAGGGCCGTCTCTCCGCGCTCGCGCAGGCCGCCGATGAGCTGGTGCTGGTGATGCAGCCGCACGCGGCATCCATCACCGCCACCTACGCGGGCATCAAGCGGCTGCACTACGCGCATGCGCTGCGCCAGCTGCGCTTCCTGGTCAACGGCGTGGCCCAGCCCGGGGCGGCGCAGCAGGTGGCGCACAACCTGGCCCAGGCCGGCAGCCGCTACCTCGCGGTCTCGCTGCAGCCGGCCGGGTGGGTGCGTGCCGAGACGCACGCGGCAGATGCCGGGCGGCTGGGTCGCACCGTGGTCGAGGCCTATCCCGCCAGCCCGGCGGCGGAGGACTTCCGCCGCATCGCCGACGAGATGGGGCAATGGCCCTGGCGCCCGGGCGCAAGCCTCGCACCGCAACCTGTGCCCAGGGCGCAGGGCACGAACACCGCCGAGGCCTGCTGAGGCCGCGGCACCCGGAGAAGGAGAAGAACGACCGTGTACACCGCACAGGGAACCATTGAAAAGTCCCATCTGCTCAAGCAGCACCAGCCGATGGTGCGGCGCATGGCGCTGCAGATGCTGGCCAAGCTGCCTGCCAGCGTGGAGCTCGACGACCTCATCCAGGCCGGCATGATCGGCCTGCTCGATGCGTCGACGCGCTACCAGGACAACCGCGGCGCCCAGTTCGAGACCTTCGCCAGCCAGCGCATCCGCGGCGCCATGCTCGACGAGCTGCGCGCCAACGACTGGGGCTCGCGCGGCCTGCGCCAGTCGGCGCGCAAGGTCGAGGCCGCCATCCAGGCGCTGGAGCACCTGCTGGGCCGCGCGCCCACCGAGGGTGAGATCGCCAAGGAACTGAAGATGACCCTGGAGGCCTACCAGGGGCTGCTGCAGGAGATCCAGGGCTGCCAGCTGCTCTATGTCGAGGATTTCGCGCAGGACGGCGAGGGCGACAGTCCCTTCCTGGATCGCCATGCGAGCCAGGCGCGCGGCGAGCGTGGCGGCGCGGGCGACGACCCGCTGGCGCAGTTGATGGAGAGCGGCTTCCGCCACCAGCTGGTGGCCGCCATCGCCGAGCTCCCCGAGCGCGACCGGCTGCTGCTCAACCTCTACTACGAGGAGGAGCTCAACCTGCGCGAGATCGGCGCCATCCTCGAGGTCAGCCAGTCGCGCGTGTGCCAGCTGCACAGCCAGGCCATCGGCCGGCTGAGGGCGAAGCTCAAGGACCTGCTGTAGCGCTCGCCCGGCGCGCGGTCACATGCTGTGACCGATCTTGCTATTTGCCAGTGTGGCCTCCGCCCGCGGACCCTCGGCGCGCCTGCGACTGGTTGCTCGAGCCGACCTGGCTCTCCCGGTCGTTGCGGCTCTCGGGCGTGCGCTTGGGCTCGTTGCGCTGCGTGGCGGCCTGTTGACCGGCCTTGTTGTGCTCGGTCTGGCCCTTGCGGTCATTCTGCGAGTTCGACATGGAGACTCCTTGCCAGTGGGTGGACATGCGTCCATCTAGCGCCGGCCGCTGCGTGCTTTCACCCTGCCGTTGCCGGGTGGGCGTGTAGGAAAACGCCGCCAGCAGTGCGGCAATGGTTGATCTCCGCCGTTCAATCGCACAGCATGGTCCCATGGACACACCCATCTTCAGCGCGCTGCCCGGCGGAGGCCAGACACTCGCCGGTGAAGGGGCCGAGCTCGCCGAGCTCGGCCTCGAAGGGACCGTGGTCGCGCTGACGGCGGACCACCATGCATACGCCAGCGAGCACGAGCGCGCGACCCGCGCGCAGATCGCCTGGCGGCTGGCCCGGCTCAAGAAGTCTCGCTTCGAGGGCGAGTACGACAGCGCGCGCACCTATCCAGCGCCGGTGTACTTCGTGCCCAGCGATACGCTGGTGGGTGATGCGCTGCCCAGTGCGCTCGGCATCGAGGGCCATCACGCCCTGTTCGGCGGCGTGGTGCCTCATCCCTTCGTGCTTACCAAGGCGCTCGTGCACCCGCTGATCGATCCGGCCGCCGCGGCCCCGCCGGGATGGAGCCATGGCTTCTCCGGCCAAGTCGCGCATGCGGTGCTGCGGGGCTTCTCGGTGTTTGCCCGCGAGGACGCGAGCCGAGCCGGCATGCGCCTGCTGGAACAGGGCGCCGTGCGCGTCAAGCCCGTGCGCGCGACCGGCGGCCGTGGGCAGCAGGTGGTGCGCGACCGGCAGGCACTGGAGGCATGCATCGAGGCCATGGATGCACCGGAAATCGCCGAGCACGGGCTGGTGCTCGAAGAGAACCTGGAGCAGCCCGTGACCTACAGCGTCGGCCAGGTGCACGTGGGCCGGGCCATTGCGAGCTACTACGGCTGGCAGCGCATGACGACGGACAACCACGGCCAGAAGGTCTACGGCGGCTCGGACCTCACGGTGGCGCGGGGCGACTTCGATGCACTGCTGGCGCTGAGCTTTCCCGAGGAGATCCGCCTCGCCGTGGAGCAGGCGCGCAGCCTGCACCGCGCGGTCGTCGCGGCATTCCCGGGCTTCTTCGCCTCGCGCATCAACTACGACGTGGCGCAGGGCGAGAGCAGCGCAGGGCGCTGGTGCTCCGGCGTGCTGGAGCAGTCCTGGCGCGTGGGCGGTGCAAGCGGCGCTGAAATAGCGGCGCTCGAGGTGTTCGAGGAGCAGCCGGAGCGCCGTGCGGTCAACGCCTCCTGCTTCGAGATCTACGGCGACGGCGTCGTGCCGCCGCCCAATGCGTGCGTGTACTTCAGCGGCGTGGATGCCAGTGTCGGCCCGATCACGAAGTACACCGTGGTCGAACCCTGACAAGCTGTGAACGAACCCGCCATGCCCGCTCCTCCTGCCCAGGCACGCCCACTCTTCGTTGCAAATGCTCGCCGTAGCGTGAGCTACGGCTGCGCTTTGCGCCTCGATTGGCCGCAGCTGGGCAGGCTGCTCGGGCACGCCGCATTCATTCACAGCTTGTGATGCCCACCCGACATGCACTGATCGACATCCCCGTAGACGGCGTGCACATCGCCGGCACGCTGGTTGCGCCGTCGACCATGGTGCCCGGCGTGCTGCTGGTGCACGGCTGGGACGGCAGTCAGCAGCAGGACATCGCATTGGCCCACGAACTCGCGGCCCTGGGTTGCATCTGCCTGACCTTCGACCTGCGCGGCCACGCCCGCCACGTCTCGCAGCGCGAGGCCGTCACCCGCGAGGACAACCTGCGCGACGTGCTTGCCGCCTATGACACGCTGGTCGGCCATCCCGCGGTGGACCCCCAGGCCGTCGCCGTTATCGGGAGCAGCTACGGCGGCTACCTCGCGGCCGTGCTGACCTCGCTGCGCCCGGTGCGCTGGCTGGGCCTGCGCGTGCCCGCCATCTACCGCGACGAGAACTGGGAACAGCCGAAGCGGCGGCTCAACGGCGACGACCTGACCCTGTACCGCCAGACCACCATCGAACCCGAGAAGAACCGCGCGCTGGCCGCCTGCGAAGACTTCTTCGGCGACGTGCTCATCGTCGAGTCGGAGAACGACACCATCGTGCCGCACCCGGTCATCGAGAACTACCTGGCCGCCTTCAGGTACGCGAGGTCCGTGACCCACCGCCTGATGGCCGGCGTCGACCACGCGATGTCGAAGAAGACCTGGCGGCAGGCCTACGTCCAGATCGTGGTCGCCTGGATGACCGAGAGGCGCTTGGCGGCCAAGGCCGAAGACAAGGAACGCCCGCCCCAGCAGGCGCAGCGCTACGAGACCTGGCCGAGCGCGAGCGCTTGAAAGCGTCGCGCGCAAGTCGCCGACAGGAGTGAGTATTTTTTAATACGCCTGTTTGCTGAACGCCCTTCAAGAAGCGCAGGACTGAGCCGAAAAGCACTCAGTTCCAATCAATCAGCGAGCATCAAAACCATGTCCAGACTCATCATCCTCGCCCGGCACGGCAGCGTGAGGCAAGTCAATATCGAGGGCCGGGTCACCACCATCGGACGGGACCCCGAGTGCGGCGTGCAGATCGACAGCCTGGGCGTGAGCCGGCGCCACGCCACCATCCACTGGAGCGGCGACCGCTTCGTGCTGACCGACCTGGAGAGCTTCAACGGCACCTTCGTCAACAGCGAGCGCATCTGGGAGCATGCGCTGCAAAACGGCGATGCGATCGCCATGGGCGAGTGCCAGCTGCGCTTTCTCTACAGCTCGAAGGCGCTGCCCAGCGCCGATGCGTTGCGGCTGGTGACGCGGGCGGACGACCTGCATGACTGGCAAGTTGCGCGGGAGCGCAGCGACTGGGCGGCATTCTTCCGGCGCAGCAGGACGAGCACCCGCGGCGCGGCAGTGGCGCACCGTCGTTGATTCGAGGGGAGGGCGGGAGCGAGCAGCTTCCGCTGGCGGGGGGGCTGGAACCGCGAAGCGTCGAGCGTTACCCAGGGGAACAACAACCTCAGAGATCGCAGGATGGCTGCATCGAGGCTCCAGCTTCTTCCTGGCCGATCGAGACCCCATGAGCATTCCAAAGAGTAAAGCCGACATCCGCCAGCAGCTATTGGTCTCTGGTCACGACCGCATTCAACCCCTTGAGCAAGGGGAGGTCCGGATCTTCCATCAGAGCCAGAGCCACCATGGCATTGAGGCGCCTGTTGTCAGTCAGGGGCATCTCCGCCCGACCCCTATGCCCAACGTCCGGCAGGTCGTGTCGGTGGGCATCGGATTCCAGCCTGCTCTGCCCGCAGGCAATACCGTTCTTCCGTCGCAGTTGCATGGGGTGCACACCCATGCGGCCGAACCATTCCAGCGAGGCCCACACCACTGGAATACGGCGGGCAGCCATCTTGCAGCAATGCAGCGCGGGCCTGGGCAATGGGTCATGCCGGACCCTTATGGCACCCCGCTTGTCCCTGCCGATTCCGATTCTTCATCAGATGAAGAGGATCGTGTCGATTTCGGTGGATCCAGGACTTTGCGCGCGAACGAAGGCGAGGTCGAGCTGCAGCAACTTCCGCCTCCCAAGCGGGTTCGATTGCCGTACTCCGGAAGTGAAGGGGCGGGAATTCCATTCGCGGGCACCATGTCGCTGGAGGACCTGGCCAACCTGTATCGCTCCACAATGACGCCCCCACTGCCTCTCCCTTGTCCCGAACGCCCATTGCCGCGCCCGCTGCAAGTCCAGACCTTCGATGAGGACCTCATCCGGAAGCGCCTGAGGCGGCAAGTCAACCGCGATGCTGAACACCCGACAAAGGCGACGCCTGCAGGCCTTCCGAGCGCCGTGATCGCGTTGTGGACGAAGACGTCGTTCGAGCACATGGTGGAGTACGTCAAGACCTTGGAGCCCGAGCAAAGTTGCGGTCTGCTGGTGGCATCACGTGCGTGGAAGACAACGAACCCGGTCGCTTCACACCTGATGGCCCTGCTGTATCTGTTCACCTGCCACAGCCCTCCCTGGGAATTCGTCATCGAGCTTTCAGACCTTCTCCCTCGCACCTGGCCGCCGGCGCTGGAACACTTGCGGCAGGGCTGCCTATTGGACTGGAGCCAGGTCGTGCCAACCAGCAGGACCGGTATCGCGATGAGAAAAGAGATGCTTTCAAAGCTGAACGACCGCTATTCGAGACCTGCAGCGCAGCATGGGCGGTTCGCGGGCATGCCCCCGGCCGACCTGGTCGCCGCGATTCGCTCCGCGATGACGCAGTCGTAACCCCGGGGCGCTTCGGCTTCATAACCCAGAGGACGGCAACCGGCCTTGCCGCGTCGTTTCACTGCTTCATGTGTGCTATCGAATCCTTGCTGGGTCGCATTCCCGATGGACACGCCGGCCCGTCGGCCCACTCGCCTCGCACGCTGCTGGTCGGCAGCGATGTCCTGATCCATCTTCAGGAGGACGAGAGCCGCGAGGAGGTCACTCTCTACAGCGTGCCCGGATCGATGCAGGAAGTCGCCTGGCTGTCCGGGCGCATCGAGGCGTGGTCGCATGTGCTGCCCCATCCCGCGCACGAGCAGGCCGTGTGCGCTCTCACCGTCGATCCGCGGACACGCGAAGTCTTTCTATCGGAGACCTGGCCCCGTGCAGCGCTTGATCAGGTCACGTTGGGCCAGGAGCTGAACTCCCATGCCGACCGGCATCGCCTGTGGCGGCGCATGCTCCGGTTGCCACAGGATGGCGGTACCGGGCCCGGGACTTCGGACAGAGTCTCTGCGACTACGCAGCCCTCCTGGGAAGGTAGACCTTGAACGTCGTGCCCTGTCCGGGCGCGGAGTCGACCTCGATTCGTCCGCCGTGCCTGTCGACCACCTTCTTGCAGATCGTCAAGCCGATCCCGGTGCCTTCGTAGAGATCCTGCGCGTGGAGCCTCTGGAAGATGACGAAGATCCGCTCGAAGTGCTCGGGGGCAATGCCGATTCCGTTGTCGCGCACGGAGACGATCCAGTTCGCCTCGTCCTCGGATGCAGACACTCGAATGCGGGGGGCCACGCCTGCGGCGGTGAACTTGATGGCGTTGCCGATGAGGTTCTGGAGCACCTGCGTCAGGCCGGAAGGCTCGCCCGTCACCTCCGGCAGCGGTCCGCGTTCGACCACGGCACCCGAGCGCTCGATCGCGTTGGCGAGATTGGCCAGCGCATCATCAAGGGCGTGATCCAGGCGAACCTGCTCCATCGGAATGGCGGAGCGATCCACCCGCGAGTACAGCAACAGGTCGTCGATCAAGCGCTTCATGCGGTCGGCGCCACCGGCGATGTACCTGATGAAATCCTGCGCGTCGCTGTCGAGCTGGTCGCCATAGCGGCGCCGCAGCAGTTCCGAATAGCTGCTCATCATGCGCAACGGCTCGAAGAGGTCGTGCGAGGTCACGTACGCAAATTGCCTGAGTTCATCGTTGGACCGCGTGAGCTCGGCGACCTTGCGCTCGACGGCATCTTCGCGGATCTCACGGGTGGTGATGACCAGCATCCACCGGCCGTCTACCTGGATGGCCTGCTGCTGTTCCTCCATCACGCCCTGGCTGCCCGCGCGCGACCTGGCGGTGGGTGAGATGCGGCGCCGCGGAAGCGGTGAAACGGCGATCGCATCGTCATACTCGCGCTCAAGGTCATTGCGCGTCCGGCCGTCGGACCAGAGCGTCCATGGCGGAACCTGCAGGAGGTCATGGCGCGTCATGCCGTGATAGCGGCAGACTGCATCGTTGCATTCGACATGGCGCATGTTCTCGCGGTCGACGACGAGCATGCAATCGTGGCTCGCATCGAAAGCCCGGGACAGCAGTGTCGAGCGGGCTTGCTGCATCTTCTGGCTGGTGATGTCGCGCGTTGCCACGACCATCAGCCACCTGTCTCGGATTCGCAAGGCGGTGTGCGTCACTTCCGCATCCATGAAAGAACCATCGGACAGCCGGTAGCGCTGCTCGCTGGACAGCGAACGCGGGAACGCCTTGATGACCTCGTCGAAGAGGGCTTCGTAGGAGGCTCGCGTGCCGCCTTCCATGTGCGACCATGGCGACGTTCCAAGCAGTGCGTCCCGCGAGCGACCGATGCGCTTCGCGGCAGCGGCGTTGAGATCGACCAGGCGCAGCGAGAGGCGATCCACGACCTCGATGCCTTCGCTGCATTGTTCCAGCGAAGCCCTTGCCCAATCGAGCGGTTCGGCTTTGGAGCCTGGAGGCGTTTCTGCGATCTCGGTAGGGTCGTCCATGGGTTGGCGGCCGGGTGCGTGCCGTGGCAGAGGACACGGCCATCATACAGGCGCAGACTGCTGGCGCACTCCGACTTCGGGACTAGGCCGGAGTCGAGCGCTATGCTTGGGCTCTGCCATGAATCCCGACTCCCATCAGCGTTCCAAGCCAGTCGCCGGCCTCGACGCTTCGCACGACCTTGCCGCGCGGCAGCAGGAGCAGGCGCGCATGGAGCGCCTGGCTTCCGCGCTCGACTTGAGCGACGATGCCGTCTTCCTGATCGATCGAGCCTCGATGACGTACCTCGAAGTCAACCAGGGTGCATGCACGCTGCTCGGGGTGACGCGGGAGGCGCTCCTGAAGCAGCGACCCAACCAGACGAGCCAATCGCTCGGAAGCCTGGACGAACTCGGCAAGCTGTACGACCAGGTCATCGCCCAGGCTCCGCTGACGCAGAGGTCGGAGCTGCTCGTGCAGCAGTCGGGCGGCCGCACCTGCATCTGCGAAGTCAGGCGCAAGGCGATCCAGCAGGCGGGCCAATGGGTCATCGTGGCAACGCTGCGCGACATCAGCGAACAGAAGAAGGCGATGGCCAGGATGCTCGAGGCCGAGGCGGAAACCCGGTCGAAGGTCGAGGAGCTGACGCGGTCCAACCAGGAGCTGGAGCAGTTCGCCTACATCACGTCCCACGATCTTTCCGAGCCCTTGCGGACGGTGGCGAGCTACACCCAGCTGCTCGAGCGGCGCTTTGCGCATCAGTTCGACGGCGACGCCCGCGACTTCATGGCGTACATCGTGGGAGGGGTGCAGCGCATGAAGGCGCTGATGGACGCCCTGCTGCTCTATTCGAGGATAGGCCGACGCGAGCTTGCGAAGCAGCCTGTCGCGCTGGACCGCGCGCTGGACGATGCGCTCGCCAATCTGGCGCCGGCCATTCGGGCCTCGAACGCCACGCTGCACCGCGAGCCGCTTCCCACCCTCTTGGTAGACAGGGCGGAAATGACGCAGGTGTTCCAGAACCTGGTCGGCAATGCCTTGAGGTACCGGACGGAAGGCGTGGCGCCGCTTGTGAGCGTGTCGGCAAGAGACGAAGACGCGGAGTGGGTCGTCGAGGTCCGGGACAACGGGATCGGGATCGAGCCGCAGTACTTCCAGAGGATCTTCATGATCTTCCAGAAGCTTCATCCGCGGGACCATTCGGAGGGAACGGGGATCGGCCTGGCGATCTGCAAGAAGGTGGTGGAGCGCCACGGGGGGCGCATCTCCGTGGCCTCGGAGCTCGGGAAAGGCACGACGTTTGCCATTCATTTGCCGAAGCTTCGGGCGGGTCGCGGCGAAAAGGCAACGGCGGCTTGAGCGCGTCGCGCCGTTGAATCGCGCAGGGGAAGGCTGGCCGCGACACAGGCCGCGGCCAGAGCGCCCAGGCCACTCAGTCTTCTGCCATGAGGAGGTCCATTTCCATCTCCATCTCCTTCCTTGTCATGCTCAGGTACACGCGGTTCAGAAGGTCGATGGCATCGAGGTTGGCCTTCACGCGACTGGCAATGGGGCGTTTGTCCCCGACGACCAAGGTCGCGCCTACCGTGAGCTGATACGAGATCTCTTCCTCGAAACTCCTGCAGGCTTCTGCCACCTGCAGCCGGGCCTCGGCAATGCTGGCGGTCCTTTGGAGCCAGCTTTCTACCAGGACATCTGCACGTCCTCCTGCCTCGGCGATCCTGAATCGATACTCATTGTTCGACGGTGTGGCCCGCGGAACGTGGTAGAGCACCGTGAATGTCATGCGCTCCTGGAAATTGGGGTGCTCGGAGCCGATCTCGCCCATGAACCACTTGAGTGCTGCGATCGGATCGTTGAGCAGCGAGTCGACAGGCCTGCTCGATCTGGGGTCGATGACCGAATACTGTTGTCCGTCATAGCAGAGCATGACTGACCCATGGATCGTGGCGCCAACGTCGTCCTGAGCCGCGTACGACACCCCGAAGCTTTTTCCTTGCTGCAGTTCAGGGGGTGGCGTTCCGACGGGCTGGATCCGGTTCCTGGCGTCTGGGGCATACCGCACCGTCGCCGTCGTCAACGGGATCCATTCGGCCTCCGGCTCGTTCAAGGCCATGTGCCGAGTGAATGCGGCAAGATCCTGCATCGGCATTTCCGCCAGACCCGCCGGGCCGTAGGACAGATGCTGGTAGGAAAACCTGGCGAACTCGTCTTCGGTGGTCAGTGTCCCCCAGTTGGTGTTGCCGCTCAGGCTTGCCTGCAGCATGTTGCAGACTGCCAGCGAGGGGTACTTGTAGTCCGAGATGTGCAGGAGACCCTGGCGATTCGGGTCGGGAATGCTGAAAGCCTGAATCGGACTTGCATGCCCGGACGGGTCGGGAGAGAGGTAGAAGACGCTCGGTCCCGTTTGCGCAACATGAATGCCTAGCGGAGACCGCGCCCACGGGAGCTCCTTCATCAGCTGCGAGGGCTTTCTGATCCCCGGCTCTTGACTCGAAAGCCCGCTGAGCAGATCGATCAGCTCGTCGTATGGGTCTTGCTCGTCATCATCGATGCGCGCGAGATGGTCCGGGTCACGGATCACGCTGCGCTCGATCCTGCTCTCTCCGGTGGTGCGAGCCAGGGCGGAGCGTGGCTTCGCCAGCGGGCCTTCCTTCCGTGCCGCCGCTGTCTTGAGCTCGTCGATCCTCTTCGCCCTGAAGCTGCGAGGTGAGAGCGGCTTGCGCTGTTCGTCGTCCGGGTCAGGTCCTGCGTTCGCAATACCCTTCACCGAACCCAGGTCGAGTATCGGAACGATATGGGTGGGCCCGAGGTCGTCGATCTGCATGCGCACGTCATCACTGCCGGTTGCCTCAGGCTTCGCGTCGTCAGCAGGCCCGGTGCCATCCGGGCTCGCGCGCAACTTCCTGATCGCGGCGAGGTTTTCGCTGATGGCCTCCTCGAGCTCGTCCTCGGTCTTGCCCTCCAGCGTTCCGTGCTTCTCGAAGAAGTTCTTGAGCCAGGACGACCTCACGTCCACGGCGAACATCTGGTCCCACATCGCCTCGGTCAGCTTTGCCCGGCGCAAGAATTTGAGCTTGGGCGGCCAGTCCTCCTTGGGAATCGGCTTGCTGACCAACGTCTCATAGCCCGTGATCTCCTCCACCCGTGCGTCCTCGAAGCCGACGGAGACCATGAACTCCTGCCACAACGAGCCACGCAGGCTGGGCGGAGGGGCGTTGACGATGGATACCCCTCCGCCGGCATTCTGGCGCAGCAAGGCCTTCCTCGCGATGTAATCCTGATACCCGTGGTTGAAGCCGAGTTGGAACACCAAGCCGGCCAGCGCAACGGCGTTGCCAAGGATCTTGCCGCCCAGAATGGCGCCCGCAAGTTCTTCAGCGCCTCCTTCGGTCAGCTCCCCACGGAGAATGAGTGCCTGCGCGCCCAGGGTGAAGATCGACTTGAGCACGAGAAAGCCGCTCGTGCCCGCGACAAACCACGCAAATGCCTGGCCGAGCTTCTGTGCGGCCTGGCTTGGCAGTTCGCCGCGCTGCTCGATCTTGCCTGCGAGCTTGAACAACTCCCGGTCGAGCTCATCGTTCTCGCTCGTGGCATCGCCCGAATCTGCAACCTGCTCGAGCGAGCCGCGGAGCACGTTCTGGGCTGCCTGGGGCAAGGTGCTGTCTTCGCCCAGCAGCCTCGACGCATCGCCCTTGTTTGCCGAGTTGGCCGCGCTCTCTTCGTAGAGCTGAAGATTGCGGTCGATCCTTTCCCTGACCCCTTCGGCCAGTTGGCGTTCCACCGCAATCGCGTCGATGAAGGCTGCGCGATCGGCGGGCGTCTTCAGCTTGCTGAATCCGTCAGCCAGGACCGCATACGTGCAGGGTATGTTCTTGCCTCCGAACTTGGCCTTGTCCGCCTCATCGTTGTCTACCGTCCTTGGATCCACCAACCAGCCCAGGACTGCTTGCCCGTAGACCGTTTGATCGAACCTGAGCAGGGAGCCGAAGGCAGCCAGCCTTGTATTCAATTTCCCGGTAACCATCTTGTCCAGTTTCGCCGCGTCGAACTCGCCGTCTTTCCCGATGAGATTGCCGGCACCTGTCATCGCGATGATCTGCCATTGCGTCGCGAACTTGTTCAGGGCGTCCTTGCCGGTGGCATCCGGATACTTCCACGCATAGTAGAGTGTCTGCACGAGGCTGGTGATCACCTGCAACGCGTCTCCCGCCACAGTGCCCTCGTATCCGGTGCAGTACTCCGCCAACTGAAGGCCCAGTTGGGTAACAGTCGCTCCGCCATAGAAGGCCGTTCTGATATCGCGCACGATGGCCTGGTGGCTCAAGACATTCAGCATGACATAACGGGCGACTTTCGCGCGTTCGAAATCCGTGTCTACGACGGCCTTGCGGACTGCGGTGCTCTCGTATGGAGCGCCTGCCTCCAGTGCCTCGATTGCCGTGCTGAGTTCCTCGCTCAGCATTCTCCAATCCGCAAGCTGGCGCAGCAGACGCTTGGCTTCCAGCCTCGCCAGGCCCGACAGCGCAGCGCGGCCGGTCGTGACTTGCGAGAGCTCGTCGATCCTCTCCTCCAGAGTGAACTTCTTCCCCTCGATGATGTTGAGGATCTTCTTCTCTATGTCATTGAGGGGAGGCGAATCGCCCGATTCCTGGGATTTGCCCAGCGCCTTGGTCACGAGTGTGAGCTGTTCCTCCAGCTTGGCTTTTGCCAGCAGCCTCTGCCCAACGAGTTGCTTTCTTTTTTGTTCGAGCTTGGCCGGGTCACGCTCCTTGATGAGAGCGTCCACTTCCCTCAGTTGCCCGAGGTCCTCAAGAACGTGGCGCATGGCTCGCAGTTCGCCAATCGTGCCATCTTCATTGATGATCGTCGAAGACTCCACGTTCGGACACCATTCCGGGTTCGCGCGCTTCTGGAGCTGGACGGCCTCGCTTTGCTCGTAGCCATTGTTCTGCGCTGCCCAGACTGAAATCGGTGCCTGCATGAAGGGATAGGCGAAGTTCGTGGCATGCCTGACCTTCGATGCAATCTCATCACCCAGAAAGATGCGGGTGTACAGATTGACCGTCGACTTGAGGATGGTCGGCGACTGCGTCCACATGAACGCCTTGATTGAAGGCCTCGCGTATTCGGCACCTCCGTTCTTGGCAGCGTTCTTGACCTCCTGCGTCCAATCCTTCGTCTCGGGGTCCACCATGCCGAACGCTTCCGCGAGCTTCGACCCCAGCTGCTGGTAGAGCGGCTCCAGCGGATCTTCGTCCGGATTCTCGGAAGTGACGCCCAGGTCCTTGATTTCCATCACTTGCTTGCGGAACTCGACGTAGGCGTCGATGTTCTTCCTGAACGTTTCGTCGTTCTTGAATTTTGTCGACCAATAGCACATCTCGGTCTTCAGGTCGGCCTGAAGAGACTCCGGCGTGGGAGCGGGTAGAGCGCCGGCACCCAGGATGACTTGAGGGGGAGGCGGAGGAATATGCGAAGGAGGGGGGACGTCCTCGTCGGAGTCGACAGAGTCAAGTTCAAAGTCGCTTTCGATATGCGACTCCTCTTCAGAGTGCGATTCTTCGGGCGCAGCTTTGCCCTTGAAGCAGGATGCGAGGCTTCCGAGTGGGTTCATTGTTGTCGTCTTCCTAGATGTGCAGAGCCAGCGCGGATTTACTCAGTGCGGCGTTCGAATCGGAGGTGAGAGAGAGCTCTTCCCGCCAGGGCGCCGTTTGTCGATCCGCCTCGGTCACCGCGACGACCAGTTTGTCGACATCGAGCGCATCGAGCCGATAGGCCGAACTGTGAATGACAGTCTTCGTCGAGGGTTCGAGCGCGCAGACGCCGGCGGACCTGGCGGCGTTCCGGTGATTCATGGCGAGCAGCCTGCGATAGCAGTCCGTCTTCGATGTCGGCGGCACAGTCCCGCACCGGGATTCCACAACCAGCATTGCGCTGCGCTCGGGCTCCAGCGAGTGCACGAAAGTGAGTTCGCGCGCGCCGACGCGCAGGGTCACCGCCAGGTTCTCCGCGGCGCGCCAGGCAGTCGCATCGGGCCAGTTGGTTCCTTCGGGCGGCCAGCCAACGCCGAGCCGGCCCGGCAGGAAGGTCAGCATTGCAATCAGGTGATCGCGCGCGGCGAGGTCAAGTTCAGGTTCAGGGTTCATTCGTTCTCCGGTTTGTTGTTGGTGTTGGTGCACAGACGGGTCAATGGAGCGTGACGGCATGTGCCGCACGCCATTCGTGCGCGAGACGCGCCAGGTCCCCAAGTGCTTCCGAGATGTTTTCGTGCGTCGCGCCGCGCAGCGAGACGAAGCAGCTGTAGACCAGGTGGTCGAGAGATTCATCGATGCCCAGCACGCCCGAGCCCGAACGTGCCATGCCCAGGTTCAGCGAAAGCGCCTGTTCCAGCGCATCGTCCATCTGGTCCGCCGGCATGGGTCCGAAGTGGCACCGCAACAGGAAGCGGTCGGCTGCGGTGCCGGTCCCGTCCAGGTGCGTCACCTGGAACAGCACGCCGTCGAGGTGGAACTTCATTCCGATGGGCGCGTCGGGTGCATCCTGGAAACTTGCAGCAGGCTTGCCGGCCTGCCGCCGCAACTCGAGTGCGAGGTCGATGAACTGTTCGCGCCAGGGGCTTCTTGCTTCGGACATATGGGGACTCCTTGTGAGAGATGCTGTGTCGCTGTTTGGAGCACATCGCTCCGCCACGGCAAGGCGACCCCGGGTCCCGAGGATCAAATCTTGCGCAATCTTGAGTAACGCGTGTCTTTGCAAGGTTCCCGTCCGACGCACGCTCTTGGTGCGGGGCGGAACCTGGCGTCACGCGGGCGGTGCGAGCGCCTTCAATCGCTTCAGCGTCTCACCGAAGTCGGTGTGCTCGTCCGTCGGTTGGCGCAGGAAGTCCCGGATCGCCTCGTGCCGCTCGATGGCCATGTCCGCGATGCGGTCCGCACCCTTCTTGTATTCACCCACCTTCAGCAGCAGCTCGATGTCCTGGTACTTGGCCATCAGTTCGCGCACCTTGCCGGCCGCAGCCTTGTGTTCGGGTGTGATCAGGGCATTCATCACCCGCGACGCGGAGGCCAGCACGTCGATTGCGGGGTAGTGGTTGGCCGCGCCCAGCTTGCGCGACAGGATGATGTGGCCATCGAGGATCGAGCGCGTCTCGTCGGCCACGGGCTCCGTCATGTCGTCGCCTTCCACGAGCACCGTGTACTACGACCTCGGTGTTGTCTTCCCGGGATTGCAGTTGCGCTTCAACGAGCAGCTGCAGGGCGAGGCCTATGCCATCCTCGTGGGCGAAGTGCCGGTGTCGCAAGGGCGGTTGCGGCCCGAGCATCTGCTGGTGCGCGAGTCGCCCGAGAACCTCACCGCATTGCAGATCCCGTTCGAGAAGGACGCCAAGTTCCTGCCGAACCTGGAGTCGATCTGGGCTCCGGCGAGTCTCGGCGCGACCATGACGAAGGCGGGCATCCCTTTCCTAGAGCCAACGCAGATGCTGAGCTATCACATCGCCTATGTGCTGCGCAAGCATGCGGCCGAGTTCGTGGGTATCCAGGAGACGCGCGCGATTCTCACGGAAATGGAATCGAAGTTTCCCGAACTCGCCAAGGAGGTGGCGCGGGTCATGCCGATCCACAAGATCGCGGAGATTCTCCAGCGCATCGTGTCCGAGGAAATCTCGATCCGGAATGTCCGTGCCGTCATGGAGGCGCTGGTCGACTGGGGGCAGAAGGAGAAGGACCCCGTCCTCCTGGCGGAGTACGTCCGCATGGCTCTGAAGCGGTTCATCAGCCACAAGTTCTCTGCCGGCCAGAACATGCTTCCCGCCTACCTGCTGTCGCCGGCGATCGAGGACCAGGTGCGAACCGCCATCCGCCAGACATCCGGCGGTTCCTATCTTGCGCTGGAGCCCGCGGCCGCAAGAAGATCGTGGCCGCGGTGAAGTCGGTGGTGGGCGATACGTCGACCGCGACACAGAAGCCCGTCCTGCTCACCTCGATGGACATCCGCCGCTACGTGCGCAAGCTGCTCGAACAGGACGCGGGCGATCTGGCGGTGCTGTCCTACCAGGAGCTGACGCAAGACATCAACATCCAGCCATTGGCGAGGATCTCGACATGAAAGTCGCCAACTGCCTTCGAGGGGTGTCCTCGTGAGCGGCGAGAACTTGGAGCTCGCCGGCGCCATCGAACTGCGCGTTCTGCATGGACCTCAGGCAGGCGCGCGCCTTCCGCTGCAGCCCGGGCACGGCTACACGATCGGAACGGGGGACACCTGCGCGATCGTCCTGGGCGGCGCGCAAGTCGCACAGGAACACGCGCGGATCAGCGTCGATGCAGAGGGCATTTCTGTCGAGCCTTTGGAGGGGCGGGTCCTGACCTTGGCTGGGGAGGAGGTCCAACCGGGACTGCTGCCGTTGGGCACGGTGCTGCAGTTCGGTCTCGTCAAGCTTACCGTCGCGTCGCTGGACGACGAATGGCCGGCCGATGAAGCGCTGCAGATGCGCAGCGTGCCGACCGAGTCGGCTGACGAGGTGGAACAAGATGACGTCACTGACGGCGCTGCTGCGGGACTGGAAGCGCTCGCACCCACGCCTTCGCCCAGTGCCGGCGTGCAAGTACTCAAGCACGCCGAAGTGCGTCGGTATGCAGTGTATGGCGCGGTGATCCTGCTCGTTGGAGTGGCTGTGTTTGCGGCCATGCAGCGACCTGCGGAGGCGATTGCCAGCACTGTCGAGACATCACCGGGCTCGCTGGAGCCGGAGGTCAGACCCGTTGCCACGGAGGCGGAAAATGCCTCGGCGTTGGCGGAGGTGCTCAAGAGCTTTCCCAAGAGCTCGCTGGCCGTGAAGCGGACCGAGGGTGGGGCATGGGTGGTGGAGGGCAGGCTGCGCACCGACAAGGAATTGCAGAGGCTGCGCGAGCGCGTGTCGATGCTCGAGGTGCCGGTCGAGGTCAAGGTGATGCTGGACGCCGAGCGGCTCGACCTCGTCAAGCGCTTCGTCCAGGCCCAACGTTCGCCGGGGCGGCTCGAACTGCGCATGGAGCCGGGCGCCGGCGACGTACTGCGGATTCTGGGTTCGGCTTCGAGCGCAGAGGAGGCTGCGGCCTTTCCTGAACGGGCTCGTGGGGAGCTCGCCGGGTTGGAGCCGATCGAGTTCGACATTCTGCGGCCGGAGCAAATCCGGGAGCGCTTCATGGCCCGTTTGCGCGAAGCTGGCCTTGACGGGAAGTTCAGGGTGACCGCGACGGAGCCGGCACTCGAGTTGCGCGCTGTTCTGGGTCCCCAGGACACGCGCATCTGGGAGGCGCTCTTCCTGGATTTCACGCGACGCTACGGCAGCACCCTCACGATCAGTGCACATGTCGACCCGGAACGGGATGCGATCGCAGCCAATGTAGCGGCCGTCGTTGGCGGTGCCTTTCCCTACATCGTGACCACCAGCGGGCAGCGCATTGCGCCAGGCGGCGCGCTTGCGGGCAATACGGTCGTCGCCGTACGGGATGGCGAGATCGTGCTCTCCGACGGCACCCGTTTCCGCTATGGCCCCTGAAAGGTAGACATGACATCTCAAGGACAGCACATCGGCTTCGATGTGGAGCAGCGACTGTGCGATGACGCGAGCGGCCAGTACCGCGCAGAACTGCGGGCCAGGCTGGGCGAAATGCAGAGCGCGTGCGCGCTTGCGAGGCGGCAGCTCCATGACCGCGACACTTACCGGCGGATAGAGGCGGCCATGGCCGCGGTGGCGGCCGCTGCGACCGTGCTGGAGCTGATGCCCCGTGCCGGCGCTGCCCGACGGCAGTAGTGGGCAGGAACCAACGCGCACACCAGGTTACTGAGTACACGGGGTGATTGGCGGTTCAGCCATTCCCCTTGAGCAATATCAACGACGGAGCTAAATATGACGATACCGAAGAGTGGTGACGGGGTCAGTCTCGAGACTCTGGAAACCCTGATGATGCCGGTCATCATCTCATCGGAAAAGGATCTCAAGGCGGTTCTGGCGGAGATCAAGAGCGGCAAGGATGTGGACGCCGCCCAGCTGCTCTACTACACCAATGAAGTCAATCAGAACAACCTGACGGTCAACATGTGCGCCTCCATGGTGAAGGAACGCGGGGACACGCTCAAGACGGCCACCCAGAAGTTCGGCTGATGCGCCCGGGGCGCGGCTACTTGCGTGTCACCTGGTCGGGCGGGGCGTCTACGTGCGCCGCGGGCATCCCACTTGACGGCGGCTCCAGCAGCTGACGAAGGCCCAGCCGGTCCGCGGCGGCAATGGCTTCCGCGCGCGTGTTGACGTTCAGCGCGGACAGCACCGCTGCAACGTGGGCCTTGACGGTTCCCATGGCGAGGTTGAGGTTACGGCAGATCTGCTTGTTGGAGTTGCCCTCGAGAAGTTCGCGAAGGACGTCGATCTGCCGGTTCGTCAGTCCCTTTGCGGCGGCCTTGGTCGAAAAGGCTGCCGTGGCGCGCAAGGAGCCGTCGCCTTCCTGAGGTGAACTGTCTGAGATGAAGGGCTCCGGCGGTACGTAGATCCCACCGTCCAGGATGAAACGCAGCGCACTCAGGACAATCCGCTTGCCCGACATCTTTGGAATGAAACCGAGTGCGCCCTTCTGGATGGCCGTCTGGACGGTCTTCATGTCGTAAGTGCCTGACACGACGACCAGGCGTGCTGCCGGACATTGCATCAGGAACGCGTCCAGGCCCGAGAGGCCTGCGGCACCGGGCATGTTGAGGTCGAGCAGGATCAGGTCGATGTCCGGGCTGGCATGGAACGCGTCGATGGCTTCGGCCAGCGTGCTTGCCTCCAGGACCTGCGTGCGAGCATCGATCTGGAGCAGCGTCAGCTTGAGCCCTTCCCTGACCAGGTGGTGATCATCGGCCACCAGAATCTTGAGCTCGCCGCCCTCCGCGATGTTCTGCGCTTCGGAAGGGGAGATCGACGAACGTTCAATCGTCCTCTTTTCGGAGATCATGCTTTTGGTGATACGAATGCGCCACGCTGGCAAACTGGATGGATCGAGACTCGCACTGCGGTGGCTGAGTTCATGCTAGCACCCTTTGGCATTTTTTCCATCAGACTCAGCCCGCTCCGCCCGCTCGGATGACTCTGGTTTATGTGATGTCGTGCCGCCATAATCAGAATCCGCGGGAGGGCGCACAGCCATGGCGAACAGCGCGAACATGAGAAGGAGTGATTGCCGGTGAGTACGGGGATCGTCCCTGGGATGGCGCATATCCTGCTGGTGGAAGACAGCCCTGCGGACATGCGGTTGACGCTGGAAGCCTTGAAAGAGTGCCAGGTTCATTGCAACCTGCACTGGGTCAAGGATGGCGTCGAAGCGCTCGACTACCTGCATCGCCGCAACGAGCATGCCAATTCGGAAAGGCCCGACCTGATCCTTCTGGATCTCAACCTGCCGCGGCTCGATGGTCGCGAAGTGCTTGCCGGCATCAAGGCGCATCCGAAGTTGCGCCGCATTCCGACGGTAATCCTGAGCACATCGAACGAGGAGGAGGACATCCTTCGTTGCTACGAGCTGCATGCCAACTGCTACATCACAAAGGATCCCCTGAACTTCGACGGTTTCCTGGAGGCGATCCGGTCCATCGATCGCTTGTGGTTGTCGCTCGTCTCGCTGCCGCCGCGCGCTGACGAGCCATAGCAGCACGATTCGCATGCAAGGACTCGCCCAAGACATCCTGCTGGTGGAGGACAATCCCGGCGACGCGCGACTGCTCCGTGAGCTGCTGATCGACGAGGTGGGCCGTGAAGGGTTCCGCATGCGCGACGCGCGGACGCTGGCCGAAGCCTTGCATCGCATCGTCGAGCAGCGGCCGGACATGGTTGTGCTGGACCTGTCTCTGCCCGACAGCTTCGGACTTGAAACGCTCTTCAGGATTCAGAGCCAGGACGCGTTGTTGCCCATCATCGTGTTGACGGGGAACGAGGACCAGGCATTGGCTCTCGCGGCGGTCAAGGCGGGCGCGCAGGACTTCCTGGTCAAGCAGGACCTGTCGGGCCGACTCCTGGTCAAGACGCTGCAGTACGCGCGCGAGCGCAAGCACAACGAAGCCAGGCTCCGGGTGAGCGAAGCGCGCTTTCGCAGCCTCGCCGAACTCTCGTCGGACTGGTACTGGGAGCAGGATGCCGAGCATCGGCTGACCTATCTTTCCGACGGACTGCTGGAGAAGTCGGGCGTCGACCCTGCGGCGTTGCTGGGCCGTCGCTGGTGCGAGGTCTCTCCGGGCGATGGAGACGCCACGTGGGCGCCCCTTCGGAAGGCGCTTGCGAACACGCAACCCTTCCAGGACTTCGTGTTTCCGCATGCGACCGATGGCGCCGAGACTTTGCACATCAGCATCAGCGGGGTGCCCGTTTTCGAGAGCGGCGCCTTTGCGGGATACCGTGGCTTGGGCAAGGACGTCAGCTCGCGCGAGCGCGCGGCGGCACATCTGCGCGGAAGCGAGGAGCGCTTTCGGCGGATGCTGGACACGGGGCGCGACGGGATCCTGATGCTGGATGCCGATGGCTTGATCTCGTTTTGCAATCGGCAAGCCGCCAGCCTGCTCGGGCTGGAGGCGACTGAGCTCTACGGGCTGCGGCTGGACAAAATGCTCGTGCATGAGGCGCCGCCGGGCATGGCGGAGCATGGTGCGCAAGAGGAGCATGGCGTCGCTGTTCGGCGCGCGGACGGGAGCACCATCTTCGTGATGGAGTCGTTGTACCCGGTGCCCGGGCCGGACGGCCTGCACGCCGGGACGCTGGCGATCCTGACCGACCTCACCGTGTACAAGCAACGCGAGGAACGGGTGCGCGAGCTTGCTGCGCTCGCCGCCCAGAAGAGCGAAGCGGAACGCGCGAGCCACGCGAAGTCGCGCTTCATGGCGGCGGTGAGCCATGACCTTCGGCAGCCGATGCATGCGTTGGGATTGTTCATCGACGATCTGAAGAGCGCAGAGCTACCCGAGCACGTGTATCCGGTACTGGACCATATGGAGTCTGCCCTGCATTCCACGCAGACGCTGCTCGATTCGATCCTCATCATGTCGAGACTGGAGACGGGGATGGTCGCCCCGAACTTCATGGTCTTTCCCTTGGAGCCGCTGCTCGCAAGGCTGCGGGCGGCGTTCGGGCCTACTGCACGGCAGAAGAATGTTCGCTTCGTCGTCGCGTCGTCGGCGTTGAACGTCTACAGCGACCCCGCGCTGCTGGAGCGCGTTATGGCCAATCTCGTTTCCAACGCGCTGCGATACACCGACAAAGGCGGCGTGATCGTCGCGTGCCGCCCGGCAGGCCGGGATGTGCGGCTGGAGGTCTGGGACAGCGGGATGGGCATCCCTGTCGAGCACCAGGAAGCAGTCTTTCGAGAGTTCTACCGGATCGAACGGGGCGAGGACGACCGGGGCGGCCTGGGTCTGGGCCTGGCCATCGTCCGTAGCTGCACCCAGTTGCTGGGGTGTCCCGTTCAGCTGCGGTCCGTGCCCGGCCGGGGCTCCAGGTTCTCGTTGCGGATCGCCGTGGGCGAGCCCCGCCTGCAGGCGCCCGCGTCAGCCGAAATCCAGCTGGCAGACGACTCGACGGACGCTCGCTTCGAAGGCCTGCGGGTGCTGTTGATCGATGACGACGCGTTGATCCTCGAAGGGACGCAGAAGCTCCTGGAGCGCTGGGGGTGCCATGTGGTCCCGGCGCAATCGGGTTCCCAGGCCGATGTCCTGCTCGACGGCGCCGTGTTGCCCGACCTGGTCATCTCCGACCTCAGGCTGGAAGCCGGCGAACTGGGCACGGAGATCGTGGCCCGCATACGCCGCCGCTACAGGCCCGGTCTGCCGGCCTTGCTCGTGTCGGGCGACACGTCGTTGCAGACGGCGCGCTTTGTCCGCCAGCACGGCCTGCCTTTGCTCTACAAGCCGGTTGCTCCGGCACGCCTGCGCGCCATCATCGCCAAGATTTGCGGTGGGTAGACGTTGCTGTGCTTCGGACGGAACCCGGTTCGAGCCGCCGTTACCAACAAGTGTTCAGAAGCACTTGGCGAGGACCCTCGATGGACGAGCACGATTTCGGCGATGCCGCCACTTTTCCCGAGAGGGCCCAAGAGCTTGCCATGCAGGCCCAAGAGACTCTCAGCACTTACCACCGTCTTCTCGAGGAACGCGGCGTGACGCCCGATTCCTGCTTGGCCGAGCTGCGGCGGGTGGGGGGCGAAGCGGCGGTCGATAAAGCTCGCCGCGAAGCAGAGGAAACGCTTCGCGCCATGGACGAAAGAATCGAGCGCGAAGTGATGCACGCGCCGGCTTCGAACCGCCCCCTGTCGCGCCATATGGTGCGGCGCGGCGGCGTTTGAGGCGCTTTCCACAACCACAATTCCATTCATTCGAGGAACCATGACGATCGATACCAACTCTCCCGTCTTCACTGCGCCAGTCCTTGCGCCTGCGTCCTTGACTGGCGACGACGCTGATACGACTCGCATGACAAGCGTGCTTGCGCATGCCGTGCTCGTCAGCGGAGCGCTTGAGGAGCGCATGGCTCAGACGCTACGGAACATGAGCGAACGTGGGTTCGACGTGAGCGCGGCGGACCTGCTCAAGCTGCAGTTGCAGCGCACGGACCTGTCAGTCTGGACGAATACGGTGAGCGGGAGCATCGTTGACATCTACGCGCCCTTGAAGGAGGCGGCCAGCAAGATGTCCTGACGCCATGCGGGCGGCGGCACCGGCCGAGCCCCGGCAGTATGCCGTCCCAATATGCCACCCGCTACGCGGCAGTGACATGAAAAAAGGGGTTGACCACGACAGTCAACCCCTTTTGGTTTGGTGCCGGAGAGATGAATCGAACACCCGACCTTCTCATTACGAATGAGCTGCTCTACCGACTGAGCTACACCGGCTAAGCCCGCGATTATAGCGGCTCGTGATAGCCGGTCAGCCGCCCGACCTCGTTCTTCGACCCCAAAACCACAGCCACCCGCTCGTGCAGCTTGGTGGGCTCCAGGTCGAGGATGCGTTGGCGGCCGTTGGTGGCGGCGCCGCCGGCCTGCTCGACCAGCCAGCTCATGGGGTTGGCCTCGTACATCAGGCGCAGCTTCCCGGCCTTCTCGGGTTCGCGCTTGTCCCAGGGGTACAGGAAGACGCCGCCGCGCATCAGGATGCGGTGCACGTCGGCCACCATGCTGGCGATCCAGCGCATGTTGAAATCCTTGCCGCGCGGGCCGTCCTTGCCGGCCAGGCATTCGTCGATGTAGCGCTTCACCGGGGCGTCCCAGTGCCGCATGTTGCTCATGTTGACGGCGAATTCCTTGGTGTCGGCCGGGATCTGGATGTCCTCCTGCGTGAGCATGAAGGAGCCCTGCTCGCGGTCCAGCGTGAACATCGCGACGCCGCTGCCCACGGTCAGCACCAGCGTGGTCTGCGGGCCGTAGATGCAGTAGCCGGCCGCAACCTGCTTGCTGCCGGCCTGCAGGAAGTCGGACTCCTGCACGCCGGGCGAGCCTTCAGGCTTCTTCAGCACGCTGAAGATGGTGCCGATGCTGACGTTGACGTCGATGTTGCTCGACCCGTCCAGGGGATCGAACAGCAGCAGGTACTCGCCCTGCGGGTAGCGGTTGGGCACCACGTAGATGCTGTCCATTTCTTCGCTGGCCATGGCAGCGAGGTGGCCGCCCCATTCGTTGGCCTCGATCAGCACCTCGTTGGCGATGATGTCGAGCTTTTTCTGGACTTCGCCCTGCACGTTCTCGCTCTCGGCGGAGCCGAGCACATTGCCGAGCGCGCCCTTGGTGACGGCCTGGCTGATGCTCTTGCAGGCGCGCGCCACCACTTCGAGCAGGAGGCGCAGCTGGCCGGGGATGAGGCCATCGGCGCGCTGCTGTTCGATGAGGTAGCGGGTGAGCGAAACGTTCTTGGGCATTCAGTGACTCCAGGGAAAGCTGTCGATTCGGGGTGCTTATCCAGCGAGCGCGCGGGTAACGACCTCGTGCGTGTCCTTGCTGAGATCGGGCTTGGCCGCCACGCGCATGATGGCTTCTCGCGCGGCGCTTCGGTAGGGCTCGGCCAGCTTGCTCCAGCGGTCGAGTGCGCGCGCCAGGCGCGCGGCGACTTGCGGGTTGATGGCATCGAGCTCGATCACGCGCTCGCTCCAGAACACGTAGCCCGCGGCATCGGGGCGGTGCAGCGCACCCGGGTTGGCGTTGCAGTAGCTGAAGATCACGCTGCGCGCGCGGTTCGGGTTCTTGAGCGAAAAGTCGGGGTGCTTCATCAACTGCTTGACCAGCGGCAGGATGTCGCCGCCGCGGTCGGGCGCGCCGGCCTGCAGCGAGAACCACTTGTCGATGACCAGCGCCTCGTCCTTGAAGATCGCGTGGAAGCGCGCCAGGGCCTGCGCCGCCAGGGCGTGGCCCGAGGACACCAGTGCCTGGAGCGCATTGAAGCGGTCTGTCATGTTGCCGGCGTCCTTGAAGCGCTGCAGCGTCCTGCCGGGCCAGACCGTGTCGCCGGTCGCGCGCGCGGCCAGGCAGAGGTACGACAGGGCAAGGCCGGCCAGCGCGCGGCGGCCGGAGGAGCGCGGGTCGGGGCTGTAGGGCCCGGTGTCGCGGTTCTCCTCGTAAGCCTGCTCCCAATCGGCGAAGAGTCCGGCGGCGAGCTGGGCGCGCATGGCCTCGCGCACGAGGTGCACGCGCTGCGGATCGACGGTCTCCAGTTGCTCGGCGATGTAGGTTTCCGACGGCAGCGTGAGCACCAGCTCCTTGAAGGCTGCATCGAGCCCGGGGTCGCGCAGCACGCGGCGCATGGCCTCCAGGTAGGCCTCGTCGAGCGGTGCATCGCCTACGCCCGCGACCGGCGCGCGGATCGCCTTGATCGCGGCGCGCAGCGCCAGGCGCTGGGCGGCCTCCCAGCGGTTGAAAGGATCGGCGTCGTGGGCCAGCAGCGCGAGCAGCTGGGCGTCGCTGTACTCGTACTCCAGGATCACCGGCGCGCTGAAGCCGCGCAGGATCGAGGGAACCGGCTCGGCGTCGACGTTGATAAAGGTGAACTGCTCGCCGGCGCGTGTCAGCACCAGGGTGCGCGTGCCCGCGCCCGGGGCTTCGTCGCCGGCCAGCTGCAGCGGGAGCTCGCGCCCGTCGGGGCCGAGCAGGCCGAGGTTGACCGGTATCACGAACGGTTCCTTGAAGGGCTGACCCGGGGTCGGCGGGCAGCTCTGCACGAAGCTGAGGGTGTAGGTGCGCGCCGCGGCGTCGTACACGCCATGGGCGGCCAGGTGCGGCGTGCCGGCCTGGCTGTACCAGCGCTTGAACTGCGGCAGGAGATGCGCCAACTCGGAATCGGGGTTTGCATCCGCGATGGCCTGCGCGAAGTCGTCGCAGGTCACGGCCTGGCCGTCGTGGCGCTCGAAGTACAGCGTCATGCCGCGCGCGAAGCCCTGCCTGCCGACCAGCGTCTGCATCATGCGCACCACCTCGGCACCCTTCTCGTAGATGGTGACCGTGTAGAAGTTGCTGATCTCGATGTAGCTGTCCGGCCGCACGGGGTGTGCCATCGGGCCTGCGTCCTCGGGGAACTGGGCGGTACGCAGCACGCGCACGTCCTCGATGCGCTTGACGGCCCGGGCCGAGGCGTCGGCGCAAAGGTCCTGGCTGAATTCCTGGTCGCGAAAGACCGTGAGGCCTTCCTTGAGCGAGAGCTGGAACCAGTCGCGGCAGGTCACGCGGTCGCCGGTCCAGTTGTGGAAGTACTCATGGCCGACCACGCTCTCGATGTTGCTGTAGTCGGCATCGGTGGCGGTGGCCTGGTTCGCCAGAACGTACTTGGTGTTGAAGATGTTCAGGCCCTTGTTCTCCATCGCGCCCATGTTGAAGTCGCTGGTGGCGACGATCATGAAGCGGTCCAGGTCCAGCGGCAGGCCGAAGCGGGCCTCGTCCCACATCACGGAGTTGACCAGCGAGTTCATCGCATGCTCGGTCTTGTCGAGATCGCCGGCGCGCACGTAGACCTGCAGCAGGTGCTCGTTGCCGTTGCGCGCCTTGATGCGCTGCTCGCGCGCCACCAGCTTGCCGGCCACCAGCGCGAAGAGGTAGCTGGGCTTGCGGAAGGGATCGACCCACTTCGCGAAATGGCGGCCCTCGGGCAGTTCGCCCTGCTCGACCAGGTTGCCGTTCGACAGCAGGACAGGGTAGGCGGCCTTGGCGGCGCGGATGGTCACCGTGAAGCTCGCCATCACGTCCGGGCGGTCGAGGAAGTAGGTGATGCGGCGGAAGCCCTCCGCCTCGCACTGGGTGAAGAAGGTGTCCTCGCTCACGAACAGGCCCATGAGCTTGGTGTTCTTGGCGGGCGCGCAGGTGGTGAAGAGTTCGAGCTCGAAGGCATCGGGCAGGTTGTCGATCACCAGCTGGTCGGCCTCCATGCGAAAGGAGGCGCCCTGGCCGTCGACCAGCACGCGCGCCAGGTTGAGCTCGTCGCCGTCCAGGCGCAGCGGCTCTGGCGCGACGTCCGGGTTGCGCCGCAGGCGCATGCGGTTGAGCACGCGGGTCTTGGCCGGGTCCAGGTCGAAGGTCAGGTCGACGGTGTCGATCCAGTAGGCGGGCGCGCGGTAGTCCTCGCGGCGGATCGCGACGGGCTCGGCTTGGGCATCACGCATGAGCATCGACATCAAAGTGTCTCCAGGATTTTTATACGCCTTGCTTGAGCGAGGCTTCGATGAAGGCATCGAGGTCGCCGTCCAGCACCTTCTGGGTGGCCGAGATCTCGACGTTGGTGCGCAGGTCCTTGATGCGGCTGTTGTCCAGCACGTAGCTGCGGATCTGGTGTCCCCAGCCGACGTCGGTCTTGCTGTCCTCCAGCTTCTGCTGCTCTTCCTGGCGCTTGCGCATCTCGTGGTCGTACAGGCGCGAGCGCAGGCGCTTCCAGGCGACGTCGCGGTTGCTGTGCTGGCTCCGGCCGTCCTGGCACTGCACCACGATACCGGTCGGGATGTGCGTGAGGCGTACGGCCGAGTCGGTCTTGTTGATGTGCTGGCCGCCGGCGCCGCTGGCGCGGTAGGTGTCCACCCGTACGTCGGCGGGATTGATCTCGATCTCGATCGAATCGTCGATCTCCGGGTAGACGAAGATGCTGGCGAAGCTGGTGTGGCGTCCGCCCGAGGAGTCGAAGGGCGACTTGCGCACCAGGCGGTGCACGCCCGTTTCGGTACGCAGCAGGCCGAAGGCGTACTCTCCCTCGACCTTGATGGTGGCGCCCTTGATGCCCGCGGTGTCGCCGGGGGTCTCGTCCTCGATCTGGGTCTTGAAGCCCTTGCGCTCGGCGTACTTCAGGTACTGGCGCAGCAGCATGCTGGCCCAGTCGCAGGCCTCGGTGCCGCCGGCGCCGGCCTGGATGTCGATGAAGGCGTTGAGCGGGTCGGCCGGGTTGTTGAACATCCGGCGGAACTCGAGCTGCTTGATGTCTTCCTCGAGCTTGGCGGCGTCGTCGGCGATGGCCTGCAGGCCATCCATGTCGCCGTCCTCCTTCGACATCTCGTAGAGCTCGGTGTTGTCCGAAAGCCCGCTGGTGAGCCGGTCGAGCGTGACGACCACGTCGTCGAGCGCCTTCTTTTCACGGCCCAGTTCCTGGGCCTTCTTCGGGTCGTTCCAGACGGCGGGATCTTCGAGCGATGCGTTGACGGTCCTCAGACGTTCGGCCTTGGCATCGTAGTCAAAGATACCTCCGTAGGTCGGCCGTCCTGGCGCTCAGGTCTGCGAGGGTTGCGCCGATTTGGTTGATTTGCTCTGCATCCATGGGGTAGTCCTGACGGTGTTCGGGGTAAACCAGGGATTTTCTCACGCCCGTCAAGGCCCCTCGTGCGCCATGAATGCCTCGATGAGTGCCGCGACTCGGGCCGGCTGGTCGTGGTGCAGCATGTGGCCCGCGTCCTCGACCCGTTCCAGGCGCACGTCGCGCACCGATTTCAGGCGCTCCTGGAAGTCCGCCAGGGTGTAGCGGCCCTTCCACCAGTGGCCCAGGCTGTCGTCGGAGGCCACCACGGCCAGCACCGGGGCCTGGATGGCGGCGTAGAGTGCGAGCGCCTCGTCGACGCGAAACAGGTTCGCGTTGATGATCTTGTGCGCCGGGTCGCCCAGGATCTCCCAGCGCTCGCCGCCCTCGGGATGCGCACGGGCCACGGACCAGTGGCCAGCGAGCCAGTCGGCCTTGTCCTGCGACAGGCGCGGGTTGGTCTTCATCAGCCGCCGCGCCACCCCGTGGGGGCCGGTATAGCTGGCCAGCGCCATCTCGCCGCTGTGCAGGCGCTTGAGCTGGTCGATCCACTTGCCGTAGCGGCCGGGCGCCTCGGCTGGCTCCAGGGGAGGCATGCCGAAGCCCTCGAGGTTGACGAGGCGGCGCAGCCGCTGCGGCCGCACGCCGCCATACTGCATCGCAATATTGCCCCCCATGCTGTGGCCGACCAGGTCGACGGGCGTGTCGCCGGCGTAGTGGTCGAGCAGCCAGTCGAGGTCGGCGAGATAGTCGGGCATCCAGTAGTTGTCGACGGTGCCGCCTTCGGTGAGGCCGAAGCCGCGCCAGTCGGGGGCAATCACGTGGCGCGCCTCGGCCAGCGCATCGACCACGAACTGCCAGGACGCGGCCACGTCCATCCAGCCGTGCAGCAGCACCAGGGGAGGGCGCGCCAGAGAAGGTGTGCCCCAGATGCGGACGTGGTAGCGCAGGTTGCGGATGGGGACGAACTCGCTGCGGGACGGGCGGATGACTTGGTACATGGCCGATCGATGATACGGACCGCGCCCGGGCTCCGCAGTCCGGCACCGGACAGCGGGCCCGCGCGTGAGCCGGTAGCATCCATCGCATGCAAAAAGTCCAACTCGGGCAGAGCGATCTGCGCGCCACGCCGATCTGCCTCGGCACCATGACCTTCGGCGAGCAGGTGGACGAGCCCACCGCCCACGCCATCCTCGCCCGTTCGCTCGAACGCGGCATCGACTTCATCGACACGGCCGAGATGTATGCCGTGCCCACTCGCGCGGAGACCTTCGGCGCGACCGAGACCATCATCGGCCGCTGGTTCGAGAAGAATCCCGGCGTGCGCCACAGGATCGTGCTCGCCACCAAGGTGGCCGGCCCATCGCGTGGCATGCCCTGGGTGCGCGAAGGCAGCGGCATGACGGCGGCCGACATCGTGGCCTCCTGCGAAGGCAGCCTCCGCCGCCTGCAGACGGATGTGATCGACCTTTACCAGATCCACTGGCCCGAGCGGCACGTGCCGGCCTTCGGCAACATGTACTACGACCCGGCGCGCGAGACTTCGCGCACCCCCATCCACGAGCAGCTCGAGACCCTCGCCGGCCTCGTGAAGGCGGGCAAGGTGCGCGCCGTCGGCCTGTCGAACGAAACGCCCTATGGCGTGCATGAGTTCGTGCGCCTGGCCGAGCAGCACGGCCTGCCGCGCCCGGCCACGGTGCAGAACGTCTACAACCTGCTGAACCGCTCGGTCGAGAACGGCCTGGACGAGACTATGCACCGGCTCGGTGTCTCGCTGCTGGCCTATTCGCCGCTCGGCGCCGGCTTGCTGACCGGCAAGTACGACGAAAGCGGCATCACCGGGCCCGATGCGCCGCAGGGCGCGCGAATCGCACGCTACGAGTCGGTCCGCAAGCAGCGCTGGGGCCGCCCAGGCTCGCTCGAGGCGGCGCGCCGCTACAACGCCCTGGCACGCGAGATCGGCATGACGCCCACGCAGTTCGCGCTGGCTTTCTGCCACAGCAAGTGGCAGGTGGCGAGCACCATCATCGGCGTCACCTCGCTGGCCCAGCTCGAGGAGAACCTGGACGCCTGGGACAAGCGGCTGCCGCCTGATGTCCTCGCTGAGGTGGACAAGCTGCGCTGGGAGATGCGGGACCCTGCGATCTGAAAGCACTGTCCCGCGCACGCATGAGCAGGAAATCCCATGTCAGCGAAACCCCCGCAACCCAGTTGCTGAGGGCGAACGGCGTCGACTTCACCGAGCATCCCTACGAGTACTTGGAGCACGGCGGCGCCCAGCACAGCGCCGAGGTACTGGGACTGGACCCCTTCACGGTGGTGAAGACGCTGGTGATGCAGGACCAGGATGCGAAGCCGTTGATCGTGCTGATGCACGGCAACCGCACGGTCTCGACCAAGAACCTGGCGCGGCAGATCGGAGCCAAATCGGTGGAGCCCTGCAAGCCCGAGGTTGCCAACCGGCACAGCGGCTACATGGTGGGCGGCACCTCGCCCTTCGCGACACGGCGAGCGATGCCGGTCTATATCGAGTCCACCATCCTCACGCTGCCGAAGATCGTCATCAACGGCGGGCGGCGCGGCTACCTGGTGGGGATCGACCCGCAGATCTGCGTGCGGCTGCTCGGCGCAAGGCCGGTGCAGTGCGCGCTGGCAGAATAGCCGGCCGATCCGGGCGGCACATCGCCCGTCCGGACCGTCTGGAGACACCGTGAGTTCCTATCTGCCTTCGTTGATCGCGATCGTCCTGTCCTACCTGCTGGGCTCGCTGTCCTTTGCCGTCATCATCAGCAAGGCGCTGGGCATGGCCGACCCCCGCAGCTACGGCAGCAAGAACCCGGGCGCGACCAACGTTCTGCGCTCCGGGAACAAGGGCGCGGCACTGGCGACACTGCTGCTGGATGCGGTCAAGGGCTGGCTGCCCGTCTTCCTGATCCATCGCCTGGGTGAGCCCTACGGCATGGGGCAGGGGACCGCGGCGCTGGCGGGGCTGGCGGCCTTTCTCGGGCACCTGTACCCGGTCTTCTTCGGCTTCCAGGGCGGCAAGGGTGTCGCCACGGCGGCCGGGGCGCTGTTGGGCATCGAGTGGCTGCTGGGGCTGGCCACCGGCACCACCTGGCTGATCATCGCTGTCTTCTTCCGCTATTCCTCGCTGGCCTCGATCGTGGCGGCCTTCTTCGCGCCGGCCTACTACCTGATTGGCGGCGGCATCGCGTGGCCGCTTTCGCGCGAGGTGCTGCTTGCGCTGATCGCGATCAGTCTGCTGCTGATCTGGCGGCACCGGGAAAACATTCGCCGCCTCGCGGCCGGCACGGAGTCCCGGCTGGGCTCCAAGGCCAGGACACAGGAGTGATTTCAAGCATGGCAAGCATTCAGCGCTTTCACGTCGGCCCGCGACTGTCCGAGACGGCGGTCCACAACGGCACCATCTATCTCGCGGGCCAGGTGCCGGACGACACCACGCAGGACATCCGCGGCCAGACCGCACAGGTGCTGGCGATGGTGGACCGCCTGCTGGCGGAGGCCGGCAGCGACAAGTCGCGCATCCTGATGACGCAGATCTTTCTCGCCGACATCGGCGACATCACGGCGATGAACGAGGTGTGGGATGCGTGGATTCCCGCCGGAAACACGCCTCCGCGCGCCACCGTGCAGGCTGCGATGGCCAATGCGGCCTACAAGATCGAGATCGTCGTTACCGCTGCCGCGGCGTAGCCCCGAAGCTCAGAATCGCTTTTCGAGGACCATCTGGTCCGCGTCGCGCCGCATCGAGAAACGGCTGATGAAGCTGTTGCCCAGCAGCACGTAGGGCATGGGCTGCTGCGACACGATCGCCTCCACGTCGTAGACCTCGACGTCGCCGACCCGCACGGAATTCAGGCGCACCAGATAACCCTGCGCGGTGCCGTTCGCGGTATTCATGCGCACTGGCCGCCCCTTGCTGAAATCGAGCCCGATGCGCTGCGCGTCCGGCGCCGATAGCGCAACGGTCGTGGCGCCGGTGTCGAGCATGAAGTTGACGCTGCGCCCGTTGATCGCGCCCTGCGCCAGGAAATGCCCCCCGCTCGACGCCGGCAGAACGATGCGCGTGCCG
>NZ_LMTS01000110.1:0-32868 GCF_001541225.1 Variovorax sp. WDL1 | reverse complement strand
CCGCCCGCGCTGGACCCGCCGATGCTGACTGGCTGGTCCATGCGCAGCGCCACGCGCTTGCCGCCGGCCTCCACCGTGGCCTGCTCGGGCGTCATCGAAAGCAGCTTCACGCCCCGGAAGGTGTCGCCCACGGCCACCGTCTTGGGCGCGCTGCCGTCGACGATCAGGATGGCACGGTTGCCGATGGTGCCGGTCAGCATCACCGATTGGGCGTGCGCGAGGCCGCATGCCGCGGCCAGCAGCATCGGAACGAGGGGGGCCTTCATCGGGCGCTCAGTCGCGGAAGTTGTTGAAGGACAGCGGCATATCGGGCAAGTCCTTCTTGATCAGCGCCATCGCGGCCTGCAGGTCGTCGCGCTTGGCTCCGGTCACCCGCACCGCGTCGCCCTGGATCGCGGCCTGCACCTTGAGCTTGCTGTCCTTGACCAGGCGCTGGATCTTCTTGGCGGTCTCGCTCTCGATGCCGTTCTTGACCTTGATCACCTGCTTGACCTTGTCGCCGCCGATCTTCTGGACGTCGCCCTTGTCGAGGAAGCGCACGTCCACGCTGCGCTTGGTGAGTTTGTTGCGCAGGATGTCCTCCACCTGCACGAGCTGGAACTCGGCATCCCCGATGAGCGTGATTTCCTTGTCCTTGAGCTCGACCGAGGCCGCGGTGCCCTTGAAGTCGAATCGCGTGCCGATCTCCTTGGCCGTGTTCTCCACGGCGTTCTTGACCTCGGGCAGGTTGGGTTCGCAGACGGTATCGAAAGACGGCATGGACTCTCCTCTGAATCTCACGGGTGTGAATGCGACAATTCTCCCATGATCGTGGAGCACAACGTACCGCTGCAGCAGCACAACAGCTTCGGTATCGTCGCGCGCGCCCAGCACCTGGTGCGCATCGCGAGCGATGCCGACGTGGCCGCGCTGCTGGCCGACCCGGCGTGGCGTGGCGCGCCCAAGTTCGTGCTCGGCGGCGGCAGCAACATCGTGCTGACCGGCGACGTCAAGCCGCTGGTCCTGAAGGTGGAGATCAAGGGACGCCGGCTGGTCGAAGAGACACCGCGCGCGTGGATCCTCGAGGCGGGCGCCGGCGAGATCTGGCACGACACGGTGCGCTGGATGCTCGACCAGGGCTTGCCCGGCCTGGAGAACATGGCGCTGATCCCCGGCACGGTGGGTGGGGCGCCGGTGCAGAACATCGGCGCCTACGGGGTCGAGTTGCAGGACCGTTTCGAATCGCTGGACGCCATCGACCTCGAGACCGGCCGCGCCTTCACCCTCGATGCGGCCCAGTGCGCCTTCGGCTACCGCGACTCGGTGTTCAAGCACACGGCGAGCGGCAGCAACGACTTCGGCCTGGCGGGCCGGGCGCTGATCACCCGGGTGCGCTTCCGGCTGCCGCGGCCCTGGAAGCCGGTGCTGGGCTACCTGGACCTGGAGCGCAAGATGGCCGAGACCGGCAATTTCACGCCCAGCCCGACAGAGATCTTCGACTGGGTCTGCGCCATCCGCAGCGCCAAGCTGCCGGACTGGCGGGTGCTCGGCAATGCCGGCAGCTTCTTCAAGAATCCCACGGTCACGCCGGAGCAATGCGCCGACATCATCGCGCGCGACCCGAAGATCGTGCACTACCCGATGGCCGACGGCAGCATCAAGCTCGCCGCCGGCTGGCTGATCGACGCCTGCGGCTGGAAGGGCAAGACCGTCGGCAATGCCGGCGTCTACGAGAAACAGGCGCTGGTCTTGGTCAACCGCGGCGGCCCCGCGCACCCTGCGACCGGCGGGGAGGTCATGACCCTGGCCAAGGCGATCCAGACCAGCGTATACGAGCGTTTCGGCATCCGGCTGGAGCCGGAGCCGGTGGTCGTGTAACCGGGGGCGCAGGGTTCATCGCGCCCTGCAAGCCCGCTTCAGTCCGTCTCGTTCTTCAACTGCGGGAGCGAAGCGCCCTGTCCCGCGGAAAGCAGGCCCACCTGGGTGTAGATGCCCAGCTTTTCGCGCGTGTCCACGATGTCGAGGTTGCGCATGGTGAGTTGGCCGATGCGATCGGCCGGCGAGAAGCTCGACTCGCCCTTTTCCATGGTGAGGCGTTCGGGTTTGTAGGTGAGGTTCGGCGACTCGGTGTTGAGGATCGAGTAGTCGTTGCCGCGGCGCAGCTCGATGGTGACCTCGCCCGTGACCGCGCGTGCCACCCAGCGCTGGGCTGTCTCGCGCAGCATGATGGCCTGCGGATCGAACCAGCGGCCCTGGTAGAGCAGGCGGCCCAGTCGGCGGCCGTGGTCGCGGTACTGCTCGATGGTGTCCTCGTTGTGGATGCCGGTGATCAGGCGCTCGTAGGCGATGAAGAGCAGCGCCAGCCCGGGGGCCTCGTAGATGCCGCGGCTCTTGGCCTCGATGATGCGGTTCTCGATCTGGTCGCTCATGCCGAGGCCGTGACGGCCGCCGACACGGTTGGCTTCCAGCAGCAGCTCGACCAGGCTGGGGTATTCCACGCCGTTGATTGCGACAGGGCGGCCCTCGACGAAGCGCACGGTGACTTCCTCGCGCTTTACGTCCACCTCGTCTTTCCAGAAGGCGACGCCCATGATCGGCTGCACGATCTTCATGCCGCTGTTCAGGTGCTCCAGGTCCTTGGCCTCGTGCGTGGCGCCGAGCATGTTGGAGTCGGTGGAGTAGGCCTTCTCGGACGACATCTTGTAGGCGAAGCCGGCCTTCTGCATGAACGCCGACATTTCGGCGCGGCCGCCCAGCTCGTCGATGAAGGTCTGGTCCAGCCAGGGCTTGTAGATCTTCAGCGCCGGGTTGGTGAGCAGGCCGTAGCGGTAGAACCGCTCGATGTCGTTGCCCTTGTAGGTGCTGCCGTCGCCCCAGATGTTGACGTCGTCCTCCTTCATGGCCGCGACCAGCATGGTGCCGGTAACGGCGCGGCCCAGCGGCGTGGTGTTGAAGTAGGTCAGGCCGGCGGTGGTCACGTGGAAGGCGCCCGCCTGCAGTGCGGCAAGGCCCTCGGCGGCGAGCTGCGTACGGCAATCGACCAGCCGGGCCTTTTCGGCGCCGTAGAGCATCGCCTTGCGCGGGATCTCGTCGTAGTCGGGCTCGTCGGGCTGGCCCAGGTTGGCCGTGTAGGCGTAGGGGATGGCACCCTTGTTGCGCATCCAGTGCAGCGCGGCGCTGGTGTCCAGTCCGCCGGAGAAGGCGATGCCGACCTTCTGGCCGGCGGGAATGTTCTGAAGAATGGTGGCCATGGTTCGAATCCCCGGTTCAGCCGAAATGGCAGATGTAGCTGTACGGCTCGCCGCTCACGCGGATCTGGAAGCTGGAATTGCCCGGCACGCTGAACTTCTCGCCAGCGCCCGAGGCCAACCATTTGCTGCTGCCGGAGAGCAGGTACTCGCAGCGGCCGCCCGTGCCTTCCATCGTCTCGGGGGCGCCGGTGCTGAAGGTGAGGGTGGAGGGCAGGATCACGCCCACCGACTTCTTGCTGCCATCGGCCAGCGTGAGGCTGTGGCTCACGCACTTGCCGTCGAAATAGACGTTGGCCTTGGTTGCTACCGTGGCGTCGCGAAGGGATTCGGTGGTTGTCATCTGGAAGGAGGGCCTGGCGCTGCGAGGGAAAAAGGAAAGCCGGCGATTTTAGGCTTTGCGGCAGGCCTCCCGGGCCCGCACTCAGCGCCAGCGGCCGTGGTGTCCGCCACGCCAGCCGCCACCCCATCCGCGCGAGTAGCCGAGGTTGAGCGAGATGCCCACCGGCGGATAGACGTACGGTGCCGGGTAGTAGCCCGGTGCGACATAGACCGGCGCCGGGTAGTAGACCGGGCCCGGCTGCACATAGACCGGCGCGGGCTGCCCGTAGGCGGGTGCGCCGCCGCCCGAGATGACCACTCCGGGTTCGGGCGTCACGCTGTTCCAGTCGGGCTGGCCGCCGCCGTTGACTTCGCCGTCACCGTCGATGGGACGCTGCGCAATCTGCGGCTGCGGCGCCACCGGCGAGGGGGTTGCGACGCCGTAGTCGCCGACCTCGATCGGGATGCTGGCGCCGGGGCGGGTGTCCGTGACGGTGGTGTAGTGCCGGCCGCCGTATTCGTAGGTCACGTTGTAGCGGGTGTTGCCCGTAGTCTCGTGCGAGGGCGTGGCCGAGATCACCCGCGCCCAGACCTGCTCGGCCTGGGCAAGCCCCGCGGTGCCGGCAAGGGCAGCCAGAAGCGAGAGGGCAATGGTGTTGCGGATGGCTTTTTGCGTGCGCATGTCAAAACTCCTGAGGGTGGGGCGCTGGGCCCTTCTGAACTGGGTTCGACGTGATCCGGCTGCCGGGGTTCAACCGTTTACACAGTGAGGCTTTTCCATTGGGCGGCGTCGAATCCCGTGGTAACGCCGGCTCGCGGGCCCCAGTTGACCACCGGACGCTTGATCAGGCTGGGATGGGCCAGCAAGGCTGCGCGGGCGGAGGCGGTGTCGACCACCGACGTGCGCGTCGCCTCGTCGAGCCGGCGCCAGGTGGTGCCGCGCCGGTTGACCAGGGTCTCCCAGCCCGGTGCGCGCAGCCACTGGTCGAGCTCGGCCTCGGGCACGCCCTCCTTCTTGAAATCGTGAAAACGGTAGGTGATGCCGTGTTCGTCGAGCCAGGCGCGGGCGCGCTTGACGGTGTCGCAGTTCGTGATGCCGTAGAGCGTGATCATCCTGCGATGATGCCCCCTGCGGCGAGTGGGCGACAATTCCGGCCTCCATGAAAAGCCTTGCCGACTGGCTCGTTCACGCCGAGCGCCTGCACCCCAAGAACATCGAACTCGGTCTCGAACGCGTCCGCGCGATGGCCGGCAAGCTCGGCCTCGCCTTCGACTGCCCCGTGATCACAGTGGCCGGTACCAACGGCAAGGGCTCGACCTGCGCGATGCTGGAGTCGATCCTCATCCATGCGGGGTACCGCACGGCGGTGTTCACCTCGCCCCATCTGGTTCGTTTCGAGGAGCGGTTGCGGCTCTCGGGCGAAGCGGTGCCTGCCGATGTGCTGGCGGCGCACTTCGAAGCAGTCGAGCGCGCGCGCGGCGAGATGGCCCTGACCTACTTCGAGTTCACCACGCTCGCCATCCTGCTGTGCATCGCGGCCAGCAAGCCCGACGTCGCGATCCTCGAGGTCGGCCTGGGCGGACGGTTGGACGCGGTCAACATGCTCGATGCGGATTGCGCCATCATCACCAGCATCGACCTGGACCACATGGAGTTCCTGGGCCCTGACCGCGAAAGCATCGGTTTCGAGAAGGCCGGGATCATGCGCCCGGGCCGCCCAGCGATCGTCAGCGACCCGGTTCCGCCGCAAAGCGTCGTCGGGCATGCCGAAGCCATTGGTGCCGATCTCTGGCGCGTGGGGCGCGACTTCACCGTCTCCGGCGACAAGCAGCAGTGGGGCTGGAGCGGCCGCGGGCGGCGCTACAGCGGACTGGCTTATCCGGCACTGCGCGGCGCCAACCAGCTCGTCAATGCGGCCGGCGTCCTGGCCGCGCTGGAGTCGCTGCGGCAGCGGCTGCCGGTTACCGCGCAGGCGGTGCGCACCGGCCTCGCGTCGGTCGAGCTTCCGGGGCGCTTCCAGATCGTGCCCGGCGAGCCTGCCCTGGTGCTCGACGTGGCGCACAACCCGCACGCGGTGGCAGCGCTGGCCGAGAACCTCGATGCCATGGGCTTCTACCCGACCACCCACGGCGTGTTCGGAGTGATGGCGGACAAGGACCTGGAGCCGATGTTCGCTCGCATCGGCCCGCTGATCGATTGCTGGTACTTCACGGACCTGCCGACCGCGCGTGCCGCCAAGGCATCCGATCTGCTGACGCGCTGGCAGGCGCAGAACACCCGCGCCGACGCCTCGGCGAGCGCGCATGGCGCTCCCATGGAGGCGCTGCAAGCGGCCATCGATCGTGCGGACCCCGCTGATAGAATCGTCGTCTTCGGATCGTTCTTCACAGTGGGTGGTGTGCTCGAGCACGGAACACCTCGTCTGCGGGCCCGGCACTTGTCGCCGGACTCCTGATTGGCCTGATTTCCGGCGCCTTTTCTACTCACGCTGCACTCCATCAGGAAATCGAATTTCATGGCGTTCTTCCAGTTCCGCACCCGCGGTCCGCAGGCCAACGAAGGGCGAAACACCAGCGTCGCGGCGCCGCCGGCCGAAAGCGTCGAGGCGATGCGCAGGCGTGCGCGCCACCGGCTCGTGGGTGCCGCGGTGCTGGTGCTGATCGGCGTGGTCGGCTTCCCGCTCCTGTTCGACACCCAGCCTCGGCCGGTGTCGGTCGACATCCCGATCGAGATCCCCGATCGCAACAAGACCAAGCCGCTGCCCCTGCCGGCCGCGCCAGCGCCTGCCCCCTCGACCGCCGCCCCGCCGGCGAGCCCGCCAGTGGCCACAAGGTCCTCGGGCGGCGAGATGATCACCGAGATGGCGGACGGCACGGAAGTCCCGGCCTCCAGGCCCGCACCTTCCGCCTCGCCAGTAGAGACCAAGCCGCCGCGGGTGGCTGAAGCCAGACCCGAACCCAAGCCTGAAGCCAAGCCGGAGCCCAAGCCGGAACCCAGACCCAGGCCGGAGCCCAAGCCGGAAGCCAGGGCGGAGGCAAAGCCCGATGCCAGGTCCGCCGCTGCCAAGACCGCCGAGGATGCCGCCCGGGCCCGCGCACTGCTCGAGGGTAAATCCACCGCCGCCGCGGCCACCAAGCCCACCGCCGCGGCCGACGACAACGGCCGTTTCGTGGTCCAGGTCGGCGCGTTCGCGGATGCCGACAAGGCGCGCGAGGTCCGGCAGAAGCTGGAGAAGGCAGGGCTCAAGACCTACACGAATGTCGCGAAGACGGCTGACGGCGAGCGCACGCGTGTGCGAATCGGCCCCTTCGGCACGCGCGCCGAGGCGGACAAGGCGGCGGGCAAGGTCAAGGGCTTGTCTTTGTCGGCTGCCGTCCTCAGCTTGTAGGCGGACGTGGCTCCCCTCGACTGGATTGCCATCGCGCTGCTGGTGGTGTCGATGCTTTTCGGTCTGGTGCGCGGATTGGTGTACGAAGTGATCCTGCTGGCTGCCTGGGTAGCCGCCTTCTTCTGCGCGCAGTGGTTCGCGGCCGATGTGGGCGCCTGGCTGCCCTTCGGTGATCCGGCGGGCAACTGGCGCTACGCAGCGGGCTTCGCGCTGGTGTTCGTGGGGGTGGTTTTCGGCGTGGGGCTGGTGGCCGCCCTGATGCGCAAGCTGATCACCGCCGTGGGGCTGCGGCCGGTGGATCGCCTGTTGGGCGCCGTCTTCGGGCTGGCGCGCGGCGCGGTCGCGCTGCTGGCCACAGCGGTCGTGGTTCATTTGCTCGCGCTGAGCGACGCGGCCTGGTGGCAGGAGTCGCGCAGCGCCACTGTTCTGGATGCGGCATTGCAGGGCCTGAAACCCGCGCTGCCTCAAAAATTGGCAAGCTACCTGCCCTGAGCCCTGAGAGGATCGCTTCATGTGTGGAATCGTCGGCGTTGTCAGCAACGCACCCGTCAACCAGTTGCTCTATGACGCGCTCCTGCTTCTGCAGCATCGCGGCCAGGACGCGGCGGGTATCGTCACGCTGCTCGAACGCAAGTTCTTCATGCACAAGGCCAAGGGCATGGTGCGCGACGTGTTCCGCACGCGCAACATGCGGGCCTTGCCGGGCAGCGTGGGCCTGGGGCAAGTGCGATACCCGACCGCCGGCAACGCCTTCAGCGAAGAGGAGGCCCAGCCCTTCTACGTGAACGCGCCCTTCGGCATCGTGCTGGTGCACAACGGCAATCTCACCAATGCGCACGCACTGCGCGCCGAGCTGTTTTCCACCGACCACCGCCACACCAACACCGACAGCGACTCCGAGGTGCTGCTCAACGTGCTGGCGCACGAACTCGACCGCTCGACGCGCGGCGGCATGTTCAATTCCGAGACCCTGTTCGCCGCCGTGCGCAACGTGCACCGGCGCGTGCGCGGTTCCTATGCCGTGGTCGCGCTGATCGCGGGCCACGGCCTGCTCGCCTTCCGCGACCCCTACGGCATCCGGCCGCTGGCCATCGGACGCGGCGCCGACGGCACCTACATGGTGGCCAGCGAGACGGTCGCGCTCGAGGGCTCGGGGCATGTGTTCGAGCGCTATGTGGCGCCGGGCGAGGCAGTGTTCATCGACCTCCAGGGCCAGTTGCACGCGCAGCAATGCGCCGAATCGCCCAGCCTCAATCCTTGCATGTTCGAGTTCGTGTATCTGGCCCGGCCCGATTCGGTGCTGGACGGCATCTCGGTCTACCAGGCGCGGCTCAACCTGGGCGAGACGCTGGCCCAGCGCGTGATCTCCACCGTGCCGCCGAACGAGATCGACGTGATCATCCCGATCCCCGAATCGAGCCGCCCGAGCGCGACACAGCTTGCGCATCTGCTGGGCATTCCGTACCGCGAAGGCTTCGTGAAGAACCGCTACGTCGGCCGCACATTCATCATGCCGGGGCAGGGCGTGCGCAAGAAGTCGGTGCGCCAGAAGCTCAATGTCATCGGCAGCGAATTCAAGGGCCGCAACGTGCTGCTCGTCGACGATTCGATCGTGCGCGGCACGACCAGCCGCGAGATCGTGCAGATGGCGCGAGAAGCCGGCGCCCGCAAGGTCTACCTCGCGAGCGCGGCGCCGCCGGTGCGCTACCCGAACGTCTACGGCATCGACATGCCGACCAAGGACGAGCTGGTCGCGCATGACCGCACAGTCGAGGAGATTCGCGAGCTGATCGGCTGCGATGCACTGATCTACCAGGATGTCGAGGGCATGAAGCGCGCCGTGCTCAAGGCCTCGCCGGGCAACGGCCCGAGGCTCGACGGCTTCGACGCCTCGTGCTTCGACGGCGTCTATGTGACGGGCGACATCGACACCGAGGCCATCACCCGCATGAACGGCAATCGTCCCCGCATCGAAGAGACCGACGAGGACTCGTCGCGCCTCGCGCTCCCCAACCTGAGCTGAAGCAGAACATCGTGACCGACCGATCCCTCCCCCCCGGGCTGCACCGCGACACGCTCGCCGTGCGCGCCGCGCTCGAGCGAAGCCAGTACGGCGAGAACTCGGAAGCGCTGTTCCTCACCAGCAGCTTCGTGCAGCCCGACGCCGAGACCTCGGCGCGCCGCTTCGCAGGCACCGAGGAAGGCTTCACCTACACCCGCACCTCGAACCCGACGGTCGCCAGCTTCGAGCGGCGGCTTGCCGCGCTGGAGGGCACCGAGGCGGCGATCGGCGCCGCCAGCGGCATGGCCGCGATCCTCATGATGTGCATGGGGCTGCTCAAGGCCGGCGACCACGTCGTGTGCTCGCGCTCGGTGTTCGGCTCGACGCTCAACCTGATAGGACGCGACTTCGGCAAATTCGGCGTTGAGACCACCTTCGTCTCGCAGACCGACGTCGCCGAATGGAAGGCCGCGATCAAGCCCAACACGAAGCTGCTGTTTGCCGAGACGCCGACCAATCCGCTGACCGACGTGTGCGACATCCGCGCGCTGGCCGACCTGGCGCATGGCGCAGGCGCGCTGCTGGCGGTCGACAACTGCTTCTGCTCGCCGGCCCTGCAACGGCCCATCGAGTTCGGTGCCGACCTCATCATCCACTCGGGCACCAAGTACCTCGAGGGCCAGGGGCGCGTGCTGGCAGGCGCCATCTGCGGCTCTCAGAAGCTCATCGACGTGTTCGCCACGGTGGTGCGCACTGCCGGCATGGCGCTGTCGCCCTTCAATGCCTGGGTCGTGCTGAAGGGCCTCGAGACCCTCGGCATCCGCATGCAGGCCCATTGCGCCGCTGGCCTTGCGCTGGCGCAGTGGCTCGAGACGCAGCCCGCGGTGAAGCGGGTGTACTACCCTGGCCTGGCTTCGCATCCGCAGCATGAGCTGGCGATGCGCCAGCAGTCGGGGCAGGGTGGGGCGGTGGTCTCCTTCGATGTGCAGGGCGATACGCCCGAGGCTGCACGCTCCAACGCCTTCCATGTGATCGACAGCACGCGCGTGCTGTCGATCACCGCCAACCTCGGCGACACCAAGACCACCATCACCCACCCGGCTACCACCTCGCACGGCCGCCTGAGCGAAGAACAGCGCCAGGCCGCCGGCATCGGCCAGGGCCTGATCCGCGTGGCGGTCGGGCTCGACCATATCGACGATATCCGTGCCGACCTCTTGCGCGGCCTCGACACGCTCAGCACCTGACTCCATGACTGTTCGCACCCGCATCGCGCCGTCCCCCACGGGCTTCCTCCATCTCGGTACCGCACGCACTGCGCTCTACTCGTGGGCCTATGCGCGCCACCACGGCGGCCAGTTCGTGCTGCGCATCGAGGACACCGACGTCGCCCGCTCGACGCAGGAGTCGGTCGAGCAGATCCTGGCTTCGATGCACTGGCTGGGGCTGGACTACGACGAAGGCCCCGTCTACCAGATGCAGCGCCTCGACCGCTATCGCCAGGTTGTCGAGCAGATGCTGGCGGCGGGCACGGCCTACCGCTGCTACTGCACGCCCGCCGAGCTCGACGCAATGAAGGAGGCGCAGCGCGCCCGCGGCGAGAAGGCCCTGTACGATCGCCGCTGGCGCCCCGAGCCCGGCAAGGTGCTGCCGCCTGTCCCCGAGGGCGTGCCGCCGGTGATCCGCTTCTGCAATCCGCCCGACGGCGACGTGAGCTGGGACGACCTCGTCAAGGGTCCGATCACGATCAACAACCGGGAGATCGACGACCTGATCATCGTGCGCGCCGACGGTGTGCCGACCTACAACTTTGCCGTGGTGGTCGACGACTGGGACATGGGCATCTCGCATGTGTTCCGCGGCGACGAGCACATCAACAACACGCCGTGGCAGATCAACATCTTTCGTGCGCTCGGCGCGCCGCTGCCGCTGTTCGGCCATGTGCCCGTGATCCTCGGCGAGGATGGGCAGAAGCTCTCCAAGCGCCGTGGTGCCGTCAGCGTCACGGCCTACGAGGAGGGCGGCTATCTGCCCGAGGCGATGCTCAACTACCTCGCGCGGCTGGGTTGGAGCCATGGTGACGACGAGCTGTTCACGCGCGAGCAGATGGTGGCCTGGTTCGACGGCACGCATCTCTCCAAGAGCCCGGCGCAATGGGATGCGGCCAAGCTCGCATGGGTGAACGCGCAGTACATCAAGGCCAAGCCGGATGCGGAGCTTGCCCAGCTCGTGGCCGCCCAGCTGCAAAAGCGCGGCATCGTGTCCGACGAAAGGCTGGCCGCGATCTGCGCACTGTTCAAGGACCGCTGCGACACGATCGTGGCATTGGCTGACTGGGCCGCCGCGTTCTACGCGGACGTGCAGCCGAGCGAGGCCGATCGCGCGCAGCATTTGACCGACGCCATTCGTCCCGCGCTCGCCGTGCTGGCCGACAAGCTTGCGACCGTGCCGTGGGACAAGGCGTCCATTGCAGGGGCGATCAAGGAAGTGCTGGCGGCGCAAGGCATCAAGATGCCCGCCCTGGCCATGCCGGTGCGCGTGGTCGTGATGGGTACGGCGCAGACGCCGTCGCTCGATGCAGTGCTCGCACTCTTCTCTCGCGAAGAAATTTTGAAGCGGTTACAGGGGGCTTGAATTTCGACGCTATAATTTGAGGCTCGACACCCACAGGGGGTATAGCTCAGCTGGGAGAGCGCTTGCATGGCATGCAAGAGGTCAGCGGTTCGATCCCGCTTACCTCCACCATCTGGAAGTCGAGGCAACCAAGCGTTGATCGCAACGCGGCTCTTAGGTTTATGACCCTATCGTCTAGAGGCCTAGGACACCACCCTTTCACGGTGGCTACCGGGGTTCGAATCCCCGTAGGGTCGCCAGTTTTCACGCAAGTGAAGAAGGCACAAGTCGGCAGCACTTGGCTCCAATCGGAGTGAACGCAGCCTACCAGGAGTGGTAGTTCAGTTGGTTAGAATACCGGCCTGTCACGCCGGGGGTCGCGGGTTCGAGTCCCGTCCACTCCGCCAAAAATCAACGGGTTACGTCAGCAATGACGTAACCCGTTTTTCTTTGTCCGGGCCGTCGAACACTGGAACCTGGTGCAGTGTTCGCATTCCGGCGGGCAAGTACTCGCCCTTCGGAGTGCGCATTTGGCCCATGACAACGAAGACGGGAGCGCCCGTTGCTCCAGCTAAGGCACCAGTCTCCAGGCGCCTTTCTCCAGCTGAATGACCACGACGGACGGCTGTTCCAGGCCATAGGGCTGGCCGGGCTTGAAGTTGTAGGTGCCGTTCGCGCCGGCAAGTGCCTTCGTGCTGACGATCGCATCGCGCAAGGCGGCGCGGAACTGCGGTGTGCCTGGCTCGACCACCTTGCCGTCCACACGCGAGGCCGCGTTGGCGAACAGAAGCCATGCGTCGAAGGTGTAGGCCGAGAAGGCGTCCTCTGGCAGCGTGCCATGCAGGCGCCGATAGACACTTCGAAATGCCAATGCAGGCTCGCGCGCTGCATTGCCCACCGGCAGCTCATCCGCCACCATGACCGGCCCGCTCGGCACCATCAATCCATCCGCTGCCGCCGCCGCGACACGGACGAAGTCGACGTTGATCAGCCCGTGGGTGCCGTAGATGCGGCCCTTGTAGCCTCTGTCCTTCAAGGCCAGATAGGGCAGGGCGCCTGGCGAGCCGGAGTTGCCTGCAAATACGGCGTCCGGACGTGCGGCCAGGATCTTCAGCACCTGGCCGGCGACCGATGCGTCCGTGCGGCCGTAGCGCTCGTTGCCCACCACCTTGATCCCGGCCGCATCGGCGCTCTTGGCCAGGGAGTCGTAGGCAAGATCGCCCAGGGCGTCGGCATAGCCGATGAAGGCCACCGTCTTCACGCCGGACTTCTTCATGCGCTCGACTACGGCGTTGACCATCACCGGGAAGGCTTGCGACACGGTCACTGTCCAGCTGCTGTCGACCGGCGGCAGATTGAACGGGGTCGGCGAGATCAGGGGCGTCTGCATCTCGCGAGCGACCGAGGCCATCGCCAGCGATCCCGGAACGCCAGAAGTGCCGATCAGGACATCGACCTTGTCTTCGCTGATCAGCTTGCGCGCGTTCCGGGCTGCCGTCGTCGGGTCGGAGGCATCATCCAGCACGATCAACTGCACCTTGCGTCCAGCGATCTCGGGATGGAGCGCAAACGCGGCACGAATGCCCTTCTCGTAGGGAATGCCCAACGCCGAAAGCGGACCCGAGAGCGAGCTGCTCACGCCCACCTTCAGGTCGGCGGCGTGCGTGGAAGTGAGAGCAAGCGCCGCTGCGAGCATGCTCGTCCAGCGCAGCATCAGTGAGCTGATATTCATTCGTTCTCCTGACGCGTCCAGGCCTTTTCGCGCACCAGTTCCGCGATCTGGATCGTGTAGCTCTGGAACAGCTCGTTCTTGCCGATGGGAATCGATCGGCGATGGTCGGCATCGCGCATCCATGCCCGGAGGGCTTCCGCGTCGCGCCAGTACGAAAGCGAGATCAGCTTGCCTTCATTGTCCCGGCTGAGGAAGCTTTCCTTGGAAACGAAGCCGTCGATCTTCGCCGCTGCAACGAGCAGCTGCGCAACCATCTCGCGGTTGCGCTGCTCCATTCCCGGAAGGACCTTGAATTCGATGATGCAGATCAGCATTGCGAGTGTCCGGTTAGGCAAACTGCTCAGCCGCCAGGGCGCTCAAGGCCTTCCTGTCGACTTTGTTGATGGGGGTCTTCGGCAGTGACGGCAGCCGAAAATAGCGCGCCGGCTGCTTGTAGCGTGCGAGCCGCTCCGCGCAATGTCGCCCCAGCGCGGTCTCGTCGGTCGCGTCATCCATGCCCGGGCGCGGGACCACGAATGCAAGCAGGATCTCCCCGCGATAGCTGTCGGGCTTGCCGACGACGGCCGCTTCGAGAACGGCGGGGTGTTCCTGCAGGACTTCCTCGATCTCGCGGGGATAGACGTTGTAGCCCCCGACGATGATGAGGTCCTTCTTGCGTCCGCGTACGAACAGATGCCCGTCGCCGTCGATCTCGCCGAGATCGCCCGTGTACAGCCACCCGTCACGCAGCGCCTCGGAAGTCTCGGCCGACAGATTGCGGTAGCCCTGCATGAGCTGGGGGCCCTGCGCCCGGATCTCGCCGCATTCGCGGGCACCCAGCGTTTGCTGCCCTGTTTCAGCATCGACGATCTCGATTCTCGTGCCCGGCAGCGGGAGGCCGACGGAGCCGGCCCTGACCGCATGGCCGGGTCCGTTGAAGCTCAGCACGGGGCCGGCCTCGGTCATGCCGTAGCCCTCGTAGATCGGGACCTTGACTGTTTCCTCCCACCGACGCAGCACTGCGACCGGCAGGGCCGATGCGCCCGAATAGCACATGTGCAAGGACGACCAGTCCGTGCTCTCGAAGCGGGGATGCGCCATCAGCGACACGTAGATCGAAGGGCTGCCCGGAAAGAGTGTGATGCGGTGCCGCTCGATGGCATCGAAGAGGTCATCGCGGCGGAATGCGGGCAGGATGACCAGGGTGCCGGCGCATCGCGCCGCGAGATACAGCCCCATTGCCATTCCGTACGAATGAAAAAGGGGCATCGCGCACAGGATGCGTTCGCCGGCTGGCCGGGTCGGGAGCATGGCTTCCCTCTGCTCGACGTTGGTGCGCAGCGCAGCGTGCGTGAGGTTCACTCCCTTCGGCCGTCCCGAGGTGCCGCCGGTGTATTGCAGGACGGCGAGCGACCTTGGATCGACCTTCGGCGGTAGCCCGTGCACCCCCGCATCCTGCTCGGTTGCGCGCGGAACGCCGGAGTCCATCCATACGGCCGGCAGGTTCAAGGACGCGGCAAGGGGTGCCACCAGCTCATGCAGGGCGCTGTCCGCGATGACGGCATCGCAATCCGCGTCCTCCAGCTGGTACCGCAGCTCGCGCGCGGTGTACTCCGGATTCATCGGCAGCAGCTGGGCGCCAGACGCCAGCACGCCGAAATGAGCGATGCACGCACCGATGCCGTTCCGCATGATGACCGCCACCCGCGCCGGCGCCGCGGCTTCGCGCAAGCGGCTGGCAAGCCCGATGACTGCGTTGCGGTAGTGGACGTAGTCGAGCGTCTCGCCTTCGCAAACCAGCGCGGGCTGCTCCGGCTGCTGCGCCGCGGCGTGCACGAGTAGCTCGACCACGGTGCCGCGCCAGCAGTCGATGAGTTCGCCGGAGTCGGTCATGAAGCTGCGTCGCCCACCCGCAGCAGGAGTGCCATGGCGGTGTCGCCCGCGGCGCAGCCCGTGAACAGGCCCAGGCCGCCGCCGCGCATCTCGAGCGCTTCGATGAGTTCGATGATGGCGCGCAGTCCGGTCGGCGCCTGCGGATGCCCCCAGACGAGGGAGCATCCGAAGCGGTTCATGCTTTCGACGGATAGCCCGGTTTCTCGCGACAGCACGATGTCGTTGACGGCGAAGGGGTTGTGCGTGGTCACCGCGTGCAGTTCATCGAAGCGCAGGCCCGCGCGCTCCATGGCCTGCCTGGCGGCCGGCACTGGTGCATAGGGCATCTGCATGGGCTCGGCGCGCGCCTGGCCCGTGGCGAGGATTTCGATCTGCACGTCCGGGCGGATGCTGAGCTGGCGCGCCCGATCGCGGGTGGCGACCAGCATGCCCGCGCTGCCGTCTGCCGGGTGGGTCTGGGCGCCGTAGGTCACCGTGCCGTCCGGCATCACGGGCTTCAGCCTGGCGAGCCCTTCCCGCGTGGTCGCGTGAATGCCTTCGTCGCCGGAGAGTGCTGCCACCGACTTCTTGAAGCTGGAATCAGGCACCTCGAACGGGAGTTGCATGAAGCGGCGGTGGAACGCGCAATCGTCCACCAGTGCGGCGGCGTACTGCTCGTAGCGGTGCAGCACCAGTTCGTGCTGCTCCGCCAGCGAGATGCCGAAGCGGGCGGCCACGGCTTCGGCAGTGCTCAGCATCGAATGCGAAGTCCAGGGATCGCGTGCGAAGGAATCCGTGACCCAGCTCTCGTGCTCGCCGGTGCCGCCGACGCCGCGCGGATCGGGGTAGTAGAGCTGCGGCCCGTTGGACACGCGGTCCGCCGCCAGCACCAATCCGCACGCCGATGCACCGGTGGCGACCTCGTGCGCCGCCGATGCCAGGCAGCGCACGGAGGTGGCGCACGCCTGGGCGATGGTCGGCCCCGCCAATGCCGGCATGCCGGCCAGGGCCGCGACCCATGGCAACCCGTAGAAGGCGCCGCGCTGTGGCACGGTGGTGCCGAGCACGCCGAAGTCGATCAGGGCCGTGTCGATGCCCTTCGCCTGCAGCGTCCTGCGCGTGAGCCAGGCGCAGAACTCCAGGCTGTGCAGGTGCGACAGGCTGCCCTGCCAGCGCGCGAAGGGAGACGACCAGTAGGCGCCGTAGGGAATGAAGGCACGGCTCATCGCTCGGCTCGCCAGGTGCCGCCCTGGGCCCGCACCATCACGCGGGCTCGGCTGTCGAGTCCGTTGTGGTCGGAGGCCGTGATGCGGTAGATGCCATTCGTGCCGACCAGGCCCGAGGTCTGCGTCTCGAGTGCATCGCGCAGCGCCGAGCGGAACTCTGCCGTGCCGGGCTTGGCCTTGGCCAGCGCGGCGGCGGCCGCCTTGTCCAACAGGAGGTAGCCGTCGTATGCCCACGTGGCGAACGCATTCACCGGCCCGGGCCGCTCCAGCTTTCCGTACAAGGCGGCGAACTTCAAGGAGGTCGCCTTGACCGGATCGCCCTCCGGCAGGTCCTTGTAGACCACCACCGGTCCGATGGGTGCCAGCGCCCCGTCGATGCGGGAACCACCCACGCGCAGGAAGTCGTCGTTGACGACGCCATGCGTGTGGTAGACCGGGCCCTTGTAGCCACGCTCGACCAACGTCAGATGCGGCAAGGCGGCCGGTGTCCCCGTCGCACCGACAAGCACGGCATCGGGCTTCAGCGCGAGGGTCTTGAGCACTTGCGGGACGACGGACGAGTCGGTGCGGGCGAAGCGCTCGTCGTTGAGCACCTTGATGCCGTACTTGCCGCTCAGGGAGGTCAGGCTGCGATAGACCTGGTCGCCCCAGGGCTGCGAGTAGCCGATGTAGCCCACGGTCTTGATGTTCTTCTTCTGCATGTGCTCCAGCACACCGCCGATCATCAGGTCGGCGGACTGCGGCACGACAAAGACCCAGGGATGCTGGTTGGCCGGAACGTCCATCGGCGCGAGCGAGACATGCGGCGTGCGGCTCTCCAATGCGACGTCCGCCAGCACGAGCGAACTGGGCGTGTTGGAGGAGCCCACCAGGACATCGACGCGATCGGACATGACCAGCTTGCGCGCGTTCTTCACCGCCAGGGAAGGATCGGTCGCATCGTCGAGGATGGTGTAGCGAACGGGTTCCCCGGCCAGCTTGTCCGGCAGGAGGCTGATCATGTCCCGCTCGGGACCGCCTTGCGACGATGCAGCGCCAGTGATACTGAGCACGACGCCGACGTGGATCTCGGCCCAGGCCGTCGTGCTCATCCAGCCGGCGAGGCAGGCGACTGAACACAAAAGCGGGAGCTTCCTCAGGATTGCGGGTGCGTTCACAGGGTGTCCTCTGCAGCGAAGTGGAATGAAGCGTTCGGCGCAGCATAGGGGACGGCCCCGGGCTCCAGCGCCAGGTTCCGAAAAAGTGATACGCGTATAACCCGGGGCAGAAGTGCGCCGGGCCTTGCCATGCCGTGCCGGATAATTCCGCGATGCCCTTCGCATCCGAATCGAAAGACAAGGAGGACGCTGCGCCGTCGGCCGGCTCGCTCTTTGGCCGCTTGCGCATGCGGCATCTCGTCGCCATCGAGATACTCGCCGAACGAAAGAACATCCGCCAGGCTTCCCAGGCCTTGTTCCTGTCGCAACCGGCAGCGACCAAGCTGTTGCAGGAGATCGAATCGATCTTCGAGGCTCGCCTCTTCGAGCGCACAGCACACGGCATCGAGATTACCCCGCAGGGCGAGGTGCTCCTCCATTGGGCGCGCAAGGCCATGGCCGACATGGACGCCGCACGCGCGGAGATCAGCGCGCTGCGCGACGGATGGGAAGGCCGGGTGCGGGTCGGCGTGTTCCCAGTAGCAGCATCGATGCTGGTTCCCGAAGCGGTAGCGCTTCTCAGCAGGTCGCGGCCGGGCATCCAGGTGGAACTGCAGGAGGGCCTGGAGACGACGCTGCTTCCCCAACTGGAGAAGGGAAGGCTCGACTGCGTGATCGGCCGTGCAACACACCTGGCCGCAGCGCGCGGCCTCTCCCACGAGACCTTGTTCGAGGAGCCCACCGTCGTCGTCTGCGCGGTCGACCACCCTCTGCTGGAATCACCCGACTGGACGAATGCCGACATCGATCGCTACGAGTGGATCCTCCCGGCACGATCGGGCCAGTTGTATGCCCTGGTCGCCAGCGGCCTGGCCAGGCGCCGCGCCGCGCCTCCGCGCGTGGCCGTCGAGACATCTTCCATCCTCACGCTGGTCGAGATTCTTCGCCAGTCGCGGTTGCTTTCCGCGATCGCCAGCGGCGTTGCCCGGCGCTTCCTGGAGATCGGCCTGTTGAAGACCTTGGACCTGCCGCTTTCCGCTTCGCTGCATCCTGTCGCGATCATCACCAATCACGCGGCTTCGATGCATCCGGCCACATCGATGTTTCTCCAGGCCGTGCGCGAGGTGTGTGCAAAGCACTCGGATGCGTAGCGCGCTCCGGCGCTCAGACTGATCACATGCGATTCAGACGACTTCCGAAAGCCAGCGCTTGAACGCCGTCAGCGCCTTCGACTCAGCCCGATCGTCGGGCCAGACGAAGTAGTAGGTGTGCGACTTCCGGTCAAGAACAAAGTCAAACGGCGCCATGAGCACTCCGGTTGCGAGCTCGCGCTCGACAATTGCCTTTTGCGCAATGGCAACGCCATGACCTTCAGCGGCAGCCTGGTAAGCGAGGAGCGAGGTCTCGTACTTCATGCCTCGATATCCATTGACGTGCGGTGCGTCGCATGCCTGCAGCCAGAGTTGCCAGTCATCGGGTCGAGCCATCGAATGCAGCAGCGTCTCGCCTTCAAGATCTTCCGGCGTGCGCAGTGGCTTGGATCCCGCCGCATTTCGTGCTGACGTCACCGGCACGAGTTCGTTCGCCACAAGCCGCTGAGCCTTCGTCCTCGGCCATTGCCCATCGCCAAGCTCGATGCCTGCATCGATATCTTCGCGATCGAAGCGCAAGGGTGCTGGAGACGTCGACAGCTGCACATCGATGTCCGGATGTTCGCGGTGAAACGAGGCCAGGCGCGGGATCAACCACTTGACCGCGAACGTCGCAGGAGACCTCAACTTCAGCGAATGGCGGCGAAAGCCGCCGCCCATGACGACGTTCGTGGCCTCGCGAAGCGCGCTGAACAGCGGGGTGACGTCGGATAGAAACCGTGCTCCCGCGACCGTGAGCTCAAGCCCGCCTGGAATCCGCTTGAAAAGCTTGACGCCGAGAAACTGCTCGAGTGTCTTGATCTGCCGGCTGACGGCGGCCGGGGTGACGAACAGTTCCGTCGCGGCATTCGAGACGCTCAACAGCCGCCCCGTGGCTTCGAAGCATTTCAGCGGGTTCAACGGCGGTAGCGGATCCATGATCGCCCAAGCATTCCAGCCAGTTAACAAAAAGTCAAATACGAGCAAGGAAATGTCGTTTGCCGGCTCCGGTGGGGAATCCTAAGCTCGTGTCGATTCAGCAGCCAGGCCAAGTCGGCCGCGAGGCTCAGGACAAGAAAATCATGCTACGAGACACGCTCCAGGACATCCGCGTCATCGATTTCTCCCATGTGGTCGCAGGCCCTGTGTGCGGGATGATGCTGGCCGACATGGGCGCCGACGTGGTGAAAGTGGAGTCACCTGATGGTGAACTGGGCCGCGCCATCGGGCCGCCCTGGCTCAACGGAGAAAGCGTCGCTTTCCTGAGTGTCAACCGCAACAAGCGCGGCCTGGCAGTGGACCTGCGCCAACAGGGCGCGCGCGACGCGGTGATGAAGATGGCAGCACGCGCGCATGTGATCGTCGAGAGCTTCCGGCCTGGCGTCATGGAGCGCCTGGGGTTGGACTATGCCGCAGTAGCCAAGCTGAACCCGGGCGTCGTCTACTGCTCGATATCCGCGTATGGGCAGTCGGGCGCGCAGCGCCACATGCCAGGCGTCGATGGGGTCATCCAGGCCGTTACCGGTCTGATGAGTACCTTGGGTACTGCAGGCTCGCCTCCATCGAAGGTGCCGGTGCCGATCGCCGACATGGCGACCGGATATCTCGCAACGATCGGAATCCTCGCGGCGCTGCGCAAGGCCGAGCGCACCGGGCAGGGGCAGCACATCGACATCAGCCTCTATAACGCCACGCTGATGCTCCAGCAGCTTGGCCTCGCCTTCTTCTTCGCCAGCGGAGATGAACCGCAGAAGACAGGCAGCGCAGCGCCCTACGCATCGCCGAACGAGGCCTTCCCGACACTGGACGGATGGATCATGGTTGCGGCCTACCAGCCGGAGCGCTGGCGTCGCCTTTGCGAGCTGCTGCGGCGCCCCGATCTGTTCGAAGACCCGCGCTTCGCATCGAATGCACAACGCGTGGACAACCGCGCAGTGCTGAACGAGTTGTTGTCGGAATCGTTCAGGATGCAGTCAACCCCCAGCTGGATGGAGCAACTTGAAGCCGTCGACATCCTGTGTGCGCCGATCGCGAGCTACAGCGAAGTCACACGCTCGTTGCAATACTGCCAAAGCGGCGTCGAGACCAGCATAGTCCATCCCGTGGCGGGCCTCGTGCGCATGCCCGGGTTTGCGCTGGGCGATGCCCAGACCATCAGTGCGCCCCACATGCCGCCGCCGATGCTCGGCGAGCACTCGACCCGCATCCTGAGCGACTACGGCCTCACGGCCGACGAGATTGCCGCACTCGTTTCCCGCGGGGCCGTCAGCCAGGCTGCCGCCATGGGCTGTGATGACCTGCGCACGCCATTCCCGTCACCTCAACCTTCAGCCTCCGGGCCAGCAATCCGCAATGACTGACACGATATCCACTCCTGCGCTCGTACGCACTGAAAAGGCCGGCCCCGTACTGAACGTCGTGCTCGACGCGCCCGCAGAGGGCAACGCAATGACAGTCGCCATGACGGAGCAGCTCGCACAGGTGCTCGAGCGTACGGCCGTTGACAAGTCGGTGCACTGCATGGTGATACGAAGTTCCGGAAAGCATTTTTGCACCGGTGGCAACGTCAAGGACATGCGCGACGGCAGCGACCTGATGGCCGGTTCGGTGGCCGACGTGCGCGAAAGGCTGCAAGCGACACTGCATCGCCTGACCCGTGCATTGGCAACCATCGAGATCCCGACCATTGCCGAAGTCAACGGAATGGCGATCGGTGCCGGGTGCGACCTCGCGCTGATGTGCGACATCCGTATCGCGGGAGAGCGCGCGCAGTTCGCCGAGAGCTTTCTGCGCCTGGGCCTGGTATCGGGCATCGGCGGGGCCTGGTTCCTCACGCGGCTTGTCGGTCCGGCCAAGGCCATGGAAATGACGTTGACCAGTGAATTCATCGACGCCAAGGAGGCGCTCGCGCACGGCATTGTTTCGCGCGTGGTGCCCCAGGAGAGCCTGGCGGATGAGGTCGCGGCGCTCGCAGCAAGGGTCGCGTCGGCGCCGCCGATCGCATTGCGCATGGCCAAGCGGCTCGTGCGCGAATCCGCTCGAAGCGACCTCCCGGCCGCGCTGGAGATGGCTGCTTCGATGCAGGCAATTCTGCTTTGCGGGGAAGAGCACAAGGCTGCAGTGACCGCGTTTCTCGCGAATTCCCGGTGAGTGACCGCCGCAAGCGCACATCAAGACCGAACCGAAAAAAGGAGACAGCCATGAAGATTCAACGAAGGGCCGCCATCGCGCTTGCGATCGCCAGCCTTGCCGGATTTGCCGCCGCCCAGCCTGCACGATTTCCCGAGAAGCCCGTCACGTTTGTCGTCCCGTTTGCGGCCGGCAGCGCGACTGACCAGTTGGCACGTGCACTCGCCGTCGCCTTCACTGAAAAAACGGGCCAGCCAGTCGTCGTCGACAACCGGGGTGGTGCAGGTGGGCTCATCGCGGCGCAAGCTGTTGCGCGTGGCGCAGCTGACGGCTATACCGTCCTGATCACGACCAATACGACACAGGTCGCCAACCCATACCTCTACCGCAAGCTCCCGTACGACCCGGTGGCCGATTTCGCACCACTGACCGCATTGGGTCGTGGGGGCCAGGTGCTGGTCGTACCCGCCGCCTCTCCCTACAGGTCCGTGGCCGATGTCGTTGCCAAGGCGCGTTCCCAACCCGGCAAGCTGACATTCGGTGCAGGCAATTCGTCGAGTCGCGTTGCTGGCGAGATGCTCAAGCAACTCAGCCAGACGGACATTCTCTATGTGCCGTACAAGAGCAATCCGCAGGCCCTGACCGACCTGCTCGGTGGCCAGATCGACCTGATGGTGATCGACACCGTGACTGGCATCCCGCAGATCGAGTCGGGAAAACTCCGTGCGCTGGGCGCCTCGACCCAGCGACGACTGAAGGTGTTGCCCAAGGTGCCAACGCTTGAAGAAGAAGGGGTCAAGGGCTACGACATCGGGTACTGGTTCGCAGCCTACGCGCCCGCGAAGACGTCGGCCGTGGTCGCCGCGCGTTTGCGCCAGTTGCTCGTCGATGCGGTCAACAGCCCGCACGCCAAGGCGTTCTTCGACAGCACGGGGACGGATCCGTGGACCACCAGCGCCGAAGAGCTGGCTCGGTTCCAAGCGGCGGAAGCCAGGAAGTGGAGCACGGTGATCAAAGGGGCGAACATCGAGCCGGAATGACGAACAGTCGGTATCGATCTGTCGCCCGGCATCCTCAGGACAGCAGCTCGATCCGCTTCGTCACCGGGAAGCCGAGCTGCCCGTTGTGCCCGAACATGTACCCGCTGGTGCGCAGCGGATCGCCGGTCACCACGATCATGAAGTGCTCCGGTTCCCAGACGATGGGCACGAGCCTGTTCGAGTCCGACGAAGCGGCAAAGACCTCCGCGGGAATGGTCCCCTTGGCGGATTCCTCCTCGAGATTCCAGATGGGCTTGCGCGTCCAGTCGCGCAGGAGTCGCTCGAATTCCCAGGCCGGCATGCGGGCGCGCTCGAACAGGAAGCGCTTCACGTCCGCCTTGGACCACCCCGCCGCGGCGATGGTCTCGGCAATGATGGGCGTGATCAGCGCGAGCGGGCGGAGCATGCCGTAGCCGGCACCGACGCTGAACATGATCTGCCAGAAGCTCTGCTTCACCAGCCCGTCGGCGAGGTAGGGCAGCAGTTCCTCCGGTGTACTGCCCGACATCGACGAGGCCATGCCGCCGCCGGTGTAGCGGGCGATGGTCACGGCGCTGTCGCCCTCGGCCAGGCCGCGCTCGCCGCCGAAGGTCGGCCAGCCGATGGCACGCACCGCCTCTTCGTTTTCCGCGATCGCCACGCGCCACGTGTTGCCGAAGGTGGCCTTGTCCGTCTTGTGGAGCAGAAAGCCCGCGACGTTGCGCAGGTAGAGCCGCCAGAAGCGTCCGGCCGTGGTGTTCGGCTGGAAGCCGTCGCGCATCACACCCTGCGTGCAGTTGAAGCCGAGCTTCCGGATGACCGGGCCGCTCAGGATGATGAGCGTTTCCCCGCCGGGCGTGTTGCCGCTGTGCTCCACGCCGTAGGCCGGGTCGGCCATGGCCTCGGCGAGGGCCACCAGCACCGGCATGGACTCCGGGCGGCATCCCGCCATCACGCCGTTCACCGCGACGTTCCAGACGGTCGCGGCGCGGGAGTCGGGCAGCAGCACTCCCAGCACTTCATCCGGCGCGCGGCCGGTGTGCGCCAGGAAGGCCTCGATGCGGTCGAGCGTCGGCGGCACGATGGGCAGGCCGTCGCTCCACTCGTGTTCGAGGAAGTGCTGGTTGAGCGCGCTCCAGCCGCCGCGAAACACGACCTCGCGCGCGCCGGGCTCGAGCTCGGCAGCCACGCCCTCCGGGATGGCGCCGGTGAGGTTGTCGATGATCTCCGGCAAGGTCACGTCGATCAGGTTGTCGCGAAGCTGCTCGCGCGTCTGCACCGCTGGATGCCCCGGCAGCGTGGCCCAGGGCAGGTTGGGGTAGCCCAGGCCTGCGCGCGTGGCCTTCGCCTGCGCAATGAAGCCGGTCGACACCAGCGACGACGACGGGATGCCCGCCGCCTCGCACGCCGCACTCGCCCGCAACACGGCGGGCGTGCAGCTCCCTCAGGCCGCTACCGCCGTGACGACGGCATCGACGCCCAGCGCCTTCAGCCGGCCCGGCAGCGCCGCGACGATCCTGCGCTCGTCGTCGCCGTGGATGTTCCCGATCTCGCGCCAGCCGACGAAGCGCATGCCCTGGAAGCGATGGTTGAGTTGCCGCTCGACGACGTCGAAGATCTCGTCCCCGCGAAACAGGTAGTCCCACAGGAACGCGATGCGCCGGCCTGCCAGGCCCGGCAGGCGCGGGGCCAGTACCTTCGGCGGGGCCTGCCGCGCGCCGCGTGGCCAGTAAGCCTCGAAATAGCCTTCGTTCCCGACTGGGGTCATATCGCTCTCCGCTACAGCGGGCCCGGGCGGCCCAGACTGCATGGTGGGAAGACGCGGCCCTGGCGTCAACCGACGCAGGCGAACACAGCATTCGCGAATCGCGAATCTGCCTGCCACAGATTTCGCTCTCGAAAACCAAAGGGTGTTTTTGGGAATCGTGCGTTGGCGGCGCACCGCACTTTCAATAGCATGGGTCTCGACTGGAAGGGAAACACTCCCGGTGGAGTGGCCGGACTTCAAACCCGGAGTGGGTCGCTGACGATCCTGTGTGGGTTCGACTCCCACTCTCTTCCGCCAGATTCACATCAACGCGCGCGGCCGCCTCGACTCCGACATGTTGACCTCGACCAGCCAGGCGCGCCGCGCCATCCCCGCCGTAGATGCGCTGCTGAAGGCGCCCACCTTCCAGGCGCTGGCCAGCCAGTTCGGCCGGGCGCGCGTCCTGGAATGCGTGCGCAACCTGCTGGCCGAGCAGCGGCGCAGGCTGTCCGTGGAGCGCGCGGCTGCCGCGCCGGACGAAGAGACGCTCGCCGAGGAATGCCGCGAGCGGCTCAGCGCTGCCGCGCGTCCGTCGCTGCGGGCGGTATTCAATCTCACGGGCACCGTACTGCACACGAACCTGGGTCGCGCGCTCTATCCGGCAGAAGCGGTGGCCGCGGCGACGCAGGCGATGGCGCGCCCCGTCAACCTGGAATACGACGTGGACGGCGCCGGCCGCGGCGAGCGCGACAGCCACGTGGAAGAGCGGCTGTTGCGGCTCACCGGCGCGGAAGCGGCGGTCGTCGTGAACAACAACGCCGCCGCCGTCTACCTGGTGCTCAACACCATCGCCGCCGGCCGCGAGGTGGTGGTGTCGCGCGGCGAACTGGTCGAGATCGGCGGCGCCTTCCGCGTGCCCGAGATCATGGCCAGCGCCGGCTGCGTGTTGCGGGAGGTGGGGACGACCAACCGAACCCATTCGCGCGATTTCGAATCCGCCATCACGGAACGCACCGGCGCGCTGATGAAAGTGCACGCGAGCAACTACGAGATCCGCGGATTCACCGCCGAAGTCGGCGCGGCGAAGCTGGCAGCCATCGCCCATGCGCACGCGCTGCCCATGATCGAGGACCTGGGCTGCGGCATGCTGGTCGACCTGGAGGATTTCGGCCTGCCGCACGAGCCGACGCCGCGGGAGGCCATCTCCGCCGGCGTCGACCTGGTCACGTTCAGCGGCGACAAGCTGCTCGGCGGCCCGCAGTGCGGGATCGTCGTCGGGCGCAAGGACCTGGTGGCGCGCATCCGCAAGAACCCGATGAAGCGCGCGCTGCGCCTGGACAAGGTGCGGCTCGCCGCGCTCGAGGCGGTGCTCGCGCTCTACGACGATCCGGAGCGCCTGCGCACCCGGCTGCCGACCCTGCGCCTGCTCACCCGCGACCCGCAGGAGATTGCGGCGCAGGCGACGCGCTTGCGCGGCGCCGTGCAGTTGGCCGTGGGCAGCGCCGCGCAGGTCGAATCCGTGTCGTGCGCCAGCCAGATCGGCAGCGGCGCGCTGCCGGTGGACACCCTGACCAGCGCCGGCTTGCGCCTGTCGCCGGCGGGTCCGAGCGGCGGTCCTTCGGTGGATGCGCTGGCCGCGGCCTTCCGCAGACTCCCCGTGCCGGTGATCGGCCGTATCCGCGAGGATGCGCTGTGGCTGGACCTGCGTTGCCTGGACGAAGCACAGGAACAGCAATTCACCGGCCAGCTCGCAGACCTGCAGCTTCCCGGGGACCGCCCGTGATCGTCGCGACCGCCGGCCACATCGACCATGGCAAGACCACGCTGGTGAAGGCGCTCACCGGCGTCGACACCGACCGGCTGCCGCAGGAGAAAGCGCGCGGCATCTCCATCGACATCGGCTTCGCCTACTGGCGCGCGCCCGGCGGCGCGATGGTTGGCTTTGTCGATGTGCCGGGGCACGAGCGCTTCGTGCGCAACATGCTCGCCGGCGTGTGCGGCGTCGATTTCGCGATCGTGGTGGTCGCCGCCGACGACGGCGTGATGCCGCAGACGCGCGAGCACGTCAGCATCATCGACCTGCTTGGCATCGGGCGGGGCATCGCGGTCATCAGCAAGGCCGACCGCGTCGATGGCGATCGCCTGGCCGCCGTCTCGCGCGAGACGCGCGCGCTGCTGGCGGGCACCTCGCTTCAGGGCGTGCCGCAACTGGCCGTCTGCGCCGTGAGCGGGCAGGGCATCGACGCCTTGCGGGCCGAACTCGATGCTGCGGCTTCCTCCCTCCGGCGGGACGCCGCCGAGGGCCGGCGCTCGCGCTACGCCGTGGACCGGGCCTTCACCGTCGCCGGCAGCGGCACGGTGGTGACCGGCACCGTGTTCGACGGCGCCGTGCGCATCGGCGATCGGCTGGTCCTCTCGCCGAGCGGGCGCGAAGTGCGCGTGCGCGGCATCCAGAAAGACGGCAAGCCGGCCGAGCGTGCCGAAGCCGGCGAACGCTGCGCGCTCAATCTCGCGCGGCTGGAGCTTTCGCAGGTGCAGCGCGGCGACTGGGTGATGCACGCCGACCTGCACGCCCCCACGCAGCGCCTCGACGTGGCGTTGCAGGTGCTTCCTGGCGAGGCGCACGCGCTGCGGCACTGGACGCCGGTGCATCTGCACCTGGGCACCTGCGACGTGACGGCGCGCGTGTCGCTGCGCCGCGGCGAGTCGGTCGAGCCTGGCGCGCATGCGTTCGCCCGGCTCATCGTGAACCAGCCGATCTCCGCGCTGCATGGCGACCGCTTCATCCTGCGCGACCAGTCCGCGCAGCGCACGGTGGGCGGCGGCCGGGTTCTGGACGCGTTCCCTGCGCAGCGTCGTCTGCCCTACGAACTGCGGCGGCGGCAACTGCAGGCGCTTGCATTGCCTTCGGCACCGGAAGTCTTGCAGGCCATGGTGGCCTGCATGCCGGCGGGCGTGAACGCGGCTGCCTTTGCGCGCAACTTCAATCGCGATCCTGGCGCCTTCGCGCAGCTGCTGAAGCACACCGGGCTCGCGAGCATCGGCACGGGCGCGCAGGCGCTGGTGCTGACGGCCGCGGCCGCGGCGGCCCGGCTGGCGCCCAAGCCCACTGACGCGCCGCTCGAAAACCCCGAGCACCTTCGCCTCTGGCAGCTGGCCGAGCCGGTGCTGAAGCGCGCCGGTCTTGCCGGACTCACCGTGCCGCAGCTCGCGGACGCCCTGCATGCCAAGGAATCCGTGCTGCGCGACATGCTCTACCGCAAGGCGCAGGCGGGCGACGCGGCGCGGGTGAGCGACGACCGCTTCTTCCTGCGCAGCACCATGGACGAGTTCATCCAGGTGGCGCGCGGGGTGGCGCACGCCGTGCCGGACGGGCGATTCACCGCCGGCAAGTTCCGCGACGGCGCCGGCATCGGCCGCGCGCTGGCGGTGCAGGTGCTCGAAACCCTCGATCGGCTGGGCGTGACCCAGCGCGTCGCCGATGTCCGCGTGCTGCGCGCACGTCCTTCTGCCGCACCCTCTTGCGCATCATCCGTCCAAGGAGAAAGATCCCCATGAGCGACACCACTTCGCACGACCTCGTCGTGATCGGCGCCGGCGCGGCCGGCCTCAGCGCGGCACTCGAGGGCCTGCGGGCCGGCCTCAGCACCGCGTGGCTCGAGGCGCAGATGTTCGGCGGCCTCGTCCTCAACGTCAATGAACTCGAGGGCGGGATCGAGGGCAGTGGCGCCGAGCTGTCCTCCACGTGGATGGCCGATGCGGTGGAACTCGGCGGCGAGAACCTCGAAGGCGTGGCCAGCGGCATCGTGCGCGAAGGCGATGCGCTGGTGGTCCTGAGCGACGCGGGCCGCCACCGCGCACGCGCGGTCGTCGTGGCCTCGGGCGCCGCGCTGAAGAAGCTCGGCGTGCCGGGCGAGGCCGAGCTGGAATACAAGGGCGTCTCCCACTGCGCCGACTGCGACGGCCCGATGTTCCAGGACCAGGAGGTCGTGGTAGTCGGCGGCGGCGATTCGGCCCTGCAATCGGCGATGGTGCTGTCGCGCTTCTGCAGCCGGGTCCACCTGGTGCATCGCGGCAGCGCTTTTCGCGCGAAGCCGCACTGGGTGGACGCCGTCCGGTCGGCGGCCAACATCCAGGTGCACTGGAACAGCGTGGTCGAAGAGGTGCTCGGGACGCAGGGCGTCGAAGGCGTTCGCGTCAATGGCGGGACCATCCCGTGCAGCGGCTTCTTTGCTTTCGTCGGGCTCCAGCCGGCGACGGCGTTCCTGCCGGCGGAGATCGGGCGCGACGAGCGCGGCGCGGTCATTGCGGTGAACGGCGCGGAGACCGCGATGCCCGGCGTGTTCGCGGCCGGCGTCGTGCGCGCAGGCTGCGGCGGGTCGCTTGCCGATGCGGTGGCCGATGGCCAGGCGGCCGTGCGGGCCGCGATTGCCCAGCTGGCGCTCGTGAAGGCCTGATCAGCCGGGTTGTGACTTCCGCCCGGCCCTGCATCACCTGGGCCGCATGGGCGGCGAGCGTGTCGCGATAGAGCGCAAAGGCGTCGAGGTCGGTGAAGCTCTGGTGCCAGATGCGCATGCCGGCATGCTAGGGGCGGTGGGCTTCGACCTCGTTCGGTTATTGCGAAAAGAGCGTTCGCGACCCGCAGTGGTGCGTGCCTCGGGCGGTTCCTACACTGCGCCGCATGCACAAGCTTTCCCCATTCCGCGGCGCGATCGTGCGCCCCTTCCTGGCGCTGCTCACGGCGTGGCTCGCCGGTGCCGTCGTCGCGTCGATGCCATCGACGGCCTTTGCCGCGGACTTTCCTTCCAGGACGATCCGGCTCATCGTGGGCTACACGCCGGGCGGCTCCAACGACATCGTGGCGCGCATCATCGCGCCGCCGCTGGGCGAGGCGCTCGGCACGCAGGTGATCGTCGAGAACAGGCCCGGCGCCAGCGGCGCGCTCGGCGCGGACCACGTCGCCAAGTCGGCGCCCGACGGCTACACCTTGCTCGCCGCCAGCGCGAGCCCGGTCGTGATCACGCCGCACACGCTGCGCAAGGTTCCCTTCGACACGCTCACCGACTTCGCCCCGATCAACACGGTCGGCCTCACGCCCGAGGCGATCGCCATCGGGCCGCGGCTGAAGGTGAAGACCCTGCGCGAACTGCTCGACCTGGCGAAAACGCAGGACGTGTCGCTCTCTTCGTCGGGCAACGGCGGCCTGCCGCACCTCACGATCGAACTGCTGACCCAGGCTTCCCGCGGAAGAATCGTGCACGTTCCGTACAAAGGAGCGGCCCCCGCAATCACCGACACCCTGGCCGGCCACGTCGACGGCATCGTGAGGGCGCAACTGATGAAGGCCGCCATGGTGCCCTCCGTCATGGCTTCTTCCGATGCGTTCCGCAAGTTCGTCGGTGAAGAATTCAAGCGCTGGGGTCAGCTGGTGAAAGAAAAGAACATCACCTCGACCGATTGATCAACCCTCCCGGCATCAAAGGCCCAACAATGCATCGCAAGACCTTCCTCGCCGCGCTCGCGGCCACCGCCTTCTGCCTCTCGGCGCCCGCCGTTGCGCAGGGCTTCCCGAGCCGTCCCGTCACGCTCGTGTCGCCCTTCCCGGCCGGCAGCGGCAGCGATCTCACCGCGCGAGCGGTGTCGCAAGGCCTCTCGGACGCGCTCGGCCAGCCGGTGATCGTCGACAACCGGCCCGGCGCGGGCGGTTCGATCGGCGCGCAGTCCGTGGCGAGGGCCAAGCCCGACGGCTACACGCTCTTCCTCGCCAGCCTGAGCTTCTCGGTGCTGCCGAGCCTGATGGAGCTGGGCTTCGACCCCGTCAAGGACTTCGAGGCCGTGACGCTGATGGGCCTGCAGTCGCTGGTCTTCGTCGTGCCGCCTTCGCTGCCGGTGAACTCGATGGCCGAACTCGCCGCCCTCGCGAAGTCCACGCCGGGCAAGCTGAACTATGCGTCGGCCGGCATCGGCAGCATCGGCCACCTTACCGGTGAGCTGCTCAAGAACGAACGTTCCCTGGACATCGTGCATGTCCCGTTCAAGGGCACGCCGGAGGCGCTCACCGCGATCATGACGGGGGAGGTGCAGATGGGGCTGATCGCCATGCCGGCGGTCGAGGCCCAGATCAAGGCCGGCAAGGTCAAGGCCCTGGGCGTGACCGGCAGCAGGCGCGAGCGCAGCCTCCCGGACGTGCCAACCATGGCCGAGGCCGGCTTCCCCAGCATGGGCGATTCGGTCTGGTACGCGGTGCTGGCGCCCAGCGGCACGCCCAAGGACGTGATCGCCCGTCTCAATGCGGCCTTCCGCGAGACGCTGGCCAAGCCGGCCACCATCGAGCGCCTGGAGGGGCCGGCCAAGACATCGCCCACCGTGAGTTCGCCGCAGGAAGCGACCGACTATGTGCGTGCCCAGCTCGCCAAGTGGAGCGGCGTCGCCGCGAAGGCCGGCTTGCAGCCGCAGCGCACGACGAAGTAGCAAAGGCAGGAAAAAGCGAATGCTGTTTTCCGGGGCCTTCATAGGCGCTCGCGCGTGCTGCTCCTAACATCGACACCAGAACACCACCCAAAGGACCTCTCGATGGAAAAACTGTCTGTCATCAGCCCGATCGGCGCCGAAGCCGTCGAGCAGAAGAACCTGGCCAAGCGGCTGGACACCCTCAACGGCAAGGTCGTCGCCGAAGTCTGGAACGAGGACTTCAAGGGCGACATCATGTTTCCCATCTACCGGGAATTGCTCAAGGAGCGCTTCCCCGACGTGAAGATCGTTCCTTACACGGACATTCCCTACGCCTCGCTCAAGGGCACGCCCTCCTACCAGCGCGAGGTGCTCAACGACATCATCGCGGCACTGAAGGCCAAGGGGGCCGACGCCGTCATCACCGGCAACGGGGGCTGAGGCACCTGCACACCGGCCGCGGTGCGGCCGGCAGCAGAAGCAGAAAAGATTCTCGGCATCCCGTCGGCGGTGGTGTCGATGCCGGGATTCAACATGGTCGGGCAACTCTCCGCGAAGGCCGCGGGCGTGCCGGACGTGCCCGTGGTCGAGTACCCGGGCGCGGTCGGCGTGGACCATGCCGAGATCCGCGACAAGATCAAGAACGTGCTGTTCGAGCGAATCGTCAATGCGCTGACCAAACCGATCAAGCCGCGCGCGCTGGGCAAGGCGACCGACTGGGACTCGAAGAAGATCGTCTGCGAAGGCAGCTTCGACGAGATCAACGCGCACTTCCACGAAATGGACTGGAGCGATGGCTTGCCGGTCATCCCGCCCACGATGGAGCGCGTGCAGGAGTTCCTGCGCTACACCGACCGCTCGCCCGACGAGGTAGTCGCCGTGCTGCCGCAGATGAACCTGCGTGCCACGCCGTGGAACATCGCGGCCAACGGGGTGATGGCGGGCTGCAAGCCGCAGACCATGCCGATCCTCATCGCGATGGTCGAGGCCCTGCAGGAAGACAAGTACAACCTCGACAACATCGGCACCACCTGGGGCATCACGCCCTATGTGTTCCTCAACGGGCCGATCGTGAAGGAGCTGGGATTCAACAATGCGGCGGGGCTGATCTCGCGCGGCGCCAATCCCTCGTTCGGCCGTGCGCTCGGGCTCATCATCCGCAACATCGGCGGCTACCGTCCGGCGAAGAACCAGATGGGCACCTTCGGCTACCCGATCAACTTCTGCTTTGCGGAGAACGAGGAGCTGAACCCGTGGGACCCCTACCACGTGGAGAAGGGCTTCGACCGCAACGCGAGCACGGTGTCCGTCAGCACGACGATGAACTGGGGCTTCCAGCCGTCGCCCTACACGCGTGACGACCAGAGCGGGGCGGAGTGCGCGCTCAAGCAGCTGTGCCGCGACGCGCTGCGCAAGCCCGCCTTCGCGCTCTTCGCCGAGCGCGGGCCGGCGAGCTTCGTCAACGACATCGTCTTCGTGCTTGCGCCGCCGGTGGCCAGGGTGCTGGCCGATGCGGGCTACTCGAAGGACGACATCCGCCGCTACATCTGCGAGAACACCACCGTGCCGCGCCGCTACCTGGACTTCGAGCTGAAGTACACGATGGCGGAGGTCCACACGATCGAGGAGAAGATCAAGCTCGGGACCTTCCCGCCGGAATTCGACGTAGGGCCGGACGATCCGGTGAGGGTCATGCCCGGGCCCGAATACATCGAGATCCTGGTCGCGGGCGACCCGGGGCGCAACCGGATCAAGACACTCGATTCCGGCTACACGCGCGTCACCACGAAGGAGATCAAGTTGCCGGCCAATTGGGCCGAGCTGCCGAAGACCTGAAGCTTCACGTCCCGACCAGAACAGGAGATGGTATGGACGCCTCCCCCCTCGCTGATCGAG